>NZ_JBNCKU010000067.1:0-200 GCF_049841715.1 Micromonospora sp. DT41 | reverse complement strand
ACCCCCGCCGCCGACGACAAGCAGACCGACAAGCTCCGCCACGACATCGTCAAGACCGTCGACGACGGCCGCGCCGTCGTCGCCAACATCGCCGGCACCACCACCGACACCAACGGTGGCGTGCACTCCTTCGAAGGCGGGCACTACATCAGCGTCGTCGGCTACCGCGACAACGGCACCACCGTCACCATCGCCGACTC
>NZ_JBNCKU010000066.1:0-212 GCF_049841715.1 Micromonospora sp. DT41 | reverse complement strand
GGCACCCTCGAATACCTCGGACGCCGCGACCGACAAGTCCAACTCCGCGGCCAACGCGTCGAACTCGGCGAAATCGAGCACACCATCGCCCAACACCCCGACGTACGCCAATGCATCGTCCAGCTACACAACGAGACCCAACTCGTCGCCTACCTCACCGGGCACCCCGACCTGAACCACCTTCGCCGGCACCTCGCCGACCGACTCCCCAC
>NZ_JBNCKU010000065.1:0-232 GCF_049841715.1 Micromonospora sp. DT41 | reverse complement strand
CGCCAGCACATTGACCGACACCGCTTCCGGCATCGCCCACCTCCACAACATCATCCTCGCGGGGTGACACCAGCACCGTTGCCAGGCAACGCCTTCACCGAGTTACGAGACATCCTTTAGTGCTGTGACGCCCTGTAAATCCGTCGCGAAAGCTTCAGAGGTTCGAATCCTCTACCCGCCACCAGGTGCAGACACGGCCCCTGACCAGCAGAGATGCTGATCGGGGGCCGTC
>NZ_JBNCKU010000064.1:0-236 GCF_049841715.1 Micromonospora sp. DT41 | reverse complement strand
CGGTGGGGGACCAGGATGCCCTTGGGTGTGCCGGTCGAGCCGGAGGTGTAGAGCAGGTACGCCGGATCCTGCGGGCGAACCTCCACATCGGGTAGGTCCGCTGCGTCGGGGACCGCAGGTGGCTCCGGTTGGTCCAGCTCCCAGAGCGGCGTGTCCTGGGGTGCGAGTGGGGTCAGGTCGGTGGTCGTCAACACCAGTCGGGCACCGGAGTCGCTGGTCTGGTACGCCAGCCTGGC
>NZ_JBNCKU010000063.1:0-260 GCF_049841715.1 Micromonospora sp. DT41 | reverse complement strand
CGTGGCGTCTGACCGCAGGGCCCCGCGTGGTCGCAGTACGGCTGCAGACCGCTCTGCCCGCACCCACACAGGACGGTTCTCGTCTCGGCGCGTGGGCCTTCCGGTGTGTCCACGCTCAACTTGCCCCGGACGACCAGCTGTCCGGTGGAGTTGCGGGTGATCCGCGAGGGTTCATCCGGGATTTCCGCCCCGCCGTCGACAAGTTCGTATTGCAGCGCACCCGAGGGGCAGCGCCGTACCACTTCGGCCAGACGATCGGC
>NZ_JBNCKU010000062.1:0-287 GCF_049841715.1 Micromonospora sp. DT41 | reverse complement strand
TGGCGAGCCGCCGAGATCACCTGCACCCCAAGATGATCCACCATGGACCGACCACCAAGTTACGAGACGTCCCTTAGACACGTCGTGGCCCTTGAGCTGCCGCATCTCCCACCGACGGCACGTCCGTCGGCCATGTGCCCACTATGCGCCCACCACAGCGCCACCTCCCGCTGCGGGCAGCCAGCAGGCCCGTGTGATGACGGATCGTCTTAGCCTCGGCCTTTCACGGCAGCCGTGATCTTGGATGTCCAGCGGGTCGGTAGATATGGCGAAGTGCCTGCCACGTA
>NZ_JBNCKU010000061.1:0-290 GCF_049841715.1 Micromonospora sp. DT41 | reverse complement strand
GATCCGCAACCATCGACTCCAACACCACCCGGAACATCCCCGCCAACCGCACCAAACCCGCCGACCCAAACACCCGCGCATCGGCGACGAGGTCGAGGAAGCCGCTGGCCGCGGTGACCTGGAGGGCGAACTCGGTGCCACCTTCACCGGCAACGGCCTCGAAGCCGACCTGCTCCTCGCTGTCGGTGTTGGCGCGACGGAACTCGGTGTAGTCGAAGACGACGTCGATGGGGTGCGCGTCGGCGCCGGTCAGACGCCGCACCGCCGGCAACGGAAAACGCCGATGCGGC
>NZ_JBNCKU010000060.1:0-294 GCF_049841715.1 Micromonospora sp. DT41 | reverse complement strand
GCCGCGAACCTGCGCGTCCTGGCCACCTGCCCGTTCTTCGCGGGATGGATCGCCCGGCATCCCGAGTACGAGGATCTGGTGTACCAGTCCCGCAGCAGAGTCAGTGACTGAACAGTTGGGCACGGCAGCGACGGAGGTCGGTATGAGCAGCGGGACCGAGAGGAAGTCCTACGACGGAAGGTCGATCACCGTGACCTTCGAGGGCAGGCGCTGCTTACACGCCGCCGAATGCGTCCAGGGCTTACCGGAGGTCTTCGACACAGGCCGGCGCCCGTGGATCCGGCCCGACGGCGC
>NZ_JBNCKU010000059.1:0-351 GCF_049841715.1 Micromonospora sp. DT41 | reverse complement strand
CACGATCATCCGTAAGAGCATGCTGTCCGTTGCCGGTCTCGCCTTCGCCGGTGGCATCTTCGCCGGCCCCATCGCCGGCCAGGCCACTGCCGCGCCGGTGGATGCGAAGCCGGTCGCGGTGGTGCAGGCCGACAAGCCTGATACCGCGAAGCTGATCCCGCACGGCACGCAGGGCGCGCAGTCGCGCATCGCCCTCAACGACGAGCAGACCGCAAACGTCAAGGCGATCATCGCCGCGACGAAGAAGGCCGGCATGCCCGAGCGGGCCGCGGTCATCTCGATCGGCACGAGCTTGCAGGAGTCGAAGTTGGAGAACCTGGGTCACCTGGGTGAGCGCAACGACCACGACTC
>NZ_JBNCKU010000058.1:0-549 GCF_049841715.1 Micromonospora sp. DT41 | reverse complement strand
GGCCCGGCCGATGCCGGCCGGAGGTCGCCAGCAGGCCGGGGCCGGGCCGGCGCGGCCCGCTTGCGGGCCGCCTTGATGAGTACGCCGGCTCCGATCGGCTGTTCGTGAGTCGCGACGGATCACCGCTGCGCGGCAACACGCTGTATCAGGCGTTCGTTCGGGCGCGGAAGCAAGTGGGCCTCGATGACCTGACCTTCCACGACCTACGGCACACCGGGCAGACTCTCGCCGCGCAGACCGGCGCGACCCTGGCCGACCTGATGAAGCGACTCGGGCACTCGTCCATGGCTGCCGCTCGCCGGTACCTGCACGCCGTCGACGGGCGTGACCGCGAGATCGCCAAGGCGCTGTCGGAACTCGCTGCACACGGTGATGTCGCACGGCTGCCCCGGCACATCACGATGCGGAGCTAGTCGCACGACGATCACACGGCGGCCCCCTGCGACGTTCTGACCTGCGGAAATGCACGTGCCTGAAAATCGGAAGGTCGGCGGTTCGACCCCGCCCCTGGCCACATAGCCTTTCGCCGGGCTACAGAGATCCCCACCA
>NZ_JBNCKU010000057.1:0-590 GCF_049841715.1 Micromonospora sp. DT41 | reverse complement strand
CGGGTCGGCCGTCGGCGCTCACGCTCGAAGTCCGTTCCCCTCGGCCGTAGTCAGTGCAGCGCTGGGGCCGCTGCGGTCAACGCGGCGAGGGCCTCGTGCAGGCGCCAGGCGTTGCGGTCACGAGGGCCGACCGGGTTGGAGATGGTGCGCAGCTCGGCGAACGGCAGCCCGGCCTGCGCTGCGGCGACCGCCACGCCGTACCCCTCCATGGCCTCGGCGACGGCGGCCGGATGGCGGCGACGCAGCTCGTCGGTGCTGAGAGCGGTGCCGGTGACCGTGCTGACCGTGAGGATCGGGTCGGCCGTCGGCGCTCACGCTCGAAGTCCGTTCCCCTCGGCCGTAGTCAGTGCAGCGCTGGGGCCGCTGCGGTCAACGCGGCGAGGGCCTCGTGCAGGCGCCAGGCGTCGCGGTCACGAGGGCCGACCGGGTTGGAGATGGTGCGCAGCTCGGCGAACGGCAGCCCGGCCTGCGCTGCGGCGACCGCCACGCCGTACCCCTCCATGGCCTCGGCGACGGCGGCCGGATGGCGGCGACGCAGCTCGTCGGTGCTGAGAGCGGTGCCGGTGACCGTGCTGACCGTGAGGATCGGG
>NZ_JBNCKU010000056.1:0-591 GCF_049841715.1 Micromonospora sp. DT41 | reverse complement strand
CGTGCTCGACCTGTGCTCGGACGGTGCGGTGCTGTTTGTTCAGGTCCGCCTTCCACGGGGGTAAGTCGCTGCCGTCGCCGGGTTTGCGGTACGGGATGATCACCTCAGGGTTGCCGCGGTAGGCGCCGTCGGCCATGACGGGCCGTCCGGCCAGCTTCTGGTCGATGCCGCTGGTCCGGTAGACGATGGTGTCGTTGCGGTTGCCGGGTTGCGGATCGCCGAGGGCCACGACGAGGCGGGTGTGGGCGTCGATGGCTACCTGCAGGTTCGTGCTGTAGCGGTAGTTCTTGCTCGGGGCGGCCAAGCGGTGATCGCGGGTCGGGATGAGGGTGCCGTCGACGATGGTGACCTGGTCGACCCGACGCCGGCGCACCGGTGCCAGAGCGAGCAGGGGGCCGACGGTGTCGATGACCCGATGCGCGGCGGAGTGCGACACCCCGAACAGCGGGCCGATCTGGCGCATCGTCAGGTTCGTGCGCCAGTACGCGGCTACCAGCAACACCCGATCAGCGAGGTCGAGAGACCACTGCCGTCCCGGCCGACCGTCGGCAATCGCGTCACCACCACGCTCGGCGACCAACCGGACCAGCC
>NZ_JBNCKU010000055.1:0-684 GCF_049841715.1 Micromonospora sp. DT41 | reverse complement strand
GATGTCGTCTTTGCCGTCGCCGTTGATGTCGCCGACGCGGGGTTGTTCGCCGCCGACGGCGAAGAGGTCGTGCCATTTTTGTGGTGGTCCGAAGGATGTGCCGTTGGAGAGGGCGACGATGACGTCGGAGGCGGTGGCGGGGCCTTGGGTGAAGGTGATGATGTCGTCGAGTCCGTCGCCGTTGACGTCGCCGATGGCGGGGAATTCTCCGCCGATGGAGAAGTAGTCGTGCCATTTGACGGCGGTGCCGGTGAAGGATGTGCCGGTGGAGAGGGCGACGTAGACGTCGGCGTTGGTGTCGTGGGTGAAGGTGATGATGTCGTCTTTGCCGTCGCCGTTGACGTCGCCGATGGCGGGTATTTCGGTGCCGGGGGCGAACCAGTCGTGCCATGTGGTGCTGGGGGCGAAGGTGGTGCCGGTGGAGAGGGCGACGTGGACGTCGGCGAGGGGGCTGTGGGTGAAGACGATGGCGTCGTCGCGGCCGTCGCCGTTGGCGTCGCCGGTGAGGGGTGTTTCGCCGGTGAGGGCGAACCAGTCGTGCCATTTGATGGTGGTGCCGGTGAAGGTGGTGCCGGTGGAGGTGGCGACGTAGGCGTCGGCGAGGGGGCTGTGGGTGAACGCGATGACGTCGTCGCGTCCGTCGCCGGTGAAGTCGGTGGGTGACCCACCAAAATACCGCGCGGC
>NZ_JBNCKU010000054.1:0-743 GCF_049841715.1 Micromonospora sp. DT41 | reverse complement strand
CGGTGGGGGACCAGGATGCCCTTGGGTGTGCCGGTCGAGCCGGAGGTGTAGAGCAGGTACGCCGGATCCTGCGGGCGGACCTCGACCTCGGGCGGCTGGGGGAGAGCCCCGACGCCAGGCAGTGGGTCCGGTGCGTCGGCGACAGCGAGCGGGTCGGGTTGGTCCAGTTGCCAGCGCGGCGTGTCTTCCGGTGCGAGTGGGGTCAGGTCGGTGGTCGTCAACACCAGTCGGGCACCGGAGTCGCTGGTCTGGTACGCCAGCCTGGCCGGTGGCAGTTGCGGGTCCAGCATGGTCCAGGCGGCGCCGGCCTTCATCACCGCCAGTTGGGCCACCGGCAGGTGCAGGCCCCGGTCGAGGAGCAGCCCGACGATGTCGCCCGGGCCGATGCCGTAACTGCGCAGCTTTTGCGCCAGTCGGGTGGATCGACGGTCCAACTCGCCGTAGCTGAGGTCGACGCCCTGGAACCGGATCGCCACCCGGCTGGCTTCATGACCCGCCAGCACACCGTGCAACAGGCCCCACGGGGCCAAACCGTCAGGGTCCTGGCTGAGCACCGGGTTCAAGGAGTACAGGATGTGGTCGCGTTCGGAGCCGGTGAGGATGTCGATCTCTTCGGCGGGCTCGTCGGGCTGTGCGAGTCCGTTGGCGAGCGCGGTGATGCAGTGGTCGAGGAGTCGGTTGATGCGGTCGGCGTCGAAGAGTTCGGTGGAGTACTCGGCGGCGATGTTGAGGTGGCCGTCGGG
>NZ_JBNCKU010000053.1:0-763 GCF_049841715.1 Micromonospora sp. DT41 | reverse complement strand
ACCTCCGGCCTACCGAAACCATCGACGCAGATCACGCAGACACGCCGACGACCGTCAGCCTTTCAACCTCTGTAGCTGCTGATCAGGTTAGACCTGCTGATTGGATCCGCAGCCCCGGTGTACGCGGCAATCAAGGGATTGCCTTTAGGCGACCGTGCTCTGCGGCGACCGCCGCAGATGCATGGTTGTCGGGATCCGTGACGGCGAGGACCTTCGTCAGACCCCGGCTGAATGCATCGGCGAGGACGGCGTCTGCTGCTTCGGTGGCGTAGCCGCGTCCCCAGGCGTCCGGATGCAGGTGCCAGCCGATCTCGACGTCGTTTGGCCCGCCCGAGGGCTCGCCGGCCGACAGGGGAATCGGCTTGAGCAGAAGGTTTCCCACCAGGCGGCCATCCGTGGCCCTGGTGATGGCCCAGATTCCGTGGATCGGGTCGTCGATGGCGAGCCGGCGTGCGATCGAGGCGAGTGCGTCCTCGCGGGTGCTCATGGTCGTGGGATGCGCGCCCAAGAAGCGTACGACCTCCCAGCGCGACTCGAGATCCAGAAGGAACTCGGCGTCGTCATCGCGCCAGGGGCGCAGCAGGAGGCGGTTGTTCGTGATGGTGCGCATGCCACCGAATCTAGCCAGTGCCGAGCAACGCGCCTCGAGCCGACCTCCTTCGCACGCATCTGCCGCTGTCGGAGCACGGGCGGCGAGCACGACGGACCTGCGTACGCTGCCGTGGTGCAGATCGACTTGGTGGCCCTGATCGTTGACGAGTAC
>NZ_JBNCKU010000052.1:0-812 GCF_049841715.1 Micromonospora sp. DT41 | reverse complement strand
TCGATTTCGCCGAGTTCGACGCGTTGGCCGCGGAGTTGGACTTGTCGGTCGCGGCGTCCGAGGTATTCGAGGGTGCCGTCGGAGCGCCAGCGGGCGAGGTCGCCGGTGGCGTACATGCGTTGTCCGGGTGGTCCGTATGGGTCGGCGAGGAAGCTGCGGGCGGTCATGCTGGGGCGGTTGTGGTAGCCGTAGGTGACGCCGGTGCCGGCGATGTGGAGTTCTCCGGCGACGCCGATGGGGGTGGGGCGTAGTCGGCGGTCCAGCACGTAGGCGCGGTGGCCGGGCATTGGTACGCCGATTGGGGTTGAGCCGCGTACGGGTGTTTCGGAGCAGCGGTAGTCGGTGACGACGACTGTGGTTTCGGTGGGTCCGTAGGAGTTGTGCAGGGCGATGCCGGCTTGTCCCCAGCGGTTGGCTTGTGCGACGGGTAGTGCTTCGCCGGCGCTGAAGGCTCCGCGCAGTGTGGTGCCTGCCAGGCGTGTCGGGTCGAGTAGGGCTAGTAGTGCGGGTGGCAGGTAGGCGAGGGTGATGCGTTCGTCTTCAAGGAGGCCGGTGAGGGCTTGGGGGTCGACGATGGTTTCTTTCGGTGCGCTGACGAGTGTGGCTCCGGCGAGCCAGGTGGCGTAGTAGTCGAAGATGCTGGCGTCGAAGGCGGGGTTGGCTACTTGGGCGACGCGGTCGTCGGGTGTGCTGGCGAATTGCGCTACCGCGTTGCGGCAGTAGGCGTAGGCGTTGCGGTGGGGGACCAGGATGCCCTTGGGTGTGCCGGTCGAGCCGGAGGTGTAGAGCAGGTACGCCGGATCCTGCGGGCG
>NZ_JBNCKU010000051.1:0-917 GCF_049841715.1 Micromonospora sp. DT41 | reverse complement strand
CTAGGCAGTGTCTTCAAAGGTTCACAACCATTGGAGTAACGCGGCGATAGTGACGGTGGCCTGGAACGACGTGGCGGTCTTGTCGTAGCGGGTCGCGACGCTGCGGCACTGCTTGAGCCGGTTGAAGCACCGTTCGACGACGTTGCGCCGTTTGTAGAGCTGCTTGTCGAACACCGGTGGCCGGCCGCCACGTTTGCCTCGTCGGCGGCGGTTGGCCTGCTGGTCGGCGCGTTCAGGGATCGTGTGCCCGATGCCGCGTCGCCGCAGGTGCTCCCGGATGGCCCTGGAGCTGTAGCCCTTGTCGGCGATGACATGGTCCGGGCGGACCCGAGGTCGGCCGGGTCCAGACCGCTCGACCCGGATGGCAGCCATGACGTTGGCGAAGCGGGTGCAGTCGTTGACGTTGCCGCCGGAGAGCACGAACGCCAGAGTCCGACCCAGGCCGTCGCAGGCGAGGTGAATCTTGGTGGTCAGTCCACCTCGACTTCGACCGAGGGCGTGATCCTGTGGTTCGTCCGATTCGCAGGCCCCCCTTTAGCGCCCGCGGCGTGCTGGTGGGCTCGCACGATCGTGGAATCGACCGACACCAGCCACTCGATGTCCCCGGCGGCGTCCGCGTCGGCCTGGACCCCGGCGAGCATCCGCTCGAACGTGCCATCCAAAGCCCACCTGCGGAAACGTGTATAGATCGACTGCCACGACCCGTAGCGGGCAGGCACATCACGCCACGCCGCCCCCGCTCGGATCTTCCACACGATCCCGTTGAGCACCCGACGGTCATCGGCACGCGGCCGACCACCGGTCACCGCCGATGGCAGATACCGCGACAGCGCTTCCCACTCAACGTCAGACAACTCGTAGCGACGACCCACGCGCTACATCATCCAACACGAAGATCCTTTGAAGACACTGCCTAG
>NZ_JBNCKU010000050.1:0-920 GCF_049841715.1 Micromonospora sp. DT41 | reverse complement strand
CTCAAGCACAGCCGGATGGGCGGTTACCTCGCTCGTACCCATCTCGTCTACGGCGAGTGGCTGCGCCGCGAGGGCCGCCGTCGGGAGGCCCGCGAACAACTTCGCACCGCCCACGAGCTGCTGTCCGGTATGGGTGCGGAGGCGTTCGCCGAGCGTGCCGCCCGCGAACTACGCGCCACCGGTGAACATCCACGAAAACGCGCCGCTCAGCCGACCGACGCGCTCACCGCCCATGAGCTGCACATCGCCCGGTTGGTCGCCACCGGAGCGACCTCTCGGGAGGTCGGCGCACAGCTGTTCCTGAGCCCGCGCACGATCGAAGCCCACCTGCGCAGCATCTTCCGCAAGCTGGGCATCACCTCCCGCAGGCAGCTCAAAGAACTTGCGCTTCCTGATTGGGCAGGCCGCGGGTAGCACCGGCCGGCGGTGGGTCAGCACCCGACGTGCTGCCATGAATCACGTGGTGGCAGATGTCGCGGCAACGTCCCGGTGAGCATCTTGTCCTGCGGGGTGGTGTCACTATGGCGGCCTGGGTCGGCGACGCCGCCCGTGAGCCGGGCGACCTCGATTACGTCGTCACCCCGCACACCATCACCAGCGACAGCGCCGACGCCCAGGCACGGCGCGACGACGCCAAGAACGTGGTCCGAGCCGACCCGGGTCCGGGGCTGCAACCAGACCGGATCACCGAGGCCGCGATCTGGAACATGTCGACGATCGACGGCGGGCAGGGGTGCCGGTCGCTGCGCAGCGCGCCTCGATCCACCGTCACGGTGCCCAACTTGATGCTCGACCCGCCCTACTGGGACCAGAAACCCCAGGCCCGGAGCGAGTAGAATCGCTGGCCCTCACGGTCGGCGACGCTGAACTCGCGGCCCGGCTCCGGGGCGACCCGGACCAGGGCGTCCACGCCGTGCGCC
>NZ_JBNCKU010000049.1:383-1072 GCF_049841715.1 Micromonospora sp. DT41 | reverse complement strand
TGCGGCGCCGGCGTTGATGCGTGATGACGGTGACGGGACGATGACGTTGTGGCGGTGGTCGTCGTCGGGTTCGTCGTTCTCGTTGGAGGGGGATCTGTTCGAGTCCGGTGGTTGGACGATGTCGCGGGTCGGTGATCGGGTGGCGGCCGGCGATGTCGATGGTGATGGTCGCGATGATGTGGTGGCGACGTATCAGGAGTCGGATGGGTCGTTCAGTTTCCGGGTGTGGAAGGGGGGTGTGTCGCACGATCGGTGGTATTCGTCGGGTCCGTTTAATTTGGATCTGGTGGGTGGCCGGTTGGTGGTGGGTGACTGGAATGGTGATGGTAAGGCTGAGCCGGCGTTGATGCGTGATGACGGTGACGGGACGATGACGATTTGGCGGTGGTTGTCGTCGGGTTCGTCGTTTGAGCGTGCTAGTGATTATGAGTCTGGTGGTTGGACGATGTCGCGGGTCGGTGATCGGGTGGCGGCCGGTGATGTGAACGGTGATGGTAAGGACGACATCGTCGCGACGTATCAGGAGTCGGATGGTTCGTTCAGTTACCGGGTGTGGAAGGGTGGCCTGTCGCACGAGCGGTGGTATTCGTCGGGTCCGTTTAATTTGGACCCGGTGGGTGGCCGGTTGGTGGTGGGTGACTGGAATGGTGATGGTAAGGCTGAGCCGGCGTTGATGCGTGATGACGGTG
>NZ_JBNCKU010000049.1:0-284 GCF_049841715.1 Micromonospora sp. DT41 | reverse complement strand
GATCGGACGATGACGATTTGGCGGTGGACGTCGTCGGGTTCGTCGTTTGAGCGTGCTAGTGATTATGAGTCTGGTAGTTGGACGATGTCGCAGGTGGAGGATCGGGTCGCGGCTGGTGACGTGAACGGTGACGGTAAGGACGACATCGTGGCGGCGTATCAGAACGCGGCTGGTGATTTCACGTACCACGTGTGGAAGAACGCTTGGACCCATGGGGAGTGGTACACCTCGGGTCAGTACTCACTCGGACCGGTCGACAGCCGCCTGGTCCTCGGCCGCTGGTA
>NZ_JBNCKU010000048.1:0-1106 GCF_049841715.1 Micromonospora sp. DT41 | reverse complement strand
ACCCATGGGGAGTGGTACACCTCGGGTCAGTACTCACTCGGACCGGTCGACAGCCGCCTGGTCCTCGGCCGCTGGTAGCGCCGACAGGGGAGTTGGTACGGGGCCCTGAGTCAGGGCCCGATACGCAGAGGGCGGCCGAACGGTCGCCCCCTGCGCCGTGTGTGGAGAGGGCCGGGAACGGCCGCGGACCCACCCGCGCCCGTTCCCGAACCGGGTCTGGGGCTTTCTTGAACTGTCCTACAGCGCCGCTGGCGAAAATCTGCAGCTCGCACTGCGAGCTTGGGTGCCGAGTGGCATCGGGGCTGCCGGTCACGTGGCGACCGGGACGTCGCCGGCCAGAGGACGATAGGAAAGGTTGCACATGGGAGAGAGACGGATGAGCGGTGCTGGACGTCGGCTGTGGCGGTTCCCCGCTGGCGCTGTCCGCCGACTCGCGCTCGTCATGCTGTGCTCGGCGGTGGCACTGCCCGGGACCACACTCATGGCCGAACTGTCCGGAACCGGGGCGGCACAAGCCGCCGGTCCGCGACCGATGTTCCAGCTGCCCGCCCCGTGTGGCGAGACGTGGCGACTGTCGACCTATGCCGGGCACGACGACTACGACATCGACATGACTCCCACCTCGGGTAGCGCATGGGGGCGGCCGATCCTGGCATCCTTCGGCGGGACTGTGGTGCGAGCGGGCATCGACGGGACGCTCGGCGGACGTACTCCGTCCAACCCCTCCGGTCCGATGGGGACCGGTGGCGGCTACTACGTGCGTATCGACCACGGTAACGGGTGGCAGAGCCTGTACCTGCACATGCTGCAGTCACCGATGGTCAGTGTCGGCCAGCAGGTGAGGATCGGGCAGCAGTTGGGCAAGGTCGGCAGCACCGGCAGTTCCAGCGGCCCGCACCTGCACTTCGAACAGACCCGGGACGGCGCCAAGGTGGAGTCGTACTTCAATGGCGTGCCCTCGGGCATCACCCACGACAACTACTCGTACAGCGTCAACAGGACGAGCTACAACTGCGGCCCGGTGGGTAGTGCGGCGCCGGCGTTGATGCGTGATGACGGTGACGGGACGATGACGTTGTGGCGGTGGTCGTCGTCGGGTTCGTCGT
>NZ_JBNCKU010000047.1:0-1152 GCF_049841715.1 Micromonospora sp. DT41 | reverse complement strand
ACCTCCGGCCTACCGAAACCATCGACGCAGATCACGCAGACACGCCGACGACCGTCAGCCTTTCAACCTCTGTAGCGGAAGCGTGGGCTAATGGCGTCTCGCCATAGCATGATGTCGAGATCGACTTGCGGTACTTTCCACTCGAAATATGCCATATAGCGTACTGGCGGCAAGCAGATTAGGCCCAGGAAGATTACCGATGGCCAGATCGGCCACAGGCGGTCAAAATCGATAGCGATCAGGGGCAGGCTCACCAAGGCTGATCTCAAGTACCACACGGCGAGGCGATAGGGAAGTGTCGTTCGGGCGCGCTGGGCCACGACACTGAGGTCGCTCGTCTCCGGCTCAGACACTGCAGCAGAGTAGCGCCTGGGCGCCACCCTCGACGGTCCTCGGATGTGTGCATGCTCAGCTTGGGAATCGCGTTGGTTCACACCCTGAGTAGCCATTCCGGCCGACAGAGGAGTACGGAGCATTCAGGCTGAGGCCGTTTGAGTGCCACCGTCGACCTGTGTTGACCGCTGCGTCGGGCATGGATCGGGCACGAAGCGGTGTTGCAGGCTGTTCGTTGCGCCGGCCCGTTGCCATGATCAGAGCCATGCGGGTAGATCAGTACGTGTACTTCTCATTGCGCTCGGACCACATGCTGGCGCGCGAGATGGCGGCCCGCTTGGGCATGGAGCCAGACGAGATTAGCGTCAAGGCCAGCAAGAGGCAGGACCCTCCGGTGCCGCGTGTTCATGCGTGGAGGCTTGTGTGCCGTGATGGTGGCCTGACGCTCGATGAGCAGATTGACCGCCTCATCGAGCGTCTTGAGCCCTTCGCCGATGAGATCGCGGCCCTGGCTGGAGAGATCGACGCGTCGGAGGGGGAGGGCATCACCGGGACGCTCCAGGTGGTGCGCTACTTCAATGACGACAGTGGCGAAGGGGAGAGTCCGCAGCCGAACGGCACTGACCTGGTCCGCTTACCCGGCCAACATCAGCGTCTCGGCTGGCACCTCGATCGCAGGGTCCTGGAGTTCCTTCACCGCACGGGAGCCGAGCTGGACGTGGACGAGTACGGGGATGACTAACCTCCGTCTTTCATTAAGCCTGGTGGTTGGTTGGTTGTGGTGTTTCGGGCGAGGTGGCGGTGGTCGTTTTGGTGATG
>NZ_JBNCKU010000046.1:0-1182 GCF_049841715.1 Micromonospora sp. DT41 | reverse complement strand
GCTACAGAGGTTGAAAGGCTGACGGTCGTCGGCGTGTCTGCGTGATCTGCGTCGATGGTTTCGGTAGGCCGGAGGTATGAGGTATCCGGCTGGTGGTGGCATGAACGCGGTAGCCCGGGTCCGGCGTGAAAAGGTCCGGATGCAGGCCGCGGCCATGTTCGAGGAGTCCAAACCGTCCACGCAGATCGCTTCTGAGCTGCGAGTTTCCCCAAAGTCGGTCCGGGAGTGGCGACGTCGCTGGGCTGCCGGCGGTACTGCGGCTCTGGCATCGTCGGGGCCGGGTGGTTCGGACTGCAAGCTCTCCGAAGAGCAACTCGGCGAGCTTGCCGGCCTGCTCGACCGGGGGCCGTTTGAGCAGGGCTGGCAGGACGCCCGGTGGACTCTGGCGCGGGTCGTCGAGGTGATCGAACGCCGTTTCGGCGTCTCCTACACGCTGCGCGGGGTGTCCTACCTGCTGCATCGCATCGGCTACAGCCAGCAGGTCCCGACCCGACGGGCGATCGAACGCGACCCCGAAGCGATCGCGACCTGGCACCGCAGGCGGTGGCCGTCGGTAAGAGGTTAGCCGCGGCCCGCGGCGCCTGGATCTGCTTCCAGGACGAGGCCGGCCAGGTGCTGCGCCCGCCGGTGGCCAAGACCTGGGCACGCCGCGGCCGCACACCCGTCGTGGAGATCTCCGGTAAGGGCTCCGGCCGGGTGTCGATCGCCGGCCTGGTCTGCCTCAAGCCCGGCGAACGCGGCCGGCTGATGTGGCGCACCCGGCTGCACCGTGGCCGCAAAGGCGAACGCGGCAGCTTCAGCGAGGACGACTACATCGCCTTCCTCGACCAGGCTCACCAGCGGTTACGTACACCGATCGTGCTGATCTGGGACAACCTCAACACCCACGTCAGCCGCCGCATGCACGCCCTGATCGCGGCCCGGCCGTGGCTGACCGTGATCCGGCTGCCGTCGTACGCACCCGATCTCAACCCGACCGAAGGAGTCTGGCGATGGATGAAACGCGGCCTGACCAACATCGCCGCCCACGGCGTCGACCACCTCGCCGACCTGGTCAAACACCGCCTACGCGCCTGCCAGCAACAGACCGATCTCCTCGCCGGCTTCTTCGCCAACACCGGCATGACCCTCGACCCCGAACCACCGTGACGGTGCGAACTTCAGCCTTTCAACCTCTGTAGC
>NZ_JBNCKU010000045.1:0-1226 GCF_049841715.1 Micromonospora sp. DT41 | reverse complement strand
AAATTGTCGTACATGCGTTCTAAACTTTGGTTGTGATTGACGCGTTGGAGCAGGCCGAAGCCGCAGTGGCCGCCTGCTCTGACGCAGCTACCTGGGCTGTCTCGGAGCGCGATCTCATCGCGGCGTTGGACGCGGCGCATCGCCTTGAGCAACGGGTGGCGGCGCTCAAGCTGGCCCTCGTTCGGGAGGTGGACGGTCGCGGCACGGCCCGCCGCCACGGCGCGTCCTGCACGCCGGTGTGGCTGCGCGAGCGGCTACGACTCACCATCCCCGCCGCCCGCCGACTGGTCGAGCTGGCCACCACCCTCGACAACGGTCCTGCGGAGATCCGCCAGGCCCTCGCCGACGGCACGATCAGCGTGGAGCAGGCCCGCATCATCGGCGACACCGTCGCCACAGTCCACGCCGCCGCCGACACCCCCACGGCAGACAAAGCCGTCGACGTACTCATCGGATGGGCCGGACAGTTCGACCCCACGCTGTTGCGCAGGATGGGCGCCCGAATCCTTGATCATGTCGCGCCGGAGATAGCTGACGCTGCCGCCGAAGCAGCACTGAGAGCGCAGGAAGCACGGGCAGCCCGGGATCGACAGGTGACAGTCAGCGAACAGCCCGACGGGCGGCTGCGGCTGTCAGGCATCCTCGACGCCGAAGCAGCCGCCGTATTACGGGCCGCCATCGACCCCCTCACCGCGCCCGCCGGCCCCGACGACACCCGCAGCCCCGGGCAGCGCCGACACGACGCCCTCGCCGACATCTGCCGCCTCGCCCTGCGCACCGGCGAACTACCCGACAACGGCGGCGACCCCGCCCAGATCGTCGTCACCACCAGCTATGACACCCTGACCCGGCAGTTCGGTGTCGGCGCGCTCGACACCGGCCTGCACCTCACACCCGACACCGTGCGGCGGCTCGCCTGCGACGCCACCGTCCTACCCGCCGTCCTCAGCGGCACCAGCCAACCACTGGACGTCGGCCGGCAACGCCGCCTCATCACCGGCCCGCTACGCCGCGCACTGGTCCTGCGCGACCGCGGCTGCACCTTCCCCGGCTGCGACCGACCACCACGCTGGTGCAACGCCCACCACATCCGACACTGGGCCGACAGCGGCACCACCACCCTCACCAACGCCGTCCTCCTCTGCGGCCACCACCACCGACACCTCCACCACACCGACTGGACCGTACGACTCGCCGCCGACGGCCACCCCGAATTCATCCCACCC
>NZ_JBNCKU010000044.1:0-1246 GCF_049841715.1 Micromonospora sp. DT41 | reverse complement strand
CTAGTGCCGTGACCACGAACGTTGACGGTGTTGGGGTCAGGCTGCTCGGGTGGTGGGTTGGCCCCAGTGTCGTTGTCGTTCGCTGCGGATGCGGGCTCGTTCTCGGCGTTGGGCGGCCAGGACGTCGGGGTGGCGGGCGTTGGCGTTGCGCCAGCGTAGGTAGGTCTGCAGCCGCCGGGTCAGGACGGTGTGGTTGGGGTGGTTCGAGCCGGCGATGACGAAGGTGCGTAGCGGCCCGAACTGGGCCTCGATCGGGTTGGCCCAGGAGGCGTAGGTCGGGGTGAAGCACAGCTCGACCTTGTTGCGGGCCGCCCACCTGCGGATCTTCGAGCCCTTGTGGGCCGACAGGTTGTCCAGGATCACGTAGATCGGTGCGCCGTCCGGGCGGGTGGCGCGGATCGACTTGAGCGCGGCCAGGGTGTTCGCGGCGCTCTTGCGCCGCCGGACGACGCCCCAGAGTTGGTCGTCGCCGACGGAGTAGCAGCCGTGGAACTGCGGACTCCGTGCAGCTTGTGATAGTTCGCGGGCAACCGGCGGGGATGGCCTGCCGGAGCCCAATCGGCACCGGCCTGCGGCCTGATCACCAGGGGCCCGAACTCGTCGAACGCGAACACTCGCTGCGGGAAGTGGCTGCTGACGTACTCGATCCGGGCGAGTTTGGCGTTCCGGTCAGGGTCGGTGGACTCCTTCCACGTCTTGGTCCGCTGGAAGGTGATCTTGTGCTGGTGCAGGATCTGCCGCAGCCGTTCCCGCCCGATGCGGATCCGGCGGTCGGCATCCGTGCTCAGGTGGTCGGCGAGCTTGCGTACGCTCCAGCGGGTGAACGGTCGCCCCAGCTTTTCGGGGCGGGTGTGGGCCGTCTCGACGATGAACTGCTCTTCGTCGCTACTGATCTGGCGGGGACGGCCACCCGCCCACCGAGGGTCCAAGCAGGCCATCCCCATCTCGTTGAACCGGTGGATGACCTGCCGAATCGTGTCCTCATCGGCCTGGACGAGGCGGGCGATCGCCGGCACCGTGTTGCCGCCGGCCGAGGCGAGCACGACCATCGCCCGACGTAGGCGGATCGGGGAACCGCTTCCCCGGCGGGTGATTCTGAGCAGCTGCTGACCTTCCTGATCACTTAGCCGCCGCACGCGTACAGGTTCTGCCACCGCTACAGCCTGACCGCCCCGACGCCGCCCAGCCGACAGGCCCCACGGCGTGTCATCCAACACCGTGAACGTTCGTGGTCAGAGCACTAGCT
>NZ_JBNCKU010000043.1:0-1331 GCF_049841715.1 Micromonospora sp. DT41 | reverse complement strand
GCAGGGCCCCGGCAAAGTCGTGACGGTGTCTGACTTGTGGGGCTTGGAGTAGAAGCGCCGCTGTTGGTGGCAGCAAGACGGGCATGACCTGTTCGAAAGATCATCAAGGTTCCTACGCCATGCTGATCGCCCGAAGTGAGTCATGCCCGCGCTGCCATCATCGCTGATCTCGTCCCTGTCCTGCGCACCGGCTCTGACCGTGCCCGAAACCGCCGGTGGGCTGCCCGAAGCGCTCGCCGATCTCCCTGATCCACGAGCCAGGCGAGGTATCCGGCACCGGCTGACGGTCGTGGTCACCGCGGCCGTGTGTGCCGTGGTGGCCGGATACCGCTCGTACGCCGCGATCGCCGAATGGGTCGCCGACGTACCGGCCACGACGGCTCTCGCCCTGGGCATGACTGCCGACCGGCGCCCGTCGGAGGCGATGATCCGTCGGCTGTTGCAGGCCATGGACCCGCAACTACTGACCGCGGCGATCAGTGTCTGGCTCGCCGGCCGGGCCACCGTCACCACCGCGACAGCCGGCCGGGCGATCGCTGTGGACGGCAAGGCCCTGCGCGGCTCCCGCACCACCGACACCCCTGCCCGGCACGTGATGACCGCCTGCGACCAGGCCACCGGTGTGGTCCTGGCCAGCATCGACGTCGACGGCAAGACCAACGAGATCACCCGATTCGCGCCGCTGCTCGACCAGATCAGCGACCTCCGCGACACCGTGATCACCGCCGACGCCCTGCACTGCCAACGCCAGCACGTCACCTACCTCGCCGAGCGCGGCGCGCACTGGATCCTGACCGTCAAAGGCAACCAGCCCCACCTGCACGCCCAACTCACCGCACTGCCCTGGCGGGCACTCCCCGACGCCACCCGCGACACCGACCGCGGACACGGCCGCCGCGAGATCCGCACCCTGAAAACCCTGACGATCTCCACCGGCATCGACTTCCCGCACGCCGCCCAAGCCATCCAGATCCGCCGCCGCAGACGCCGCCTCGACCAGCCGAAACGCTTCACCACCGAGACCGTCTACGCCATCACCGACCTCCGCGTCCACCAGGCCAAACCGGCACAACTGGCCGGCTGGATCCGCGGCCACTGGTCAATCGAAAACAAGATCCACTGGGTCCGCGACGTCACCTACGACGAAGACCGATCCCAGATCCGCACCGGCACCGGACCCGAAGTCATGGCCGCCCTCCGCAACGCCGCCATCAGCGCACTACGCCTGACCGGAGCCACCAACATCGCCGCCGCCAACCGACATCACGCCCGCGACAGCACCCGCCCACTGGCACTGCTCGGCATCACCTGACGACTTTGCCGGGGCCCTG
>NZ_JBNCKU010000042.1:0-1395 GCF_049841715.1 Micromonospora sp. DT41 | reverse complement strand
CGAGCCAGGCCGGGTCGCGGTCGATCTGGCGGTGTTACTGGCCGACGGTGGTGAAGCGATCGCTGATCTGGCGGTGCTGCGTCAGCAGCCGGACCTGTTCGGGCCGGTGGCCTCGGACGCCACGGCGTGGCGGGTCCTCGCCGCGATCGACGAGGCGGGCCTGGCCCGGATGCGTGCTGCTCGCGCTGCCGCGCGGGAGCTGGCCTGGCTGCAGCTGGCCGAGACCCGCCGGTCAGTGCCGGCGACGACCGTACTCGATCGCGTGCTGCCGGGTTTCGTTCTCGATATCGACGCGACGATCGTGCTCTGCCATTCGGAAAAGGAATCGGCGGCGGCGACGTGGAAGCACACGTTCGGCTTCCACCCGCTGCTGTGTTTCCTCGACGGCACCGGTGAAGCCTTGGCCGGGCTGTTGCGGGCGGGTAACGCCGGATCGAACACTGCCGCCGATCACATCATCGTGTTGGGCCGGGCCCTCGAACAGATCCCGGAGCCACACCGTTACGGCAATCCGATTCTGATACGCAGTGACTCGGCGGGCAGCAGCCACGCGTTCCTCGACCACATCCGCAGCCTGCGCGAACACGGCCTGCACACCCAGTTCTCCGTCGGCGTCGCCATCAGCGAGGCGGTGCGGGCCGCGATCACCGCCGCCGACGACTGGATCCCCGCCCTTAACGGCGACGGCAGCCTGCGTGACGGCGCCGAACTCGTCGAGCTGACCGACCTTGTCGACCCGGTCCTCCTGGCAGGGTTCCCGGCAGGCACCCGGTTGATCTGCCGCCGGGAACGCCCGCACCCGGGAGCGCAGCTGACCTTGTTCGACCACGTCAACGGGATGCGGCACCAGGTCTTCGCCACCGACACGCCCCACGGCAACAACCCGATCCAGTTCCTGGAGGTCCGCCACCGCACCCACGCCCGGGTCGAGGACCGGATCCGCACGGGCAAGAGCACCGGCTTCGGCCGGTTCCCCTCACGCGTGTTCGCGATCAACGCGGCGTGGCTCGAACTGGCTCTGACAGGTATCGACCTGCTCACCTGGACCCAGCACCTGCTCCTCGACGGGTCCCTTGCCCTCGCGGAGCCGAAGAAGCTGCGCTACCGGCTACTGCACGTCGCCGCGAAGATCAGCCGCACCGCCCGCACCACCACCCTGCGCATCGCCGCCGGTTGGCCCTGGACCGAGCAGCTCACCACTGCGTTCCATCGACTCGGCGAACTACCCGAACCCGTTACCTGACAACAGAATCCGGCACATCCACCACGACACGGACCACGGAGCAACCCGGCCTACGGCCGGGCGATACCAGCTACCCATCACCAAAACGACCACCGCCACCTCGCCCGAAACACCACAACCAACCAACCACCAGGCTTAATGAAAGACGGAGG
>NZ_JBNCKU010000041.1:0-1672 GCF_049841715.1 Micromonospora sp. DT41 | reverse complement strand
CCTCGATCGTTCACGGCTGATGTCGGGCGTTCCGGCCCCGCGCGTGTGATCGTTCATTGTCGATGCGGTTGGGTTCGGGGCGTGGTGGCGGGCCGTCTGTCGCGGCGGTGGGCGTGGTCTCCTTGGTTCCTCCGGTCGTCGGGGCAGGGCTGAGCTGGTCAGCCGGGGGCGGGGATCGCCGCGATCCGGGTGAATGCGGCGGTGAGCTGGTCTGCCCAGGGCCAGGTCGATGTGATGCGTAGCCGGCGGCGGCGTTGGCCGTGGACCAGGCGGGCGGCGGTGTGTAGCAGGCGGTAGCGCAGTCGTTTCGGTTCGGCTTTGGCCAGTTCGCCGTCGAGGGTGAGCAGTTGTAGCCAGGCGATCAGGTCGCAGGCCATGGCCGCGATCTGGCACCAGGCGGTGTTGATGGCGAAGTCGCGTGACGGTAGCCGGCGCAGGCCGGTGTCCTTGGCGCAGCGGATCCGGTCTTCGACGCGGGCGTGGGCGCGGTGGCGGGCTTCCAGCCACTGCAGGGCGCCGGCGGTGGTGTTGGTGACGAACGCGGTGTAGCGCCAGCCGTCGCGTTCCTCGAATAGCGACAACTGGGCGCCGGGGTGCGGCCGTTCGCGACGCACGATCACCCGCATGCCGGGCGGCCAGCCGGCCACGGCCAGCAGGCCGGTCAGTTCGGCGACCTGCGCGCCGTCGCGGATGCCGCCGTCGGCTGCCAGGGCCGGTGACCAGGCCGCGGCCGGTAGTGCATGGATGGCGGCGCGTTCCGCCTCGCCGATCGGCCAGCCGATTGAGTACTCGACGCGTCGGTTGCGCTTGGCGTCCTGCGCGGTCAGCCAGTCCAGCACGGCGTGGGTGGCGGCGGCCGAGTCACCCCGGATGAGCAGGTGCCGCCGGTGTCCGACCGGGACCTGCGCGAACGCCTCGGTCAGCACGGTGAGGTGGTCGGCGGCGGTGTTGGCTCCGGCGTTGCCGGGCCGCAGTTTGATCGTCAGTAGTTCGCCGGTGTTGTCGCAGGTCACCAGGATCGGATGGAAGCCGTATGTGTGCTTGTAGGTCGCGGCGGCGCCGTCCTTGTCGCTGTGCGCGAGCACGATCGTGGAGTCCACATCCAGCACCACCACGCCCTCGCCGAGATCCCGGCCCGCGGCACGAGCAGACGGCACCGACCCGACCAGGCCCCATACCCGGGCACGGACTTTCGCCCGCGTCCTGGCGATCCGACGCAGCCCGACGTCACTGATCTCGTCAAGTGCCCGCCAGCACGTCGCCGGCGACGCGACCTGGCCGAACACCTCACTCTGGTGGCGCAGCACCTCGATATCCGCGATCGCCTCACCGCCGTCGGCGATCATCACCGCCAGGTCGACCAGCACCCGGCCCCGGTCCCGGCCGGGGCTGAACCCACGCCGGCTGAGCGCGGCCGACAGTGCCTGCGTCAAACCGCTGCGATCAGCCAGCAGCCGCAACAGCGCCGCTCCGACGTGCGAGACCACGCCGTGACCGCCGACCTCGACGGACAATCCCTTGGACCACTGGGTAACCTGCACCTACGAAGTGCCTTCCACGCGGGAACTCTGCACGACTCGACACCGGGCAGTTTCCCTTACGTGGCAGGCACTTCGCCATATCTACCGACCCGCTGGACATCCAAGATCACGGCTGCCGTGAAAGGCCGAGG
>NZ_JBNCKU010000040.1:0-2007 GCF_049841715.1 Micromonospora sp. DT41 | reverse complement strand
ACGTGGCAGGCACTTCGCCATATCTACCGACCCGCTGGACATCCAAGATCACGGCTGCCGTGAAAGGCCGAGGCTAGAAGCGGTGCGGCCAATCCGAGGCGACCGGACCCGCCCCGAAGACATCGCCGCCCTCGCCGCCGCCGGCCCTTGGGATGCCGCGATCGACGCGTCGGGGTACGTGCCAAGGAACACGCTCGACATGGCTCGCACGCTCTCACCCGTAACGGGTCACTACGTCTTCATGTCCACCGTCAGTGTCTACCATGACTGGCCATTGAAGCCCCTCAGCGAGCGGTCCGAGGTGCTCTACTGCCCACCGGACGCCGGCCCCGACTACGGCACTGACAATGAGGACGGGCCGACCCGGTACGGCTACCAGAAAGCCGGCTGCGAGGCAGCAGCCGTCGCCGCGTTCGGACCGGACCGGACCACGATCCTGCGCCCCGGTGTCGTGCTCGGCCCGCGTGAGTACGTCGGCCGCCTGCCGTGGTGGCTGCGCCGCGTGGCTCATGGTGGGAACGTCCTAGCCCCCGGCTCCCCCGACCGCACCATCCAGCCGGTCGACGTGCGCGACCTAGCCGCGTTCGCACTCCACACGATCACCGAAGGTTCCTCCGGCGCGTTCAACGTCTGCGCACCGCAGGACGGTGCCACCTTCGGGGGGCTACTGGCGGACTGCGCCCACGCGACCCAGGCCGACGCCTCCTTCGACTGGGTGCCCGATGAGGTGTTGCTCAGCCAAGGCGTCCGGCAGTGGTCCGAGCTACCGCTCTGGCGCACGTTCGACGGCGTCTGGCGCGTCGACACCACCAAGGCGCAGACAGCCGGCCTACGCTGCCGGCCGCTCTCCCTGACCATCCGCGATACCTGGCGGTGGATGGTGGAGAGCGGCGAGGTTAGCAGCCACGATCGGGCCGCCGAGATCGGCATCAGCCCGGAGAAGGAAGCGCAGGTGTTGGCCGCCTGGCACCGGTCAGGTGAGCGGACGGGCTGAGGTCTCCGACAGCCACACCGAGATGCGGTCGGCGAGCTGGCGCGCGTCGGCGTCGCGGTCCCACGGCGACTGGCTCAGCATGTGCTCGATCCGCGACAGCCGACCGGTCAGCGAGACATTGCGCTTCTGCGGCGGCAGGTCCAGGACGGTACGCAGCGCGTCGGCCGCACCATCCTTGTCCCGCATGTGGAGGTGAGCAGCGGCAACGTCGATCTGTGTCCCGTTGATCTGCGAGTACGGCCGCCTGGGCGACGGCAACGCCTCGTACACCTGCAACGCCTCTCGGGCGTACCTCGCGGCCTGCTCGCCGTTGCGGAGGTCGAGCCATGCCGCCGCCGCACATGCCGCCGCCCGCGCCTCGCCGAATGCGAACTCCCCACCGGTAACGGTGGCAAGCTCGTCGGGTCGATCCGCTGCCGCTTCCCTGTCTCGCTGGGCCGCTTCCAGGACAGCCGCGACTGAATCGGAGTCCGCGAGCAGCGCGTGAGAGCGGGCAGCGACATAGCGGAGCCTCAGTCTCGGCTCGCCCTCCGGTGCCGTCCGCATGGCGCGAGCGAAATAGCTCAGCGCGGAATCCGGTTCGTTGCGCCAGTTGGCAAGTGTCATCTGCAGGCCGTACGTCCACGCCTTCAACGACGCGTGTCCGGCCAGGTCGGCGTACTGCGTTGATGCTCTGGCCAGGGCCGCCGACTCGTTCCAGTGCCCGAGGTCAAAGGCGGTGGAGGCCATCAGGGCAGCACTCTGGCCGATGACCACGTAGAGGTCGGCCAGGTCAACGGGCCGACGGGTGCGCTCGACCAAAGCCCTTGCCTCGTCCCGCAACCGGCGAGCGCTGCTGAACACGTCGAAGGCTGCCATGCCTCCCGATCGGGCGAGCAACGTCACGTCTTCCTGCAAGGAATCGATAGAGTCGTTCGGCAGAGCAAGGCTTATTAGCCTCCGTCTTTCATTAAGCCTGGTGGTTGGTTGGTTGTGGTGTTTCGGGCGAGGTGGCGGTGGTCGTTTTGGTGATG
>NZ_JBNCKU010000039.1:0-2261 GCF_049841715.1 Micromonospora sp. DT41 | reverse complement strand
GGCACCGGAGTCGCTGGTCTGGTACGCCAGCCTGGCCGGTGGCAGTTGCGGGTCCAGCATGGTCCAGGCGGCGCCGGTCTTCATCACCGCCAGTTGGGCTACGGGTAGGTGCAGGCCCCGGTCGAGCAGGAGCCCGACGATGTGGCCCGGGCCGATGCCGTGCCTGCGCAGCCTCTGGGCCAGTCGGGTGGATCGACGGTCCAACTCGCCGTAGCTGAGGTCGACGCCCTGGAACCGGATCGCCACCCGGTCGGGGTCATGACCCGCCAGTACGCCGTGCAACAGGCCCTTCATGCCACACCTACCTGGCCGTCGGTGTCCTCGGACGGGTTCAGCGCGTACAGGATGTGGTCGCGTTCGGCGGACGTGAGGATGTCGACGTCCTCGACGAGGTCGCCGGGCTGGGCCAGTCCGTTGGCGAGCGCGGTGATGCAGTGCTCGAGCAGGCGGTCGACGCGGTCGGCGTCGAAGAGTTCGGTGGAGTATTCGGCGGCGATGCTCAGCTGGCCGTCGGGTGTTTCTTCGATGCTGACCGCGATGTCGAAGCGGGCGCTTCCGGTGGTGGCGTCCACAGGTTCGGCGGTGAGTGTGCCGAGCCCCGACGCGCTCCGAGAGAGGGCTGGTTGCAGGGTGAGGCTGATCTGGAACAGGGGGTTGCGGCCGGTGACGCGTTCGGGTTTGAGGCTGTCGACGATCAGGCTGAACGGGATGTCCTGGAGTGCGGTGGCTTCCAGGACGGTGTCGTGGCAGCGGTGGATGAGGTCGGTGAAGGTGGGGTCGCCGTTGGTGTTGGTGCGTAGGACGACGGTGTTGGCGAAGTAGCCGACCATCGGTTCGGTGTCGATGTGGGTGCGGCCGGAGAAGATCGAGCCGATGGGTAGGTCGGTTTGTCCGGTGTAGCGGTGCAGCACGGTGAGCAGTGCGGCTTGGTGGATGGCGAGGAAGGAGACGTGGTGGTCGCGGGCGTAGCGGCGGGCGGCGGCTGTCACGTCGTCGGGCAACGGCCGGCCGATCCAGGCTCCGGCACCGGTGGGGTGAGCCGGACGCGGCCGGTCGCTGGGCAGATCCACCGTCGGTAGGTCGGCCAGGATCATCCGCCAGCGATCGAGTTGGCGACCCAACTCCTCATCGTCGAGGCGGGCGCGCTGCCAGGCCGCGTGGTCGGCGGGTTGTACGGGCAGGTCTGGTAGCTGGGCCTGGGTGGTGAGGCCGGTTTCCGCGGCGTAGAGGTGGGCCAACTCGTCGGCGAGGATCCCCACCGACCAGCCGTCGGCGACGATGTGGTGCGCGACGAGCACGAGCACGTGCTCGTCGGCCGCCAGGCGGGCCAGCGCCGTGCGGAATACCGGCCCGGTCGCCAGATCCATCCGGCGGCTGACCTGATCGTTGACCCAGGTGGTGACGGTGTCGGCCGCGATGTCGACCGCGGGCAGGGCAAGGTCGGCCGGTGCGGGGTCGATCACCAGGCGGGGGAGTCCGTTGTGCTCGACGAACCGCGTGCGCAGGGCTTCGTGTCGCACTACCAGCGCGTGCAGCGCTCGCCGCAGGGCGGGTTCGTCCAGCACGCCGCGCAGCCGGAGCGCGACGGGGATGTGGTAGACCGTGGACGCCGGGTCGAGTTGGTGTTCAAACCACAGCCCTTCCTGCTGCCGAGTGCATACCAGTGTTCCGTCACGCGGTACCGGCACGATCGCGGTCCGGCCGGCGGTGGGCTCGGCGCGGTCGAGGTGGGCGGCGAGGTCTTCGAGAACGGGGTTGGCGAACAGCTCACGCGGGTGTAGGTCGATGCCCAGTTGGTCGCGCACCCGGGCGGTGAGCTGGATGCCGAGCAGTGAGTTGCCGCCGTGGTCGAAGAAGTTGTCGGTCGCGCCTACCTGGTCGACCCGCATGAGGTCCCGCCAGACCCGGGCCAGCCACCGTTCGGTGTCGGTGCGCGGCGCCACGTGCTCGGTGACCGCAGGCGCGGGCTCGGGCAACTGGGCGGTGTCGAGCTTGCCGTTCGGCGTCAGCGGTAGCTCGGGCAGTGTGATGAGGGCGGTCGGGATCATGTAGGTGGGGAGCCGGTCGGCGAGGAACCGGCGTACGTCGGCCGGGTCTGCGTCGCCGACGACGTACCCGGTCAGGGTGCCGTTGCGAACCGCCACCGCGCTCTGCCGGACCGCCCGGTGCTCGCACAGGGCGTGTTCGATTTCGCCGAGTTCGACGCGTTGGCCGCGGAGTTGGACTTGTCGGTCGCGGCGTCCGAGGTATTCGAGGGTGCC
>NZ_JBNCKU010000038.1:0-5216 GCF_049841715.1 Micromonospora sp. DT41 | reverse complement strand
AAGATTGTCCGGCGGTGTCCTACTCTCCCACACCCTCACGAGTGCAGTACCATCGGCGCTGGAGGGCTTAGCTTCCGGGTTCGGAATGTAACCGGGCGTTTCCCCTCCGCCATGACCGCCGTAACTCTATAGACATATCAAACAACACCACACAACTGGGGTTTGTTGTTCGTTTGTCTAGAGTTGCACAGTGGACGCGTAGCAGCTTAGTAGTCAAGTCCTCGGCCTATTAGTACCGGTCAACTGAACCCGTTACCGGGCTTACATTTCCGGCCTATCAACCCAGTCGTCTAGCTGGGGGCCTTACCCCACCAAAGGTGGGTGGGATACCTCATCTTGAAGCAGGCTTCCCGCTTAGATGCTTTCAGCGGTTATCCCTTCCGAACGTAGCTAACCAGCCGTGCCCCTGGCGGGACAACTGGCACACCAGAGGTTCGTCCGTCCCGGTCCTCTCGTACTAGGGACAGCCCTTCTCAAGTATCCTACGCGCACGGCGGATAGGGACCGAACTGTCTCACGACGTTCTAAACCCAGCTCGCGTACCGCTTTAATGGGCGAACAGCCCAACCCTTGGGACCTGCTACAGCCCCAGGATGCGACGAGCCGACATCGAGGTGCCAAACCATCCCGTCGATATGGACTCTTGGGGAAGATCAGCCTGTTATCCCCGGGGTACCTTTTATCCGTTGAGCGACACCGCTTCCACTCGCAAGTGCCGGATCACTAGTCCCGACTTTCGTCCCTGCTCGACCTGTCAGTCTCACAGTCAAGCTCCCTTGTGTACTTGCACTCAACACCTGATTGCCAACCAGGCTGAGGGAACCTTTGGGCGCCTCCGTTACCCTTTAGGAGGCAACCGCCCCAGTTAAACTACCCACCAGACACTGTCCCTGAACCGGATAACGGTCCGAAGTTAGATACCCAAATCAACCAGAGTGGTATTTCAAGATTGCCTCCACCCATACTGGCGTATGGACTTCACCGGCTCCCACCTATCCTACACAAGCTAATTCGAGTACCAATGTCAAGCTATAGTAAAGGTCCCGGGGTCTTTCCGTCCTGCCGCGCGTAACGAGCATCTTTACTCGTACTGCAATTTCGCCGGGCCTGTGGTTGAGACAGTGGGGAAGTCGTTACGCCATTCGTGCAGGTCGGAACTTACCCGACAAGGAATTTCGCTACCTTAGGATGGTTATAGTTACCACCGCCGTTTACTGGCGCTTAAGTTCTCCGCTTCGCCCCGAAGAGCTAACAGGTCCCCTTAACGTTCCAGCACCGGGCAGGCGTCAGTCCATATACATCGAATTACTTCTTCGCATGGACCTGTGTTTTTAGTAAACAGTCGCTTCCCCCTGCTCTCTGCGGCCATACAACGCTCCACCCGCGCGGGGCTTCACGTCTCCGGCCCCCCTTCTCCCTAAGTTACGGGGGCAATTTGCCGAGTTCCTTAACCACAGTTCGCCCGATCGCCTCGGTATTCTCTACCTGACCACCTGTGTCGGTTTGGGGTACGGGCCGCTAAGAACTCGCTAGAGGCTTTTCTCGGCAGCATAGGATCACTGACTTCACCTGAATCGGCTCGGCATCACGTCTCAGCCTCAAGTGTCGCGGATTTGCCTACGACACGGCCTACACGCTTACCCCGGCACAACCACCGGCCGGGCTCAGCTACCTTCCTGCGTCACCCCATCGCTTGACTACTACCCGCCAGGTTCCCACGCTCCCCAACCTTGACCCGAAGGTCGCAGCCGGTTTGGGTGGTTAGCACAACGAGGTTCATCAGGGACGCTCTTTCGCGGGTACGGGAATATCAACCCGTTGTCCATCGACTACGCCTCTCGGCCTCGCCTTAGGTCCCGACTCACCCAGGGCGGATTAGCCTGGCCCTGGAACCCTTGGTCATCCGGCGGAAGGGTTTCTCACCCTTCTTTCGCTACTCATGCCTGCATTCTCACTCGTGCCGCGTCCACAACTGGGTCACCCCGCTGCTTCACTCGCGGCACGACGCTCCCCTACCCATCCACACACCTGCACAAGGAATCACGTCCAAGCGAGGTTAAAATGTGAATGCCACAGCTTCGGCGGTGTGCTTGAGCCCCGCTACATTGTCGGCGCGGAACCACTTGACCAGTGAGCTATTACGCACTCTTTAAAGGGTGGCTGCTTCTAAGCCAACCTCCTGGTTGTCTATGCGACCCCACATCCTTTTCCACTTAGCACACGCTTAGGGGCCTTAGCTGGTGATCTGGGCTGTTTCCCTCTCGACTACGAAGCTTATCCCCCGCAGTCTCACTGCCGCGCTCTCACTTACCGGCATTCGGAGTTTGGCTGATTTCGGTAAGCTTGTGGGCCCCCTAGACCATCCAGTGCTCTACCTCCGGCAAGAAACACGCGACGCTGCACCTAAATGCATTTCGGGGAGAACCAGCTATCACGGAGTTTGATTGGCCTTTCACCCCTAACCACAGGTCATCCCCCAACTTTTCAACGTTGGTGGGTTCGGCCCTCCACGCGGTCTTACCCGCGCTTCAGCCTGCCCATGGCTAGATCACTCCGCTTCGGGTCTAGGACACGCGACTGAATCGCCCTATTCAGACTCGCTTTCGCTACGGCTCCCCCACACGGGTTAACCTCGCCACATGCCACTAACTCGCAGGCTCATTCTTCAAAAGGCACGCCGTCACCCCGCAAGGCTCCGACGGATTGTAGGCGAACGGTTTCAGGTACTATTTCACTCCCCTCCCGGGGTACTTTTCACCATTCCCTCACGGTACTCGTCCGCTATCGGTCACCAGGAAGTATTTAGGCTTACCAGGTGGTCCTGGCAGATTCACGGCAGATTTCAGGGGTCCGCCGCTACTCGGGAACACCCACAGAAGGTCAGCAACTTTCACCTACCGGACTTTCACCGTCTACGGTCAGCCATTCCAGACTGTTCGACTAGCCACTAACTTTGTAACTCCTCGAACAAGTGTCAGCTTGTTCAGTAGGGTCCCACAACCCCGACCACGCAACCCCTGACAGGTATCACACGCAGCCGGTTTAGCCTCAATCCGCTTTCGCTCGCCACTACTCACGGAATCACTATTTGTTTTCTCTTCCTACGGGTACTGAGATGTTTCACTTCCCCGCGTTCCCCCCACACACCCTATGTGTTCAGGTGTGGGTGACACCACATGACTGGTGCCAGGTTTCCCCATTCGGACACCCTGGGATCACAGCTTGGTTGACAGCTCCCCCAGGCCTATCGCGGCCTCCCACGTCCTTCATCGGCTCCTGGTGCCAAGGCATTCACCGTTCGCCCTTGACAACTTGACCACAAAGATGCTCGCGTCCACTGTGCAATTCTCAACAAACGACCAACCCACAACCCACAAGCCCCACACCAGCACCACCACAGCGGACGGTATGCGGGACCAGGCCATGCCTGGCAGACCACCAGCCCCCACACCGGAGGGCCAGACAAGTCTCTGAAACAACAACCAACGGTTGTTCTTTCAGGACCCAACAGGGTGCCTTACATTCCCCCTCAGCCGCACCAACCGCAACCGTTCCCACCACCCGAAGGTGGCTGTACTAGGCGCCGCCGGCCGTTGCCGAGGCAGAACTTGCCAGTGTCTCCGCCATCTGAGCACCCCACCACCACATTCGGGCGGTGCGGGCTCCATGCCACCTTTCGGTGGATGGTGCTCCTTAGAAAGGAGGTGATCCAGCCGCACCTTCCGGTACGGCTACCTTGTTACGACTTCGTCCCAATCGCCAGCCCCACCTTCGACGGCTCCCTCCACAAGGGTTGGGCCACCGGCTTCGGGTGTTGCCGACTTTCGTGACGTGACGGGCGGTGTGTACAAGGCCCGGGAACGTATTCACCGCAGCGTTGCTGATCTGCGATTACTAGCGACTCCGACTTCACGGGGTCGAGTTGCAGACCCCGATCCGAACTGAGACCGGCTTTTTGGGATTCGCTCCACCTCACGGTATCGCAGCCCATTGTACCGGCCATTGTAGCATGCGTGAAGCCCTGGACATAAGGGGCATGATGACTTGACGTCATCCCCACCTTCCTCCGAGTTGACCCCGGCAGTCTTCGATGAGTCCCCGCCATAACGCGCTGGCAACATCGAACGAGGGTTGCGCTCGTTGCGGGACTTAACCCAACATCTCACGACACGAGCTGACGACAGCCATGCACCACCTGTGACCGCCCCCGAAGGACCCCCCATCTCTGGAGGTTTTGCGGCCATGTCAAACCCAGGTAAGGTTCTTCGCGTTGCATCGAATTAATCCGCATGCTCCGCCGCTTGTGCGGGCCCCCGTCAATTCCTTTGAGTTTTAGCCTTGCGGCCGTACTCCCCAGGCGGGGCGCTTAATGCGTTAGCTGCGGCACAGAGAACCGGAGAGGCTCCCCACACCTAGCGCCCAACGTTTACAGCGTGGACTACCAGGGTATCTAATCCTGTTCGCTCCCCACGCTTTCGCTCCTCAGCGTCAGTATCGGCCCAGAGACCCGCCTTCGCCACCGGTGTTCCTCCTGATATCTGCGCATTTCACCGCTACACCAGGAATTCCAGTCTCCCCTACCGAACTCTAGCCTGCCCGTATCGACCGCAGGCTTGGAGTTGAGCCCCAAGTTTTCACGGTCGACGCGACAAGCCGCCTACGAGCTCTTTACGCCCAATAAATCCGGACAACGCTCGCACCCTACGTCTTACCGCGGCTGCTGGCACGTAGTTGGCCGGTGCTTCTTCTGCAGGTACCGTCACTTACGCTTCGTCCCTGCTGAAAGAGGTTTACAACCCGAAGGCCGTCATCCCTCACGCGGCGTCGCTGCATCAGGCTTCCGCCCATTGTGCAATATTCCCCACTGCTGCCTCCCGTAGGAGTCTGGGCCGTGTCTCAGTCCCAGTGTGGCCGGTCGCCCTCTCAGGCCGGCTACCCGTCGTCGCCTTGGTAGGCCATCACCCCACCAACAAGCTGATAGGCCGCGAGCCCATCCCAAGCCGAAAAACTTTCCACCACCAGCCATGCGACCAGCAGTAATATTCGGTATTAGCCCCCGTTTCCGAGGGTTATCCCAAAGCTTGGGGCAGGTTGCTCACGTGTTACTCACCCGTTCGCCGCTCGAGTACCCCGAAGGGCCTTTCCGCTCGACTTGCATGTGTTAAGCACGCCGCCAGCGTTCGTCCTGAGCCAGGATCAAACTCTCCAACAAAAAA
>NZ_JBNCKU010000037.1:0-8032 GCF_049841715.1 Micromonospora sp. DT41 | reverse complement strand
CCGGCGGCCCGGACCTCGTTCAGCCGGCCGCCGGGCGATGAGGCGGCTACCACGAGACCACCCGCAACTGCCGAGAACAGTGCAGCAGATCTTGGTGACCGAAGCTGTGCGCAACGCGCTGAAGCGCAGGCTGTTCCGGCGATCAGTCGTCGAACTGGGTCGGTTCGAGGCCCCACGTGTCTATGCCCTGGCGGGTGGGCGTCTAGTGACGTCGCAAATCGTGGTGGTCCACTCGTTAACGCGATTGTGTGGCACCTACGACCCAGATAGCGTGGGCGCCCAACGAAAGGCGATCATGAAGCGGGCGTTCTTGCAGCGGGACGATGTGCGCGACCTGGTGGCCGATCGGTTCGGGTCCGGTCGGCGGCTCATTGCGCTGGACCGGTTAACCGGCGGCAGCAAAAAGGGGGTCTACCGGCTCAGCCTGGACGACCAGACGACTGTGATCCTCTATGTATGGGCGGCCGGCGAGAACTACTGGCCGCCGTCGCCGGCCGTCCCGGACGACCCGTTCACTGACGCGTCCGGCGCGGAATTATTCGCCACCAATCACGCTGCTCTCGAAGCCGCAGGAGTGCGGATTCCACGGCTGCTGATGCTCGATCGCGACGGCCGCTACCTGGATACCGACGCTGCATTGATCGAGGACGTCGGTGCGGTAAGGCTGGAAACGCTGATGGAACGCGACCCGGCACGCGCCGCCACACCGCTGTCCACGCTTGGTGACGCCTTGAGACGCATGCACACCACGTTCGGCCCGAAGTACGGCAAGCTCGCCGCTATCGCCCGCGGCGAAGCACCTCAGCGTCGGCGCACCGAGGACATCGTTGTGGACCGGGCGCTCAGCCACCTGCACGCCGCAGCCGACCGAGACACGCGGCTGGCCGACGCACACGACCGGATCGTCAGGCATGTGCGTCTCCTCCGGAGCGCGGTTACGGCACGCGAGACATATGGGCTGGTACACGGCGAACTCGGCCCGGATCACGTACTCGTCACGCCCGCTGGCGAACCCGTCATGATCGATATCGAAGGCCTAGCGTACTTCGACGTCGAGTGGGAGCACGCTTGGCTACAGATGCGCTTCGGTGACGCCTACCCGCTACTACGCCCGGTCGATCTCGACCCCGACAGGCTGGAGCTGTACCGGTACGCGCAGGTGCTGTCCCTGATCGAGGGTCCACTGCGGATCGCGGACACCGACTTCCCCAATCGGCAATGGATGCTGGACCTAGCCGAGTGGAACATCACCAAAGCTCTCGGCGCCGTTTGACGGCCCTGGCGCTGATTCCGCTGGGCGCTTCCTGTGCTGGTACTCGAGACTGCTCGGCCGCAACCGGGGCGTGCTGCTCCAAGTCGGATCGCATCTCGGCCAGTGCCGGGGTCTGCTGGACCGATAGGTGACATCTGAGATCCTGTCGCCAACTTCCGGACGTGTCGGTGACAGCGCGGACCCCTCAACGCGTTGCCGTACTCCGGCATGTATGACTGCCGATCGGATGGAGCCGGAAGGTTCGAGCGGTATGTGGGGCCCGCTCATGCTGCGGGCCCCACATAGGACCCGGGTGCGACCGCGAACGGCCGCAGGGACCCTCGTACCGCCATGGGTGGTGTTTCTGGGATGAACGCCTGACCCGCCTGCGAACGCCTTGTACGCGCGGATGGACGTTGTGATTGCGTCGAATGTCGTTATATCGGCGTCTTCGCAGAACTTCATGGCATCCGCGAGACCGTATCGACCTTCTTTATCTTTCCTCTGGCTCCTGGTAGAAGTGCGGCATGCCCTCACGGCCTGTCACATCACTGTTGGATGAGAGCGGATCGCGACGTGCTGGCTCGCGGCTGTTGCACGGGGCGTGCCTCGCCGGGGCGGGCGGCACCTCGGGTTTCATGATCGGTCGACTGCTGCTCGCGGTGCTTAGCGCGGGCACCGATCCGGGGCAATGGCGCTTTTCGCAGCCGGTCAGGGCAACTCGTCGTACAGCACTGGAGGTGGCCAGAGGTGTCGGTGATCGAACTAGCGCATTGCGTGAGCCGGCATCTGCCGTTGCCGACGGTGTGACTCCAGACGTGTGATGAGCACACCTGCCGAGGTCGACCGCCTGCTCAGCGCCGCCGACGAGATCACCGCGCGGGCCGGCCTCGGCCCGGACACCCGGGCTGCCGTTGAGCGGGCCGTTGCCGCTGCCCGTGGTCTCGGCGATCCGGGGCGTCTGCTGCATGCTCTCGGCCGCGCCACCCTGAACCTCTCTCAGGAACGGCTCGCCGCTGGCGGTGACGTCACTGAGCTGCGGGAACAGGCCGAGGAGGTCATCGCGCTCGCCGGCGATCTGCTCTCCGATCCGGACTGGCATGCCGACGCCGTGGTCCGCACCGTGCAGGCGGGCCAGATCCTGGCCGGCAGCGGGCTCGTCGATCGCGGGCGCGATGTCGTCGAACGGGTGTGGCGGTTGGTCGCGCCCCGGCCCGCCGACGGCCTCGACGCCCGCCGCGCTCGGACCGCGGCACTGACTGGGCTGGTCACCCTGCGACTCGAGACGGACCCCTCCGTCCTGGGACCGTTAGCCGCCGAGATGGTCGACCTCCAGCGTGGGCTCGCCCGCGACACCGGCGAGGCGGCCGCCGTGATCGACCTGGCGGACGCCCTCGGAATCTTCGCGCGGGTAGCCAGCACTCTGGGGCGGCCGGACCTGATGCGGGTGGCGCTGACCGAACAGTACTCGCTAGAACAGATGTTCCAGGGCTCCGGAGCGCAGAAGCGACTAGAGCGGATCGAGGCGTCGCTGGCGCAGCTGCAACAAGCCGCGCCGGAAAACCTGGTGGTTCCCGACTCGGGCGCGTGGCGGATACGCCGCTCCTACCTGGATCTGCTGGCCCAGCCCTCACCATCCGACGTTACCGCCGGCGGGTTCGCGGCGCGGCTGGCGGCGGAGTCGCGGGTGACCGGCGCCGCACCCGGCAACCGCCCGCCCGCTGACCCGTCGGTGATCGCCGATTGTGCCGCCCGGCTCGATCAAGAAACCTCTCTGGCCGACGCGGACCAGATCATCGAGGCCGACCGCGTCCTCGCCGAGCTCGCCGACGAGTTGAGCCTGTACGACGGGGCGACGTCGGACCCGGCCCGGGGGGACGTCCGGCGCCTCTGGTCCGCAGCCCTCTACCAGCGGGCGATGCTCCGGCACCGGATCGGCCACTGCGACGACGCCTGGGACCTTGCCTGGCTGTCCGTGGTCGTTGCCGTCCGGCGGCACGAGGGCCTGCTACGCGGGACCGCCACCGAGCGGGAGGCGCTGGCCGACGCGGTCACCCACATGGTCGACGCCGCCGTGGTCGCGGAAGCCACCGGACGTCACGAAGACCAGATCATGCTGCTGTCCGAGGTCATCGACCGCTGCGCGGACGCGGACGCGGCCTACCCACGGCTGCGTCGAATCCTCGGCACGGCCCTGCACAATCTCGCCGCCGCGCTGCTCGAACGCCGGCAGACGGCGACCGCGGCGCCCTTGGCCGAACATGCCTACGCCATCCGTCATGAGCTGGCCGTGCTGGACCAGCACGCAGCCTGGGAGTACGCGAACACCCTGCTGCTCACCGCCGCCCTCGCCGTCGACCGTCAGGACTGGCCAATCGCCGTCGAACGTCTCAGCGCAGTTGGGCGGCTGCTGGTTGCCTTACGGACGTACCCGGAAGCGATGGCCGGATATGCAGGACAGCTCGTCATCGAGGTCACCGCCCAGGCACCCGAGCTGGTGGACCGGGCCCGTGCCGCCGGCACCTGGCCATATCAGACTTGGACCCCTCAGGCGTAGCGCCCACACGTTCGGCAGCCCGCTGGGCGGGTCTACGGCAGCGTAGAGGTACTCTCCGAACCCGTCCCCGTCTGCCGCGAGCGCGAGCGCGAGCGCCCAGCCCGAAGCCGTCACGCCCGTACACCCGCAGAGTCTTCGCGTACCGCAGCAGCCCACGCAGCGCGACGAGCCGTCCGGCGCCGGCCAGGCACACCGCGCCGGGCACCGGGCGCAGAACCCGACGTGCCAGCGATCCGCCGTGACCGTCCAGGAGCCGGCTTCGGCATCCCAGATCCAGTGCGGCTTTCCTCGCCGGACCTCGTCGATGCCGAGCACCGCGACCGGTTCCGGCTCGTCCGGCAGCACGCTGTTCGCGTGAGTGGTGAACGCGGCCGCGACGATCGGCCAGGAGATGCCGTGGTCGCGGGCGGACTGCACGATGGTGCGTCCGCCGTCGGCGACCGCCGCCCCGGCCGTCTGCCGCAGTCGTGTGGTCAGTCGTGAATGGGCCGGGACCTGGGCGACCTGCTCGGTGAACGCCTGACGCGGACAGGCCGGCGTCGGGCAGTACCAGCGTCGTTTGCGCCAGCGCAGCCGCACTGGTCGACCGGCGACCGGCAGGTCCCGCGGCCGGGTCGTGGCCCACTGCTTCACCCGCACTGCGGGCAGCATCGTGCCTGCTCACAACCGGTGGACAGGCTCACCACCGGAACGCCCTCAGCGTTCAGCTCGACTCGTTCCACCACCAGAGCCGTCCAGACCCAACAGCTTGGTTGCGTCGTTGACCATGCTCGCAGCTCTTCACCTGTGACTATCCGAACTCGACGCTCAGATGATCACCAACGAGCTGCAGGTCTCGCCATCTGGGTCGACTCATAGCGGACGCTGCTCGATTCTCGGAGATTCCGACGAGACGAGACCTATGCGAAACACTCCTTGTGAGTGCTGGGTCTGGAGGCGTATAAACGAAATAAGTCTTTCGTTTAGGAGTGCCGATGGAGCAGCAGGAGCCGGAACGCCGGGTGCGCGTGCAGGACGCGACCAAACTGCGGGCGCTCGCGCACCCTCTGCGACTGCGGCTGTTGCGCTACCTGCTGGCCGCCGGCCCGAGAACCGCAGCGCAGTGTGCCGAGGCACTCGGCGACACCGGGTCGAATTGCAGCTACCACCTGCGCCAACTCGGCCGTCACGGACTCATCGAACGAGCACCCGCCGAGGGGGTCAACCGGCGCGACCGGCCCTGGCGTGCCACCTCGACCGGGTTGGAGTTCCGGCCCGAGCCGGGTGACGTCGACGGGCAGCAGGCCAACGACGCACTTGCCGCACTCGAGCTCGACGAGGTCTTCGAGGCGCTGCAGCGCTACCAGCGCCAGCGGCACAAGCTGACGGACGAGTGGCGGGAGGGCGCGACCTTCCACACCTACACGCTCGCGGTCACCCCCGAGGAACTGCGCCACCTCACGCTGACCCTGGACGCCGTCATCCGACCCTATCTGCGTCCGGTGCGCCACGCGCCCCCAGCGGAAGCCCGGCGGGTCACTCTCAGTCTGCAGGCATACCCCACGCCTGAGTTCATCTGAGATGTTCACGCTGCTGCGTCACCGCGGATTCGCCCTGACCCTGCTCGCCGGGCTCTGCTCGAGCGTGGCGAGTTGGCTGCTGCTCACCGGGCTGCCGATCTACGTGTTCGGGGTGACCGGCTCGGCGTTCATCACCTCCGCCGTCTTCCTCGTCGAGCTACTGTGCGGCATCACGCTGGGATCCTTCGCCGGCGCCCTGGCCGACCGCTTCGACAGGTTCCGGCTCATGGCCTGCGTTGCGGTGCTACAGGCTGCGGCGGTGATCCCGCTGCTGGGTCGGCCCGAGCATCATCTGTGGATCATCTCGCTGGTCGCGGGCACCCAGGCGGTGCTGAGCCAGACGTTCGACTCCGCCCGCAACGCCGCGTTGCCGAACCTCGTCGAGGCCGCACACCTGGTACGCGCCAACAGCCTGGTGGCGCTCACCATCAGCGTTGGGCGGCTCATCGGCGGTTCGCTCGGCGGATTCGCGATCACCCGCGAAGGCACCCGTTACCTGGCGATCGGCAGCGCCGTGGCCTTCGTGGTCGCGGCGGCGCTGATCGCCGTCGCCCCCCGAGCCGTCCAGCACGGCGCCTCCCCGCCGGAGCGTACGTCGTCGTTCCTCGGCGCCTGGCGGTCCGGCCTCGCGGCGATGCTGCACAACAGCACCGTGCGCGTGACGTTCCTGAGCGTGGCGCTGGGCGGCATCGCGCAGGGCCTGTTCGTGGTGCTCTTCGTGGTCTTCGTCAGCCGCGCGCTGCACGCCGACGGCACGCTCACCGGTGTGCTGCGGGGTGTCCAGGCGATCGGCGGCGTGGCGGGCGGGCTCATCGTCGGCACACTGGGCGCGCGGCTCAGTCCTCGACTGCTGATGAGCCTCGGCGCCACCACATTCGCCCTGGTCAGCCTGGTCATCTGGAACGGGCCGGCGGTGACCCGCCAGCCCGAGTGGTACGTCCTGCTGTTCATCCTGGTCGGCGTACCCGGCATCGCCTACAACAGCGGGGCGTTCGCACAGATCCAACAGAGCGTCCCCAACACCGACCTGGGTCGGGCGTTTGGCGGCTACTACGCGATCTACAACGCATCGCAAGGGCTGGGCATGGTGGCCGCCGGCCTGCTCGGTGACGCGCTCAACGTCGTGCTCGTGCTCAACGTGCAGGCCGCGCTCTACCTGGCCTCGGGCGCGGTCGCCTACGTGGGCCTACGCTCCGCCCTACGGCAGCGCTCAGCCCCGCGACAGCGCTCCACCGTCGACATTGGGTAGACCGTTCTCGATCAGAAACCGAACTCCACCGGCTCGCCACCACCCCACGCCACCGCAAACACCTCAACCCCTCCCAACTTCGAAGAACCCAGATGGACCTCGGTGACCCCCCCCCCCCCCCCGCAGCCAACGCCCAGGCAACGGCACCCTCTTCTCCACCAACCAGACCATCGAGAGTGGACGCCGTCAGTCGCCCGGCCCCACCGACAGGTGCAGCGGGTCGACGCCGCCAGCCCGCGAAGAAATCGCACCAGCCGTGGTAGATGAGTTCGCGTTTCACGCTGGTGGTGCCCGGAGTGGCGCCGTCGAGTTCGTGACGATCTCCCACCACGCCCGTGGACGCAGCCGCAAGGGCTTCCTGAACGGTGACCTCTTCGGTGGATCCGAATGCGTCAGCGTTGGCGCTCGCGCGGAGGCGTAGCCGATGAGCGGGTGCCTGGGTGGCGTCTGCCACCATGCCCCCGTGCGGCAATATCCGAGCGAGTCACTGACCTCCGTGCTGACGGGCGCCGGCGTGGCGCTCGTAGGCCTGTTCCCGGCAAAGGATAAGGGCTTCGGCGCAAAGCTAGATGTGCTGGCGGCTTTGGTGGAGGTACATGGCGGGAGGGTAGTGAGCCGGCACATTCAGCGGCGGGGTGTCTCGCACGGCGGCGCGGCCAAGATGGCGTTGCCGTTGTCGCGGCGGACACTGCTTAGCCAGGGCAAAGCGCGCGAAGTCGCGCAAGCGTGCCGGGCCGCAGAGGTTGGTGTTGCCGTGTTCGTAAACCCGCTCACGGAACACCAACGAGCGGTCCTCGGCGACATGTTCGGGTGCTTGGTGATCAGCGGCGAGGACCTCTTCACCCCTGGTCGATGAGCGCCCGCAGACGCCGCTGATGGGGGAGATTTCGGTAGGCGCGAAGGCGTGGTGGGCGTAGGGGCGGAACTTGGCGTTTTCGTGGTGCCGGCGTCGGTGGATCAACCAGGCGAGGATGTCGGCGAGCGCGTCCACCAGGGTCGTGATTTCTGCTCGGCAAGGGCCCGGCCAGCCAGGCTCAGTCGAACCTGAGCCTGGCTGACCAGGCCACGTGTGGCTAGGCGTTGCCGGATCGTGCCTTCGGCAGCGTCCGCTCGGCGGTCAGCGTCATGGCGCCGCCCTTGTAGGACACCCGGAACATGTGGCCGCCCACGTTCAGGACCCGCCGTTCCGGCATGAAGTGGAAGTTGCCCTTGATCGAGGCCCCGCTCATGATCGTCAGTACCGTGCCCGGGGTGATGGGCGCGCGGACGTCCAGGGTGAGTTCGCCGTCCAGCACCAGGGCACCCGTGGCCCGCACGCTCAGCAAAGTGAAACGCGCTCTCAAGCACAGCCGGATGGGCGGTTACCTCGCTCGTACCCATCTCGTCTACGGCGAGTGGCTGCGCCGCGAGGGCCG
>NZ_JBNCKU010000036.1:0-9180 GCF_049841715.1 Micromonospora sp. DT41 | reverse complement strand
TACCTCCGGCCTACCGAAACCATCGACGCAGATCACGCAGACACGCCGACGACCGTCAGCCTTTCAACCTCTGTAGCGCCGCCAGCGCTGCCTAGCGTCCTACCAGGACGTACGTTAAACGAGTCGCGGCTGATGCGCCTGATCATTCCGCGCATGTTCCGGATCTTGCTACACGGCCAGACAACCCGCTTACACGCGCTGCGCGTTGCATCGGGTACGGCCGCTCGCCCGGAGCCTCGTCCACGCCAGCCCACGTAAGTATGCCGCCGTCCGCCACCGTGCTGTCGTCAGCCGTTCCGCCAGACCCTCGTTTGGACGCCACCTCCAGCCGTCTGAAACGGCCGCGCCCTGCAACAATCTTAAGCCCTCACAGTGACAGGTCCGGTCAGCCGTACCCATTGCCAACACACGGCGTTTCTGTCTGGGAAGCGCCAGGGGTTGTCGTCAATCTGTGCCGCTCAGACACTTCCGCTCCGTACAAGCGTTCGACATGATGGCTTGATCACGAGGATGGAGCAACCATGGCAGATAAAAGCTCGATCGAGTGGACCGAAGCTACCTGGAACCCCACGACGGGATGCGATCGGATCTCAGATGGTTGCGACAACTGCTATGCCCTGACGCTCGCGAAGCGGCTGAAGGCAATGGGATCGCGCAAGTACCAGAATGACGGCGATCCCCGGACTTCCGGGCCTGGCTTCGGCGTAACGGTTCACCCAGACACGCTCGCTACGCCACTGCGATGGAAGGAGCCCCGGGTTGTCTTCGTCAACTCGATGAGTGACTTGTTTCATGCCCGAGTCCCGTCATCCTTTGTCAGGCAGGTGTTCGAGGTCATGGAGGCTACGCCTCGGCATACCTACCAAGTCCTGACCAAGCGAGCCACTCGACTTCGCAAGCTAGCCGGGACGCTGCCATGGCCGCCGAACGTGTGGATGGGAGTGAGCGTAGAGGACTCCTCCGTGTTGAGTCGGATAGACGACTTACGGGCCGTCCCGGCCGCAGTCCGCTTCATCTCCGCGGAGCCACTCATCGCACCCCTTGGCCGCTTGAACCTTGAAGGGATCGACTGGCTTATCGCCGGGGGCGAGTCGGGTCCGGGAGCTCGGCCAGTGGAACCGGACTGGGTCCGCCAGCTTCGTGACCAGTGTCAACCGGCGGGCACGGCCTTCTTCTTCAAGCAGTGGGGAGGACGCACCCCGAAAGCCGGCGGCCGATCTCTCGATGGATGCACTTGGGACGAGATGCCGCAACCCAAGCGCTGGGAAGTGGTCGGCACACTCTCAAGCTGAGCCCCGCCCCTCTTCCCTTGACCCCCCACGTGAAGCAAGATGGATCAACCGAGCGTGCTGATCCGAGTACAGAGGGCTTCGTGCCGATCGGGGGTCACCATCGCATGCCACCACCCCAGGACACACTGTGGCGCAGTCAGCCGAGGGTCCTCATCAAGCACCAAGTGTACCGACACTACTTGCAATGCTGGATGGGCAAGATTTGTAGGTCTTTTGAACAATCCAGCATTGTTGATGCATTCTCCGGCCCCGGCCAGTACAGTGATGGCCCGGACGGCTCACCGCTCGTAATTGCGAAGACCTTCTTGGAGCACTCTGCCTTTTCGCAGTTCAATACACTGCGATTAATATGCAACGAAAAGCGAGAGGATCGTCGGCAGCACCTAACCCGTAAGATGGAGGAGTTGCCACCAACTCCAAAGCTCAAGTTCCACTCCCCAGAGCCTGCGGAAACAGCAGACACCTTCGACGCCTTGGACGCCCTAGCCCACGGTGGAATCCGCAAAAACATCCCCACCCTATGGATACTGGACCCCTTCAATCTAGGAGGGGTCCCCTTCGAGTTGGTGCGCAAGTGCCTGCGCGGATCGCGCGATGAAGTACTCATCACATGGTTCGCTGACGAGATTTACAGGTTCTGCGAAGATGCCAGCAAGGCAAACGCAATGACTCGCCACTTTGGCGGCGACCACTGGAAGGCCGCACTGAGCAGCAGGGGAGAGACAGCCCGGAAGGACGCTCTGCTGGCGGCATACCAGAAAGGTTTACAGTCCCTCGGCCTGCTCACAAACGCTGTTTCTATCTCAAGTCGGAACGAGACGGCTCGGTATTCCCTTGTTTTCGCTACACATGATGAACGCGGCCTTGAATGCTTCAACCCCGTCAAATGGCGACTAGATCCAGTCAAAGGATCAACCATCAACGAAAATAGGGGGATGCAGCAAACCGACTTGTTCTCCGAGTTGCCAGTAGTCGACGAGCTGCGGACCTACCTTGAGTCCCTAGAGGGCGAAGCGGCCCCGTTTGCCGCCCTAGCCCGAGAAGCTCAGCGCCTGGGTTATCTGGAGAAGCACCTGAGAACGCTACTGGACGAACTCGCGGTTGATGGCCGCGCTGTGCGGGAAACCCCGTTGAAAGCCCCAACCCGGTGGCCTGCCGATTCGGTGATTCGCTTTTACCCGGTTGCATGATAACGCCAGGGTGACCCAGGTGAGTTATCCAGGTACTCCTATGATCTCAAAGATCCGTTGGCTGTCGTCCGCCGACTGAGCTCGCCCCCTTCGCCGGAAAGTACGACCGGTCGACAACGAGTTGAGCGAGCAGCCGGGGCGGGCTGCCGCAACAGTCCCCATCCTCCTGGGCGTCCGGCACCGGTCGCCGCGGTCGTCACCCAGGTTGGCCGCCGCCCAACACTCGGTGCTTTGGCGACCAGGCAACGCGGCGCTCAGCCAGACACTTCTCAGGGCTCGCCGAGGTGCACCGAAGAAGCCTGCAAGCAATCGCCAGCACCTCAACTACTGAGAGTGACACACGGGTTCCATCGGACTTGGATTTGCAAGTGACCAGCAAGTAAGACTAACTCGGCAAAAGACCAGGTCAGAACGCTGGGGAGAGCCTGGGGCGCCCCCCGCTTCCGATTGGGCGCAAGTGAAGTGTGCTAACTGTCTGTAGTCTTCGCAGTGGCCCAGAAGGGTACATAGTCCCGGTACCTCGGCGACGCCGAGGGGTCTCGCACGGCGATCCTGCCGTCCTCAAGGGCCTCCTTGATGATGCGTGAGGCCTTGGATATGTCCGAGTCCGATATACCGAAACGCTCTCGCACTGATGCGTTGGTTACCTTCTCTCGGTTTACCCATCGGAGAACCGTATGCAGGTACGTCGCTCGGACCCTGTCCTCACGGTCCATGTCTTTCAAATCGCGATGGCCAAACAGAACAACGCGAGTGTTGTCGTTAACCACCTCGATCAAGGGCGCAGGAAGCTGGAATGCTTCAATCTGCACGGCAACTTTATCCCAACCGCTGCCGCGCTCTTCGCAGATTCCGGCACGTCTCATGAAGCCGGCCAATCTTTCGTTTCGCGATCTCGGCGGAGTATCAACGAAACGCCAATGATCAACGAGGGGCTCGCCAGGGTTTGATATTTCGAGGCGATCGTCAAATATCTCCACCATTGGCCCGGCGCCCGAAATTGAAAAGTCCTGGTGAATCAAGGCGTTTGCAAGCAGCTCACGGACCGCCAAGTCTGGGAACATGCGAACGATTTGGCGTAGGGCGACCTTGATTACTTCATTCGAAGGCAGCCTGCTGAGTAGATAATCAATCGCGCCTCCGAAGCCTTTAGCGTATCCGAACTGGCCAGCCTGCTCCCGAATGGTTTCCACCCTGCTCGTTCCACGGTAGTGGATAATCCGCAACGCTTTACGACCCAAGGAGCCAAAGTCATCCAGATTTCGGGCAAATAGCACCGCACCCATGTTGGTAATATTCCAACGTCCGGTGGTCGTCTTGGTGATGAGGAGGTCTGAGGCCAGAGTCTCCAATACATCTGCGGGGTCCGCGGGGATTGGCACGTCCAACAGCTGAAAGTAAGAGGCGACGTCGATAAAAGTCGAGACTTCAGCGGACGGCACATCAGCCTTCGCTGTGCCAAGCTCAAATCCCGTTCGCTGAAAAACCTGCCACAGTCGACGCTCGTGATCCGGGTAGCTTTGCAGCCTCTTCTTATATGAGCCAACACGGATATATTCCACGCCCTTGAAGGCGATTGGCCGATGCTCCGCAGGCGTTATCTCCCACAAGACCAAAAACTTGCCATCTACCTGAAATTCGAAGAACTCGAAATGAATCTGCGGCTCCAGCCCCCGCGTCAGCCAATGCAAGAAGTCTTCGTTTCCAACTTTCTGATTCTTTGGCCTAAAGGACGTACCCACGACGGCGTGACTCTCATCGTTGATACCCCAGACCATATACGAGCGATCCTTGCCATGGAGCGCGGCCGAGTTGGCTAGCGCTGATCCATACTGGCCAATCCCATCTAGGTCGGAGTAGTTCTCCTTGAACTCGAGCCACTCTTCCTCTCGGGGCAGGGCACTCAGAGCGCGCACTAGCTCTTCGAGCTGCTCCTGACTCTTGCTCACAACTCCGCTCCCCTTTGCCCTAAAGCCCCTACACCAGGTGCCAGCATCATTCCAGGCCGGGGTTTACGTGCGCGAGGCCAACCTACCGGCAACGTATGACTGCCCATCCCGTCTGCCGTCGACCCGCCCTCCTGGGGAGCGGGCCGCCGCCCGGCCCGCCACGTCAAGCGGGTCTTGACGCAGGTTCGGACGCTGGCGGGTCGCGCGGTGGTCTGCTCGGCTTGCCCGGGTCGATGGCAGGCGGGATGGCCTACCGCAACCGCCCACGGACCGCGAGCCGCTGGCGGAGCCCTGGCCATCCTGGAGCCGGAGCGCCGCCGCCGGAGGCGCAGTAGCCTCAACCCCGTGACCAACGCCAGCTCGCCGACGCGGCCGGCGTGCGCTGCCCTACGCCGCGCGGTGCTGACCGCGCGGCCCGGCCGGCTGCCGGCCGCCACATCACCGGTCAACGGTCTGTCGTTCTGCGGCGGCCCCTTGGGCTTCCGGCTTCTGCGCCAGCCCGCCGGGCGTGTTGCGTGGCCGGAGTCGGAGCGTCAGCGGAGCGACGGACGCGCGCCCAGGCGGCGGCGTGTGCGGCCCTTTCGGGGCCGCCTTGATTGTGTATCGAAACTGCGGTCTAGGTTGCGCTGCCGTGTTCCGCATACACGGACACGCCGTTACTGCGCGCTGCGATAGCGGTGCGGATCCTACGGACGAGCCGGGGCGGGCCGTGCTGTTCCAAGGACTCTGCGCTTACGTAGCGCCACTCGGTCAGTTCACCGTCCGCGAAGCGGATGTCGCGCTCCTGCTCGGCGCCGAGTGATCCGCCGTCGAAGATGAAGAGGAGCTTGTCGCCTTCGTGTTCGGCGGGTGCCCAGTCCACGACCAGCATCGGCCCGACTGCCGGAGTGAGGCCCAGTTCCTCTTGGATTTCGCGTATGCAGGCTGCTCGGGGTGACTCGCCGGGTTCGACGTAGCCGCCGGGGATGTCCCAGTGCTTCTTGTAGCTGGGGCGTACGAGGAGCACGCGGCCTTCGCGGTCGAAGAAGAGGGCGCCGGCGGCGACGCGTGGGGTTGCCATGGGTGGCATCTCGTTGGCCGTCACCAGGGCAGCCTAGTTGGGGCGGATTCAGTCGAGCACCTTGAGTCGCTGGGCCAGGCCGACCAGTTCGGCCGAAGGCTTGCCGCGTTGGCGGCGGATCCAGGTTAGAGCGAGTTGGCGGCTGAGGAAGTGGTGCCGAACCTGCTCGGGCGCCATCTGTTCGGCGTCGAGGATGACGTCCTGGGCATCGTCGACGCGGTTCCACGAGCTGTAGGCGCGGGCGACTTCGAGGGCGTGCCGTACCCGACGCTCCATCGGTAGCCCGGCGGTGTCGACGCGCGGGCCGAGGTCGATGGCGACCTGTAGGTCGCCCAGCTCGGCGGCCGTGGCGACGCGGTGGATGGCGACGTTGGTCGGGCCGAACGCGGTCCAGAGGTGGTTAGCGTCGGCCCCGAGTCGGCCGGCGGCCTGGTCGGCGGCGGCGAGGAAGGTACGGGTGGTGGGGGCGTCGTTGGAGCGGGCTGCGGCCATCGAACCGGACAGGAACAGCGTCCCGTAGACGGAGAGCAGCGCTGGTGTGGCGTGCGTGAGGTGGGGTTCAAGGTAGCCAGCAGCGTCTTCGGTGAGGCGTACAGCTTCGGTGTAGCGGCCGGTGGCGTGCAGGGCATGTCCGACGGAGCGGAACAGGGATCCGGTGACCAGAGGGTCACCCGTGGGTCGGACTGCGACCAAGCCGCGGTCGGCGGCGATCCATGCCAGGTCGCTCTCTCCAAGCTTGGTGAGCTGGGTAGCGGCGAGTTGGTACGCCAAGCCGAGAAGCTGACGAGCCTGGTCCTGGTCGTCGCCGTCGTGGTGGTCGGCGGCGGCCTGGGCGCGGTGTAGCAGCTCGGGCAAACGGCCGGTCACGTACCCGAAACGGGAGTCTTGGTAAGCATCCCAGAGGGCACCTACCTCCTTCCTGAGCACAGCGACGCTCGTTGGCTCCGCGTCCGTGCCGCTGCCGAAGGGGCCGAGGACGCGGTAGTCCATCAGGGCGGCACGGAGGGCGGGGACGGTCGCGGTGCCGCTGTCGCCGGTCCAGTCGAGCAGCGAGGGTTCGCCGAGCAGGTCGCCGAGGGAGACGTCCAGGACTTCGGCGAGGGACTTGATGACGGAGAGCCGGTCCAGCTCGATCCGGTTGTTCTCGATCTTGCTCAACCAGTCGGCGGTGCGGCCGATGAGTCCGGCGAGGACTTCCTGGGACAGGCCGCGTCGGTAGCGGTACCAGGCGACGCGTTCGCCGATGGTCAGGTTGTTGGTTCTTCCGCGCACTGGTTCACCGTCTCCCCTCGGTCGGCTGCGACCCCGGAAGGATTTTCCGGGTCGCTGGGCGGTTTGTGCCACAACCTGTGTGCATGACGGGGCTGAACGTATCGAGCAACTGCCAATCCTGCTCGGGCGCGGGCTGGAAGTACACCCTCGCCCGCACCGCTGTCCGGGGGATGGGGCGTGGGTCGGAGCGGACCCGATCTCTGGCCCGACGGTCCTGCCTGGACTGCGCGGGATCCGGTCGCGCGGCGACCTGCTGAGGCTGGCCCGGGGTGGGTGCTGGTGTGGGGCCGCGACCCGAACGACGGCCCGTGAATAGCCCGCCCGCCTCGGCGCTTCGCACGCCGACGCCGCGCCGGCCAGGTGTCCCCGTACCGGGTGACCTGGTGCTGATCGATGGTCGGGCGTCGGTGCAGTTTGGCGGCGATCGGGTGCTGTGGTTGCGGGTGACCTCGGTTTGCGACAAGCCGACCTATGACGGCTGGGTGTGGCTGACCGGCTACTCCATCAACCCGGCGAGCGGCAAGGCGCTGGCGCGGCGGGAGGTCTTCGTGCAGATCGCCGGCCTTCAGCTCCAGCCAGGCAAGACCGACAGCGCGCCGCCTCGCAACGTGGCGCCGGTGATGAGGAGACGCGGTGTTTGACGTTCGGATACGACTCGGCGCGGTACTGGAGATCGACACGGCCGATCGACTCCTGCCGTCGGACGGGCCGGTGACGTTGTGGGTGACTGGGGTTCGGCTGGTGGCCCACCGCCCTTCGGACGATGAGTGGATTTGGGTCGAGGGGGTCAGGATCGGTCCGTCCGGCCGCCACGGCCGGCAGGCGCGAATCCTGGTGCGCGCAAGCTTCCTGCTGCCTGAGGGACCGGCGGATGACTTCACATCTGTCAGTGGCCCTGCGTGATCAGCCCCGGACTGCTCAGGCGCAGCTTGACCAGCACACCCGTCAGACGCCGTTGGGCGCTGCATCGTCTGCGCCGGGAAGCGGACAGCTTGAATCCTGCAAGGTTGCCTAGATAGGTTCTAGCTGTCCTACAAATGCTGACAAGTGACTGGTCCTGTATTTACTAGTTACCGACCCAAGGCTGGGTGCAACTGATGGCGTACGAGGTTCCGACGCCGAAATACCTGCGCGTGTTGAACACGCTGCGGAAGCGCATCGAAGATGGCGACTACACCCCCGGTGCTGCGCTGCCGTCGGAGAACCAGCTCTGCACGGAGTTCGGGGTCTCTCGCCCGACGGTGCTCAAAGCGCTGGGCATCCTTAAGCAGGATGGCTGGATCGAGTCGCAGCAGGGCAAGGGCAGCTTCGTACGCGGCCGGCCAGCTTCCGGCCGTACCTCACCCGACTACGCCCGCGACGCGGTGGAGTTGGACGAGACCGGAGAGACGGAGATCCTGCACGTCGGCCCAGTGCTCGCCTCCCCGCGCATCGCGGCGGAGTTGGAGATTCCGGAGGGTACGCCGGTCTACGAGCGGCGCCGCCGTACCGTTTCCGAGGCGGGGCCGGTGGACCTCGTCGCCACGTTCGTCCCAGTGGACATCGCGGTCGGGACCGCGATCACCAAGGCGGAGCCGATCCCGGGCGGCCTGCTTGACGTCATTGCCCGCCACAAGGGCCTGCGGGCTGACTACGCCACCGAGCGCATGACTGCCCGCCGGGTCAGCGAGGTCGAAGCTGAGGCGTTGGCCGTGCCAGCCGACGAGTCGGTCATGAGCGTTGTCATCACTGTTCATCAATCATCCGGCGACCCGATCATGACGTCGATCCTGGTGATGCCAGGCAGTCGGCATGAGATCGAAGACATCTACGCGCTGTCCTGAGAGGCAGCACCCGCATCCCGGCCGCTCCGGCGCGCGATAGCCCTTTCCGCTCCCCGGCGCATACGCCTCGAAGCGCCGGGAAGATTTTGAAGGCGGCAGACCTCGTTCGGCGTCAGCTCGTGCCGGCTGGCCAGGGCGATCGCGGCGGCGTAGGGCCTGACGTCACGCTGGGCAAGCAGCAAGGCGACCTGGCTTAGGACGTTGAGTAGTACGACCCGGCCTGCCTGTGGATGGCCGGCGACGATCCAGAGCAGGCGGTTTCGATCCCACTGGGAGAACTCGCCCATCAGCAGCTCCGTCAGGACGGATGCATCGCTGCGGATGTTCGATGCGACTGCCAGTCGCACGAAGGAGAACGGGTTCCGGGCGAGGACCCGTAGTCCTTCGACGTCAACCCGTGGGTCCGTGGCGAGAGCCAGGTAATCACGCGGGGTACGAGGACTGGGAAGTAGCGCCTCGATATCCATCTTCTGCCTTCCTCCTCGCCGAACTCTCCACATTGTGCGGCCGACTCACATTAGCCTCGATCGTTCACGGCTGATGTCGGGCGTTCCGGCCCCGCGCGTGTGATCGTTCATTGTCGATGCGGTTGGG
>NZ_JBNCKU010000035.1:0-15042 GCF_049841715.1 Micromonospora sp. DT41 | reverse complement strand
GAACCCAACCGCATCGACAATGAACGATCACACGCGCGGGGCCGGAACGCCCGACATCAGCCGTGAACGATCGAGGTTAGCGGCCGCCTCCCAACGTCTCAATGTCGCCGCGCTCCTCGCAAACCGCCCACCGTTGCGACCGCCCCGCTACCAGGAGGGCTCTCATTCCCCTGTCTCGGTCCCGGAATACCCGTCGGCACGTAGTTCGCTCGACTTGGTCCAGGTTGTGGTGCCGTCGGCGAATAGCAGCTCCACTTGCGCTTCGCCGCCCTCCTCGTCTGATTGGCGAATGTCCGCCACCCTCGCTCTGCCGTACTCGCCGTGGATCACCCACGAACCAACGGAGACAGCGCCGCCGCCACTCGCTTCGACAACCCCTCGGGTGACTGCGCTGCTCAACCCCAACGACCAGTCTTGGAGCATCTCTACCTGGCGGCTGGCGGACTTCGCGAGCGACAGCATGCGCGTTCGAGAAGGACGTCCACGCCAGCTCAGACGAACGGAGTCCTTCAAAGTGGAGTGATCACCTGATCGCAGCACATCTATTGCCGCCTGCAGATCCGATAGCTCTACCGCAACTTCCTCGGCCTGCAGCCGAAGATCATCTAGGCGCCGCTGGTGCGAGCCTCTGCCCGCCCCCTCTTTGTGCTGCGAATCTAGTTCATAGACGAACAAGTCCGTAGCTCTTTGCAGGCGCTCACTCTCCGAGCGGAGATCCTCGATTTGCCGTGATGCAATTTCGACCATTGTCTCTAGCATCGCAGCTTGAACAAAGATCGTGCGAGAGGAATCCTGGGAGGCTTGCACGGCAGAACTCTCCGCTTGGCGAATCGTCTCCTCACTGACAGCTGTTTCGAGGAAGGACCTCGCGTGGTACAACAGCGATTGAGTCTGCATGATAATCGCCGAAACGCCTGCAAAGTCTTTTGCTTCAGCAATCAGGCGCGGATGACCACAGATGGTCTGACCCTTCAGGCGGAGGAACCAGTCCTCCTTCGCGTCTCTCGTCACTAAGAGCAAAGGCAGCTTGCGCATCGCTGCCTCCTTCAAGGTTTGGTACCAGACGAGATAATCGCCGGTAGGATCATCTTTGCTGCCATCCCTGTAACCTGGAGGTTCTTGCGCCTCGACGCGCCGCAATGCCTCCTCTCGAACAGCAGCCAACTCACCGGCATCTAGGGACTCACCGACCCGCCCGGCAAATAGGCGTTGGAGCCGCTCAAGGATTGGATCCTCGGCGAAGCCACCCGGCGAACCGTGGGCCGACCGCAGCTCAGTCATTACTCGTTCTGCATCGTCTAAACCTCGGGACACAAGTTGCAACAACTCGTCACGCGCTTCCTTAGGAAGAAGAACACGCTTGGCGAGTTCCCTGATCTTCGAGATCACAGTGGACTGGGAGAGGCGCACCTCATCAATGGTCTTCAGGACTTCCTGGTAGCTTTCCTCCTGACTCGACATGACGCTGAGTCGGTTCCGGTGAAATTCGAGGCGGACTTGATGCGGCACCCAAAGCCGCTCACCGATTTGCTCCAGCACCTCGAAAAGTTCGGTCCTCGCCGGGGCGGCAAAGCGATATAGCTCAAGCAGAACGTTGCTGTCAAGCACCACCAGTCCCCTGGTGATGGCCGCCTTAATCGCCTCGGCATCCGGAACAAGGTAATGCTCGAACCCATCACTCAGGCCAGACATCAGGATTCACCCACAACCGTCGAGCCCGACAGGAAGGAACGCCAGCGTACGACAACGCGGAGGTGGGCCGCCAGCGGATAAGACGGGCATTGTGGTCAGAGTTGAGCGTGCAAAAGCCACGGATGAATCAGTCATCCGAGGGCGTCGCCGATCTTGTCGTTCATGGTGTCGTCTCCCCCGTCGATGCAGTTGGCGTAGACGCGGAGCAGGACGGCGACACCGTGGCCCAGGCGCCGGGCTACCTCGGTCGGCGGGACGCCGGCATTCAGCCAGAGCGAGGCCGCCGCGTGCCGCAGGTCGTAGGGTCGGCGGACGAGCGGCGACGCGACCTGCGATTCAGTCAGCGCCTTCTCGCGGGCGAACTTCCACCACCGGTCGTAGACCGACTCGGAGAGCGGCCCACCGTGCAGGCCCCGGAAGAACCGACCGTCCGGGCCGACCCCGTGATTCTCGACGTGCGCGCACAGCAACTCGACGAGCCGGGGCGGGATCGGGACCGTACGAGTCTCAGCCCCTCCCCGGTGCTTGAGTCCGCGCCGCTCGTGCGAACCGCCATCATCGGTCCAGTGCGACCCGGCGCGCGGTGAGGTGCCGGCGAGCACCAGGCGACCCCAGCGATATTCGATCTTCTCGTGCTCGCAGGACCGGGAAGGCTTGACCGCCGCCAAGTCATCGAAGTCGGTCCCGCAGTCGGCGCACCGGCCGGCAAGGTCGCAATCTTCCCGCCGTAGGTCTGCGGCTTCCGAGGGACGCATCCCCGCGTAGTAGAGGCAGCCGAAGAACGCGGTGACCTTGTCGGCGCGTTTGCCGAGAGATTTCACCGCCTCCAGCAGCATGGCGACCTGGGCCGGGTTCGCCACCACCCGCCGGTCGATGGACTGCGCGACCTCGGGGGCCGTCCACTGGACCCGGTCGACCGGGTTGGAGGCGATCAGCTCCAGCTCGACGGCGTACCCGAGAACGTTGTAGAAGGTGGCTCGCTTCCGCTGGACGGTGGAGGCAGCCGCGGGCTTGCCGTCGAGGCGTACGCACAGGCTGTCGAGGACGCGGCGAACCATCGCGGGCGAGTCCAGCTCGACGACCGGGAGGGAAGCCGTTTCCAGCCAGGTCAGCGCCGCCGCGTGTTCGGGTGGGATCTCGTCGGACCAGCGGCGTGGGTTGAGGCCGTAGAGGTACAGCGCCTCACGGAGCAGAGCGTCAGTCGGTCGGCCTCGCTTTGCAGGGCGGGTCAGGGTCACCGTGATGGAGGTCAGCGCTTCGACGATCGAGCGCCGGGTCTTGGCCGCCGCCCGGGGCCACTTCATCTCGACGTACGCGCGGCTGTGCGCGTACCAGGTGGTGGGGTTCTTGGTTCTCGCCTCGGAGACCGGGCGGCCGGTGGCCAGGTCGAAGGGCTCCCCCGCGTTGGCCGCCTGGACCAGCTCGGCGCGGAACGAGTGCGCCAGGGCCTTCGTACGGAACATGTCCTCGAAGCGTTGGCCACTCACCGCCCAACGGACCCGCCACGGCCGAGCTTTCCGGTCGGCGCGCTTAGTGATTTCCCAGATCTGGACCTCGTAACTCTTCACGCGGCGTCCTGCTCCAGGTCGCCGAGCCACCGACCGAGCGCCGACCGGCGGACCCGCAGCTGCCCGTTCGGGAGCTTGATCACCCGTGGTCCCTTGCCGGTCTGCCGCCAGTAGAACCAGGTCGAGCGCGGTACGCGCAGCTCGGCGAGCACTTCCGGCACGGTCAACAACTCCTCGTTCACTGCGTTTCCTCCCCGTCGTGCTGTGCGCTGTGCTGAGTTGCCGAAAGATCTGGAGTCTCCTGCGCGGCGCGGTCCTTGGCGGCGAGCAGTTCGGATCGCCAGCGGGCGCGTTCGCTGATCGACCGCATGAGCCGGTGGGTCATGGGGCCGACGTCCGGGTCGTCAGGTCGGGCAAGTTCCCAGGCGTGGCGGACCCGTTCGGTGGTGTCGCCCTGGTCGTCGACAAGCTGCGTGCCGTCGGTGGTGACGCCGAGCAGTGCCCGGACCCAGGCCCGCGCGTCGTGCTTGTGGTCGGCGAGGGTCTTGCCGGACCAGTCACGGGAGATGAGGATGCGCCGGCCGCCGATGCCGAGGGTGTCGCGCTGGTGGACCTTGCCCTTGCAGCGGCCGGGCTTCAGCCTGGCGTGCGCCTTCTTGGGCTGGACGCCGTAGAGCAGCCAGTTGGCGCACCGGTCGGTGCAGGGGGTGAGCTGGAGTTGCTGCCAGAGCCGGTCGAGGTGCTTGCGTTGCCGGGCGGTGGCCGCCTTGTGGCAGTCGCCGGTGTGCTTGGTGATGTATTTCGTGACGTACCGGATGGTCCGTTCGGCGTCCTCGGTGCCGGGCATGACGCCGCGGGCGTCGACCTGGGCACCGAAGCGCACAACGTGCACCGGTTCCGCGTCGGGGTCGTCGTCGATGGTGTCGAGGGCTTCCGTCCAGGTGGTCAGCGGCTCGCGGGTGTCCGGGTCGACCCATGCCGTCGCCTGCTCGTCCCAGATCGGGAGCCGGTCGAGGTTGTAGCGCTGGACGTCGACCGAGGGCCACCACACCTGGTGATAGGTGGCAGCCGCCACGGTGCGGAGCACGTCCCGAGAGATGGTGCCCCGGATGGCGAAGTGGGCGTGCGGTGCGAGACGCCGTTGCGGCTCGACGCAGCCGGCGTACTGGACGTTCCAGCCCTCGCACCGCCGAAGGTTCTGCCAGAACCGGTCGAGCAGCCGGGGGAAGTGGACCGCGTCCCAGGCTGCGCGGCGGTAGTCGTACCTGGCCGGGTTGACGGGGGTGCCGTCGGGGCGGACCGGGCCATACGAGTCGAGGGTGAGCGTGAGCCACATCGACGGTTGGTAGGTCGAGCCGTCCGGGGCGGTGTAGGTCTTGCCGACGGTGCGCCGCTCGACCTTGCGCCGAGGCAGTTCGGGAGCATCTTGGCGCCGCTTGGTGGAGCGCTTGCGCCGTGGGCAGGGCTCGTCGTCCTGGTCCTCGTCGGCGGTGGCGTGGGGTGGTCCGACGCGCCCGCGTAGGCCCTCAGCGGTGATGGCTTCCTCTACCTCGCGGATTGCCTCGTCGAGGTCGGTCACCTGGTCCCACTGGGCGGCGCGTACGGCCTCGTCGCGGGAGAACTCCAGGTGTGCGCGGAACAGGATCAGGGACTTCTGCGCCTCGGTGGCGGGTTCCGGACCGGGTAGGGGCTCGTCGTCGCGGTGCCAGCCCTCGCGGATCTGCGCTTGCCGTAGCCGGCGGTTCTTCTTGGCGCACGGCGGGCACTTGTCCTCGCGGGTCGCGCCGCAAGGCAGGTCGATGACCTCGGTCAGGCCGGTGTCGAGGTCGGTGCGACGCATCGCCAGGGGGCGGACGCAAACGCCGTACTCGATGGCGATGTCTTTGAGGACATCGATCGAACGGGGTAGCGCCATGCGGGCCGCCCGCGACCCCGGCCGAGGAGCAACCGGGGTCGGGGCGGGTTCGAGACCGGGCAGGGTTGGAACCGTCATCGGATGATCCCGACGACCTGGGGCCGGTTGGGGTGGACGACGCCGACCGGAGGTAGCACCGCGGCTGATGCCGGCGGCATCACCGGAGCCGGCGGCGCGGGTTCGACAGGCTGCGGCTCGTCATACCAGTCGCCCTGTGGCTGATCGGGCTCCGGTGCCGGCGGGGTGGTGGGTGCGCTGGATAGGACGACCTTGACCAGGGCGAGGAAGGCCAGCGACGGCACCGCGGCGACGATCCAGCCCCAGACGGACGGTTCGGCTTCGGCGACCTGCGCGGCGAGGGAGAGCAGCGCGAACGCGATCAGGAGGACGCCGACCAGGCCGACGGGTCGACCGTTGCGGCGGCGGGCGCGGATTTCCAGGCCGAGGTAGATGGCCATCAGCTCGACGGCTACGGCGTTGGCCCAGCCGATCCAGTCGGGTTGGCCGTGGGCCACGGTCAGGTCGTGGACGTGGGTGAAGGCGGCAGCGCCGGCCATGGTGCCGACAACGAGCAGGATCAGCACGCGGATGCCGGATTCAGCGCGGATCATCGGCCGCCCCTGGTGTCGCGGACGGTCAGGATGATGCAGATCTGTTGGCCGTTGAGGTCGCGGCGGCGGTTGACCATGTGCGCCAGGCCGTGCAGGGCACCGGCGAGCCGGTCCGGGGAGCCGTTGAGTTCGATGTGCAGCGGCTTGAGGCGGTGGGTGCCGAGGAAGAAGCTCTTGAGGGACATCGGTTACCTCCGGGCCGGGGCGACGCGGGTACGGATGTGCTCGGGTGGCTCGCCGTGGGAGGCCACCGCTTCCGAGAGGCAGCGCCACAGGGCCCACGCCTCGTCGGGGGTCAGGTACATGCGGCGCCGGCCGCCGCCGACGGCGAGATAGACCGGGTACGGATCGGGCCGGGCGGGGTCGACGCGGACGGACACGGCCGTACTGGCAGAGCCGTCGGTGCCCGGAGCGCGCAGCCGGTAGAAGGTCGGGGTGGTCACCGCGGCTCACCCCCGTCGGCGTCCCGGTCGAGGAAGTTCAGCAGCGAGTCCGGTAGCAGGGGTCCGCGACGCTGCCGGGGCAGGGGCGGCCGGGCCGGTTCGGTGGCGGTCTCCCGGCCGACCTGTGCGAGGATGTCCGCCGCGTCGGCCGGTGCCGGGTACTCGGCGGCCAACTCCCGGATGTGGTCGTCGGAGATGTAGGAGAAGCGGACCCGGGCCGGCTCGGGGTGCCGTCGAGGATCACGTAGCCGACGCCCTTGGCCCAGCGCGGCATCTGGTCGGCGAGGGCACCCCGGTTGCGGGCACCGTCGCCCAACACGAGGTCGACCTGAGCGGCCTCGGTAAGGCCGAGCGCGATGCGGGTCGGAAACAAGTCCCGGAACGGCAGTACCTCCTTGCGGGGGTCCTGCAACGCGGCCACCACCAGGACGCCGACGCCGGCACCCTGCGACAGCAGCAGCCCGAGTGAGCCGGCGATGCGCTTGCGCAGGTCGACGTCCTGGAGGTACGCGGTCAGTGCCGCCATCTCGTCGATGACGACCACGACCAGGGGGTCAGCCAGGGTCGGAGTGTGCACCCGCACCGCGCCGGCAAGCCGGGTCTGCCGCTCCCGCATCACTGTCACGGCCTCGTCGAGCAGGTCGGCCATGGCCTCGAACGACTTGCAGGCGAACCGGGCGAACAACGGCCGGCCCATGGCGAACTCCATGCCGCCCTTGGGATCGATCACCCAGAGCCGGACCAGCCCGGACGAGATCCCGCCGGCCAGGACCCGGACCAGCGACCACAGCACGGAGCCCTTCCCGGAGCGGGTGGCACCTCCGATGAGGACGTGCGTGGCGAGCAGGTGCAGGCACCAGTGCCGCAGGTCTTCCCGTCGCGCCAGGGGTAGAGCGGTGAAGTCGGGCACCGATGGGACGTCGAACGGGTCGACCAGGGTGCGCAGCGCGTCCGTGCGGACCACCACGAGGTAGACCACCGACGGCCTGTCCCGGAACCGCAGCCGGTCCACCGCGCCCAGCACCAGCGCCCAGTAGCCCGACCGGATCGGCGGGTCATCGGGACGTTCGGAGTAGACCCGGGCGTGCCGCCGGCCGAAGGCGTACGCCAGGTTTGCCGTTGCCTTCTGGAATTCCTCGGGCGTCTGGCCGCGGACCATGCGGATGGTCAGCACGTCGAGCGCCTGATCCGAGCGGACCCGCAGCAGCTCCGGAAGGACCGTGCGATGGTCGTACACTTTGGCCAGCCGGCAGAGGGTCATGGCCTCACGCCAGGCCCGGCGGTAGACGAAGAGCTGACGGAACCGGCCGAGGATCGGACCGGCGCACCAGGTCCACCAGGACGACTCGTGCCGCCACCGCCACAGCGCCGACACGGCAGCGGCCAGGACCACGGGCACGATCACGCCGGTCCGGCCGAACTCGCGGTAGAGGATCACCCCGGCCACGACCAGGCCGACGGCGACCGGATGGCGAAGACACCACCACAAGCCCCGCCACAGCCACCGCAGCACCAGGCCGAGCGCGATCAGCCAGACCGGCAGCTCCAGCCTGCGCGGGCGGATCACCATCAGGTCCCCGGCGGTGGTCATCACGACGTCGCCACGCGGCCGGCGCATCATCGCGCACCCGCCACTGTGGGCCGCCGCAGGACGGCAGGCATACCCTTGGACATGTCACTACCTCTCTCGACAGAGCAGGGGAAAGAGACAGAGGGCGGGGCTGCCGTCCGCCAAGACCTGACAGCCCCGCCCCCACCAGATGCGGCTACTGCGCCGCCTTCGTCGCCACGCCCGCCGGGGCACGCATCCCGGTCGCCCGCAGCGAGTAGGCCATCCGGTTGTTGTTGCCCACGTACGGCGTGACGGTCATGCCCTCGAACTCCACCGCCTCGAACGGGGCACCCGTCGGCGGGACCGGCTGGTAGTCCGCCGAGATCTTCACTGTCGTCTCCCGCGACCGCTTCCCCAGCTCCGGATCCAGGTCCATCACCCGGACCTGCCACACCCGCTGGCCGGTCAGCTTGTCCTTCGCCGGGCTACGCCGACCGGTCTTCTCGTCGTAGTCCTCGACCTCGCCCAGGGACTCGGGCACCAGCGCGCACCCCGCCGGGAACACGTCCTCACACCGCACCGCGAACCTCGTGCCGCCTCGCAGAGCCATCGCTCAACCTCCAACTTGTTAACTTGTCTGCCAAGTTGGATCCAAGGTAGACGGCACTTGGCAGACAAGTCAACAACCTTGTGGACGCCTTGGGGTTGAGCCGCAGGATTAGCCTGCCGCTCGTGGATACCGCTGAGCTGCAAGCCGCCGGCAACTTCGTCGCGCTGGCATTGACCGGAGGTGGCCTTCTCTGGTCGATCTACACCCGCAACCAAGAGCGAAGAGAGAACGAAGCAGGGCAGGCGCGGACCATCACAGCGGTTGTAGAACTTCGGCGATGGCTCGAAGTTCCAGCTGGACTAGACGATGTGGCCCGCCCATCGGTCAGAGTCGTCGTCACCAACCATGGCGCTGCGCCGATCCTCGACCTCAGCGTTACGGCACGGGCATCCGTGACCCGAAGTGAGCGCCCAAGGCCCCGGCGCGCACACATCGACGTACTGCCAGGAGGCAAGGACTTCGTGGCCGTCCTCGACATCCCTGACCGCATCCCGTACTTCGAGGAAGGCCCGCTGATCGAGGTTGATGCAACGGTCACGTTCACTGATGCGGCCGGGCGCAGGTGGACTCGGAGTGGGCTGGAACCGCCGCGCCGCCTCATCGACCGCCCACGGCGGTGGAATTGGCCTGGAAGTCGGGAACGGGCATTCGCTGCTCAGCGCCACTGAGGGGTCTTGACCCTGAGTAGCGCGATGGCCCCACCGAGGCAAGCGGAGGGGCCATCGACCCGCTGGGCTGCTCGATCCCATGAACAAACCTACGGGCATCCGATCGCAGCAAGCCGTAGTTGGCGTCTTGCTGCGCTCTCTTAGTGTGCCACAAGCGGGACGTTTAATCTAGACAATCTAAACCTGGCTTTCTCTGGCTCTAAATCATCTAGCTTCTTCCACATCCCGCCAGGTGCCCTTACTTGGCGCTTAAATCAGAGTGCTCTTTGCCGCACCGTTTTGGTAATCCTTGAATCTCAAACTTAAATCTCTATGGAATATAGTTGCAAGGCGAGCTTGAGCGTCGTCAGCAATCACGGTTCACCCGCCCTGACCAGGGAAAATGTTGTTCGGACGGCCCGCACAACACTCCCGGCATGAGACTACGGACATGGCGTCGACAGGTTACCCATCGCGGGTCACCCCTCCTTGTAGATCCTTCTCGGCGGAGGGTCTATACAATAGGCAACGCATTGGCTAATGTGGTCGATGCCGCAAGGCGTGAAGGGCGGAGGCAAGCCGCCCTCTAAACCCGCCCGAAGGCCAACGAGCTGGCTGCTCGATCCCATTATTTATCTACGAAAGGTTATCTGCATGACTGAGTTCAGCCTTACTATCCGCGCCTCCAGGATCGTGGTGATCTACATCCTGGTGACGATCATGCTGGTTGCGGGCGTGACCCCTCAGCTGATGTAGCGCTGGGAAGGCGCGAGGGCGGGACCACGCGTGGAGGTCCCGCCCCTCACCCGTGGCTTAGCGTGATCAAATGCTTCTGATACCTCCCCATTTTGCTGGGTACTGACGACCTCATGGCGGATGAGAAGCAGGCGCTTGCGGCTGATGAGGCGCACACCAGGCCGGTGGGGTTGGATGACACGACCATTGAGGCGCTAGGCGAGCTGAGCAAGGCCCTTGAGACGATTTACCGGGTGCGCGGTCACCTGTATTCGGCGCACCAGCTCGTCGGCGGCGCGGATCTCACCCTTGACCGGGTGGTGAAGCTGCTCCGCGAGGCCGGGCACGACGAGGTGGCCGACCGGGTCGAGCACGAGCTGTTGGGGCGAAACCTGCTACCTGGCCGCTGGACGTTCCAGATCGTAGAGGAGTTCGACGACGGCTACTACGCCGCGTTTCAGGAGATTGAGCGGGACGCGCGGGAGAAGCTGGCCGGCGGTCGGCGGCACATCTTCGAGGCGGAGATGAAGGAACGGCGGCGTACCCACGGGATGCCGGGGCACGAAGCTACGCCGTAGCGCTGCCGTCGAAACCGTTCGGGATCATCGAGGCCAGGGCGTTGGCGCGAGCCTCAATGATCCTCATCCGTGCCTGGTACTCGGCGGGTTCCCGGTGTGCGGCCTGGCTGGTGACCTGGCCGGGCCACTTCCGGTAGAGCAGGCCGTATTCGCGGGTGAAATAGCCCGCGGTGACCGCGTTGGCGGCGAGCAGGAGGCCGGTGTCCTCGGAGGCCGGCAGCGCCATCCAGCCGCCCAGGGCGAAGACGAGATCCCGGCGCAGGCACAGGGTCGCCGGGTGCACCGATGCCCGGTAGTCGTTGGCCTTCCAGAACGACAGGACCGAACCGCGGTCGATGACTCCGCCGGCCGGATCTTTGTCCCAACCGGCGGTCGACCCGTCGGGTAGCAGGTCGAGTACCCGCGAGGTGGTCCAGCCAATCTGCGGGTGCGCGTCGAACGCGGCGATGTCTCGGGCGAGCGCGCCGGGGGTCAGCTGGTCGTCGGCGTCCAGGACCTTGATGAGTTGCCCGGAGACGCGGGCAAGCGCGAGGGTACGGGCAACACCGGGCCCACCGGGGCGGCCGGTGCCGAGACTGATCCGGGGATCGTCGGGCAACGCGTCGACCAGGGCGCCGGTCTGCCCGTCCTCTTGGACGAGCCATTCCCAGTCCCAGCCGTCCGGCATCTCCTGTTTGGCCAACGACTCGTAGGCGCCGGGCAGATGCTCGATGCTGGGCGCGTGGACCGGGGTGATGACCGAGACGAGCTGCGTCAAGTTTTCCACCGCTGGAGTTTGTGGGAGTAGACAAGCTCGGTGCGGTCACCTGGCATCACCACGTCGGCGACCTCGACGACCCGACCGGTGGTGTCGGTCGAGGTCTTCCGCACGGTGAGCACGGAGACGCCCGGGTCGATGTCCAGCAGCTCGGCCTCATCAGGCGACGGCGGGCGGGCGCGGATCTCGTCGTCGATCCGGGCCAACTCGATGCCCAGCGTGTAGAGCTGATGTTGCGTGCCGCCCGGCCACGGCTCCTTGCCTGCGTCGAGCAGGTCCGGGTTCGCGGCCACCAGGTCGTAGGGCAGGTAGGAGTACGACACGGTCAGCGGCGCATTCTCATGCCGGGAGGACGTCCAGTAGACCCGGCGCAGCAGCGGCGTACCCGGCTCGACCTGCAAGGCCGCCGCCATCTCCGTATCCGCCTCCACCCGGGAGTACTCGGCGTGGAACTTCAGGTCGTCGACGGTCAGGCCCGTGTCGTGCTCGGTGGCGCCAGTCTTCAGCCGCTCGGCCTCGTCGAGCAGGACGCGAGCCTTCTCCCACTGGTACCGCTCGTTGTTGCGACGGCGAACCCGCTGGCGGGGTGCCCGCACGTAGGTGCCGCGCCCCTGCTCCGCGCGGACCAGGCCCCATTCGCGGAGCTGTCGGATGGCGTTGCGGACACTGGTGCGTGACAGGCCGGAGGTGTCGGCCAGCTCGGTTTCGCTGGGCATCAGGGTGCCGGGGGCAAGTTCGCCGCTCACGATCTTCGCCCGCAACTCTTCCGCGAGTTGCAGGTAGCGAGGGCGCCAGTCCCGGCCTTGCACACCGGTCACCGTACCCCCTAGACGTTCCAACGTCTGCCAGGTGGTCCCGCCGGCGGGCCGCTCGGGAACCGGCGGTACGGCTACCGCTGCTCGCGGTACCCGCGCAGGGCGCAGGCTAGGAGTACGAGGAACGGCTGAGCCCCTACGCGCGTTGGCGTTCACGGCGCCTCTCCGGCCTGCTCGCCGCCATCCGCCGGTGTCAGCATCTCCAGCTGGGCGTAGACCAGCTCGTCAATGAGCCGGTCCACCTGGGCGCACGACAGAAGTACGGTCTGCGTCGCTCCGTAACGGGTCGCGTCGAGCTTCACGGCCAGGTCCCGGCGGGCGAACCGGTCGACGACCAGTTGGACGGTGACCCAGCCGGTCCGCTCCCGTCCAATCGTGGAGAGAAGCCCGCGGTGCATCGGGTCGTTCGGTCCACAGCCTCGACACCAGACCGGGCACACGACCGGCGCGATGGACGACGGCGACGGCCTCTCTGGGCCGGCAGCGCCCTCACTCATCGCTCGCCCCCTGTTGTCCAGTGGCCTGCGCCAGCGATCCGCGTAGTTGCTCAACCAGTTGGGCTGCCTGCGGCAAGGACAACTCCGCCCAGGCGTTCCCGGCCCGGCACGTCACATGAACACCGACCATGGGAACGCCCAGAGCCTCACTGCTGATGAGGTACGTGACGACAAGGCCGCCCGCCCGACTGTCGCCGACCCGCTGCATGGGGCCGCGATGGCGGCGGGCCATATGCGTCATCACCGGCGGCACCAGGTAGCCGCAGCGATCCGGGGCGCACCAGTCCGGGTGGCTCGTGACGGCGGCCGGTTTGTTCGTACGACTCATCGCGCCCACCGCCCGCCGTTGCCTCGGAAGAGCTGTGCCCGCGTCATCAAGGGCGCATGCCGGATCGCAGGCAGTTCGCGGGTGACACCCGTCGACCACTGCGGCGAGGAGGTAGTAGATCCTGCGCGTGGACTTGACTGGACGTTGCTGGTGTCACGCCGGGCAGATGGGAGCCTCCGAGACCACCAGGACGAGAACCAACGGTGTCGACGATGAGAGCCGGACATCGCACCTCCACAGGTAGGCGGGGACCGGTGGCCAGCCACGGGGGAATGCGGCCAGCCACCGGCCCGGATGAAGGCACGGCGCACCGTCCGACTCCGGACGGGTCGGGTATCGCCGAGCCAACTTGTCCGCGCGGCTACCGCAACCGGTCCGACAGGACGCCGCGCATCGGGTGCGACCAGGGCCGACGCAAACAACCTCTAATACGGGCCGTCACCCCAGCCGCACACCCAGGAAACGTATCTACAAGTGGACGAGTTGTCTAGGCGTCGAAACGGGTCACTTGGTTGGCACTTGGTAAGACAAGTGCCAGGTACGGTGGGCGGGTGCCCACCCCGCACTACGGACAGCCCCGCTACCGCGCCATCGCCGACGAGTTGAGAGAGCGCATCAAGAGCGGCGCCATCCCACCTGGCGCCTTCCTGCCGGCAGAAAGCGTCCTCACCGCCGAGTTCAAGGTAAGTCGCGGAACGATTCGCCAGGCCATATCCGCTCTGCGAAAAGATGGCCTCGTCGCCACCGAACACGGTCGGGGCACCTATGCGAACGCCCAGTTTCACGCGCAGAGTTCCCATCACCGCGCAAATCCCCGGACAAGACAACGCGAGGTTTCCGCAGACGAGGGATTGGCAGAACTGTTCGATGTTGAGGTCGGAGCACCTCTGATCGAGCAAGAAAGCGTTGTCCGAATAGGCAAGCGAGTAGCGACGGTCACCCGGGAGTACCGACTGGGGCCAGCCAGTTCCTGAACAACCGCTGATACGCGGCGCACGCAAAGTGCCCTTCCTGCGAGTCAAAGCAGCGCGGCGGGCAACGCTCCAGCATCACCGCCCGACGGTTTCCGGAAGCGTCTAGCAGACTGGAGCATGGCAAAACACGAAGGCGCTTAAGTCGTTACAAAGCCGCACCGGACTCCCGCATTTTGCATGTTTGCAGGGTTGCCACGCCAATGGCCAGCGGACACTCCGCACAATGAAATAACCGCGAGATCGATCTGAGATCAGGGCTCGATTCCTCGCTGAGGCTCCAAGCCGGGCCCCGTGCCTCCCACTGCCTCTTGGACCAGACGTAGCGCGCGCTCCAAGTCGTCCATCACCTGCTTGGACAATTCCTCGAACCTGTCGAGCGATGAAGGCTGGGCTTCACGAGTGACCCGCCAGAGCATGTCAAAACTACCGCCATCGCCAAGGAGCGCCTTCTCTTCGTACACCTTCCAGACGTCCGTCTCAAACGAAGAGTCGAGAGTGCCGTCCGGCGTGCCCTTGAAGCACTCGAGAAAGTCTTTGAGATCGCCATGGGTTAGGGGCCTCGATCGAAGCGAGAATCGACGGTCAGTTCGCAGATCGTAAGCCCAGATTCCTCTGCTGCCTGCGACCGGTACAGACCGGCCCCGCCGGAAGAACAGAACGCTCGCCTTAACGCCCTGCGCGTAGAACAGCCCCGTGGGCAGCCGAAGCACCGCACGGATCTCATTGTCTACAAGTAGTCGTTCGCGCAATACCGCAGCCGGGCCGGCTTCGTATAACACGTTGTCCGGAAGGATTACAGCAGCGCGACCGCCCATCTTGAGCGCAGAAAGAATGTGCTGGAGGAAGTTCAATTGTTTATTGGCGGTCTGGATCACGAAGTCTGGCCTACGTACGGTTAGTTCATCCGAAGAACGACCCGTGCGCCCGTCAGCCCCTGTATATGTGACGCTGCCCTTGATGCCGAAAGGAGGATTTGAAAGAACGACATCGACGCGCTTCGGGGGAGGCCGCTCAAGGCTATCGCCACGGGTAATGGGTATCCTGCGACTGCCGGAAGACCCACCGATGCCATGCAGATACAAATTCATGGCGGCAAGCCGAGCTACGTCTTCGACGAGCTCCGCTCCATAGAAGGCATCCCCCCGCAGGAAGTCTTCGCCCTCGACGTCCCCTTCCTTCAGATCCCTGCGCATGTAGCGGTGCGCACTAAGAAGGAAGCCACCCGTCCCGCACGCGGGATCACAAACAGACTCACCGACACTAAAGGATGTCTCGTAACTCGGTGAAGGCGTTGCCCGGCATGGGTGCTGGTGTCACCCCGCGAGGATGATGTTGTGGAGGTGGGCGATGCCGGAAGCGGTGTCGGTCAATGTGCTGGCG
>NZ_JBNCKU010000034.1:0-15980 GCF_049841715.1 Micromonospora sp. DT41 | reverse complement strand
CTGTGGGTGAACGCGATGACGTCGTCGCGTCCGTCGCCGGTGAAGTCGGTGGGTGACCCACCAAAATACCGCGCGGCGGCCGGTGGCGGCGTTCCGCAGTTGTCGCTGACCAGGTACTTCTGGTTGTACTGGCCGGGATACGGCGCGAGGGACACCCCGTTGATGACGATCGTCTGGCCGACCCCGTTGTAGAGCTGCTCGTAGTGCACATGCGGCCCGGAGGAGTTGCCGGTGCTACCGGTGACGCCGATCTGCTGGCCCTGCTGCACGTAGGCGCCGTCGGGCACCGAGTAGGCGCTGAGGTGGAAGTAGTAGGTGGTCCAGCCGCCACCGTGGTCGATGACGATGTAGTTGCCGGCCCCGCTGGGCTGCGAGTACCGGCGGGCGACGCCGGCGGCCGACGCCACCTGGGGCGTGCCACCGGTGGTGCCGCCGTCCGCGCGGACGAAGTCCAGCGCCTGCCTCACCTCGGCGCTGTGGTGGTCGTAGGTCCACCGCTGTCCGCAGGGGAACGGCGCCTTGAAGTTCGGTGCGGCGAGCGCGGGAGAGGGCGTGCTCACCACGGCGGTCAGGCTCACCCCGGCCAGGCTGAGCAGTGCGACGAGGACGCGCCGGGCGGCGCTTGTCGGGAGTCTGGACATGGGGCGACTCCTATCGGGGTGGGCGGTCGCAGCGGTGTGCCGCGCGTCGTGGGCCGGTGTCGCCGATCGCCGATGGGCGGGCCTGGCAGTCGCGTCGGAGAGGGGCGCGTCGCGTCCCGAGCGGCGAGACGGTGGCGCTGAGGAGAAGTGAAACTGCAGGCTTCGGCGTCTGTCAATACCTACCGAGGCGGTCCTGTCCGCCGAAAATCTTCTTCAGTCCGGGCTCGGCCAGCCCTGCCGCGGCCGGCCCGCGGTCGCCGGGCGATGAAGATTTCTTGCCCCGGAGGGAAAGCGCCCGCAAGGTATTGACAACCGTGGAAGTCGAGCAGTTAACTCGCCAGCAATCGATTTCCCACCGCTCTCGGTCGCTCGGGAAGGGACACCGATGAGGCTCCGTGTCACCCGCTGGCTGGGCGCCACCGTCGCCATGCTCACCGCGATCCCACCGGCGACGGCCTCCGCCGCCACGCTGGCCGTTCCCGCGCCAAGCGTTGTCGACGCCTCCGCGTTCGCCGTCGCCGACGACAAGGGACCGACCGGATGGGACACCTACCGGCGGCTCGACCGCCTGCCCGAGCTGGCCGCAGGCACCCGTACCCATCAGTTCTCGAGCTTCGGCCGCGACGGCTCCAACGACGACGGCTTCGTCGGCACCTGGTCCTGCCTACGCCAGAGCGGCGGATGCGTGATCGCCGAGGCGCGCGGACCCGGCGAGGTCCAGTCGATCTGGTTCACCCGCGACGAAGGCGACGTCCGCGCCACCGGCTGGATCCGCATCGAACTCGACGGCGTCGTGGTCGTCCAGGCCGACCTTCAGGCCCTGGTGGACGGGCGACTCGGCAGTCCTTTCGTCGCACCGCTGGTCAGCAACGCCGACCAGACCTCCGGCGGCGTCACGATCAAGGTGCCGATGCCCTACCGCGACTCCATGCGGATCACCACCCAGAACAACCCGCTCTTTCACCACGTCACCTACCGCACCTTCGCCGATGCCGAGGGCGTGACCCGCTTCGACCCGGCTGACCCGGCCTCCGACGTGGTCACCCTGCTGCGCGCCGCCGGCACCCGTGATCCGAAGCCCGCGCAAGCCGGCGCCTCCACAGGCCGCGCCACAGTCACCGCGCCGGCACAGGGCCAGGTGTCGTTGGCCGGCCTGACCGGTCCACGGGCGATCACCGCGCTGCGGCTGCGCGTACCCGATGCGGCGGCCGGCGCGCCGACGCTCGCCGGCCTGCGGCTGCGGCTGACGTTCGACGGACGGACGACAGCGGACAGCCCTGTCGGGGAGTTCTTCGGCGGCGGGCTGGGCGAGCGCAACGTCCGATCCCTGATGTTCGCAATGGATTCCGCACCCGGCGGCTGGTACAGCGCCTGGTGGCCGATGCCCTTCCGCTCCTCCGCCGCCGTGACGCTCGTCAACACGACAGGCACCACTGTCAACGGGATCGAGGTCGAGGTGACGTCGGCGCCCGGCACCGAGTGGACGTCTCGGCTCGCCGCCGACGGCAGCGCGGGCTACTTCACCACCCAGTCGCGGCGCGCGGAGACGGTCGGCGGCAACGACTGGATCGTCGCCGATCAGTCCGGCCGGGGCCGGTTCGTGGGCGTCTCGCAAACCATGCGCGGCCACATCATCGGCGGCAACACCCGCAACTACCTTGAAGGCGACGAGCGGGTGTACGTGGACGGCTCGCCGACGCCGCAGATCCACGGCACCGGCACTGAGGACTTCTACGAGTCGGGGTGGTACTTCAACCGAGGCGAGTACAGCGGCGTCTTCACCGGCAACACCGCGCACCTGGTCCGCGGCGGCGGATGCGCCGACGAGTGCGACGCCGCCTACCGGCTGATGATCGGCGACGCGGTGGCGTACGGCTCCGCGCTGCGCTTCGGCATCGAGCACGGGCCGGCCAACGACATGCCGGCGGAGTACGCCTCGACCGCATTCCTCTACACCCAGCGCACCGTGACCACACGCCGGACCGACACCGTCGTCACCGGCGACGCCGCCAGCCGCGCCGCCCACGCGTACACCGACTCGTCGGCGACCCAGACCGCGCTCACCGCCAGCTTCGAAGGCGACGACGACAACGTCCCGCAGACCGCCCAGGTCCGCGCCACGACCGCACCCGTCCGCTTTCAGTTAGCCGTCGACCTGACAAACCAGGGGGTACGGCTGCGCCGCCACAGCGACCAGTCCGGCGGCTACCAGCAGGCGGCCGTGTCGGTGGACGGCGTACCGGCCGGGGTGTGGCTCCAACCCTTGGGCAACGACCGGCAACGCTGGCTGGCCGACGACTTCGTCCTGCCCGCGGCCCTGACGGCGGGCCGGTCGACGGTCACCGTCCAGCTCACCCCGGCCGCAGGCGCGCCGCCGTGGACCGCCGTCCGGTACCAGGCCGACAGCATGGTGCCGCCGTTCGCCGACACCACAGCCCCGGCAACGGTCGCCGGTCTCACCCTGGCCGGCGGACGCGTGCACGCCCTCGGCCTGACCTGGTCGCCCTCCGCCGACGACGTAGGGATCGTCTTCTACCGGGTCTACGCGTCCCGGAACCCGGGCGTGAGGATCACCGCCGCCAACCTGGTCGGCACGACCCGTGCCACGGCGTTCCGGCACGGGCCGCTGCCGGCCGGCCAGACCCGCTACTACCGCATCGTGGCGGTCGATGGGTCGGGCAACGTCGCCGCGCCCTCGGCCGAGGTGTCGGCCACCACCCGGAGCCGCAACACCAGCGACGCCAACGGCGACCGACGCGACGACGCGATCGACTTCACGCGCGGCGCCACGGCCGACGTGTTCACCTCGCTCTCCGACGGCACCCGTTTCGTGCCGGACAGCCGACCCTGGAACGACTTCTTCGCCGTGGACGCGGAGATCCCTCTCACCGGCGACGTCAACGGCGACGGCCGCGCGGACATCGTCACCTTCACCCGGGGCGACAACGCCGACGTCTACGTCGGGCTCTCCACCGGTACCGGATTCGCCGCCGGGGTCAAATGGCACGACTTCTTCGCCGTCGGCACCGAGATCCCGGCGGTCGGCGACGTCAACGGCGACGGGCGTACCGACATCATCACCTTCACCCGTGGCGCCGCCGCCGACGTCTACGTGGCGCTGTCCACCGGCTCCGGCTTCGGACCCGGCGTCAAGTGGCACGACCACTTCGCCCTCGGCGACGAGTTCCCGGCGGTCGGCGACGTCGACGGTGACGGTCGCGACGACATCCTGACGTTCACGCGGGGTACGGCGGGCGACGTGTTCGTGTCGCTCTCCGACGGCACCCGCTTCGTGGAGGACGGCTGGAAGTGGCACGACAGCTTCGCCCTCGGCGACGAACTGCCCGCGGTGGGCGACGTCGACGGTGACGGTCGCGACGACATCCTGACGTTCACGCGGGGTACGGCGGGCGACGTGTTCGTGTCGCTCTCCGACGGCACCCGCTTCGTGCAGGACGCCTGGAAGTGGCACGACAGCTTCGCCCTCGGCGACGACCTGCCAGGGGTCGGGGACTTCAACGGCGATGGCCGGGCCGACGTGGTGCGGTTCACCCGCGGGCTCACTGCCGACGTGTACGTCTCGCTGTCCACCGGCGGCGGGCTCGGGGCCGCCAACCGCTGGCACGACCAGTTCGCCCCCGGCGTCGACCTGCCCCGCCCGAGCGTGTCGTGATGCGCGCCCGACGTGTCACCGCAGCGCTCCTGCTCGGAGCTGTCCTGGCAGCCGCCCCGGCGGTGCCGGTCCTGGCTGCCGTACCGGCGGCATCCGCCCTGACACCGGTCCCGGCGGCGGCCTCGGCCCTGTCTGACGACCCGGTGCGGTTCGAGGCCGAGTCGCTGGCTGTCGTCAACGCCACCGCGCCGGTCGGGGCGCAGGCCGACTGTTGCGGGGTGAGCTGGTCCGGCGGGCGGCAGCTGTGGTTCCGGGCTGCCCGCGCGGGGGACTCGGTGACGCTCACCCTGCCGTCGGTGCCCGCCGGGCAGTACGACCTCGGCGCGGTGCTCACCCGGGCCGGCGACTACGGCACGCTGCGTTTCGCCGTCGACGGAGTGGCTGTCGGCCAGCTCTTCGACGGGTACGCCAGCACCGTGCAGCGCGCCGGCGCGGTGCCTCTGGGCTCGGCGTCGCTGCCCAGCGGCACGCACCGCCTCACTGTCACCGCCACCGGCAGGTCCGCGCCATCGACCGGTTTCTTCGCGGGGCTCGACACTGTGACGCTGCGCCGCGTCGGCCCGCTCGCGGCGGTCACCACGACGCCGTACGAGACGGCCGGTGAGACGCCGTCGCGAGGCGCGTCGACCCGCGTCTACGACCCGAGCGTGGGCGAGTCGACGACCTGGTACTACAACGACCACACGCTGGCGCGGCACCAGCAGACCGGCGTGTGGCACCTGTTCGGCATCACCCACGCCGAACCCGGAGCGCCCCAGGACGAGAAGGTCTTCGGGCACGCGACGGCGCCGAGCCCGACCGGTCCGTGGACGAAGCAGCCGGTGGCCCTGATCGCCGACCCGGGCGCGGGAGAGCAGTGGATCTGGGCTCCGCACGTCGTGCACCACGACGGCGTCTACTACATGTTCTACGCGGCCGGTAATCCGGACTACACGCGCTACCGCATGCACCTGGCCACCTCGACCGACCTGTTCACCTGGACCCGCAGCTCGGCCAACCCGCTGTTCACCGACGGGTGGGAGGGCCGCGACCCGATGGTGACAAGGGTCGGCGACCGCTGGGTCATGTACTACACGGCCACGTCGAGCCCGTCCGGAGGCAACCACGTCGTGGCGTACCGGACCAGCACCGACCTGCGGTCCTGGAGCGCCCGCGCGGTCGCCTACACGTCGCCGTACACAGGTCAGGCGGGTGGGCAGACGGAGTCGCCGTTCGTGGTGCGCCGGGGGGACTGGTGGTACCTGTTCGTCTGCTGCGACGGCACGGACTACGGCGCCGCGTACCGGCGGACGGCCGTCTACCGCAGCCGCGACCCGCTGCGGTTCGACGGCGCGGAGAAGGTGGCGGTCCTGGACGCGCACGCCGCCGAGGTCGTGGTGGACGGCTCGACCTGGTATCTCAGCCACGCCGGCTGGGGCCAGGGCGGACTCTGGCTGGCGCCGCTGACCTGGCAGACGCAGGTGGTGGCGCGCGGGTACACGGTGGCCACCGGGTTCCTCCGCGCCGACGTGCGGACCTGGCCCAACGCCCGGATCGCCGAACTGGCGGTGGACCCGGCCGGAGCGGGCAACTACCGGCCCGCGCTGGACTCGTCGCACCGAGGCACGGGCCCGTACCTCGCTGTGGGTCGGTTCGACGTGACCGACCGGGCCGGCGCACCGGCCCGGGTCGACGTGTCGGCCGACGGCTCCCGGATCAACCTTGTCGGCATTCCGTTCGGCGACGAGCCGGTCACCGCCGACTGGCTGCTCACTGTGGCGCCCCGATGGTCCGGCCCCGGGTTGCAGAGCGACATCACCTGGTCGGTCAACGGGTGGCCGACGGCGGCGGTGTGGGAGGTGGCGTTCAACGTCGACGGCGCGTCCCCGACGGTCGGGGATCCGGCGGTGGAGGCACGACCGACAGGTGACGTCACCGGAATGCCCCGGTGGACGATGTCCACCGGGGCCGGGCTCTCGGTGGTAGCGGTGCACAGGTGGGGGTCGGCCTGGCGCGGCGACAACACCTGGTACGACGCCGGGCACGCGATGGCGGCCTGGCAACCGTTGTGGCGTGCGGGTGGCCTGTCCTGGGGGCCGGGACAGTATCCGGGAGGCACCTGGCGGCTGGTCGGAAGCGGCGTCCGGCGGGACGTCGCGTTCGCCGACGCCGCGCACGCCGCGATGAACGCGGTCCCGTGACCGCCGTGAACATCGGAGACCCGCCGCGCGCGGAGTCGGACACGAGCGGGCCGGTGGTGGTCGCCATGACCGGCGTGGCGAAGAGGTTCGGCGGTGTAACGGCCCTGGACGGCGTCGCCTTCGACGTGCGCGCCGGTGAGGTGCACGCGTTGCTGGGGGAGAACGGCGCGGGCAAGTCCACCTTGATCAACATTCTCTCCGGCGTCATCACCGACTACGACGGTGAGGTCGCTGTCGACGGAACGCCGGTACGGTTCGCCGGTCCCGCCGCCGCCCAGGCCGCCGGCATCGCGACCATCCACCAGGAACTTGACCTGGTGCCCGCCCTGTCGGTGGCCGACAACCTGGTGCTCGGACGGGAACCCCGGACGCGGTTGCGCACAGTCGACCGGCGGGCGGCCGTCCGTACCGCGCAGGAGCACCTGGACCGGCTCGGGGCCGACATCGACCCGCGGCGGCCCGTGGGGTCGTTGCGCGTGGGGGAGCAGCAGCTCGTCGAGATCGCCAAGGCGCTCGTGCTGGATGCCCGCGTGCTCGTCATGGACGAGCCGACGGCCGCGCTCGCCGACGGGGAGGTACGGCGGCTCTTCGCCACCATCGACGGCCTGCGCCGACGGGGCGTCGGCGTCGTCTACATCTCGCATCGGATGGAGGAGATCGAGGTCGTCGCCGACCGTGCGACGGTGCTGCGCAACGGTTCGGTCGCCGGTGTCGTGCCCGCCGGGCGGATGGACCGGCGGCGGATCATCGCGATGATGGTGGGCGAACGGGCAACCTCGCTGTTCGCGCCCGGAGACGCGGACAGCCCACGCGGGACCGTGCGCGAGCCACTGCTCGACGTCACCGACCTGGCCGTGCGGCCCCGGGCGCCCCGGCCCGGCCGCTGCGAGCCGGACGGCATCAGCCTGACCGTACGGGCCGGCGAGATCGTGGGCCTGGCCGGCCTGATGGGAGCCGGCCGCACCGAACTGCTGGAAACCCTCTTCGGCGCCGGTCCGCGTGGCCGGCGCAGCGGCGCGATCCGGTTGAACGGCAGCCGGTACGCGCCGAGGCACCCGCGCGCGGCGCTGCGCGCAGGGATCGGCTTCGTGCCCGAGGACCGTCGCCGCGCCGCACTCGTCCTCGGACATCCGGTCGGTCGCAGCATCATGCTGACCGCCCTGGCAAACGTGACGACCGCAGGATTCGTCAGCCGCAAACGGGAGCGCTCCGTGGTCCAGCGGACGATCACCGAACTGGCCATCAAGACGTCGTCGGCGGCCACACCCGTCGGCGCGCTCTCCGGCGGCAACCAGCAGAAGGTCGTCTTCGCCCGGCAACTGCTCGCCGAGCCCAGGCTGCTGCTGCTGGACGAGCCGACCCGCGGCGTCGACATCGGCGCGAAGGCCGAGATCTACCGACTGCTGCGCCGGCTCGCCGGCGAGGGCATGGGCATCCTGCTCGCCTCGTCGGAGCTGCCCGAACTGCTCGGTGTCTGCGACCGCGTGGTGGTGCTGCGCGGCGGTCGCGTGGTGGCCGACCTCCCCACCGGCGGCTGCACCGGCGAGGACATTCTCGCGGCGGCGATGGGCGGCGCGACCGCTGGAAGGGATGAACGATGACCGACGTCCGCGTACCGCCGCCGGAGCCCGCCGTGACCGAGGTGCCGCCCGCCGCCGGCACGGTCGGGTTGCGAGGCACCGCCGCCCGCTGGCTGCGCCGGCCGCGCAGCCGCCGCGAACTCGTCGAACGCCTCTTCGCGGTGCAGAGTCTCTTCGCGTTGCTCGTGGTCTTCGTCGTCGCGATCCTCGCCTCACCTCGACGCGACGGCGAAATCCTCTTCCTCACCGCCGGGAACCTCGGCAACATCGTCCGCGCGGTGTCGGAGATCGGCATCATCGCGATCGGCATGACGTTCGTCATCCTGCTGGGAGGCATCGACCTGTCGGTCGGCGCCATCCTCGGTCTGTCGGCCGTCGGCACCGCCACCCTCCTTGTCGACACGGGGTTCGGCATCGTGCCCGCGGTGGCCGTGGTGCTCGTGATCGGTGCGCTCTTCGGCGCCGTGCAGGGGTACGCCGTAGCCCGCCTCGGCATCCAGTCGTTCATCGTCACCCTCGCCGGCCTCCAGGTCGCGCGGGGCATCGCCCGGATCTGGTCGGGTGGCCTGGGGATCCCGATCGCCTACGGCGACGGAGCACACGAAGCCCCGCCGGCCTTCGAACTGCTGAACGGCTCCCTCAACGGCGTGCTCCCGGTGCCGGCGGTCCTGTTCGTCCTGATCGGGATCGCCGCGATCGTGGTGCTGCGGACGACCGCGTTCGCCCGGCACGTCTACGCGATCGGCGGCAACGAGAAGGCGGCCCGGCTCTCGGGTGTCCCCGTCACGCGGATCAAGGTCGCCGTGTTCGCCGTCGCCGGCCTTCTCGCGGCGGTGGCCGGCGTGATCCACGCGGGACAGCTCAACCAGGGCAGCCCCAACGACGGCGCCGGATACGAGTTGGACGCTATCGCCGCTGTGGTGATCGGCGGGACGAGCCTGGCCGGCGGCTCCGGCTCGATGGGCGGCACCCTTGCCGGCGCGTTGCTGCTCGGCATCCTCAACAACATCCTCGCGCTCAACAACATCGACGCCAACGTCCAACTGCTGATCAAGGGACTGGTGATCGTGCTCGCGGCGGCGCTGCAGAAGCTGCGCCACGGCATCGCCTGACCGAACCCACACCGAGGAGCCACTGCCATGCACAGACGAACCGTGCTCGCGTTGCTGGTCGCCGGCGCGCTTCTGACCACCGCGGGATGCACCGTCGAGAAACCCTCCGACGACGCCGGCTCGGCCCGCGCCTGCGGAACCGGCAAGGACTTCCTGATCGGAATGTCGCAGGCCAACAACGCCGAGCCGTACCGGCAGGTGATGAACAACGACGTGCAGACGGCCGCGAAGGCGGTTCCCGGCTTCCGCGTCGTGGTCTCCGACGCCGCGCAGGACAACAGCAAGCAGGTCGCCGACGTGGAGAACTTCCTCACCCAGAGGATCAACCTGCTGATCATCTCGCCAAACGAGGCCAAACCGCTGACCGCCGTGGTCAAGAAGGCGTACGACAAGGGCATCCCGGTGATCGTGCTGGACCGCAAGGTCGAGGGCGAGGCGTACACCGCGTTCATCGGAGGGGACAACGTCGCCATCGGCAGGGCGGCCGGCGAGTTCTACGCCCAGACGCTGCTCCCCGGCGGCGGCAAGGTGATCGAGATAGCGGGGCTCCCCGGCTCGACGCCGGCGGCAGAGCGCGCGAAGGGGTTCCGTGAGGGCATCGCCGGCAACCCGAAGATCGAGATCGTCGCCTCCCAACCCGGGGACTGGCTGCGTGAGAAGGGGCAGTCGGTGGCGGACGCCCTGATCAAGTCCCACCCGGACGTATCGGCCGTCTACGCGCACAACGATCCGATGGCGGAAGGCGCCTACCTCGCCGCCAAGGCGGCCGGGCTCGAACAAAAGATCAAGTTCACAGGCATCGACGCGTTGCCGGTGCCCTCCGGCGGGATCAAGGCCGTCGAACAGGGCCGCCTCGCCGCGACCTTCCAGTACGCCACCGGTGGCCGTGAGGCCGTCGAACTCGCCCGGAAGATCCTTGTCGACTGCACCACGGACGTCCCGCGCGCCACCACGCTCGACACAACGCGGATCACCAGCGACAACGCCGCCGAGGCGTACGCCAAGCTCGGCGGTCTCTGAGTACGCACCGCCGGCCTGGTCGCTTCGCAGCAACGACTGCCCGACCCGTCAACCGCCCGACAGTCAAGGGAGCCGCCCTGTGACCCGTTACATCCTGCCCGTGCCGGTGCAGCCGCCGGCCGCCCCGCCGCGCACCGTCTACACAGTGGCGAGCGGCGACTTGCGGCTGAGCGCGAACGTCACCTGCTGGCCGACACAGCGGCAGCTCGAAGAGGACCTCTCCGCCGCCGTCACCGCGCTGGGCTGGCACGTCCGGCGCGGCCACGACGTCGACGCGGTCACCGGCCACGGGTTCATCGCCAGCCAACGCGCAGGAATCGAGGTGTTCCGGACGATCCCGCCCGACGCCCCGCTGATCGTGGTCGAGGCGGTCTGGCAGTACAGCCACCACGTGCTGGCAGGGCTGCGCGCCCACCGGGGGCCGATCCTGCTCGTCGCGAACTGGAGCGGCCAGTATCCCGGTCTGGTGGGGCTGCTCAACCTCGCGGGCAGCCTCACCAAGGCGGGCGTGCGGTATTCGACGCTGTGGAGCGAGGACTTCACCGACGAATGGGCGCGCGACGGCTTGAAGAAGTGGCTGGAGACCGGCGAGGTGGTGCACGACGAGAGCCACGTACGCCCCCTGCCGGCGCTGCCGCCGGACGCCGAGGTCGAACTCGGCGTGGCGCTGGCCCGGCAGCTCGTCTCCGAGCGGGCCATCATCGGTGTCTTCGACGAGGGCTGCATGGGCATGTACAACGCCATCATCGACGACGAGCTGCTCAACCCGCTGGGCATCTTCAAGGAACGCCTGTCGCAGAGCGCACTGGTGGCGGAGATGGCGCGGGTACCCGAGCCCGAGGCGCAGGCAGTGCTCGCCTGGCTCGACGCGGCGGGAATGACGTTCCACACCGGCGTCGACGAGGCCACCGAACTGACGCACGCGCAGCTGCTCAGCCAGTGCAGGATGTACGTGGCCGCGCTGCGCATAGCCGACGACTTCGGCCTGGACGCGGTGGGAATCCAGTACCAGCAGGGCCTCAAGGACACCGTTCCGGCAAGCGACCTGGCCGAGGGACTGCTGAACAACGTGGTGCGCCCCCCGGTGACCAGCCGCGACGGCTCACGGGAGCTGTACCCGGGTGTGCCGCTGCCGCACTTCAATGAGGTCGACGAGGGCGTCGCGGTGGATTCGTTGGTCACCAACCGGATCTGGACCGCGATGGGCCTGGACCCGGCCACCACGCTGCATGACATCCGCTGGGGAGAGCAGTACGGCGAAAGTTTTGTCTGGGTCTTCGAGATCTCCGGTTCGGTGCCCGCGTCGCACAACGGTGGTTACGACCGGTCCTACAGCATGCGTCAGCCGCCGATGTACTTCCCGCTCGGCGGTGGCACCCTCAGCGGGGTGTCAAAACCGGGGGAGATCGTCTGGTCGCGGGTGTTCGTCATGGACGGCGCGCTGCACGTGGACCTCGGTCGCGGCACGGTTGTCGAGCTGCCCGCGGCCGAGACGCAGCGCCGGCTCGACGCCACGAATCCACAGTGGCCGATCATGCACGCCGTGCTGCACGGCGTCGGCCGCGACCAGTTGATGGCCCGGCACAAGGCCAACCATGTCAACGTCGTCTACGCCCCCGACGCGCTGATCGCCGACCGTGCGCTGCGGGCCAAGGCGGCCTTCTTCGCCGAGTTGGGCGTAGCCGTCCACCTCTGCGGTGACGTGCGGATATGAGCGGCCGGTCTCGTTTTACGGGCCGGTCGTGCCGCGGCGCCGAGGGCTGTCGTCGGGGCGGTTCGGCTGCCCGGGGGCCGAACTCTCCCGTACCCGCAGTTCGGTGCGCAGGACGACTGTCGAGGGCGCCTTCGCCGGGTCGGCGATCCGCTCAACGAGCAGCGAGGCAGCCGTACGACCCAGGTCATAGGTGGGTTGGGAGACGGTGCTCAGTGACGGCCGGACCAGGTGCGCCCACGGAATGTCGTCGAACCCGACGATGCCGAACCGGTCCGGTACGTCGATGCCGTTGTCGACAAGACATTCGACAGCGCCCACTGTCATCAGGTTGTTGGCCGCGAACACCGCGTCCGGCGGCTCGCCGGTCTCCAGCAACGAGGCCATCGACCGGTACCCGCCGTCCTCGCGGAAGTCGGCGTACTGGATCAGGTCCTCGTTCGTCGAACGCCCGCTCGCCTTGAGCGCCTTCTGGTAGCCCCGCAGCCGCTGCATGGCTGTGGAGATCCGGCGCGGGCCGGTGATGCAGGCGATCCGTCGGTAGCCGCTGCGCACCAGGTGGGTCGTCGCCTGCTCGGCGCCGTGGATGTTGTCGACGAGCACTGTGTCCACGTCGACGCCGCGCGGTTGCCGGTCGATGGCCACGACCGGGATACCGGCCTGCACCAGGCGGCTGATCAGGGCCGGCCGCCCGGACGAGGAGATGATCACCCCGGCCATCCGCTCGGCGAGGGCCGCCGCGACGTACCGGGCCTCCTTGTCCGGGTCCTCGTCACCGTTGCACAGCACGACCGAGAATCCGGCCTCCTGTGCGACGTCCTCGACGCCACGCACCATGGAGGTGAAGAACGGGTTTCCGATGTCGGAGATGATGACCGCCCAGAGACTGGTCCGGCTCCGGCGCAGGCTGCGGGCGACAGCGTTCGGGCGATAGTCGAGATCCTGTGCGGCCTGCCGTACGCGGGCGGCCAGCTCCGGGTCGACGGAGTCGCGTCCGTTGAGCACCCGGGAGACGGTCGCGGGCGACACGCCTGCCCTGCGGGCCACATCGTAGATGGTCGTCATCCCGCCCCCATCGTTGTCGCCCAGGCCAGGACGACCGGTTTGCCATCGGGTCGCCGACCCCAGGTGTGCTCGCACCTCGGGAGATCGCTCGGAATCCTATACAGAGGAAGCAATCGATTTCTGGTCGGGCCCAGGCCGTTCCGGATGCCGAACTCCGGAGGTATTGACATCGATGCCGGTGACTACAACACTCGTCAGCAATCGATTTCCCGCTCTCTCGCGTGCCGGGTGGCCCCGTTTTCGGACGGCCGGACCGGCGCCGGCCGACGCGGCGCCCACGGGGCGGGGCGTCAGCTGGCGAACCACCTTCCGGTCGCACACCTGACGTCCCTGAGGAGCATTGTGAGACGACGTTCGCTGGCGATGCTTGTCGCCCTCCTGACCGCAACGGCAACGGTCGCGGTCCCTGCGCCCGCTGCTGCCGTACCGATCGACACGCTCGCTTGTCCGTCCGTCCCCGCCACCCACGACCCGGCCGTCATCCTCGTCGTCTACCGGGTGGCCCGGTCGTACAACGTGAACGACAAGGTCATGCTCTCGACGTTCGAGGCCGGGTGGGTCGAGTCGCACATGAACAACCTGCCTTGCGGCGACAAGTCCAGCCTGGGTGTCTTCCAGCAGCGCTGGGACTACGGCTGGGGCACGCCGGAGCAGATCATGGACCCGGTCTACGCCACCACGCAGTACGTCACCAGGGCGATCACCTGCGACCGTAACAATCCCGGCTACACGGCCGGCCAGGTCGCCCAGTGCGTACAGCGGTCGGGGTTTCCCGATCGGTACGACCAGGCGGCGGCGACGGCGCGAACGTTGCTCAACCAGGCGGCGCGGACCCACGGCATGACCGGCGGCGCACCGACGGACGTCAACGGCGACGGCCGCGACGACGTCCTCACCTTCACACAGAACGCCGCCGCCGACGTGTACGTGAGCACCTCCACCGGCAACGGCTTCGCCGGAACGTCGGTGAAGTGGAACGACTTCTTCTCCATCGGTGGGGAGACCGCGTCGACTGGTGATTTCAACGGCGACGGACGGGACGACATCGTCACGTTCGCGCACAGCAACACCGGTGACGTCTACGTGGCCTTGTCGACAGGGTCGGCGTTCACGTCCCCGGGCAGGTGGCACGACTGGTTCGCCCCTGGCGCGGAGATCGCCGCCGTCGGTGACGTCAACGGCGACGGCCGCGACGACATCGTCGCGTTCACGCACAACGCGACGGCTGACGTCTACGTGGCGTTGTCGACCGGATCGTCGTTCGCCGGCACCGCCGTGAAGTGGCACGACTACTTCTCCATCGCGGGGGAGTTCCCTGCGCTCGGCGACGTCAACGGCGACGGACGCGACGACATCATCACGTTCACCCAGGGCCCCGCATCGGCCTCCGACGTGATCGTGGCGCTGTCCAACGGCGCCTCGTTCGGGGCGCCGCAGAAGTGGCACGACCTGTTCGCCGTCGGCGCCGAGCAACCCCGCGTCGGCGACATCAACGGCGACGGACGCGACGACATCGTCACGTTCACCTGCAACGCCGACGCCGACGTCTACGCCGCCGTCTCGACCGGCTCCGGCTTCACCGGCACCACTGTGAAATGGCACGACTTCTTCTGCCTACCCGGCGAGTTCCCCTACCTCGGCGACGCCAACGGCGACGGCAGAGAGGACCTCATCGTCTTCACCAAGGGCGCCACCAACGACGTCTACGTCGCCCTGTCGACCGGGACCACGTTCGGTCCCAGCATCAAATGGCACGACTACTTCGGCCTGAACGGTGAGGTAACCCTGTGATGTCACGACTGGTGGCCCCGGTGGCCGGAACACGACGGCGGCGGCGTGGTGGCGTCGCCCTGCTGGCCGCGGCGCTCGTCGGCGCGGTGGCGGTCACGCCGACGCCTGCGACCGCGACTCCGCCGGGCCGTAGCGACCTGGACGCGGCCTTTGTGCGGGCGGCGCAGGAGTACGACGTACCCCGGGACGTCCTGGTCGCTGTCGGCTACGGCGAGTCTCGGCTGGACGGCCACGACGGCAAGCCGAGCCAGGCCAACGGTTACGGGGTGATGCACCTGGTGAGCAACCCCACCCAGCACACCTTGGAACGGGCGGCGACGTTGACCGGTGAGCCGGTCGGCACGCTGAAGACCGTCACCTCGGCGAACATCCGTGGCGGCGCTGCCGTGCTGCGCGACCTGGCCGACGCCGAGGGGTTGACCGCGGCCGCCCGGGACCGGGTCACCGCCTGGTATCCGGTGGTGGCGAGGTACGGCGGCGCGGCGGACGACGCGACCGCACGCCTGTATGCGGACGGGATCTACGACCTCGTGCAGCAGGGCATCCCGGGCGCCGTCCCGGTCCGGGCCCACCGGGCGGAGCCGGAGCGGGGCCGTTACGCCACCGTGCTCCCTGCCGGGGCGGCGCCCGGCGCGCTCGCCGCGGCCGTACCGGAGTACGCGCCGGCGCGGTGGATCGCCGCGAACGGCGCCAACTACGGCGTCGGGCGGTCCAGCCGGATCACGACGGTGATCCTTCACGTCACCCAGGGCTCGTACGCCGGCACCATCAGCTGGTTCCAGAATCCGTCGTCGGGGGTCAGCGCCCACTACGTGGTGAAGTCCAACAACGGTGAGATCACGCAGATGGTCCGGGAGGGCGACACCGCGTACCACGCCCGGTCCGGCAACGCCTACGGCGTCGGCATCGAGCACGAGGGCTATGTCGCGGACCCGGCGTGGTTCACCGACGCGATGTACCGTGCCTCGGCCGCGCTGACCCGCTATCTGTGCGACAAGTACGGCATTCCGAAGAACCGTACGGGCATCAAGGGGCACAACGAGGTCCCGGGCAACGACCACACCGATCCGGGGCCGAACTGGAACTGGAACTACTACCTCTCGCTCGTGAACCAGGGTGGTGGCGGGTCGGCCGCGCGGTATTTTGGTGGGTCACCCACCGACTTCACCGGCGACGGACGCGACGACGTCATCGCGTTCACCCACAG
>NZ_JBNCKU010000033.1:0-19737 GCF_049841715.1 Micromonospora sp. DT41 | reverse complement strand
TCTTCGCCAACACCGGCATGACCCTCGACCCCGAACCACCGTGACGGTGCGAACTTCAGCCTTTCAACCTCTGTAGCGGACTCCGTCGAGGGCCGGACCAAGGAGCTGCAGCTTTCAGGTGCTGAACCGCCGCCCAGTTCGCCAGGTCAAGACGTCCGCAAGGGCTTCGTGTATGAGCGCGTGCCGCACGTGACCCTCAAGTCCATCGCCAACAACCCGGATATCAAGGAGGGCATGAGCCGCCAGGAGATCGACGCGGCTATTGCCCGCCACGCCGACACGGAGCTGCTGTACGACCGGCCGTACGAGGACAAGAAGCGGATCCGCGTCGCTGGCAGGTTCACCGTCGAGAGTCTGTCGCCCCACCGGCCGGCAGCGTTCTCGGTTGGCGAGGAGGAGGCCAGCGGTACTGACGTCAACGCGTACCACAAGACGATCCTGGACAACCTCGCCAAGGCCGGCGTGCAGAACGGCTGGCGTAACGAACGGCTGGAGTTCGCGTCGCTGGCCCCGCACCCGGGAAAATTCATTCACGCGGAAGCTGCCCGGCGCAACGACGACGGCACGTCGGCGCGGATCGCGGTGAGTGTCGGGCCGCAGTACGGCACGGTGGACGCCGATTGGGTGAAGGATGCGGCCCGGGAGGCGCTCCGAGGTGTCGGGTTCGACCTGCTGCTGGTGTGCGCGTTCGGCTTCGGCGGGCGTGCCAGCGAGGCCGCAGGCGAGTTCGCGCCGGAGGGCGACGACTTCGCCACCGTTGCGGAGCAACGCCAACTCGGCCGGCTTCCCGTTCTGCTGGTTCGGATGAACGCGGACCTGGCGATGGGCGACACCTTGCTGAAAAAGACCGGGACGGCAAATCTCTTCATGGTCTTCGGCGAACCGGACATCGCCATCGACCCAGCGCCGGACGGTCTCGTCGTCGAGATCCGTGGCGTCGACGTCTACAATCCCACCACTGGCGACCTGCGGCCGGACAACGGGGTCGAGGACATCGCCCTGTGGATGATTGATACGGATTACAACGGGGAAGAGTTCTTCGTCCGCCACATCTACTTTGCCGGCAGCGAGGGTAAGCCGGATGGGCTGGATCCGTACGAACGTCTACGCAAGGCGCTCCGGGCGCAAATCGACGAATCTGCGTGGGGCAGCCTCTACAGTCACCAGTCCCGCCCGTTCCCCCGCCCAGAGTCCGGAAAGATCGCCGTGAAGGTGGTCAACCACTACGGCGACGAGGTGGTCAAGGTCTACGAGGTCTGAGCTGGAAGGTGATAGCCATATGCCGCCAACCGGTTGCGGGCGATATCGAGTTCCTCGTCGGTGAATAGCCCGGCGAACCGGTCCTGTAGCACCACTGCCTCCACGGCGAGGTCAAGTCGGCCCTTCTCCCACAGGGTGGTGAAGCCGCTGGAAACCGAGTTTGCCCTGATTAGCCGGCGGGCCGCTTCCAGTCCGCCTACCTCCTGCACCATTTTCAGGAAGTAGGCGGCGTTATAGTTCAGCTCTTTCTTTGCCCTCCGGTAACCGTCCAGCATGGCGGCGTGGAACTCGGCGACCACCTTCGGATCCTGCTCCTCGGCGGCTCGCCGGTGCGGCACGGTCGGACTTCGATGGGATTCTGACCCCGGCCGCGGCTTGACGGCCGGCGAAGCCGCTGGGCGATAGGCGGGGTTGCGGGTCAGTGCGATGTGGTCGGCTAGACCAGTGCCGAGACGCTGCGGACGCGGCATGCCGCTCGCTAGCAGCGCCCGGGTCAGCGCGGGGTAGATGTCGCCGAGCGTCAGCAGCGGTCCGTCGCCCGGGACGCCCTGCCGCAGCGTGTTCAATAACTCGCCGGTAAAGGCAGTGAACTGCGCACCGGCCGGTGCGATCGCTGTTTCGTGGGCAGGCGCGGAGGCCAGGGTGTACGTGCCACGGATGTCGAGCTTTCCACTGATCACTGAAGTGGGGCTAGACATGGCCTCTGCCGCGTGCCCCGAGAAACAGCAGTCCAGGATCAGGATTCGATTACGCGCAGGGCTGTCGGCAAGCGCGGATCGGAACCACTCCATCGGTGCGCCCGAGTAGTGAACCCGGCGCGGATCAGGGTCCGTGGTTTCGACCGCCAGAAACAGGTCACCACGCTGACTGAGGACCCCGTGGCCTGCGTAGTACAACACGAGCGTATCCACTGCCTCGTCCACCACGGCATGGATCTTGTCTCCGACCTGTTGAGGAGTCGGCGGGTCGGTCAGCACTCGACAACTCGACTGATCGAAGCCACCGAGAGTCGGGTCGGTGAGTACGTCGGTCAACGCCTGCACGTTGTTGACCACCGCCGGAAGATCGTGCAGGTCTCCGTTGGAAAACCGCGACGCCCCGATGAGCAGCGCCCGCGACGCTTGTCGATCCGGCAGCCTCGCGCTCATGGCATCGTCCGGTCCGAGGTCACGGCGTCGTAGAGCTCTTTGACTGAGGCCGCGTTACTGGCTTCGACCTCCACTCTTCGCAGGGTCTCGCCCGTTTCGTCGATGGCCAACTCCACGGTGATCCGGGCGCGCCGTGTCTGTAACCAGGTCGTCAGGGCGCTGACCAGTACAGCACCCGCGCCGCCGCTGCCAAGCGCTACCGACACCATCTCCACGGCGCCGCCCATCTCGTGCGGTCCGGGTTTGCGAGGCACCGTCCGCACCCTCCCTCGGAGCTCATCGGGGCGCTGAAGCCAACTGAACAGGGAATGCAGATCGCCGGGACTGCCGTCGAGCAGCGACACATTGACCAATGCCATGACGCGATTATCCAGTAAGGAGAGGGCCGGCTCGCGCGGAGGTAGGAAGCCTGACTCCCGGTCGGCAAGAATGTTGACTATCCGACAATATGAAAGCTTCGCACGTTGGGCTCGGCTGGTGTTCCTGCTGGTCAATCAGGTGGGCCAGCAAATGCTGGCGTCGATATGAACCGAGCCAGTTGACTTCGGACCACATGCGCCTACTCAGACGATCGCCCCGTCGTGCCCTTCTCGACTACATCGCGCCCGACGGTACCTGCCTTATCTGTCCGCTCCCGCCACTGCCGCCTGTGAGGCAGAGGTGCGAGTGAGTGTGCGGCGAGGTGAGAGCCACCGTCGCTGGGCACGCGTCCTGCCTGTCGGGTTGCCGGTCCCGGGCGGGCCGGGGTTTCCTGGACGGATGAACCACCCCTGGTTGGCAGCCCCTGCCAGTGCCGTCGCCGAGACCGCACGGACCCTGCTCGGCTGGGAGATCTCGGCCAACGGCGTCCGGGTTCGGCTGACCGAGGTCGAGGCGTACGCGGGCACGGGAGAGGACCCGGCATCGCACGCCCACCGAGGCCCGACACCCCGTACCACCGTGATGTTCGGTCCGGCAGGACACGCCTACACCTACTTCGTGTTCGGCGTGCACTGGTGTCTGAACATCGTGTGCGGCGCTGAGGGGGAGGCGTCCGCCGTCCTACTGCGAGCCGGCGAGGTCGTCGACGGCGTGGACATCGCCCGCAAACGCCGGGGGGAGAAGGTGGCCGACCGCGACCTTGCTCGGGGACCTGCGAGGCTTGTGGTCGCGCTCGGGATCACCGCTTCCGCCAACGGCACGTCAGTGCTCGACGGCACCGGGCCCCTTCTGCTCACGCCGCCGACCCGCCCGGTCGCGGATACGGCCATCTCCGCCGGCCCGAGGGTCGGAGTCGCCGCCGCGCACGACGTCCCGTGGCGTTTCTGGATCACCGGCGACGCCACGGTGAGCACCTACCGGCGGCACACGCCCCGCCGCCGGACCGCGCGGGCGGCCGGTCGCTGATCCGGCGAGGAGACATCGGACACTGTGGAAACAGGGCGTCGGGATAGGGTCGGCCGGGAGGTGCGGGGATGAGCTTCCGGCTGGCGACCTACGCCGTGTGCGTCCAGAACGAGCGGGTCCTGCTCGCCCGTTTCGTGTCAGCGTCGGGCAGCCACTGGACCCTTCCGGGTGGCAAGGTCGAGCACGCGGAGGATCCGTTCGACGCGGTGATCCGGGAGGTCGCCGAGGAGACCGGCTGCGAGGCGGTGGTGGAGCGGCTCCTGGGCGTCGACTCCAGAGTCATCCCCGCTGCCGAGGCGCTGCGGGGCCGGGAGCACCAGAACGTCGGGATCTTCTATCAGGTCCGGATCACCGGTGGCACACTCCGGCCCGAGCCGAACGGCGCGACAGCCGAGTCGGTCTGGACTCCGCTAGCCGACGTGGCCCGCCTACGCCGATCAGGGTTGGTCGACGTCGGCCTCGCGCTCGCGCAGACGCTTCCGGCCACCGGCCACGTCGCCCCGGTTCCGGTCGGCGGTCTCGTCCAGCACTGAAACGGCAGGTGTGTGTCCGGCGAACCTGTCGGAGGGTGTGGCCATAATCACCGCACCTGTCCGTGGACGGTTCGGAGGACGTCATGGCAACACTGCTCGCGATCGGCACCGCCAAGGGGCTGTTCCTCGCCACGAGCGCCGACGACCGGCGCAGTTGGGAGGTCACCGGCCCGCACTTTCCGATGACCGGTGTGTATGCCGTGGCGGTCGACACCCGGCGGTCCACCCCTCGGCTGCTCGCCGGGATGACCAGCTCACACTTCGGGCCCAGCGTCGCCACGAGCGACGACCTCGGCGCCTCCTGGGACGAGCCCGACGAGGCGCCCGTCGCGTTCCCGTCCGACACGGGCGCGACGCTGGGCCGGGTCTGGCAGTTGACGCCGGCCGGCCCCGACGAGCCGGACGTGGTCTGGGCGGGCACCGAGCCGTCGGCGTTGTTCCGCTCCACCGACGGCGGCCGTACGTTCGAGCTGGTCCGCTCCCTCTGGGACCATCCGCACCGGCAGCAGTGGGAGGCCGGGTTCGGCGGCCAGGCAGTGCACACAGTGCTGCCCCACCCGCGTGACCCGGCTCGCCTGCTGGTCGCGATGTCCACCGGCGGGGTCTACCGCTCGCAGGACGCGGGGGCGAGCTGGGCTCCGGCGAACACCGGCATCCGCGCCTACTTCCTGCCCGACGAGTGGCCGGAGTTCGGCCAGTGTGTGCACAAGGTCGCGCGGGACGCCGGCAACCCCGACCGGCTGTACGCGCAGAACCACCACGGCGTCTACCGCTCCGACGACGACGGCACCACCTGGTCGTCCATCGCCGACGGGCTGCCCAGCGACTTCGGTTTCCCGATGGTGGCCCACCCCGGGCGTGCCGGCGTGGTGTGGACGTTCCCGCTTGTGGCCGACGGCGAGCGCTTCCCGGCCGACCACCGGTGCCGGGTGTTCCGTTCGGTCGACGCGGGGGCGAAGTGGGAGCCGCTGTCGGTGGGGTTGCCGGAGGGGCCGTTCTATCCGGCGGTGCTGCGCGACGCGATGTGCGCGGACGACGCCACCCCGGGCGGGGTCTACTTCGGCACCCGCTCCGGCGAGGTCTACGCCAGCCGCGACGAGGGTGACTCCTGGTCGCAGGTGGCCGCGCATCTGCCCGATGTGCTCTGCGTCCGGGCCGCGGTGATCTGAGTGGTCACCGTGCTGCTGCCCGGCCCGCTGCGGGGCGAGGCCGGCGGCGCCAGTCGGCTGACCGTCGACGCCGGTGGCACGCTGCGGGCGGTCCTCGACGAGCTGGCCGCCGTCCACCCCCGGTTGGCCCGACGCATCCGCGACGAGCGCGGCGAGCTACGCCGCTACGTCAACGTCTACGTCGACGGGGAAGACTGCCGGCACTCCGGCGGGCTGGCCACGCCCGTCGGTGAGGGCGCCCAGGTGCAGGTGCTGCCGTCGGTGGCGGGCGGGTGAGCGGCCCCTGGCAGTGACCGGCGCCACTGCGAGGCGTCCCGCTGGCGGAATAGTTGACTCGTCAAATAAGTTGTGAGCTGCGTCCGGGTACCACAGGCCCGGTTCGACACGCGAGGAGCTGGTCATGCAGTTCGGAGTCTTCACCGTCGGGGATGTCACGGTCGATCCGACCACCGGTCGGGAGCCGACCGAGCATGAGCGGATCAAGGCGATGGTCGCCATCGCGCTCAAGGCCGAAGAGGTCGGGCTGGACGTCTTCGCCACCGGCGAGCACCACAACCCGCCGTTCGTGCCGTCGTCGCCGACCACCATGCTCGGCTACATCGCGGCCCGCACCGAGCGGCTGCTGCTGTCCACAGCGACCACGCTGATCACCACAAACGACCCGGTGAAGATCGCCGAGGACTACGCGATGCTCCAGCACCTGGCCGACGGTCGGGTCGACCTCATGATGGGTCGTGGCAACACCGGGCCGGTCTACCCGTGGTTCGGCAAGGACATCCGCGCCGGCATCCCCCTCGCGATCGAGAACTACGACCTGCTGCGCCGGCTGTGGCGCGAGGACGTGGTCGACTGGAAGGGCCGCTACCGCACGCCGTTGCAGTCGTTCACCTCGACGCCGCGCCCGCTCGACGGCGTACCGCCGTTCGTCTGGCACGGCTCGATCCGCAGCCCGGAGATCGCCGAGCAGGCCGCCTACTACGGTGACGGCTTCTTCGCCAACCACATCTTCTGGCCCAAGGAGCACACCCAGCGGATGGTCGGGCTCTACCGCGAGCGGTACGCGCACTACGGCCACGGCACCGCCGACCAGGCCATCGTCGGCCTCGGCGGGCAGGTGTTCATGCGCCGCAACTCGCAGGACGCCGTCCGGGAGTTCCGGCCGTACTTCGACAACGCCCCGGTCTACGGGCACGGGCCGTCGCTTGAGGAGTTCACCCGGGAGACCCCGCTGACAGTGGGCAGCCCGCAGCAGGTCATCGACCGCACGCTGGGCTTCCGCGAGTACGTCGGCGACTACCAGCGCCAGCTGTTCCTGGTGGACCACGCCGGGCTGCCGCTGAAGACGGTGCTGGAGCAGCTCGACCTGCTCGGCGAGGAGGTCGTGCCGGTGCTGCGCAAGGAGTTCGAGTCGCTGCGCCCGGCGCACGTGCCGGACGCGCCCACGCACGCCTCACTTGTCGCTACGGCCGGCGGCGGCGCGGACAGCACAGTGCACGCCGTCGACGACGTCACCGGCAAGGCGCCCGAGGTGGCCCGATGACCCAGCGCACAGTGGCCGTGGTCTCGGCGGGGCTGAGCCAGCCCTCGTCCACCCGGCTGCTCGCCGACCAGCTCGCCGCGGCCACCCGCGACGAGCTGGCCCGGCGCGGCAACACCGTGCAGCTGCGCGTCGTCGACCTGCGGGAGTACGCCCACGACGTGGTGAACAACATGCTCACCGGGTTCCCGCCGGCCGCGCTGCGCGAGGCCGTCGACGCGGTGACCGGGTCCGACGGGCTCATCGCTGTCACGCCGATCTTCAACGCGTCGTACAACGGGCTGTTCAAGTCCTTCTTCGACGTGCTGGAGGCCGAGTCGCTCGTCGGCCGGCCGGTGCTGATCGGGGCCACCGGCGGCACCGCACGGCACTCGCTGGCGCTGGAGCACGCCATCCGCCCGATGTTCAGCTACCTGCGGGCGGTGGTGGTCCCCACATCGGTCTTCGCCGCGCCGGAGGACTGGTCCGGTGGCACCGCCGACGGAGCCCTGCGGGGCCGCATCGGGCGCGCTGCCGGCGAGTTGGCCGACCAGGTGGAGCTCCGGCCGCCCGCCAGCGGCCCGGCCGACCCGTTCGCCCTCACCACCGACTTCCTGCAGATGCTCGGCAGAGGCGACGACGCCCCGGTCAACTAGGCCGGGTACGGATGCGCGACAAGCACGGGGCAGTGTGCGTGCTGGATGACTGCCTGGCTGACCGAGCCGAGCAGCAGACCGGTGAATCCGTGCCGGCCCCGGGTGCCCACGACCAGCAACGACGCAGTGGCGCTGGCCTCGATGAGCCCCTGGGCCGCGCCGGCTGCCCGGACCGGATGCTCGCGTACCACCAGGTCGGGATACTCGGCGCGGACGGCGGCGGACGCGTCGGCGAGCAGCCGCACCGCCTCGGCCTGGTACGCGGCCTGCGACTCCTCGACCTCCTCCGGCGTGGCGCGGTCCTCGCCGGGCGGACCGACGTGCACAAGCACCAGCGGCACCTTCCGTAGCGTCGCCTCGGCCGCGCCGTAGCCGGCGGCGAGTCGGGACGCCTCGGAGCCGTCCACGCCGACAAGCACCGGCGCGTCCATGTCGATGGGCTGCTCGTCCGGGCGGACCACGAGCACCGGGCAGTGCGCGTGCGCGGCCACCTGCGCGCCCACCGAGCCGAGCAGCAGCCCGACGAACCCGCCCAGTCCTCGACTGCCCACCACCACCAGGTCGGCCCGGCGGGACTCCTCGACCATTGTGGCGCCGGGTCCACCGGCGACCTGGCGCACCTCGACGCTGAGGCCGGGCCACCGGTCGGCGAGGTCCGCCGCGGTGCGCTCAAGCATCTTCTGCGCCTCGGCCGACGGTGCCGGCACCCCGAGGTCGTACGGGTTGAGCGGCACGCCGTAGCCGAGGGGGTGCAGGTAGCCGTGCACAAGCAGCAGTGGCCGGGACCGGAGCAGGGCGGCGCGGGCGGCGTGTTCCGCGGCGACGAGGCTTGACGGCGATCCGTCCACGCCTGCCACGACAGGTCGGTTCATCGGGCTCTCCCAGGGTCGGTCAGCTCATTGTCGGCGGTGCGTCCCCGGCGACGCCGCCGAACGCGCCGGCACGGACCAGCCGGGCGGCTCCGCCCGCGTCGACGCGATCACGGGTCCGCGCCGACCCCGGTGCGGCCGGCGCGGACAACGCGACGTCAGTTCTTCTTGCTCTGCCGGATGACAGCCACCGGGCTCTGCGAGTGGTGCAGCACCGCGTGGCTCACCGAGCCGAGCAGGACGCCGGCCAGCGCGCCCCGGCCGCGTGCCCCGACAACTGTGAGCTGCGCCCCGGCCGACTCCTCCACAAGCAGCCGGGCGGGCGCGCCGTACGCCACCCGCTGCCGTACGTGCACGTCCGGGTACCGCTCGGACCAGCCGGCGAGCGCCTGGGCGAGGACGCGCTCCTCTTCGGCGGCGAGCGCCTGCACGTCGTAGCCCAGCGGCAGGAGGTCGCTCGGCGGGACCGGGATGGTCCAGCCGTGCACGGCCACCAGGTTGGTGCCCCGCAACGAGGCGGCCTCGTAGGCGAAGCCCAGCGCCTCGGCGGACAGCGTCGAGCCGTCGACCCCGACCACGACCGGCCCGTCGGCGCGGGCCTCACCCTTGACCACGAGCACCGGGCAGTCGGCGCGGGCGGAGACCTGCACCGCCACCGAGCCGAGCAGCAGCCCGCCGAACCCGCCCAGGCCCCGGCTGCCGAGCACCAGCAGCTTCGCGTCCCGCGCCTCGGCCAGCAGCACCGGCGTGGCGGCGCCGTCGATCACGGCGCCGGTGACGGTGAGGTCCGGAGCGACCTTGGTGGCCTCGGTCACCGCTTCGGCGACGAGCTTGTCGGCCTGGGCGCGGAACCCGGCGTCGGCGGGAGCGCCCGGCGCCGGCGTCAGCGGCACCTCGTAGAGCGGCCAGATGAACGCGTGCACCACCCGCAGCGCCCGGCCTCGCGTTGAGGCCTCGCGGGCGGCGACCCGCACCGCCTCCAGCGCTGATGTCGAACCGTCAACAGCCACCACCACGGGGGCACCGGATCGCTTGGTCATCACGTTCCTCCTCTGTTCGAGCTCCATTCTCCTACGGCGTCGGCCCGATGATCAGGGCAGGAGGGTAGGAGGCCGGGGGCCATTGGTCCCGTCGCCGGCCCGCGACCGCCACCGGAAGGCGTCCGCGTGCCGACGACGGCGGCCCGGCATCCGCCTACCGCGACTGCCCGTCGGCGGCGTCCGGGCGCCTCGACTGCGGCACGGCGTCGGCGTGCTGCGGCTGCCTGTCGGTGGCGTCCGAGCGTCGCGACTGCGGCCCGGCGGTGCCGTCCACAGCACCGTCGGACGGTGCCGGCGGCGTCGGACGGCGTCGGGTCAGCCGCAGCACCAGGCCGGGCAGGGCGCTGACCGCCGCGCAGGCCAGCAGCACTGCCGGTGTCAGCGGCTCGGTGTCGAGCAGCTCGCGCAGCGGGGGGAGCAGCACTCCGCCGACCTGGAGCAGCGCCGACACGGCGACCGCGACGAGCAGGCCGGGGTTGCCGCGCCGAGTGCCCGCCGGCCGGGGAGCCCGGACCGCCAGCGCCACGCCGAGCTGGGCCAGCCCGAGCACCACGAAGACCACGGACTGCCAGGGCAGGTCCCGGGCAGCGGCGACCACGCCGGCGCCGAGCACCACGGCGGCGATCAACGCGCCGGTGAACAGGACGTCGCGGCCCAGACCGGCACCGAGCACCGACTCCTGTGGCGAGCGGGGCGCTCGACGCAGCGTGCCGGGTTCGGCCGGTTCCGCGCCGAGAGCCACCCCGGGCACTCCGTGGGTCAGCAGGTTCACCCAGAGGATCTGCGCGGGTTGCAGGGGCACTGCCAGGCCGAACAGCGGGCCGACAAGCATCACCAGGATTTCGGCGACTCCACCGGCGAGGGCGTACCGCAGGAACCGGCGGATGTTGTCGTAGATGCGCCGGCCCTCGCCGATCGCTGTGGTGACGGTGGACAGGTCGTCGTCGACAAGGACCAGGTCGGCGGCCTGCCGGGCGACCTCGGTGCCGCCGCCCATCGCCACCCCGATGTCGGCGCGGCGCAGCGCTGGCGCGTCGTTGACCCCGTCGCCTGTCATCGCTACCACATGGCCACGGGACTGCAGGTCGGCGATGATGTCGAGCTTCTGTTCCGGCTGTGTCCGGGCGAAGACCCGGGTGTCCGGATGCGTGGGCGTGGAGTCGTCGTCGCCACGGGCCAGGGGGTCACCGTCGCGCCACAGGCCCAGCTGCGAGCCGATCGCGGCGGCGGTGGCCGGGTGATCACCGGTGATCAGCAGCAGACGTACCCCGGCGGTGTCGAGACTGTCGGCGATCTCCGGAGCGGCCGCGCGTAGCGGGTCACCGACGGCGGTCAGTCCTAGCGGGCGCAGGCCGGTCGGCGCGGCGAGGTCCGGCACGGTGTCCACCAGGGCGGCGGCCACGGCGAGGACCCGCAGCCCTTCGGCGGCGAGTTGGTGGGCGCCGCGGGTCAGCGCGGCGATCTCGTCGTCGGTGGCGTCGAGCAGCGTCGAGTTGAGGACGCTCTCCGGAGCGCCTTTGCAGACCACGAGGTAGCGCTGGTCGCAGGACCGGTGCACGGTGACCATCCGGCGTTGCGCCTGGTCGAAGGGGTGCTCGGCTACCCGTGGCCAGGCAGCGCGGGTGGTCTGCGGGTCGAGGCCGGCGCGGGCGGCGAAGGCGACGAGCGCCGCTTCGAGCGGGTCGCCCACGGCACCCCAGTCCGGTCGCTCGTCGTCCGGAGGTGACAGGGCGGCGTCGTTGCAGAGCAGACCGGCCCGCGCCAGCCGGCGCAGGTCCTCCGGTACGGCCACCGCGGCACCATCCCGGTGTACGGCGCCGTGCGGGGCGTACCCGCTGCCGGTGACCTGGTATCGCGCCCCGTCGGTGGTGACGACCTGCTGCACCGCCATCCGGCCCTCGGTGAGGGTGCCGGTCTTGTCGGAGGCGATCACGGTCACCGAGCCGAGGGTCTCCACAGCGTGCAGCCGGCGCGGGATGGCCTTCGCGGCGGCCATCCGGCGTGCGCCCAGCGCCAGGGCCAGGGTCACCACCGCAGGCAGCGACTCGGGCACCGCCGCGACGACCAGGCTCACCGCCGTGACGGCCATGTCCACGACCGGTCGGCCGCCGATCACCCCGATCGCGAAGACCAGCCCAGACAGCGCGACAGCGATCAGACCGAGTGTGCGGCCCAGGGCCGAGAGCCGGCGCTGCAACGGTGTGGCCGACGGGCGGGTGCCCGCCACAAGTGTGCTGATCCGGCCCAGCGCGCTCGCCGGCCCCGTCCGGATCACCGTGCCGTCGGCGCGTCCGGTGGTGACGACAGTCCCGGCCAGCGCCTCCTGACCGGCGGTGCGCCCCACCGGCACGGACTCACCGCTCAACGCGGATTCGTCCAGTTGCAGCCGGTTGGCCTCGACCAGCAGCAGGTCGGCCGGCACGATGTCGCCGGCCTCGATCCGGACCAGATCGCCGTGCACCAGGTCGGCGGCCGGCACGGCCTGGTCGCGGCCGTCGCGCACCACCCGGGCGGCGGGGGCGGCGAGTTGGCCAAGCGCCGCGATGGCCCGGTCCGCGCGGATCTCCTGCACCAACCCGATGACCGTGTTCACCAGCACGACCAGGAGGATCACTGCGGTGTCCGGGTAGTCGCCGAGCGCGGTGGTGACCACTGCCGCGGCGAGCAGCAACGCGACCAGTGGGTCGGTGAGCTGGCGCAGGACCCGGAGGACCACATGCCGGCGCGGTGGCGGCGCCACCGCGTTGGGTCCGTTCGCCTGCAGCCGGGCGGCGGCCTCCGCCGAATCGAGCCCTCCCGGGGTGGGCACGTCGACCGTTGCCTCCAGCGTTCGGACCGGTACGCCGGTCTTGGCCACCGTGAGCTCCCTACCTCGCGCGGCGTGTCGAAGGCACGCCATCCCCACCCACCTTCGCGCGGTGGGCTCCGGGGAGGCAGGGGCGTTGCGCCCGCTGGACCCGGGACCAACGGCCCGTGTCGGGGCCGCGCCGCGAAACACCGCTTGCACGAAAATACGTATGTTCGTAGTATCGACGCATGACGCACATCGAAGAGCGACTCAGCGCGCTGGAGGCACAGGTCGCCGCCCTGACCGAGCGCCTGACGTCGACACCCGCCCCGCCGGACACACCACCCGCGCCCGAGGGCACCTTCTGGGCTCTCGACGGCCTCAAGCAGCGCCTGCCGTCCGACGGCACGGGCGCCGTCCTCTACACCGGCACCGTCCGCGTCGCCGACCAGCACTACGACTGGCAGTACGGGCGCACCGTCGACGATCTGCTCGACGGCGACTGGACGGAGCTGGCCGCCACCCTGTCCGCGCTGGCCCACGGGGTGCGGCTCCGGCTGTTGCGGGAGGTTCTCAGCGGCCGGCAGGGCACCGGCGAACTGGCCGAAATCGAGGAGTTGGGCACCACCGGCCAGCTCCACCACCACCTACGCCAGCTCACCGCCGCCGGTTGGCTGCGCAGCGTCGGCCGAGGCCGGTACGCCGTTCCCGCCGAACGCGTGGTGCCGCTGCTGGCCATCCTCGCCGCCGCCGGCCGATAAGCCGGCCCACGCCCGTCGCAGCCCTCGATCGTCGAGCCACCACCAGGTGGCCACCCCTCCGACCGAAGGAACAGCATGCGGAGAACAGTCGTCACCGCACTCGTCGTGGCGCTCGCCGCCGGCCTCGTCGGGGCCGCGCTGATGCCCCGCGTCCCGCGTCTCGGCGCACAGGTGACCGGCGACCCCGACCTCGCTCGCACCGCCCGGGCGGCCGTGCCCGACCCGAAGGGGCACCGCGGGCTCGCCGTAGCCCTGGTCGAGAACGGGCGGATCCGCACCGCCGGCCTGGGCGACCGGGACCCCGACGGCCGGCCCGTCGAGACCGGCACCGCGTTCGAGATCGGGTCGGTCACCAAGGTCCTCACCGGAATGCTCCTCGCCGACCAGGCCGCCGCCGGTGTCGTGCGCCCCGACGACCGGCTCGGCGACACGTGGCCCACGGTCACCGGCCCCGCCCGCGACGTCACGCTGGCCGAGCTGTCCAGCCACCGGGCCGGCCTGCCTCGGCTGGCCGCCGGCTCCGCGCTGGGCTGGGCGCGCGTCCTCTGGTCCAACGTCTCCGGCGGCAACCCCTACGCCGGGCAGGACGTCCACGGCGTCCGGAACATCGCCGACCGGGCCACCCCCGGCGACGGGCGCGGCGAGGTGCACTACTCCAACGTCGGCCCGTCCGTTCTCGGCCAGGCGCTCGCCGCGAAGGCCGGCGCGACCTACCCCGATCTGCTGGAGGCACGGCTGCTGAGGCCCCTCGGAATGACCGCGACCGTGGTCGCCACCGGGGCCGCCGACCTGCCGGCCGACCGCGCCCACGGAAGCCGGGCCGGTGGGCGGCCGTCCGACCCCTGGTGGGGAGCCGGTTACGCCGCAGCCGGCGTCGGCCCCTGGTCCACCGCCGAGGACCTGGCCCGCCTGGTCGCGGGCACCCTCGCCGGCACCGCGCCGGGCGCCGACGCCGCCACCGCCCGCTTCCGCAGCGACGACGACACCCGCATCGGGTACGGGTGGTTCACCACCCGCCACGGCGACCGCGAGATCGTCTGGCACAACGGCGGGACCGGCGGGTTCCGCTCCTACGTCGGCTTCGAGCGCGCCACCGGTCGGGCGGTGGTGGTGTTCGCCAACACCGACAAGGGCGTCGAGGCGGTCGGTCTGCGACTGCTCGGAGTGGCGCAGGAAGACGCCGAGGCGGCGACACCGGCACTGCCACTGTGGATCGGCGCCGGTCTCGCGGTGGCCTTCACCTTCGTCGGCGGCCTCTCCCTGTTCGGCACCGCCCGCCGACGTGAACTGGACCGCGTGACCCTGCTGGCTTCCACGGTGTGGGCGTTCGCCTACCTCGGTCTCGGGCACCGACTGGGGGACTGGTCCCTGGTGCCCGCCTGGCTGTGGCCGCTCGGAGCGGGTCTGTCGGCGGCGGCGGTGGCCCTGGCGGCGACCCGGTGGCGTGCCCTGCCGGCGGTCGACGCGCGGGTGCCCTGGCGTCGCCTGCTGTCGGTGGCGAGTTCCCTGTGCGCCGCCGCGTTGGCCGTGGCGGCCGTGATCGCCTGAGCCGCACCGCTTGTGGCCGGTCGTGCGGGTCACCACCGTGAGCGGACGGCCGTCGGAGCAGCTGCGGCCGGCTCAGACTGTCACCCCTGCTGCGTACCCTCGTCCGATGACCTTCGACGTGCGGCTGCGCCCGGTCCGCGAGGACGACCTCGTGGAGTTCTTCCTGCACCAGCAGGACCCGGAGGCCAACCGGATGGCCGCGTTCGGCCCCGAGGACCCGTCCGACCACCGGGAGTTCGCCAGGCACTGGGCGCGGGTGCTCACCGACCCGGCGAACGTGGTCCGCACCATCGAGGCCGACGGCGAGGTCGTCGGCCACGTCACCGCCTTTCCGGTGGGCGACCGCACCGAGGTCAGCTACTGGATCGATCCGGCCCGGTGGGGCCGGGGTCACGCCACGGCGGCCCTGACCGCCCTGCTGCGCGAGCTGCCCCGGCCGGTGCACGCCCGCGCCGCCAAGGACAACGCCGCCTCGCTCGCGGTGCTGCGCAAGTGCGGCTTCGTCGTGGTCGGCGAAGACTCGGGGTACGCCAACGGCCGCGGCGCCGAGGTGCAGGAGTGGCTGCTCGAACTGCCCACCGAAGGGCCTGACCTGGGCGGGCACTAGTCTCGCGGGGTGAACTGGTTGGATCTGGTCGGCTGGGCCGGCTCCGCGGTGCTGGTCTGGTCGCTGCTTCAGTCGCGCGTCCTGCGGTTGCGCGCCCTCAACCTCGTCGGCTGCGTGGTACTGATCGGCTACAACGCCGCCATCGAGGTCTGGCCCATGGTGGGTCTCAACATCGTCCTCGCGGTGATCAACATCTGGTACCTGCGGGCGATGCTCGCCACCCGCCACGACGAGCAGACCTACCAGGTGGTGGAGGTCGGCGTCGGCGACCAGTTCCTGGCCCACACGCTGCGGGTGCACGGGCCGGACATCGCCCGGTTCAACCCCGACTTCCACTGGGACCCGACCGCCGCGAACCGCTCGGCCTTCCTCGTGGTCACCGCCGACGAGGTCGTCGGCGTGGTGCTGTCGCACGCCGAAGCCCACGGGGTCGCCCAGATCGACCTGGACTACGTCACCCCGAAGTTCCGCGACTTCACCCCCGGCGAGTTCGTCTACCGGCGCAGTCGCCTCTTCACCGAACGGGGTTTCCACAGGGTCATCAGCCCGCCCGGCATGGTCGCCCCCTACTACCACCGGCTCGGCTTCCGCCCGGAGGGCGACTCGTACGTCCTGGACCTTCCCGCCGCGCCGGTCACCGGATCCGCGTAGCGCCGCCCCGGCAGGATTCGGCAGGCATCCGACGGGGCACAGACACGCGTACGCCGGGCGGGGTCACCGACCGGCGGGCGCCGCGCGGACCGGCCGGCGCCTCCACCGGAGAGGGAGCGAACGCGGCGTGCAGAGCTACGGGAGCCAACTGGCCCTGGTCGGAATTCTGATCGTCATCAACGCGCTCTTCGCCGGCAGTGAGATGGCGTTGGTGTCGCTGCGGGACAGCCAGATCCAGCGGTTGGAGCGCACCAGCCGCGCCGGGCGGGTGCTGGCCCGGCTGGCGAAGGATCCGAACCGCTTCCTGGCCACCATCCAGATCGGCATCACCCTTGCCGGCTTCCTGGCCTCCGCGGCGGCGGCGGTCTCGCTTGCCAAACCCCTCGTGCCCCTGCTCGGGGTGTTCGGCGGCGCCGCCGAGACGGTGGCGATCGTGGCGGTCACCCTCGTGCTGACCTTCGTCACCCTGGTCTTCGGCGAGCTGGCACCCAAGCGGATCGCCATGCAGTCGGCCGAGCGCTGGGCGCTGCTGGTGGCACGCCCGCTCGACCTGCTCGCCGCGTTCACCCGCCCGGCCGTCTGGGCGCTCGGCGCGACAAGCGACCTGGTGGTCCGCCTGTTCGGACTCAACCCGAAGCACGAGCCGGACGAGATCGGCCCGGACGAGCTGCGCGACATCGTCGCCGGCAACCACGGCTTCACGAAGGAACAACGCACCATCATCGCCGGCGCAGTGGAGATCGCCGACCGACGGTTGCGGGCCGTGCTCGTACCCCGGTTGCAGGTCTTCACGCTCGACAGCGGGACCACGGCGGAGGCCGCGCGGCTGGTGCTCGCCGCCACCGGGCACTCCCGGGCCCCGGTGGTGCGCCACGGCGGCCTGGACGACACCGTCGGCATGATCCACCTGCGTGACCTGGTGGGTGTGCCCGACGAGCGTCCGATCGACGAGATCGCCCGACCGCCGATGCTGCTGCCGGACTCGCTGCCCGTGGTGGACGCGCTGCGTCAGTTCAAGGCCGAGCGCCAGCACATCGCGCTGGTGGTGGACGAGCGCGGCGCCGTCGACGGGATCGTGACGCTTGAGGACATCCTGGAGGAGATCGTCGGGGAGATCTACGACGAGACCGACCGGGACGGCTTCTCGGTGCGCCGCGACCCGGACGGCGCGCTGCTGCTGCCCGGCACCTTCCCGGTCCACGACCTGCCGGACATCGGCGTCGAGCTGCCGTCGAGGCCGGCCGGTGACTACACGACGGTCGCCGGGCTGGTGCTCACCCACCTCGGGCACATCCCCACCGTCGCGGGGGAGGAGATCACCATGGACGGCTGGGTGCTCATGGTGGCCGGCATCGACCACCGGGCCATCGCCGAGGTACGCCTGAGCCGGTTACCCGACGAGGTCGACACCGATGCTGACAGCGACGCCGAGCCGGTGCTGGACGAGGCCCGCAGCTGACCGCTCAGTCGTTGGAGAGGTTCTGGAGCCGGACCTGACCACGGGCGACCAGCCGCTCGTCGGCGTCGGTGATCTCCACCTGCCAGAGCTGCTGGCTGCGGCCCCGGTGCACGGGAGTGCCAACCGCCCGCAGCTCGCCGTCGCGGACGGCCCGCAGGAAGTCGGTCTGGTTCGACACTCCCACCACCGTGCCCCGGTCAGCCAGCCAGAGCCCGCCGCCGACACTGGCCGCGGTCTCCACCACCGAGCAGTACACGCCCCCGTGCTGGATCCCGAACGGCTGGTGCAGCTCCGGTCGGACCTGCCAGCTGATCACCACCCGATCGGCTGTCGCCTCCTCGAACTTCAGGCCCAGCAGGGCCACGAGCCCACCGTTCAGGTCCAGCATCTCCACGAAAAACCCCCTCGATCAACAATGCGCAAGCGTAACGGGGTCAGGTTGCGCGAAACCCGGTACGGGTCCGCGCCGGCGATGGGGGAGAATCGGTGACCGTGACCGACAGCAGCCTCCCGCCCTCCGGGCGGGCCTCCCTGACCGATGACCTGCTCTGGCGGGGCCTGATCCAGGACTCGACCGGCCCCGACGAGCTACGCGAGCTGCTCGACGGTGGGAGTGCCGCCACCTATTACGTGGGCTTCGACCCCACCGCGCCGAGCCTGCACGTCGGCCACCTCATGCAGGTCACCATGGCCCGCCGGCTGCAACTCGCCGGCCATCGGCCGTTGCTGCTGGTCGGCGGGGCGACCGGGCAGATCGGTGACCCGAAGGAGACCGCCGAGCGGACGCTCAACCCGCCCGAGGTGATCGCCGGCTGGGTCGACCGCATCCGCGACCAGCTCGCGCCCTTCGTGTCGTACACCGGTGAGAACGCGGCGCAGCTGGTCAACAACCTCGACTGGACCGGCGAGATGTCGGTGGTCGAGTTCCTGCGCGACGTGGGCAAGCACTTCCCCGTCAACAAGATGCTGGCGCGGGAGGTGGTGCGGGCCCGCCTGGAGACCGGCATCAGCTTCACCGAGTTCAGCTACCAGCTTTTGCAGGCAAACGACTTCTTCGAGCTGCACCGCCGGCACGGCTGCCAGCTCCAGTTCGGCGGCTCCGACCAGTGGGGCAACATCACCGCCGGCGTCGACTACGTACGCCGGCGTGGCGCGGGGCCGGTGCAGGCGTTCACCACGCCGCTTGTCACAAAGGCCGACGGCACCAAGTTCGGCAAGACCGAGGGCGGCGCCGTCTGGCTCGACCCCGCGATGACCAGTCCGTACGCGTTCTACCAGTTCTGGCTCAACGTCGAGGACCAAAAGGTCGACCGCTACCTGCGGTACTTCAGCTTCCGGTCGCGTGCCGAGCTGGAGGAGTTGGCACAGGCGACGGCCGAGCGACCTGCCGCCCGGTTGGCCCAGCGCGCGCTCGCCGAGGAGCTGACCACGCTGGTGCACGGCGCCGAGGAGACCCGACAGGCGATCGCCGCCAGCCAGGCGCTGTTCGGTCGCGGGTCGCTCGACGACCTGGCCCCGGAGACGCTGCGCGCGGCACTGGCCGAGGCCGGGCTGGTGCAACTCTCCGGCGACCTGCCGGACGTGGCGGGGCTGCTGCGGGAGTCCGGCCTCGTCAGCGGTCTCAAGGAGGCCCGCCGGGTGATCGCCGAGGGCGGCGCCTACGTCAACAACAACCGAGTGACCGAGGTGGACGCTGCCGTGTCGCCGACCGACCTGCTGCATGGGCGTTACCTGGTGCTGCGCCGCGGGAAGCGCTCCTTCGCCGGCGTTGAGCTGGGCGGATAGTCAACTGTCGACGGTGTGACGGGGGACGCGTCCGGCGGATTTGACGATCATCCCGCCGGACGCGTAACTTTCTCTCTGCCAGCGCGGAACGGACGAAACAGGCGAAAGCCTGCAAGGCCGGAGCGCGGGAAGGCCATCGGGTCGGAGGGGTTTTGCTCCTTGGATCTGGTGCCGGGTGGTGCCAAACGATCCGCTGCGAGGCGGATTTGGTGCGGCGAGACCGACCGGGTAAGGTAGTCAGTCGGCAGGGAAACGGGCGAGCGAGCGGGAAACCGCTGCGGCCGGCCTGTCGACACCCATGACGAGGCGGCGCAAGCCGGTCGAGACATGGCGCCTGCAACACGGGATGAAGCACGACGAACCGCGAAACACCGGTTTGACACGGCAGAAACCCGCAGGTAACGTAGTAAAAGTGCCTGGCGCTGGAAAGCGCCGGAGCGCAGAGCGGTAAAGCCCCGCGAAGGAGCCCACAAGTTGGGTTGCTGGTCGGTGTGTGGTTGTTCTTTGAGAACTCAACAGGGTGCTTTGTAAAGCCAGTGCCAATTATGATTTATACCCCGG
>NZ_JBNCKU010000032.1:0-20149 GCF_049841715.1 Micromonospora sp. DT41 | reverse complement strand
GGCCCTCACGGTCGGCGACGCTGAACTCGCGGCCCGGCTCCGGGGCGACCCGGACCAGGGCGTCCACGCCGTGCGCCGGCGAGGATGCGATCACGATCAGTGTCCCCTCGCTGACATCTCGGCATTGTCGCCCGTCCGGACCGCGTATCCCATCCGCCGAGCGGGCGACCACTATGGATGGGGACGCCGGTCATGAGTGCTGGCTCTTGCCGGCGATCATGTCGACGAGGGTGTCGGTGAGGTCTTCGGCCGGAGACACCTCCCCACTTCGGGTCGGTGAGCTGGCCGCCGGCCTCCAGGCCGGCAATCCCGTTCGCGCTGCTGATCAGCAGGGCTGCGTATCGGCGGGCATCCTGCTCGCCGACCAGGTCGGCGACGACGGTCAGGAACTCGGTCTGGCTTCGCTGGGCGGCACGGGCGAGTGCTGTGGGGTCGCCGGGCGGGTTGCTGAACAGAGCTTGTAGAGGTGTGGCTGAAAGCGGCCGATGTCGATGACGACCTCCGACCTCCGCAAGCACTACCCAGCCGAGAACCGCCGCCGCACGACCGCGACACATACCGACTGACCCGGCCCCCGACCACGCACGACAGTGATGACGGTGATCCCGTAGCTGAGACACCAGGGTGACCGCGCCGCCTCAGCGGTGTCCGCGGAGGCGGCACGGTCGCCGATACTCGAGCCGCGACGACTACAACCGATCGAGGCTGAGAGACCGTCGATCGGAAGGGCTCGGCGTTGCGATACCGTCATGGCGCCCACACCGGCGTCGAGTAGTCCGCGTCCGTCGGCTGTCGACGGCCCGCAGGGCGCCCCACCGATCCAGGGAGATACCGATGCCGGAGCCTGAGCCCGTCCAGGACGACCACGCAGCGGATGCCGAATCCTCAACCGCGGCCGAGACCGAGACCGAGACCGAGACCGAGACCGAGACTGACCAGCCTGCCGTTCACGCAAATCGGGCTGCCCGGCGCGCGAAGGGCAAGGTCGCCTCGCCTCAACCATATGGAAAGGGTCAGCACATCGGCGGCCGGGGCTCGGTCCAGAGCCCGCGCCAGTGGGGTAACCGCCGAACCGGCTGATCCGTTGGTAGAGCCGGTTGTGCCGTACCCATCAACGTGGCTGACGAGCTCCAACTTGACGACGGACTCGTCGACCTTCCGCTTGAGCGCCTTGCCGTGTAGGCGCTCGCGGCGTCGCCGGGCTAACCCTGCTGCATGCTTGGCGCAGGGGCGATCGGGGTCGCGCATCCGTGGCCGCTGTCCCTGCCGGCGAGCTGGTCCGGCCAACTCGACCGGCCCGAGCCGCTGCGGTACGTCTAGGTGGGATAGCGCAGTGGTGGCGGAGACCGGCGTCGGCACCGCGTATGAGCACCATCGGTGGCGGCATCGGGGTGCGGTTCAGCAACGGTGGTACGAGCGGGCGGGCGGTCGCATTCTGCCCTGCCGTCTGAATTGCTATGCGTGTTGCCGTCTGGCCAGGTAGCTTCAGAACCTTCGGCTGCCGCGCGCCGCCGGAGTCCCCGAAGGTGCATCTCCATGAGGCAATCCACGCCCGCCCGGCGTCGACTCGATGCCACCCTGGCCCAACTCACCATCACCTTCCGCGGCATGGCCGCCCACCCCGACGACACCAACTGCGAGTGCCACTGGGGCAGCGCCGAGGACCTTGCCCTGCTCAAGACCGCGGACGTCGAGTTGGACCCGGATCTGCTGCGCCGCACCTACTCGGCCAGCGACTGGGACTTCCCCGCTGCCATGCTGCGCCGGATCCTGCCCCAGCTCGCTCGTTCTCTGGTCGACGGTGAGGTGATGCGTCTGGACAGCATGGATCAGGCGGGGAGGATGTTCGCACTCGGCCGTTGGCAGCAGTGGCCCGCCGAGCAGTCGCGGGCGGTCCGGGATTTCCTGGACGCCTGGTGGTTCGTCGCGCTCACCGAGCAGGACGCCGAGGTTCCGGCGTACTCGGTGCTGACCATGCTCGTGGAAGCCGCCGGCGGGCTCGACCGCTGGCTTCGTGCCTGGGCAACGGCGACCAGTCCGGTGGCGCACCAACGGCTCGCCGAGGCGTTCGGCAGATGGGAGTACGACCTGCTCCGCGACGATCTGCCGTGGCAAACCTGGTGGTGGACGGACGACGAGGAGGAGGTCCTTCGCGCGGAGTCGACCGGGTGGCTGCTCCAGCACGCCCCGACCCGGCTGCGGATGATCGGCGCCGACCCGGACCTGCTGGACCGGATCAGGCTGCTCGGCCTTGCCTGCCCAGCCCGATGGGACGACCCGCACTGGCCGGACCAGGCCTACTGACCGGGCCGCCGCCCACAGTCAGCCCAGCCGGGCGGCCTCTCCCGGGATCTGATCGAAGGCGACGGCGCAACCGCAACTCAACGCCCTGACCGTGGCGGCGCAAGGCGCTACTCCCGTGGCCTGTTCCCACACTGGGCGCTTTTCAGCTGTGTGGGCGGGGTTCGCGAGCCGACAGGTCCGGTCACGGCCGTAGTCAGGTCATCGGCTGCGGCGGTGAGCAGGGCGATCGCTGATCCTAGAGGTCCGTGATCGATGTCCGCTCGGTCCAGAGAGGACGGCAGGTGCTCTCCGGCCGCTTTGTGATAGCGGTGCTGGCCGCGTTGGCGTTCTACCGGGTTCCGGTGATCCGGGCGGTGACGACGGTGGGGTCGGCTCCCGACCGTATGGCGGGCCGGTAGCGGGTCGGTTCGGCGTCGTACTCGGCGGCCGGGCCTTCGGGGTGCTGCCGACGTCACAGAATATTGCGATCTACAGGATTCGATCGATTCGAGTCGGGAACTTCGATACGGACCGCGCGCCGGGCGCCACCAGTAGGCGCCCGGCGTCACGACCGACCGAGAGGTGAATCCATGACCTTCCCCGCCAGGCTCGTCGGGGCCGCACTTGTTGGAACGCTCGCTGCCGGTGCGTCGGCACTGGCCGCGGCCTCCACGGCCAGTGCACAGGCCGAGCCCTGCGTTCAGCGCATCACCGTGGTGAACAATGCCGCGTTCGTGATGTCCTTCAGCGTCGCGGCAAGCAATGGTCTGGAGACGTCGAACACCGACACCTACCCGATCAATCAGTCGCGGACGGTCGATCTCACCACCACCGCGCTGCCGGTCGGCTCCGACGTCCGGCCAGTGGTGGACGCGGTGGCCGGAGCGCAGCGTACGCCAAGCAGTTTCGTGTCGTACTGCGAGAACGGGCAGACCGCGACGTACTCGGTGACCGGGACGACGTACGACTACTCGGTCACGCTGATCGGCTGACCGACGCGCCGACCGTTCGGGGCGTCCGCCATCGCGGCGGACGCCCCGCGTTCGTCCCTGCCGACGCGCTGACCAGTAAGCCGCGTGCGACGACGCCGACCGGCCGCTCCCCGCCGCCGAGGCGGTCACCACCCACACCTAGCTCATGAAGAAAATCATGGCCGCGAGGCTTGTTCCCATGGCCAGGTGCTCCCAACGGAGCAGGTCCGTGATCGGTCGATAACGCAGCTGGACGACTGCGGTCGCCATCCAGCAGAGGTAAGCCGCCGTGGCGGCGCGTAACAACACGAGCGCCGCATCATGGACGGTGACGGTGTCGTGGTCCGTCCGGGGCCCGGCGGCCATGTGGTGGGTAGCCATCGACTCACCGTGTTGATGTAGCAGCACGGCGAGCGCCATGAGCACGGCCCCGGCCATACGGTGCCGCTCCACCTCCGGGCCGCGCTCGGTCGGACCGCCGACGACGATTGCCACCGCCAAGACCAGCAGCAGCAGCGTGCCCGCGTACTGCACAACCGGTGTGGCGTCGAGGGTCACCGCGACCATGACAGCCACCATCGCACCCGCAAGCGTTCGGGCTCCGCGGGAAGCGCCCGCCCGCGGTACGACGCAGCAGCAGGCTGACACCGCGGCCGACCCGAGCATGATCACCTCGATCATCAGGACGTTATCGCGGTGCGACGCCGGGGCGTGACCATTGCGCGGTGGGGCGGCCGTTGAGACGCCACGGGTGCCCGCTGACCCGCGGCCAGCCTTCAGGCGAGTTTTCCCAGTTCTCTTGCCGGCCGTACACCGTGAGGTCCAGGGCGTGGTAGGTGGTCATCAACGCCTCCACGCCCCGCCCGGTGGTCCAGTAGGTCTCGTAGACGTAGTCGCCGTCGCGCAGGTAGCACGCGATGAACCCGAAGTCACGACCGTCGGCCAGAGCCGGGTCGGAGTCTTTCGCCGAATACCAGGGGAACCGGTAGCCCATGAACTCCGCGAACGGGGCACTTTCGTCGTAGGGACCCTGGCAGAACACGGCGTAGGTGACGTCCCGAGCGTGCAGGTAGTCCAGCATCTGCATGTGACAGGTCGAGAAGGTGCACCCCTCACACTGATGCTCGTACGGATTGCCGTCGTGCCACATGTGGAAGTAGGCGATGAGCATCCGGCGACCCTCGAACACCTCCGCCAGCGGGGTGTCCCCGCCAGGGCCCCGCACCGTCACCGTCGGCATCAAGGTCATCGGCAGCTGACGACGAGCGGCTGCGATCGCGTCTCCTTCGCGGGTATGGGCCTTCTCCCGGACCAGCAGTTCGTCGCGCTCACGCAGCCAGGTCTCCCGGTCGACGACCGGGGGCGCGGTGGCGCTGGGCGCGGGGGTTGCCGTCATGGCTATCTCCTTCGTGGAGTGGGGATCGGTCACAGGTACAGACGACCGAGTCGGCGATCGTCATCGGTCACCGATGACGGATGGGGTCCGCGGTCGTCAGTACGGTGGTGAGGACCAGTCACCCCCGGGGAGATCACATGTCCGACTCGCCTGACGAGCAGGCGGTCTGGTTGCAGCGCGCCTTCGACGAGCACCGGCGTGAGCTACACGTGCACTGCTACCGCCTCGCCGGGAACGTCACCGACGCGGACGACCTGGTGCAGGAGACCTTCCTGCGTGCCTGGCGGGCTCGCGACCGCTTCGAGGGTCGCGCGTCGGCGCGCACTTGGTTCTACCGGATCGCCACGAACGTCTTCCTCGACAGCCGCAAGGCGGCCGGTCGCCGGACGGTACCGTACGGTGACCCGCTGGAGTGGTCCACCGAGCTCGGTCCCTATCCCGACGCCCTGCTGGCCGACGATCCGCAGACCGGTCTCGCCGCCCGGGAAACCGTCGAGCTGGCCGTGATCGCAGCGCTCATGTACCTGCCGCCGCGGCAGCGGGCGGCCTTCGTCCTGCGCGACGTCCACGGCTGGACGCCGCAGGAGATCGCCGCCGCGCTCGACACCGCCGTAGCGGCCGTCAACAGCCTCCTCCAGCGGGCCCGCCACACCCTCCGACGGCAAGCGCCGTCGGACCCGAAGGACTGGCGCCGCCCGCAGCTCACCAGTGAGGACGAAGAGATCCTGCGCCGCTACGCCAACGCGAAGGAACCGGAGACGATCCGGGCACTACTCGCCGAGGACGTACGGATCACGATGCCGCCCGAGCCGCCGGTCGTCGGGATCGACGCGGCCGCGGAGTTCCTCGGCCGACCGCTCGACTGGCGTACGTTCCCCGCCTCGGCCAACGGGCGCCCGGCATTGATCAACTATCTCCGCCGGCCCGGCAGCCCGCACTACGAGGCGTTGGTCGTCGACGTACTCCGGATCGAGAACGGGAAGATCGTGGAGAGCAACGCCTTCATCGGTGCCCGTCACGTCGCCGCCTTCAGCATGCCCGCCACACTCGAGCCCTAGACAAGGGTGTCTCGCGTCAGGTGATCGGGCCTGCACTGGGGTAGTGGCATGGCGAGGACGAAGGCGGTCGTCATACCGACGCCACGCCCAACGCCGAAACCAAGTGACGTCGGAGTACTAGCCCCGAGGAAGCGCGGTGATGGCCACGACGGCGCTGTTGACGACAATGGCCGTCACGGTACGGGTCACGGCTGCCCCCGCGGCGTCGGCGCCCCAGTTGCCCTGCTCGAGTTCCTTGGCTCGGCTGATCACCGGTGACGTCCACGGAATCTCGCGGTGAAACTGCGGGAGTGTTCCGCTCGCCGAGAGCAGCGCCGCGAGCGCGGCGACCCGGGCTTGCGGCTCCGCGCCGTCCACGAGGACCCGTCGAACGTCGGCGAGCAGGCGGGACCGACGTTCGGTTCTGCCCTCGCGCAGGGCCGTCGTCCGGAACAGGCCAAGCACCTTACGCGGCTCCTGGTCGATGTCGCTCCGCGCGATGAGCCGCTCCAGAACCGGCCCCCGCAGCGGGGGACCGATCGCGGCCAGTGCCGTCTGCACCCCTCGGGGTTTCTCGGCGAGGTAGTCCCACGCCGGGCGCAGGAGGCCATCCGACGGCGGGTGACCCGCCACGCTGCTGACCCGCCCCCGGTCCGACGGGGTCAGGTGACCGCCGAGGGCGAGGTCGGCGAGGACGGCTCCGCCGAGGACGTAGAAGAGGGTGTTCTCCCCGGCGATGGTCCCGGATACGGGTTGGAACAGGAGCAGGAGGAGATCCTCGACGAGAGTCGGGGCGTCCGACCGGGGTTCGGTGGTCATCGGCGGGGCTCCCAGCGGAAGAGTCGGGTAGCGAGGGTGACGGCGACAGCGACCCAGGCCAGCGTGGGCGCCAGCAGGAGCAGGGAGTCGATCACGGCGACGCCGCCGTTCCAGGCGTTCATCGTCAACTCGGTGGCCGCTCCGCCGGGCAGAAGCCGCTTGAGCCAGGCGAGGTTCTCGGTGCCGGAGATGCCGACCCAGCTGGCCACGGCGATCACACCGAGGGTAACGGGCAGGGTGGTGACCTGGGCGTGTTCGGGGGAGTTCGTCAGCCCGGTCGTGGCCAGCGCCAACCCGATCATCATGGCCACGGTCGCGAGAACCGCCACCACCAGCAGGGCGACGTTGTCCGGCCCGCCGGCGACCACGGCCAGGGCGGTCAGGATCGCTGTCACCTGCACCACGGTGAGCAGGAGCACGGGCAGCAGCAGGCCGGCGAGGATGCCGGCGTCGCCTTCGGCGGTGGAGCGCAGCCGCTTGAGGAAGAGATTCTGACGCCGGGAGGCCAGTGTGGTGACGGCCGTGGCGTAGAGCCCGAACGCGGCCACGGTGAACATCACGATCGCGGCGATGTAGCCGAGGCTCCCGATGGCGGCGTAGGTCTCGTGCTGACGGACGAAAAACGCGGACACCGCCGCCGGGATGATGAGGCTGGTGATCAGGACCAGCCGGTTGCGGAAGATCTGGATCAGTTCGCTGGACGCGATGGACAACACGGTGATGGGCCTCTCGGAAGAACGAATCAACTGTTGATGGCGCGGAACACGTCGTCGAGCCGGGTCGGTCCCGCCGCCAGGTCGCGCAGTTCCACGGCATGGTCCTGCGCCCAGCCGAGCAGGAGGTGCAGGTCCTTCTGCAGTTGGAAGGACTCGACAGTGACCTTCCCGTCGGCGTCGACGGCCGCCGGCAGCGGTAGCGGCGGAACCGGCGCGGCAAGGGAGAAGCGGATCACGCCGGGGAGGGTGCGCGTCAGCTCGGAGACGGTGCCCTCGCGGTGGAGGGTCCCCTCGTGCATGAGCCCGATCCGGTCGGCGCGCTGCTGGGCCTCCTCCAGGTAGTGCGTGGTGAGCACGATGGTGGAACCGTTTTCCCGCAGCCGGTCCACTGTCGCCCAGACGGCGTCGCGGGACTGGATGTCGAGGCCGGTGGTCGGCTCGTCCAGGAAGATCAGCTCCGGGGTGCCGTAGACCGCGGTCGCGAAGTCCAACCGCCGCTTCTCCCCGCCGGACAACTGGGACACTTTGCGTCCGGCGCGACCGGTGAGGTCGACCACGTCGAGCACCCGATCGACGTCGTCGGCGCGCCGGGTGAGCCCGCCAATCAGGCCGACGGACTCACGGACGGTGAGGTCGGGCGAGAATCCGCTCTCCTGGAGCATCACGCCCATCCGGGGGCGTACCGCCCGGCGGTCGTCGGGCCTGTGCCCGAAGACGCGTACCGTGCCAGAGGTCGGCTTCCGGTGTCCCTCGACCACCTCCAGGGTCGAGGTCTTCCCGGCTCCGTTGGTGCCCAGCAGTGCGTAGAGCTCTCCGGACCGTACCTCGAAGGAGAGGTCCTTCACGGCGTGGAAGTCGCCGTAGGTGAGGTTCAGCCGTTCGGCTTCGATGACGGGTGTAGTGGACATGCACCAATGACAGCGCGGACACGGCCGACCCGTCAGTGGCGTCATGTCATCGCCGCATGTGACGTGGTGTCACTGGTCGTGGCACCTGGCTGCCCGATACTGGTGTGGTGACCGCAAGATCGCCGCGCTTCACCGAGTCGACGCAGGGAAGACTGCGACGGCTCAACCTCGCCACGTCCCTACCGCCGGTCTTGGTCGCCGCGGTGGTCCTGGTCTACACCGACGCGGACACCTGGTGGCACCTTGTCGTCCTGGCGCCGGGGGCCGTGGCGGGCTTGGTGGCCTTCGAGCGGTGGACGGCCAACGACCTGGCTCGGGTGGCGCTGCCGTGCCTGGTCGTGGCGGGAGCGGTGTGGCCACTGGGGGTCCTGGTGACCGGCAGCCCCAACGCCTACTGGGGGTTCTGCGCTGTGGGCTCGCTCGCCATGCGCGAGGTTCGGCGGCACCGGAAGCTGGCAGCGGCAGGGCTCTTCACCTACGTCGCCGCCGTCGGCACGGCGCGGCTGCTGGTGCAGAGGGACGACATCGGTCACGTCCTGGTCACCTACGTTCTCATCCCGACCGTCCTCACCATCGTCGTGACGGTCTTCACGATCGTGGGCGAGCGTTTCTACGAACTCATCCAGGAGCTCGAACAGACCCGCGAGAGGGAAGCGGAACTCGCGGTGATCCGCGAACGCGTGCGCTTCGCCAGCGACCTGCACGACATCCAGGGCCACACCCTGCACGTGGTCAAGCTGAAGATCGCCCTGGCGCAGCGACTGCTGCTCCGCGACACCGAGCGGGCGGAGAAGGAGCTGCGGGAGACGTACGCGCTGGTCAGCGACACCATCGCGCAGACCAAGGAACTGGCTTACGCCCAACGCCGGCTCAACCTCACCGCGGAGATCGAGAACGCGAAGAACCTGTTCGAGGCCGCCGGCATCCGGGTCCGGGTGACCCGGGAGGCCGAGGTCGACGCCCGCGCCAGCGAACTGCTCGGGCAGGTGCTGCGCGAGACGACCACAAACATCCTGCGGCACGCGCAGGCCACCCAGGTGCAAATCACGCTCTCCGAGTCGAGCATCACCGTCGTCAACGACGGCGTGACCGCCACCTCGCCCCCCGAGCTGAGAGGACTGGCGGCACTCCGGCAACGGGTGGCGGGCGACGGAGGAGAGCTGACCGTGGAACAGCAGCAGGGACGCTTCCGGACGGCGGCGACGTTCCCCGCCGTGCGCGCCGGCGCGGAAAGGAGTGACGGCCGATGACCACCATCGTGCTCGCCGACGACGAGGCGCTGCTGCGTACGGCCCTGGCCGCGCTGCTGCCGATGGAGGGCGACATCACCCTCGCCGAGGCGCAGGACGGCCGGACGGCCGTCGAGGCCACCCTGCGGCACCGGCCCGACGTGCTGGTCATCGACCTGGAGATGCCGGGCGTGGACGGTCTGGGCGCGGTCGCCGAGATCCGGCGCACGCGCCCGGGGCAGGTGGTTCTCATGCTGACCCGGCACGCCCGTCCCGGCGTGTTGCGCCAGGCGTTGAAGCTCGGTGTTCAGGGCTTCGTCAGCAAGTCCGCCGAACCGACGCACATCTCGTCTGTCATCGCCACCCTGCATGCGGGCAAACGCTGGATCGACCCGGACGTGTCCGCGCTCGCCGTCACCGAGGACAACCCCCTCACCGACCGTGAGGCCGACGTCCTGCGGGTCACCGGCGAGGGCTACTCGGTCGCCGACATCGCCGCCCGGCTCCACCTCGCGCCGGGCACCGTCCGCAACTACCTCTCCAACGCGATGCGCAAGACCCAGACCCGGACCCGCCACGAAGCGGCCCGCTACGCCCGCGAACACAACTGGCTGTGACCAACGGGCGATCACCCCAGACCAGCACGGAATCCGTCAACGCCGGCTGAATCATCACGCGGTGCCGACGACATCCTCCCGGAACCCATCAGGCTCCTGATCCCGGATGTCCATCAAAGCGGGTCAGGCCCTCTGACCTTGCCGATCAAGCCGAGGTGGGGTGTGCTCGAATCCTTCGGCCGTCTTGAGGCCGTAGCCGAGGCCGCGATCGACGGCGATGTGGAACACCCAGGCAAGGGCCAGAACTCCGAGCCAACCGATCCGGCGGCCGAACCCGGCCGCGGCCACGGCTACCGCTCCCCGGCGAACGCGTGCTCTCGGCCCACCACCAGGGGAAGCTCTCCCGCGACGACGCGGTGCGGTATGTCCTGGGCGCGGTGCGCACACGCCCCGGTCGGTGCCGGCGCACCTTCGACCGACCGGGGCCATTCACGACCCGCAGCCGGTCGGATCGCCGCTACCGCCACCTGATGAGGTAGATGCCTTGCCCGGTGGTGGCGAAGTGCCCGTCCACCGGGTGCAATGTGGCGGAATGGTAGGTACCGGGATGACCGGGGTCGGGTCGCTGAAGCGCCATGTCGAGGACGTACCGGGCTGTGCGCCGGAACGCGACCGCGCTGCCGGCCATGAACAGGGTGTGAGCGTGCAGGCGTTGGTGGAACCTGTCCCTGTTGAAGGAACGCCGACGGGCTTGGCGATTGAGTTCGTGGACCTCGTCCCAGGCGGGAACGTCGTTCGGGTTCCAGGAGACGGTGTGCGGAGCCCCGGCTCCCAGGCGGTGGCGTAGCTGCTTCCACCGGTTCGGGGCGAACTGCGGGTCGTGGTGACTGAGTACCAGGTCGAGCTCACCGACGGTCTCGGTGGCGAGGGAGGGCTCCGGTGGCGGCTTGCCCCGTAGCGGCAGATGGATCAGTGTGCGGCGTGATCGGGCTGCCAGCATCCACAGGCCCGTGATGGTGAACGCGGCCTCGGCGTTGAGTTCCAGGACGAACCAGGGGTTGTTGTCGACCAGCACCGCGCCGGTCACCGGTTCGGCCGGGCGGACGACGCGGTACTGATCGGCGCCGAGCCGTCCCTGATGTACGCGGATCTTGAGGTTCATGCCGTGGCGAGCTGCGCGCGGGCGTGCATCAGCGCGAACCCGAGGAGGTTGCGGCCGCGCCATTGGGCCGGATCGTGGGCGCGTGGGTCCGTCGCGGAAAGCCCGATGCCCCAGACCCGATCCATCGGGCTGGCTTCCACCAGTACCCGATTGCCCGTGCGAGACAGGTACCGCCCGAGGTCAGGGTGCTGGCTGAACTTGGCCAGGTTGCCGGCGGCGACCAGGTCGAAGCTGTACGCATCCCAGGTGGCCTGGTCGAAGTCGCGGACCTGCCGGCCCAGGGCCTTGACCGCGCCCGGATGCGGCGCCGTGAGCATCTGCGCGGCGATCGCTTCGTCGCCGAACAGGCGAGCCTTGCCGATCATCATGTAGTGCTCGGCGGTGGCGTACCGGATCCCGTCCACGACGAACGGGGCCGGCCACCATTGGCTCAGGCAACCCGGTCCGACGCTGCCGTCCGGTTGGGGCTGGTGCCCCCAGAAGAACAGGTACTTGACCCGCCCGCCCGCAGCGGCGAGCGCCCGCAGCTCGGGCAGGCTGCGCGGCGAGGAGGTGGTGTCGGGCATGTTCGGCAGGGTGCCAGAACCGTACGGCCACGCGCCATCGGGTTTGCTCTGCCGGTCGCGGGGTCGCCGGCCGTCCTCCCGGGGTTGAGCCGGCCGAGAGCGGGCTTCCTGCCCTTCGATATGAGGCGTGCCGCCTCGGCCTTGCGACGAGCGGAGATTTTTGTTGCTGAGTCAAAAATTCGACGTTCATCTCTGGCGTTGGGAGTGGTCGTGCGTTCATGATGTTGGCGGTACGGCTGCCCGGAGATCCGCCCACCCTGTCGGATGACCTGCTCGACAGGGCCGGCGGGTCCCCGGGCGCGTCGCTTTCGACCGGGAGGTAGTCATGACACCGACGGGACCACGCAGGCCAGCCCTGCTCCGGTCCGGCATCGCGGCCGCAGCAACCGTGCTGGCTCTTGCCGCGAGCACCGTGTCCGCGACGGCCGCCCCAGCCGAAGGTGACATCCTCGCCGCGGGCGGCCCGACCGCCGTGGCCGGCTCCTACATCGTCGTGTTGCGGGACTCCGCCGTCAAAGCCACCGCTGTGGACACCACCGCCCGTGACCTCACCAAACAGCAGGGCGGCGGCGTAGGCCCCGTCTTCCGGCACGCCCTGCGCGGCTTCGAGGCCCGACTCTCCGAGCGCGGTGCCCGCCGCCTCGCCGCCCATCCGGCCGTCGCCTCCGTGACGCAGAACCACACGGTGTCCGTGGCAGAGGTGCAGAGCCCGACACCGTCCTGGGGCCTGGACCGGATCGACCAGCGCGCGTTGCCGTTGGACAACTCGTTCACCTACCCCCGCGTGTCACCGGGCGTGCGGGCGTACGTCATCGACTCCGGGATCAACCTGACCCACACCGAGTTCGCCGGGCGGGCGGTGTCCGGCTGGGACTTCATCGACAACGACGCCGACGCCACCGACTGCATGGGGCACGGCACCCACGTCGCCGGCACGGTCGGCGGCACCACCTACGGGGTGGCCAAGAACGTCCAACTGGTGGCCGTACGCGTCTTCAACTGCGACGGCCGCGGCACCACCTCGAATGTTCTCGCCGGGGTCGACTGGGTGACCGGCGACCATGACCCCGGGCAGTTGGCCGTGGCGAACATGAGCCTCGGCGGCCCGCCGTACGCGCCAATGGTCGACGCCGTGCGACGGTCGATCGCAGACGGCGTCACCTACGTGGTGGCCGCCGGCAACGAGGACGGCGACGACGCGTGTTCCTACACCCCGGCCTCCGTCCCGGAGGCGATCACCGTCGCCGCCACCGACGCCACCGACACCCGCGCATCGTTTTCCAACATCGGTACGTGCGTGGACCTGTTCGCGCCGGGCGCCGACATCACCTCGGCCTACACCGGCAGCAACACCGCAACCCGCACCGCCTCCGGAACCTCGATGGCCACCCCGCACGTCACCGGCGCGGCGGCATTGATCCTGGCCGACAACCCCACCTACACCCCGGCGCAGGTGACCCAGGCACTCCTGGCCGACACCACCCCCGGCGTGGTGACAAATCCGGGCGTCGGCTCGCCGAACCGGCTGCTCCACGTCAGCGCCAGCACCCCGGCCAACGACTTCGCGCTGACCGCCACCCCCGCCAGCGGCACCGTCACCGCCGGCGGCACCATCTCCACCACCATCACCGCGACCGTCACAAACGGCGCGACCCAACCGGTCTCCCTGGTGGCCCGCGGCCTACCAGACGGCGCCACCGCCACGTTCCAGCCCGCGAGCGTCGCTTCCAACGGCAGCACCACCCTGACCATCAACACGGCGTCGACAACCATGGCCGGCGACTACACCATCACAGTGATCGGCACCGGAACGGGTGCGACACGTGCGACGGCATTCCAGCTACACGTCAACGACCCGGCCGGCTGCGTCGGCTCGAACGGCACCGACACGGCGATCACCCAGGGCGATAGCCCGCTGGTCCCCATCACGATCACCGACTGTCCCGGCGCCGCCGCTCGCAACAGCACCATCGAGCTGCACATCGACCATTCCGGCATCGGTGACCTCGACATCCGGCTGCTCTCACCCGACGGCACCTGGTATTACCTGCTGGACCGCACCGGCGGCGACAGCGACGACATCGACTACACCTTCACCCACGACCTGTCGTCCGAGACCGCGAACGGCACCTGGATGCTGTGGCTCAACGACCTCCTGCACTCGGGCACCGGGTTCCTCGACTCGTGGCGGATCAACCTCGCGGGCGCCGACCTGCCGGCACCAGCATGTGGTGGCCGCACCAGCACCAACCTACGGATACCGGCCGCCGGCACTGTCGAATCGTCAATCAGCGTGGCCGACTGCGGCCTGGCGCCGTCGACCAAGAGCTACATCGAGCCCAACATCCGTCACCAGTACGGCCGAGACCTTCGAGTCTCCCTCGTCGCGCCGGACGGGCAGGCGATCCTGCTCAAGGATGCCTACGTGGGGTCGTACCGGGCAAACGTCCGCGAAACCTTCATCACCGATCTGTCGAGCAAGCCCACAGCTGGCACCTGGAAACTGCGGGTCGAGAACGTCGCCGACTACGAAGGCGTGTTCGAAGGCTGGAAGCTGACCCTCGATGGCGGCACCACGCCACCGCCCACCACGCCGCCTCCCCCCACCACACCACCGCCCACCACGCCGCCTCCGACGACGCCACCGCCCACCACGCCACCGCCCACCACGCCACCGCCCACCACGCCACCGCCCACCACCCCGCCTCCGACCACCCCGCCCCCCGGTGGGAGCCCTGCCTGCACCGCCGTCTACTCCGTGCAGGACCAGTGGAACGGTGGGTTCGTCGCCAACGTCAGCGTCACGGCAGGAGCGACCCCGCTCACCGGCTGGCGGGTCACCCTCAACCTGCCGGGCGGTGCCTCGGTCACCTCGCTCTGGAACGGTGTCAACAGTGGCACCAGCGGGACCATCACCGTCGCCAACCAGAGCTACAACGGACGGCTGGCCGCAGGCCAGACCACCAGTTTCGGATTCCAGGGCACCGGAAACGGCAACGGCACGACCGCCACCTGCACCGGAAGCTCGAACTAAGAGCGACCGGCAATAGGTAGGGCGTCTGGACGGAGGAAGCAAGCAGGCACGGGTCCATTGATCATCGGAGTTCTCTACGCTTCGTGACCGATGGAGTCCCGTGCCTGCCTATAAGGGCGCCGTCGACGACGGTGATCTGGTCGAGCCGCCGCCGAAGCACCGCCACCAGAGCCAGCAGCGGGTCCGAGGGTGCCGATGATTCTGTCCGCCGCCGGGTGCAACACCTCGAACAGTGGGCCCACCCCTGGAAGACCGTCGATATCACCTGCACCGCATCTCCAACCACAATGGACGCACAAGCGAGTTACGAGACATCCCTTAGCCGCGCGCACACGTGTTATGCGAGAGCGGTGACTGTCGGCCAAGCTGCGGAACTCCTCGTCGGGCAGTCGTAGACCGTCCAGCCTTCCCGGACGGGGACAAGGTGGAGCTCCTTGCTGGACGAACGACCTTTGTCCCCGTCCGCAAAGGCTGGTAGCCATCGTGGTGCATCGTGGACCCCGGCGACTGGGGCCTAAAGTTCAATGACTTCCTGCTGACCCAGTTCATGGAGCTGGTCGTGCACACCGACGACATGGCGGTCAGCCTCGGCTTGTCGACGCTACCGATGCCGAAGACAGCGACTAAAGCGACAATCCAGCTGCTGAGCAGCCTCGCGGCCTGGCGACACGGATCCTTGAACGTGATTCGGCCGCTAGCTCGGCAAGAACGAGCTCCCAGCTCCATCTCCGCCCTCTAAGGGACGTCTCGTAACTCGGTGGTCAGTCCATAGTGGATCATGTCGAGGTGCAGGTGATCTCGGCGGCTCGCCCGGAGTGGATCTTCCCGTTCACCGGGCTGCAGCCCGCCCAGTTCCGCAGGCTGGTGCGGCTGGTCGCCGAACGTGGCGGGGACGCGATCGCTGACGGTCGGCCGGGCCGGCAGTGGTCGCTCGACCTTTCCGACCGGGTACTGCTGGTGGCCGCGTACTGGCGCACCAACCTGACCATGCGGCAGATGGGCCCGCTGTTCGGGGTGTCGCACTCCGCCGCCCACCGGGTCATCGACACCCTCGGCCCGCTGCTCGCTCTGTCGCCGGGACGCCGGCGTCGGGTCGACCAGATCACCATCGTCGACGGCACTCTCATCCCGACCCGGGACCACCGGCTGGCCGCCCCGAGCAAGAACTACCGCTACAGCACCAATCTGCAGGTCGCCATCGACGCCCACACCCGCCTTGTCGTCGCCCTCGGCGACCCGCAACCCGGCAACCGGAACGACACCATCGTCTACCGCACCTCCGGCATCGACCAGAAGCTGGCCGGACGGCCAGTCATGGCCGACGGCGCCTACCGCGGCAACCCCGACGTGATCATCCCGTACCGCAAACCCGCCGACGGCAGCGAGTTACCCGAGTGGAAACAAGAGCTGAACAAGCAGCACCGCACCGTCCGCGCGCAGGTCGAACACGCCCTGGCCCGCATGAAGTGCTTCAAGATCCTGCGCGACTACCGCCGCGCCGCCCACACATTGACCGACACCGCCTCCGGCATCGCCCACCTGCACAACATCATCCTCGCGGGGTGACACCAGCAGCGTTGCCGGGCAACGCCTTCACGGAGTTACGAGACGTCCTTTAGAGCGACAACTCCAGGCAGGACAGCGGGAATGAGTCCCATGAAGCCGATGATCAGAAGGACCCGCTGGGCTATGAGGTACTGCCCGTGCGCATAGGCGACCGTCGCCCACATGGCTAGCACGCCGACAATCAACAACCACACCAGCATGAGTTCGTCGAGCGGGTACGGCAGGTCCTGCCCCCGCGCATCGTTCAACTGTTCTAGTACCCCAACAGCCGCTAACGCCGACACCCCGGAGAAACCAGTCAGTGCAATCGTGAAGACACCACGTGAGGTACCGACCGGCACTTCAAGGCTCCTTGATCCGTTGTACTCAGGTCATGCGTCGTCATGCGCCAGATACTGCTCGCCCCAATGCGACAGGGGCTGCAGTGCGGCGATCAACTCTTCGCCCGCGGTGGTCAGGGTGTAGGTGATCTGCACCGGCGTGCTGGGGATTACCGTGCGCTCGATGAGGCCGCGGGCCTGCAGGTCTTTGAGTCGGACGGTGAGTTGAGGGTCGGAGATGCCACTTACCAGCGCGCGGTACTCCTTGAATCGGCGAGCTCCGCGGACTGCCGCGATCAAGATCGGTCCGGTCCAGCGGACCCCGACGACATCGATCGCGCGCAGGACCAGGTGGCACCTATCCTCGTCGATCCGACCGTTGAAAGACTTGGTCACTCTCTCAGAGTAAGTAACTTGGGCCGGGTCGACAAACCTGCTGCGGGAACGGCCCAGCGTTGGCACCGCACCGTCGCTGCCCGGGTTGCGTCTCCGGGTGCGACAGCGCGGTGCCTGGCGGGTCGAACTACCGTCCGGTGTCAGGCCTCCAGCGGCCGGAGCCACTCGATCTCCACGTCCAGGTTCTCGAAGAACTGGCCGTGGTAGGTCTGCAGGGATGGATTCCGCATGTGGCGGAGCAGGTCCGCACCGCTTGACCACCGCTCGTAGAACGCATAGATGCCCGGCTGGTAGAGGTTGGCGTGGATCGTGTACTGCTCGCAACCCTCTTCCTCGCGTGCTGCGGACATCATCTCCTTGAACGCCTTCTGCATGTCGTCGTCGCTCTTGCCCGGCTTGAGCCGAGCCAGCGAGGAAATCGCGATCGGGCTGGTTGAGGCCAGTACCTCGGCCGGCACCAGGTCGTCGGGAAGGACTTGCTCGTTGCTGGCCATTCCGGTGGTCCTTTCGTGTCTTGTGTCTTCAGCCGGGACCGAGGCGATTACCGAATCCGAGATCGTTCGGCAATGGGCGACCTGCCCCAGACGCCAGAGAGCGGCTGCATCGGACGGCCAACTCCTCGGCCCTGTACCGAGTTTCGAGCGGCCGTTCGATCCTCGCAACACGCCCCCAAGTTGCTTACTTGGGGTAAGTAGCTGGGGCGCCTCCGGGTGAGCCCTCTAACGCGGAGCACCGCACGAACGCCCAGGATCGGCCGCCGTACGCCGGATGTTGACCGTGTCTCGGCTTCTGCCGTCGGTACGGGAGCGGCTGGCGCGGCTCGACGCCCGCCTGATCGGGGTGCGCATCCATCCGCCCGACACTCCAGTCCTCTCGTGTGGCCCAGTCGGATAACCGCGACGTACGTGCCTGCGCTCAGGCTGGCGGGAGCGTCGGCCTGCACTTAGCCGTTGAACGGCAGGACGTTGCGACAGTCCAACGCCGTGGGAAGACTGCGCTCCTGCCCGTGAGCGGGACCGATTGACGTCGACTACGGGGCGTGCCCCTGCTCAAACGCGTGAACGTGAAAGAAGACCTCAAACGACTCGCCAATGCAGTCGCGACCCGGTGGCCACAGACCCAGGCGCTCCGGCGGACCTGGATCACCAACGCCGGCTCGCCGTCGCCGGGGACGCGGGCCCCGAACCTCTGAAATCAGCTGACGAGCTCTGCCTCAAACCGGAGACTTGGCAAAGTATGTGGAAATGCCCTTAAGTCTGAAACTGTGGGCTTGGTGTTGACTCCCAATAGTCCAGACTCAAGGGCTCTTCCCGTCAACGAGCTAGCGGGGCAACACGGGATCTAGCAGTAAATCCCGGTGACAACCCACGTCTGGCTGTTGCTGAATTTCCGCCACTGGTGAGTGGATATTCCTCGCCTGTCGTATTGGACACCATTGCCATCGATGGTCACGTTGGTGACACAGTTGGCGGGGAGGCGAATCGCGTCGGTGTCGTAATACTTGGGGTACTCGTTTGAGCGGCGCCCCGGCTGGAGGGTGAAGGAAGCGGGGTGGATATATCCGTTCTGTCGATTCGCCGCCGGGACGCAGCTCGTCGGCAGGAACTCGCCGGTGTATGTGATGGTACCTGCGGCAGAGCACCAATTGTTGCTAATCATGATGCCGCGAGTGCTTGCGTTGGTGGCCTCTCCGCCGCAGCCAGGCGTGGAACATGTGCCCGCCTGCGCCGGGGCGGGAACCCCAACGATGGAAGCTGCAATAAAGGCCGCTGCAACGGCTGCCAGGGACTTTTTGCCTGACGAGAACTTTGCCAAGGTTACCCTCCTCGTGGAGAAATGTTGATTCGCCGCTGGAGGTCCAAATAGGTATGACATCGCCTCGATGCGTGAGCTATCGAGGCGATAGCAGGCCTTCGTTTCACTCCTTGTGCAATAGGTAATGAATCGACCCCCGTCGGCTGTGGACAGCGTACGCACGCGGCCCTGACTTAGCAAGGACTTAGGACTCCGGAAGGTCGCCACGTGGTCGCTTCAAGTGGATTCGAGCAGTCGGTCGGCCGATATTTCCCGCAGCTCCCAGTACTTACGAAAGGCGGCAAACGCTGCCCGTCGGGTCTCCAGTAGGCGGGCCGCGAGTAGCTTCTAGAGCGTGTTTGAGAAGTACGATCAGGCCTGAATGAAAGTGCGGAGGGCTTGGCGTCGGGCGGGTCGGCCTCCGGTAATGCCGCGATAGCGGCCCATCGATGATGGCTTCGGAGGCGTCGAGGTGACGTTCGTAGTCGCGGGCGAGTCGGCGGCAGGCGGTGAACCAGGCCAGAGTGCCCTCGACGACTCAGCAGCGGGGATGCACGGCGAAGCCGCACTGGTCCCCGGGCTTGCGGACGATCTCAAGGGTGGTGCACAGGACGGCGCGGGTTCAGTCGACCAAACGGCGCCGGTGAGGCCTTCGCGGCGAAGACGTGCCGGATCGAGGTGGCCATGTAGGCGCTCAGTAGGGCGGTATTCGCGCCGTCGCGGTCCTGCCAGCTCGCGGCGAGGACGGTCGCGGTGGCCAGCAGGCCCAAGGTGTCGGTGACGATGAACCGTTTGCGGTCGTTGACCTTCGTCCCGGCGTCGTAGCCCCGACTGTCTCGGCCGCCGGTGTCAGCGTCCTTCATGCTCTGCGCGTCGACGACCCCCGCTGACGGCTGCGGCTCGCGGTCCTGCTGCATCCGTGCCTTGACCCGCAGAGTGGTAAGAATCTTCTCTGTCACGCCGGAGTCTTCCCACCGGGTGAAGTACCAGTACACCGTCTGCCACGGTGGCAGGTCAGCGGGCATATACCGCCACGGACATCCGGATCGCACCACGTACAGGATGGCGTTGACGATTTCCCGCCGCGGGTGCTTCTCCCGCCGGCCGTACGTGTTGGGCTCGGGCAGCATCGGCTCGATCAGCGCCCACTGGGCATCGGTCAGATCGGACGGGTAGCCACGACGTGCAGGCACCGCGCCACCCTGCCCGCTGCGCCGGTGGAAGTCATGCCGCCACGCCGTCCACAACGGACAGCCGACATTCTCAAACACGCTTCACGCTTCACGCTTTGCTTTAACGGCTGCCGTCCATGCGCAGGCAGGGCCCCGGCAAAGTCGTCAGGTGATGCCGAGCAGTGCCAGTGGGCGGGTGCTGTCGCGGGCGTGATGTCGGTTG
>NZ_JBNCKU010000031.1:0-22571 GCF_049841715.1 Micromonospora sp. DT41 | reverse complement strand
AACGCCGTCGGCCCCCACTGATACGCCAACACCCAGATGTTGCGCGGCGCGAAGTAGAACAACGACGGCGCCACCGTCGCCGACGACATCGCGTTCTGCGACGCCGACGCCATCTCGGAGTAATTCGTGAACAGACTGAAGTTCATCGAACCCCACCGCGTACCCGTGTCATGCGTGGTCGCATACACCAACTGCCGACCGTTGTACGGCGCCACAGTGAAGTCCTTCAACGACACCCAACCCGACCTCGGCTGCGCCAACACCCCAGTCGACGACCACCGGTACGTCGACGGAAGGTTGCAGGACGTGGGGGGCGGAGTCGTCGGAGGTGGAGTCGTGGGCGGAGGGGTCGTCGGTGGCGGGGTGGTCGGTGGCGGCGACGTCGGCGGCGGGGGCGTCGGGCCCGGAGGGCTCGGCACCGTACCGCCGGTGCACGTCACGCCATTGAGGGCGAAGCTCGACGGCACCGGGTTGCTGCCCGTCCACGACCCGTTGAAGCCGAACGACGTCGTGCCGTTGGTCGGGATCGAGCCGTTGTAGCTCACGTTCCGCGCGGTAACCGCAGCGCCGCTCTGCGTCAGCGACGTGTTCCACGACTGCGTAACGGTCTGCCCGGCGCCGAACGACCAGGTCAACGTCCAACTGCTCACGGGATCGCCGAGGTTGGTGATCGACACGTTGGCGCCGAAACCGCCCTGCCACTGCGACGGCACGGCGTAGTCCACCGAACAGCCTGCGGCCGCGGCGCCGGCAGGCATCGCCGCGACCACCGTCGCCGACACCAGCAACGCGACGCCAGCCGACGCCAGACCGACATTTGTTGCTCTGGATCTGACCATGAAGCACCCTCCTAACGGGTCGGCGGCCGAGGCATTCGCGAGGATGATTGTTTTGTGAACGTTAACAGCCGCGTCAGGTATATTACGGGAGCGCTCCCATACACTCAACGTCATCTATAGATGGTCTTCGGGCTTCCGCGCATGCGGCAGCCACCCGGACGGAGACTGGCTCTCCGGCGGGCGTTCGGATTTGATCAAGCAGGTACGCTCGGCACTGCTGCAGAGCGCACTGCCCGGCGTCAACGGGTGTCATTGGGTGTCATCACCGGACACGACCAGCCGACCGGGCCGCGAGCCGGCAGCCGACCGACCGACCCCGCGCCCCGCGCCGCTCCAGAGGGAAGCCACCAGGTGAGCACCCACTCGATGCTGCTGTTCGTGCTCGCCGCCGTCGCGGTCATCGTCGTCGTACGGTGGGTGGCGGCGCGCACAGGTCTGCCGGCGGCGGCGCTCCTGCCGCTCATCGGCATCGCGTACGCACTACTCCCCGGCCCCAACGTCGGCCTGGATCCCGACCTCGTGCTCATGGTCGTACTGCCGCCGTTGCTCTACAGTGCCGCGCTGGACTCGTCGCTGCTGGACATCCGCCGCAACCTGCGCATCGTGGTCAGCCTGTCGGTGATGCTGGTGCTCCTCACCGGGCTGCTCGTGGGGCTCGGGTTCCACCTGTTCGTCGCCGGGGCGACACTGGCCGCCGGGATCGCGGTCGGCGCCGCCATCGCACCCCCCGACCCCGTGGCCGCGCTCGCGGTGGGCCGGCGGGTCAACCTACCTCCAAAAATGATCACAATCATCCAGGGCGAAGGGCTGCTCAACGACGCCACCGCCCTGACGATGCTCAGCGTCGCGGTGGCCGCCGCCGTCGGCGGGGAGTTCTCGTTCCCCGAGGCCGTCGGGAAGTTCGTGCTGGCAGCGGCCGGCGGGATGGCTGTCGGAGCGGTCGTCGCCAGGCTGGTCCGGCTGGCCCGACCGATCACCGCGGACCCGTTGCTGTCCAACGCCCTCTCGCTCGCGACACCGTTCGTGGCCTACCTGCTGGGCGAGGCACTGCACGTCTCCGGGGTGCTCGCCGTGGTGGTCGCCGGGCTCATCGTCGGCCACCAGACGCCCCAGTTCGGCTCCGGCGCGGCCCGGTTGCAGACCAACGCGGTCTGGCGGCTTGTCGACTTCCTCCTCGAAGGCTTCGTCTTCCTGCTCATCGGCCAGCAACTCCCCGAGGTCATCAAGGGCCTGCGCGACTACGACACGTCGACGATCGTCATCGCCGTCGCGGTGTCGGTGGGCGTGGTGCTGCTGCTGCGTCCCGCGTGGCTCGTGCTGACCCAGTCCCTGCCCCGGTCGCTGCACACCCGGCTGGGTGGCATATCCGAGCAGGACGACACCGACGAGCCCGGCAACGCCCGGCAGATCGCGCGCGCCGACCGCAACGCCGAACGGCTCAGCCTCCGCGAAGTGGTGGCACTGAGCTGGTCCGGCACGCGCGGCGTCATCAGCCTGGCCGCGATCTTCACGCTGCCGCTGACCACCGACAGCGGCGCGGCTTTCCCCGACCGGAACCTCCTGCTGTTCTGCACCCTCGTGGTGGTCCTCGTGACGCTCGTCGGGCAGGGCCTGACGTTCGCGCCGCTCGTGCGGATGCTCGGCCTGCGCGCCAACGAAACCGACCAGGCCCGGGTACGCAACGAGGCCCGCTCGGCGGCTGTCGAAGCCGCCCTGGCCCGCCTCGACGAGGTCGTCGCCGAGGAACCGGACAGCGCCGAGGCCGTCAACGCCATCCGTACGAAACTGCTCGCCCGGCTGAAGCGCTACCGGGGACGGCTCGACCTGCTCCAGCAGAGCGGATCCGCCGAGATCCCCACCTCACCGGAGTACGAGACGGCGCTTCGCATCCGCCGGATGTCCATCGACGCGCAGCGGGAGGAACTCGTGCGCTGGCGTGACTCCGGCCGACTGCCCGACGAGGGACTCCGCGTCCTGGAACGGGAACTCGACCACGAAGAACTGCTGCTGCCGAAGCGGGGTTAATGACGCTTGGCGTCTGACGGGGACGTCAGCGCCGTGCGGGGCCTGGACGACCATTGCCTCGCCAGTGTGATGGAACCACTGGCGAGGCAATGATCAGCCGATGTGCGCTACTTCTTCTTCGCCTCGATCTTGATCGTCGCGGTGCGGTAGTTGTTGCGCTTGTCGTTCTTCGTCGGGTCGTAGCCCTTCTCGATGTTGCCGGCGCTGTCCACCGAGAACCAGTTGAAGGTCGTCGTCTCGGTCACGTGGAACACCTGACCCGGCTCACGGAACTCGGTCGCCGCGTAGCGGGGCGACTCGAGCGTGGGCCGGCTGCCGTCCGTCGTGTAGTAGATGGTGGCCGGCTCGCTGGTCTCGAAGTGCACGTTGACCGGCCCGGTGTACTTCCCGTTGCCGGGAACGAGGTCGGACGTCGGCTTCTTCTTGTCCTTGCCCCAGTCCGCCGCGACCCGGAACATCTCCATGATGCCGTTGGCGTACTCCATGGTCTCGGCGTGGCCGCTGACCAGCTCGGGGTTGCCCTCCCACGCCGGCTGGAACGAACCGCCCTGCCAGTTGCCGGTGGCCGGGTTGTAGATGGAGCCACCGACCTCCCAACCGAAGGCGTAGATCCCGTAGGTGTGGTACAGGTCCTCGCGGACGTTGCCCGCCGAGGAGTAGAGGACGTCGGACGAACCGCCGACGTTCTCCGGCGTCACGACAGTCTCCCGGTGCGCCTTGACCTGCCCCAGGATCCGGGAAGCCGACTGCCAGTAGAACGCCTCGTCACCGAGCGGCGGGCGCGGGGTGGTGATACGCCCGTCGGCGATGTAGGCGCCGGGCTGCCAGAACAGCTGACCACCGTTGGAGTGCACCGACATCATGAACTTGATGTTCTTGTACTTCTCGACCAGCCAGATGATGTTCTTCGACTCGGGCTCGGACAGCTTCTCCGGGCCCTGGTAGGTGCCGCTTGTGCAGACGGACGAGCCGCCGGAGTAGCCGTCCTGGGCAGACCCGACCCGGTAGTTCCGGTTCAGGTCGACACCCCAGGAGTTCCGGTTCGCCGGGTCGGCGGCCGAGTCCGCGCAGTGGTTCGTCAGGTTCTTACGCTGCGAGGCGAAGTTGTAGAAGCTGTAGTTCGCCCCGTCGGGGTTGTTGGAGAGGATGAAGAAGACGTCGGTGTTGTCGACGATGTTCTTCGTCTCCTTGTCGGTCTTGTAGTTGTGCACCAGGCGCTCGGCCGACTCCAGGCTCGTCGTCGCCGGCACCCACTCGCGGGCGTGGTCCTGCGCCTGGATCAGCACGCCGGGCTTCTTGCCGTCCCGGTGCTTACCGATCCGCAGAACGGGGATGGTGACGGGGCCGCGCGGCACCTCGCCCTCCGGCGCGCCGACGCGCTTCTCGTCGAGGAAGTCGGTCAGGGCGACCGGGCCCTCCGTCGGTACGACGATGCCGGTGCCCGCGTTGTTGCGGTACGGGTGCGACCTGTCGATGAGGCCCTGGGACTGGGTCCGCAGTGCCTCCGCCACCTGCACGGCAGTGCTCGACAGCGCACCGGAGGCGTCCTTCGCGAGCAGGACGCGGACCGCCTTGCCAGTGACCTCCACCGCGAGCGGGAGGTTGGCCCCCGACCGGTTCACGAACTCGACTGTGACGTCGTTGCCGCCCTCGTGGCCCCACGCCGCACTGCTGACGACGACAGCCGACTGACCCGTGCCACCGATCGTCGCCTGCGCCTTGCGCTGGTAGCCGTTCGTCTGGTTCGGGAGGTAGACGATCTCGGCGATGCCCGGGTACTGCTGGGCGATCTCCTTGGCGCGGGCGAAGAGCTGCTGCGGGTGCTTGTAGCCGTCAATGAAGTCGGACTTGTAGCCGGGCTTCTCCGTCAGCGGCGACGGGGCGTTCTCCAGCCAGTCGGAGACGACGCCGGTGGTGACACCGCCGGTGGAGCTGGTGACCCGGATCTCGCTCGGACGCGTGTCGAGCTTGAACAGGTTCCGGTGGAACATGTACTGCCCGGAGTCCACGAACCGGCTCATCGTCCGCGCGAACTCGAACGGCGTGCCCTTGCCCGAGTTGTTCTCCAGCTGCATCCCGACAATCGGGTTGGTCTGCTGCCCCTCGGTGGTCCGGGCCTCGACGTACAGGAAGCCCTGACCCTTTGTGGTGAACCAGTCGGCGCGGGCGATGCGTACCGTCGCCAGCGCCGGATCGGTCGCCGGCGGCTGCGTCGGGCCGGCGGCAGGGCCCTTGGGACCCTTGGGGCCCTTGAGACCGCCGTCGGCCTTCTCGCTCCACTCGAAGCGCGTGTTGTCGTCGAGAAGCTGCACGCCCATCGACTTCAGCTTGGTGAGCTCGTCGTCGGTGACCACCACCTCACCCTCGATGCCGTCCGGCACACGCTTGAGGCCGTGCTCGATATCGAATCCGGCGGCGACGACCTTGTCCAACATGTCGGCGCCGGCCAGCTTGATGTCTACATGATGTGCCTGCTTGAGGTTCTCGAGCGGGGAATGCCCGGAACCGCCCGTCGCCCTCGGGCCCGTCGGGTCCGCACCGGCGGGCCCGGTCGACACGAGGACGCCCGCCACCAGGGCGGGAACGGCGAGAAGTGCGATGCGCCGTTGTATGCGCCGCATGTGCCCCTCCTTCTACTTGCGACGATGTGCTCTGCTGGCCGACCCCCGCACGGCCGTTCCTCACCGAGGACGGCCGTACCGAACTCGCGTGCCGTGTGCCTGGGTACGACGAAGGTGGTGTTGCCGTTGCGGAAGGGGGTGGGGGTCATCAGCGCGCTGAGTTCCGGAGAGCGTAAGGGCGTTCCATCGCTTCGCCAGCTGGGCTGATCCGAATTTGAGCATTACTTGAGGCACGGACGGCACGCCGTCGAGGGCGGAAAACCGTTGCGCCCGGCGCCCGTACACTCCACCGCATGGCCAAGGGTCGATCGGTTCTGCTGTTCTCGATGGTGCTGGCCGCTCCCCTGCTCTGGTGGTCCGGCGTCACCTCCACCGTGTCCAGGGCCCGCGTCGACCTGCCGACCGACGACCAGACCCTGGTCGATGCCCTCTCCAGCTACCGGTCCGCCGCTCTGGTCCTAACCGGCTTCTACGTACTCATCAACCTGCTGCTCATCCTGTCCCTGCTGCCCAACGAGCAGCGACTACGCCAAGGCCGGGTCGGCACGATCATCCGCGCGGTCATCGGGGTGGTTCTCGTCACCGGCGCGGCGTGGTTCGAACACCGGTTCAACCCGGTGACCTCCAACTGGAGCGGCGAGGCGGACGCCTCGAGCATGGTCCGGGACCACGCGAGAGCCTGGGACCCGGCGGTCGGGATCCTCTGGATCGTCACCAATGGGGCGGCCGCCGCCTCGGTCGCCGTACGAGCCATCAGGGCACAGTGGGAGAGCGGCCGGCCCAAAGCGCCCTCGACGTTGCCCTGACGTCTTCACCACCACTTTGGACCTGGTCCGTCGGTCAGCCCAGGCGGGCGGTCACCCCGGCGACCACCTGATCCTGTTCCGGCACGAGATAGAAATGGTCACCGGGGAACGTCGCCATCTCGAAGCCGCCGGTGGTCAACTCCCCCCAGGCGCGAACCGTCGCCGTGCTGCAGGTCGGGTCCTCGGTGCCCAGATAGGCGACGATCGGGGCCTGGACCTTCGCGGGCGCCCGCGGCAGGTGCCGGTAGAGCATCCGCAGGTCCCCCCGGAGCGAGGGCATGATCAGTTCGCGGAGCTTCGGCGACTGCAACAGCACCGGGTCGACCTCGCCCAGAGCGCCGATCCGGCTGAGCAGGTATTCGTCGTCGGCGAGGTCCGGATCGAGCTCGACCCGGCAGATGTGCGGCGCGCCGTGTCCCGAGACGAAGAGGACACTCGGCGTGAACCCGTACCGGGACTCCAGGAGCAGGGTGACCTCGTACGCCACCGACGCGCCCATGCTGTGGCCGAAGAACGCGATGGGCCGGTCGAGGTACGGCACGAGCACGTCACTGATCCGCTCGGCGAGCACGTCCATCTGGTCCACGCACGGCTCCAGCACCCGGTCCTGCCGACCCGGATAGCAGACCGCCAGCAGATCGGTGGCGCCGTCGAGGAGCCCCGCCCAGGGTTGGAACACGTTGGCGTTCCCACCGGCGTGCGGGAAGCAGACCAACCGTAGGTCGGACCGCTCCGCACGGCGGAAGGACCGCAGCCACCGGCCGCGTGCCTCGGCACCCGTCATCTCCACTCTTCTCCTCCCGCCACAGTGGCCCCGGTCAGTCCGACATCGCCACCAGGATGCGGCGGCTCCCCGTGTAGGGCCGGCGACCATGGGCCACCAACACGTTGTCGATAAGCAGCAGGTCGCCGACCCGCCAGTCCACGTCGATCGCCGCGTCCAGCCCACGATCGCGGATCTGGAACACGTACTCGTCGGGGATCGGGCTGCCGTCGGCGAAGGTGACCGACTGCGGCAGTTCGTCCTGCGTCATCACCTGGGTCATCACCCGGGCGACCTCGTCATCCAGAGCCGCCGGATGCCACTGGTCGCTCTGGTTGAACCACACCTCCACCCCGGTCACCGGGTGCCTGGTGGTGGACGGGCGGACCTGGCTCACCCGCAGCCCGTCGGCGGTCCACTTCCACGTCGCCCCGGTGCCGCTCAGGAACTCCTCGACCTCCGCCTGGTCCTCGGTCTCGAAGGTCTGCTGCCAGCTCTTGCCCAGCCCCAGGCCGTCGTGGAGGTTCTGCTGGTAGCACACCCCGCCCGCGAAGGCCGCGCGGACCTCCGGGTCGAGGGACTCCAGCCAGAGGTTGGCGTCGACAACCGGTGTGGCACCGCCGGTCGGCGCGGCGACCTGGCAGTAGAACAGCAGACGCGCCGGCCAGTGCGCCGCGTACGACAGTTCGTTGTGCATGGAGATGGTGTACGGCGCCGGATACTCCGTCGACGTGTAGACGTTGCGGCCGACCTTGGTGCGCGGCGAGTTGCCGTGCACGTAGGCGAGCCGGTTGGGCAGCACCATGTCCATCACCGAATCCAGCGCGCCCGGCTCGACGCCGAAGCCCCGGAACACAAGCGCCTTCTCAGCGGTGAGCAGCGCCATCAGGTCCAGCTCCCGGAGATGGCCGATCAGCCCGTCAACGGTGGCTGCGCATCCGGCGCTGCAGGGCGTGATCTCGTGCGGCTGCCACGTGCCGTTCTCGCTCATCGGTCGGTCTCCTCCACGCCAGGGTCGGTCCACTGCCGGCAGCCTCACGTGGACAGCCATATTTCCTCGATATCGGGCTCAGCCACGCGGATCGCGGCCGGCCGCCGTCGCTGCCAGCTCCGCGTCCGCCCGCTCGGCTGCCGCCCGCTCCGCGTCGGCCCGCTCGGCCGCGGCCTGCTCCGCCGCCGCCCGCTCGGCCTCCGCCCGCTCGGCCTCCGCCTCGGCCCGTTCCGCCTGGGCGGCGGTACGGGTGCCGAAAGCCAGCACCGCGAACACCGCGATCACCACCATCGTCGCGCCCACGACTGCCAACGCCACCTCGATGCGTACGGCGTCCAGCAGGAAGCCCGCGAGCAGCGCGCCTATCGAGTTGGCACCCGAGGAGAGGAGCGTGAAGATCGAGCCGGCCCGGCCCCGCAGCTCGTCGGGAGTCGTCCTGAGCAGGTACAGCACCCCGGCCACGTTGCCGATCCCAGCGCCGTAGTTGATCAGCGCCAGGAGCACGCTCACCGCCACCAGGCCGGGCGCCACCACCAGCAGCGGCATCAGCACCGCCCACGCCAGGTGGATGCCGATCATCATCCGGCGGATGCCCCACCGCTGCAGGAAGGCGTTGCTCGTCATCGCGCCAGCCATGCCGAAGACGCTGTTGACCGCCAACAGCACCCCGACCGTTGCGGGAGAGCCGTCCCGGTCCTTGACCAGCACCACAAGCCCGAGACCGAGGACCTGGAAGAGGATGTTGCTGGCCGCGAAGAGACACAGCGCCCGACGCAGGTAGAGCTTGCCCCAGATGAAGGCGACACCTTCCCTGATCTGGGCGATCAGCCCGCCCTCTCCGCCGTCCGACGATCGGGGCGCCCGCAGGTCCCGCCGGACGAACAGCAGTGTCACAAGCGACATCAGGTGCACGACGGTGGCGAACAGGAACGGCGCGAACCGGGCCACGGAATAGAGCACGGTGCCGGTCGGCTGGCCGAGGATGCTCGCGGCGTTCGCCCGCGACTCGTTTGCCGCCAGTGCCCCGCCCAGTTGGTCGCGGGGCACCACGGCGCACACCGCGGCCCGTTCCGCAAGCGTGTAGCAGATGCCGAGGGTGGCCTCCAGGAACGCGACCACCATCAGGTGCGGCAGCCACACCGCGTCGAGCAGCACCACCGCCGCCACGCTGCCGACCCCGAGAATCCGGCCGGCGGTGCAGACAAGCATCGTCGTACGCCGGTTCCACCTGTCGACGAGCGCGCCTGCCGGCAGCTGGGCAACCAGGTTCGGCAGCAACGCGGCGAAGGTGACGAGGCTGGCCGCGGTGGCCGACCCCGTCGACCAGTAGACAAGCAGCGTGTAGCCGATGGAGGTGGCCCGGGCACCGAGCGCGGAGAGCCCCGAGCCGGTCCAGAGCAGCAGGAAGTTCCGGTTACGGGTGAGCTTCGCCGGGCGACCGGCGGGTGCGCCCGCCGGCTCGGTGACCGTCACAGCGTCGTCCCGCTCGAAGGCGAGCGGCACCACTCAAGCACCGCCATGGCGCTGTAGAGCTTGTTCTCCGCCTGTGGAAACGCGATGCTCGCCGGCCCGTCGAGGACCTCCGAGGTCACCTCCTCGCCGCGATGTGCCGGCAGATCGTGCAGGAAGACGGCGTTCGGGCTGTGCCGCCAGAGCTCCTGTTCGACGCGGAACGGGGCGAAGACCTGACGCCAGTCCGGGTCCGGCTTCACAGTGCCTGTGGTCTGCCAGCGGGTTGTGTAGATGGCGTCGAGATCGCCTGGCAGGTCGGCCATGTGGCACCGCTCGACGATGCTCGCCCCACTGACCTCGGCCTGCCGGGTGGCGTCGGCCAGGATCTGGGCGGGCAGGCCGTAGCCGGGCGGGGTGCGCAGTTCCAGTTCCACGCCCGGAAACCGGGTGAGCGCAAGGGCGAGCGCGGTGGCCGTGTTGTTGGCCTCCCCCAGGTAGAGCAGACGCAGCCCTTCGATCCGGCCGAACTGCCGCAGCAGCGTGGTCAGGTCCGTCAACGCCTGGGTGGGGTGCTCCTCGGCGCTCATCGCGTTGACCACCGACATCCGGCTCTGGGCAGCCCAGGCCCGCAACTCGGCCGGGTCACCGGCCGTACGGGCGACCAGCACGTCGAGCATGCCGGACAGCACCCGGCCGGTGTCCTCGCTGGTCTCCCCAGTGTTGGTCTGGAGGTCCTGCGGACCGTACTGGATCACGCCGGCGCCGAGCCGCAGCGCGGCGCTTGTGAAGGCTGTCCGCGTACGCGTCGAGGTCTTGAGGAAGTAGACCCCGGCCACCTGCCCGGCGAGCGGGCTGCCGCACTCCCCGGCGGCGAACGCGGCGCCCCGGGCGACGATCGAGTAGAGATCCTGTTCGGTCAGGTCGCGGATCGACACCAGGTGCCGTACCTGGCGGGCCGTGGGGTGGGTGGCCGTCGCGGAGATGGCCGGCACGGTCGTCGTCATCACATGTCCTCCGTCCGTGCGGTGTTCGACATCAGCAGCGACATGACCTCGTCGCCTGCCTCGCCGTTTGTCAGCAGCACCAGTCCGGTCCCGTCCGGAACCCGACCGGTGGTGAGCGCCCGGTAGCCGCTGGTGCGGCCCCGGTGGGTGAATTCGACGTGCGTCTCGGCGCCACCCTCGATGCGGTCCACCATGCAGCCGAGCCCGAAGACGCCGCCCGGCCCGGTGGTCAGTTGCGCCAGCACCAACTCCCGGCTGAGCACTGCCGGATCGCCCCGGTAGGCGGTCTGGATCTCCCCGGTCAGCGTGGCCAGGTCGGTGGCGGTGGTCCAGAGACCGGCCGCCGCCAGGTCCGCGCGTACCTCCCAGCCGTGTGGGTGCGGTTCGCCTCGCTCGTCGTGCCCGGCGGCCACCGGCCGGCCGGACGTCTCCGGGAAGCTCTGGTCGAAGCTGCTGCCTGTCATTCCCAGCGGCGCGAAGACCAGCTCGGCCATCAGCTCGGCGAAGGGTGTCGCTGTGACGTCCTCCATGAGCTGCTGGACCACAACGAAGTGGCTGTTGCGCTCCACAGCTACCGGATCGGGCGCGTCGAGCGCGCGTACCGGGTCGGTGGGCACTCCACGGCCCAGCAGCAGGTCCGTCAGCGGCGGCACCGGGCCGCCGCGCGGGTGGCCGGCGCTGCCCGTCGACGTCAGCCCGGCGACGTGGCTGAGCAGTTGCCGCAGGCTCACCGACCGGGCGGTGGGCAACTGCCAGGCCTTGAGGTACGCGTTGACGTCCGCGTCGAGCTGGAGTGCTCCCCTGTCGACAAGGGCCAACGCCCCCACCGCCGCGACCAGCTTGCTCACCGAGCCCACCTGGAAGATGGTCGCCGGAGTCACCAGGGCGTCGCCGCCCGCGACGAGGTGTCCGACCGCGCGGACCTGCACCACCTCGCCGTCGGCAAGCACTGCCAGCGACGCGCCGGGTACCCGCGCCTCGGCGAGCAGAGGAGCGATCCGCGGCAACTGTGCGATCCGAGGCAGCGCCACGGCTCGTACCGCATCGGCCCGCGATGGCGGATCGGCCGGGGTGAGGGCGGCGGCGAGGTCGGCCAGCGGCCGATCCAGCATCGCCTGTTGCAGGGTGAGCGGGAGGCCGGCCTGCCGGGCGGCGGTGACCACGGGCACCACAAGCAGTGAGTGCCCGCCCAGAGCGAAGAAGCGGTCCTGACGACCGACCATCGGCACGTCCAGCAGCTCGGCCCAGATCCCGGCGAGGATGGTCTCGGTAGGCCCCTGCGGTGGGGCGATCTCCGCCTCCGTCCGCAGTGGTGCCGCCGGCAACGCCCGCAGGTCCACCTTGCCGTTGGGATTGAGCGCGATGGCGTCGACCGGCACGAAGGCCGCCGGAACCAGGGCCGCGGGCAGCCGCCGGGCACAGTGCCCGGCCAGGTCGTCAGAACCACCCACGTGGTACGCGATCAGCTGGTTGCCCCCGCCCGGTGCCGGGCGGGCCACCACCGCCGCGTCGCGTACGGCGGGATGTTCGAGGAGCACCGTACGGACCTCGCCCGGCTCCACCCGGTGCCCGCGGATCTTCACCTGGTCGTCGACCCGGCCGAGCAGGTCGAGCTGCCCGTCGGGCAACCACCTGCCACGGTCACCGGTGCGGTACAACCGGGAACCCGCCGGCCCGTACGGGTCGGGCACGAACCGGGAGGCTGTGTACTCGGGCCGTCCCGCGTACCCCCGGGCCAGTTGCGGCCCGCCCAGGTAGACCTCGCCGACAACGCCGGCCGGCACCGCGTTCAGCCGGGCGTCCAGCACATAGGTACGCATCCGGCCGAGCGGCCTGCCGATCGGCGCGACCTGGCCGGTGAGCGCGCCGGTCACCGGGTAACGGCTGACGGCGACTGTCGCCTCGGTCGGTCCGTACTCGTTGAGCAGCACGGTCCGTGGTGCGAGTTCCTGCCACCGCGCACAGGTCCGTGCGGTGAGAGCCTCGCCGCCGAGCACCAGCACCGGTGTCAGTGCGGCTGCCTGCTCGGCCGACAACTGCCCGGCGAGCAGGTCCAGGTGACTCGGGGTCAGTTTGACGAAGCTGAACGGTCCCGCCTCTGCCAGCCGTGGGCCGAGTTCGTCAAGCCCGGCGTCGGCGGGCAACAGCCACAGCCGCTGCCCGGCGACGAGCGGCGCCCAGATGGTTGTCACCACCATGTCGAAGGCCACCGAGGAGAACAGCGCCGCGCCACCGGACCGGTCGGCCACGAGCTCGTGCACCGCCCAGCTCAGGTAGTCGGCAAGGCTGCCGTGGCTGACCTGCACGCCGTTCGGCTGTCCCGTCGACCCCGACGTGAAGATCACGTACGCGAGTTGGTCGGACTCGGTGCGGCCGGGAGGCTGCTCGTCCGGGTGGGCCGCTATCTGTTCAGCGTCGACGTCCAGCAGCACCTTCTCGACGCCGCTGAACCGGTCTGCGTAGGCGGTGCTGGTGACCACGACTGTGGCTCCGGCCTGGGTGAGCATCGACGCGATCCGCGCCGCCGGGTACGACGGGTCGATCGGCAGGTACGCGCCGCCCGCCCGCCAGATGCCAAGCAGGGTCGTGACGAGGTCCGTACCCCTGTCGAGCAGCACCCCCACCACCCGCTCCGGCCCGACGCCCCGCTCCCGCAGGTGCCAGCCGAGCCGGTTCGCCGCCGCGTCGAGGCCGGCGTAGCTCAGCTCGCCGACCGCCTCCGCGTCGCCCGCGATGGCGGCGGTGTCCCGCACCAGGTCGGGCACCATGCCGGGTTCCGGCACGATCTCGTCGGCCGACTCGGCCCAGCCCACGAGCACGTTGTGCCGTTCGGCGTCGGGCAGCAGGACCGCGCGGGCGTCGCCGTCCGGGTCCGCCACCATCGCGTCGAGCACGAGCCGGTACATGGCGGCCAACCGCTCGACCTCGGCCCGCTCCAGGTGGTCGCTGTCGCTGCTCAGCTCCAGGTGCCCTGCGACCGCCGAGACGGCAAGGGCGAACTCCGAGCTGGCGGCGGCGTACCGGGGACCGGACTCGACGTGCTCACCGACCACCTCGTCGAAGTCGAGGTAGCTGAAGTAGACGTCGAGCAGGCGGGTGCCGGAAACCGCCGGTCGGATCGCCGGCGCGGGGTAGCGCCGGTGCGGCCACATCTCGACCTCCGTGGCGTGCACCCGGCGGACCAGTTCGGTCCAGGTGGCGCAGTCGCGCTCGTACGGGAACGGCAGAGTGTTCAGCGACATGGCGTACACCCGTTCGCTGCCCGGCATGTCCGGCCGGGTGTGACAGACCAGGCCGCTGTAGAACCGGGGCTCGTCGGTGAGCTGGCCGAGCACCGTCAGGTGCGCGGCGTGCAGCACCGCCTTGAGCGAGACCCGCGCGGCGGAGGCCAGCGCGCGAAGCTGCGGCTCCAGATCGCGGAACGGCACCCGGGCCGTGTGGGCGGTACGCGTCGGCGGAGGCGACGTGGGCTGCCAGCCGGCGGGGAATGTGAACTTCGCGCACCGGTTCATCAGGTCCTGCCAGTACCGCCGGTCCGCCGGAGATTCCAGGGCGCGGCGCTCCCCGGCGATGAAGTCGGCGAACCGCACCTCCGGTAGCGGCTCCGGCTCCACCCGGGCACCGCCACGCATCGCGCGGTAGCGGTCGAGGATCTCCGCGACAAGCGCGTGCAGGCTCCAGCCCTCGACGACCACGTGGCAGATGGTCAGTACCAGCCGCCAACTCCGGTCGGTCTCCTGGCAGACGGCGAACCGCAGCAGCGGCGCTTGATCGACATCGAACGGCGACCCGTACTCCACTGCGATCAGGCGGCGCAGCTCGGCCTGCCTGTCGTCCTCGGACAGCCCTCGCAGGTCGTGCGGCACGACAGGCACCCGCACCTCGGAATGCACGAGCTGCATCGGCACCGAATAGCCGGTCGGGTCCACCGAGGAGCGCAGCACGTCGTGCCTGTTGACCACGGAGTGCACGGCCTCGCGGAGCGTCGGCAGGTCCAGCGGGTCGTCCTCGCGGACGAGGAAGGACGTCACGTTGTGGTAGTGGTTCCAGCCGTTGTCGGCAAGCATCTCCAGCAGCATGCCGAGCTGCACCTGCGACAGCGGGTACGCGTCGGTGAGTCCGTCCGGCAGCAGAGCCCGGTCCGGGGCGGACACCAACTCGAACGCTTCCACCGGACGGTCGACGTGCACCGGTCCGGTGCGGTCGACAAGCGCGGCGCAGAGCCGGGAGACGGTCTGCAGGTCCATCACGTCGGCGACCGAGACGTCGAGCCCGGCCGTCCGCAGCGTGCTGGCCAGCACCAGCGCCTTGATCGAGTGGCCACCCAGCTCGAAGAAGCCGTCCTCGACGCCCACCGCGGGCAGGCCCAGCACCTGTGCCCAGATCCCGGCGACCCGTTCCTCCAGCTCGGTACGTGGACCGACGATGGCCCGCCCGTCGCCGGGATCGCCGTCCCGCGGCGCGGGCAGCGCGCGCCTGTCGAGCTTGCCGCTGTTGTTGCGGGGCAACTGGTCCAGCGTCACGAACGCCGCCGGGATCATGTAGTCCGGCAGCGTGCGGGCCAGCGCCGCGCGCAGCTCGCCGGTACTCGGCCGCTGCCCGGAGGCGGCGGCCAGGTACCCGACCAGTCGTGGATCGCCGGCGGTGTCCTCGCGCAGGACGACAGCCGCCTCGGTGACCTCCGGCAGCGCGGCCAGCGCCGACTCCACCTCGCCCAACTCGATCCGGTAGCCGCGCAGCTTGACCTGGTCGTCGAGCCGGCCGAGGAACTCCACGCTGCCGTCGGGCAGGCGGATCCCCAGGTCGCCGGTGCGGTACATCCGGTTGCCGGCGGGGCCGTAGGGGTCGGGCACGAACCGCTGTGCGGTAAGCGCCGGCTGGTTCAGGTAACCCCGGGCCACACCGTGCCCGGCCAGGTGGATCTCGCCGGGAACGCCGAGCGGCGTCGGGTGCCCCTGCTGGTCGAGCACGTACATGCGCAGGCCGGCCAGCGGACGCCCGATCCGGCTGCCCACTCCGTCGGCGAGATCGGCGCGGGTGATCCGGTGATAGGTGGAGTAGACGGTGGTCTCGGTGATCCCGTACATGTTGACAAGGGCGATACGGGCCAGCCCGAGCCTGTCGACCCACGGGGTGAGCTCGGCGAAGTCGAGTCGCTCGCCGGCCAGGACCACCGCGCGCAGCGCCAGCCGCCGTAGCCGCTTGTCACCGTCGGCGGCCAGCCGGACCAGGCCGCGGAAGGCCGTGGGGGTCTGGGCCAACAGGGTCACCTCCTGCTCGACAAGCAGGTCGAGCAGGTCGTCGGGCACCCGGGCCACCGCCGGAGGCACCACCACAAGTCGGCTGCCGTGCAGCAGCGCGCCCCACAACTCCCACACCGAGACGTCGAAGGCGTACGAGTGGAACAGGGCAACCACGTCGGTCTCGTCGGTGGCGTAGTGCTCCTGCGCGCTGTCGAGCAGCCGCAGCACGTTGGTGTGGCTGACGCAGACACCCTTCGGGCGGCCGGTCGAGCCGGAGGTGTAGATGACGTATAGCGGATCGTCGGCGTCGTTCACCGGCGCCGGGTCGGTCTCCGGGTGGCCGGTCAGGTCGGTGCGGTCGAGCAGCACCAGGTTCCCGCCGTAGCCGGCCAACGCGTCGACGTGCGCACCCGTGGCGACCACCGTCCCGGCGCCCGCGTCGGCGAGCAGGTACGCGATGCGCTCGGCCGGCTGGGTCGGGTCCAGCGGCAGGTAGGCGGCACCGGCCTTGATCACGCCGAGCAGGGCGGGCACCAGGTCGGCGCCCCGGTCCAGGCAGACACCGACCACTGCGCCCCTGCCCACACCGGCCGCCCGCAGGTGCCCGGCGAGCCGGTTGGCCTGTGCGTTCACCTGCGCGTACGTCAGCCGGGCCGGGCCGGCGACCACCGCTACCGCCTCGGGTGCGGCTGCCGCACGGGCCTCGAACAGCTCGACCACGGTGCCGGTCACCGGCTCCTCGACGCCTGTGTCGACAACGCCGAGCAGCCGCTCCCGCTCACCACCTGGCAGGTGAACCGCCTGGGCGTCGCCGTCCGGGTCGGCGACCATCGCCGCCAGCACGGCCCGGTACATGCCGGCCAGTCGCTCCAGGTTGGCCCGCGAGAGCACGTCGGTGCGGCTGGAGATCTGGTAGTTGCCTCGGTGCGCGAAGACCGACAGCTCGAACTCGGTCGCACCGTCGCCGGCGCTGCCGACGACGACAGGCTCGGTGCCTGTCGTGCTCGCGCGCTGCCCGGCGCGGGAGAAGTCCTGGTAGTTGAAGAGCACCCGCAGCAGCCGCTGACCGCTGCCGCGCTGGATCTCCGCAAGGGGGAACCGCCGGTGCGGCCAGAGGTCGACCTCCCGATCGAAGACGTCGGCCACCAGGTCGCGCCACGTCCGGGCGCTGCGCTCGTAGCCGAACGGCAGCGTGTTGAGATACATGCCCTGCACCCGGTCGGCCCCGAGCACCTCGGGTCGGGCGTCGCAGACCAGCCCGGCGTGGAAGCGCTGTTCTCCGGTGAGTTGGCTGAGCACCTTCAGGTGCGCCGCGTGCAGTACCGCCTTGACCGAGACCCCGGAATCGGTGGCGAAGCGCGCGACGGCCTCGTCCAGGTCCGCTATGTCGACGGTTGTCGAGTTGGCAGTCGGGTCGCCGGGCTCGCCCCAGCCCGCGGGCAGGACGAACGGGCTGCTCCCGTCGACCACCGCGCGCCAGTAGTCCCGGTCCTCGTCGGACGCCAGTGCGGACAGTTCGGCGGCGATGAAGTCGGCGTAGCGCACGGTCGGCTGTTCGGTCTCGGTCGGGCTCCGCCCGTCGGCCAGGTCGGCGTAGACGGCAAGCAGTTCGGCGAGCAGCTGCGCGTTGCTCCAGCCCTCGGTGACCGCGTGGCAGATGGTGAAGCTCAGCCACCAGCTCTCGTCGCTGTCCTGGTGCGCGGCGATGCGCAGCAGTGGCGCGACGGTCAGGTCGAAGGGGGTGGCCCGCTCGGCCGCGACGAACTCCTGGAAGAGTCGCTCCTGCTCGTCGGCGGGCACGTCCCGGCCGTCCACAACTGTCACCTGTGGGGTCACCTCGGCGTGCACGAGCTGCATGGGCACCGAGTAGCTCGTCAGGTCGAACGAGGTGCGCAGGATCTCGTGCCGGCCGACGACCGTTGCCACGGCGGTCCGCAGCGCCTCGGCCGAGAACGGCCGCCCGTCGCGGACCTGGTGGGCGATGACGCTGTGGTAGGCCGCCCGGTCGCCGCTGGTGGCCAGCTCGACGAGCATGCCGAGCTGGGTCTGCGCGGCGGGGTAGGCGTCGGTGAGGCCGTCCGGCAGCGCGGCACGGTCGGCGTCGGTCAGCAGCGCGAAGGGCGCTACCGGCTCCCACTCGTCAACGCCCTCACCCAACGACGCGGCGAGTGCCCGCACCGTCCGATACGCGAAAACATCCCGCACACTCGTCGGATAACCAGCCGCCCGCAACGCGCCCACCAACGACACCGCCAGCATCGAATCACCACCGAGATCAAAGAAACTCGACTCGACACCAACAACATCCACACCCAGAACCCGCGCCCACACCTGGGCAACAACCCGCTCCACCACCGACACCGGAGCCACAAACACACCCGCATCACCCAACACCGGCACCGGCAACTGCCGCCGATCCACCTTCCCATTCGGATCCACCGGCACCACATCAACAACCATCACCACCGAAGGCACAAACACCTCCGGCAACACCCCCCGCAACACCTCCCGCACACCCACCACATCAACACCGACACCCGGGTCAACCGGCACCACATAACCGGCCAACACCCGCCGACCATCCACCTCCACCACCGACGCCACCGCATCCCGCACACCCACACAGGACCGCAACGCCGACTCCACCTCCCCCAACTCCACCCGCACACCACGCAACTTCACCTGCGCATCCAACCGACCCAGGAACTCCAACGTCCCGTCCGACCGCCACGCCACCGCATCCCCAGTCCGATACAACCGCGACCCCACCGACCCAAACGGATCCGGCACAAACCGATCCGCCGTCAACCCCGCAGCACCCCAATAACCCCGACCCACACCGACGCCGCCGAGATACAGCTCGCCAGGTACGCCGATCGGGACCACAGTGAGGTCCTCGTCGAGGACGTAGAGCCGCAGGTTGGGGTGCGGGCCGCCCAGGGGCACCCGGGTCAGCTCGGCCAGGGCGTCGGGGTCGCACCGCCAACTGGTGACGTCGACAGCCGCCTCGGCGGGCCCGTAGGTGTTGTGCAGTTCGCAACCGGGCAGAGCCGCCAGGAACGCCCGCGCCACGTCGACGGGCAACTCCTCGCCGCCGACCCCGACGGAGCGCAGCGAGGTGCACTGCTCGAGGCCCTCGGCGAGGAGCGCCGGCAGCATCGTCGGAACGAAGTGGACCGTCGTCACCTGCTCGGCGATGATCAATTCGCGCAGGTACGCGGGGTCGCGGTGGCCGCCAGGTCGGGCGACGACGATCCGCGCGCCGGCCGACAGTGCGGCGTAGACCTCAGCAGGTGAGACATCGAAGCCGATCTCGGTCTTCTGGAGGACGACGCCGTCCGGGCCGAGGCGGTACACCTCAGGCAGTACGTGTTGGGTGCGGTTGACGAGGCCGGCGTGGGTGACGACCGCGCCCTTCGGCCGGCCCGTCGAGCCCGACGTGTAAATCACATAACAGGCGTTGTCCGGACCCACCAGCGGCGGCACATCCACACCAGACTCACCAGCCCACAACCCCGGTCGATCAACCAACACCACCTCAGCCGACAACCCCGACACCCCCGCCACCAACACCGACGACGTCACCACCACCGACGCACCCGCGTCAGCAACCATCAAACCCAAACGCTCAGACGGATAACCCGGATCCAACGGCACATACACACCACCGGCCTTATGCACCGCCAACATCGCCACAACCTGATCCACCGAACGATGCAAACAAACACCCACCAACACCTCGGCACCCACACCCACCGAACGCAAATACCGAGCCAACCTGTTCGCCGCCGCATTCAACTCCGAATACGACAACGACACCCCACCACCAGAAACCGCAACCGCAGCACCATCAGAAGCAGCCCTCGCCTCAAAAGCCGAGAACGCCACCCCCGACACCGGCACCACAGAACCCACACCAACCCGCGACAACCACTCCGCCTCACCAGACGGCACACACACCACCCGCGAATCCCCACCCGGATCCGCAACCATCGACTCCAACACCACCCGGAACATCCCCGCCAACCGCACCAAACCCGCCGACCCAAACACCCGCCCGTCACCGACGAGACGGATCACGGTCGGGCTGGCACCGACGGACAGGAGGAATTCGGTGGCGGCAACGTCGCTGGCGGTCCGCTCGTCGGTGGCATCGTCGGCCCGCGCGGTGTGGCCGTCGGGCGTCGGTGCGGCGCCCGGTCCGCCCGCGTCCTTCCCACCGGAGGGGTCGGTGCGGGGCTCGGTGTAGCCGAAGACGACGTCGATGGGGTGCGCGTCGGCGCCGGTCAGACGCCGCACCGCCGGCAACGGAAAACGCCGATGCGGCCACAACCCCACCTCACCGTCGAACACCGACCGCACCAGATCACGCCACGAACCCACACCCCGCTCAAAACCAAACGGCAACACATTGATGTACATCCCATGCACACGATCCGCGCCCCGCACCTCCGGCCGCGCATCACACACCAACCCCGTGTAAAAACGCCGCTCCCCCGACAACTGACTCATCACCTTCAAATGAGCCGCGTGCAGAACGGCCTTGACGGGTACGCCGAGGCTGCTGGCGAGCCCGCGCAACGCGGGGTCCAGGTCGGCGATGTCCAGCTCGGTGCGGCACACCTGCCGCGGGCCGGACTCGGTCGCCAGGGTGTCCGGCAGTGTGAACTTAGGCCTACCGGTCACCACGTCCCGCCAGTAGTCGGCGTCCGCCTCGGAGTCGAGCGCCGACAGTTCGGCGGCCACGAAGTCTGCGTACCGGACGGCCACCGGTTCGACGGGTGTCGGCTGCTCGCCGCGCCGCCGCCGGTGGTACCCGTCGCGCAGGTCGGCTAGCAGGAGGTTGAGGTCCCAGCCGCCGGTGATGAGGTGGCTGACGGAGACGGTGAGCCACCAGCCCTTGTCGTCCTCGCGGTGCACTGCCACCCGCAGCAGCGGCGGCGGTGACGCCAGGTCGAACGGCCGCCCGCGCTCGGCGGTGACGTACGCCGGATGGCCGCTAGCGTCGGGATGCACAGCGATCGGCACCTGCGCCTCGGCGTGCACGAGCTGCATGGGCACCGAGTAGCCGGTGAGGTCGACCGAGGTGCGCAACGTGTCGTGCCGGGCGACAAGCTCGGCGAGGGTGGCGCGCAGCGGCTCGACGTCGAAGGGCAGCCCGTCGTCGACACGCATGGTGTGGACGATGTGGTACGGCCTGGCGGCGTCATCCTTGGCGATCTCGACAGCCATGCCCACCTGGGCCTGGGTCGCCGGGTAGGCGTCGGTCAGGTCGGCCGGCAGAGCAGCCCGATCCGCGTCGCTGAGCAACGCGAACGGCGCCACCGGCTCCCACTCGTCAACACCCTCGCCCAGACTTGCCGCCAGCCCGCGCACGGTCCGGTAAGCAAAAACATCCCGCACACTCGTGGCGAACCCAGCCGCCCGCAACGCCCCCACCAACGACACCGCCAGCATCGAATCACCACCGAGATCAAAGAAACTCGACTCGACACCAACAACGTCACGACCCAAAACCCGCGCCCACACCCCCGCCACCGTGCGCTCCACCACCGACACCGGCGCCACAAACACCGACTCATCACCGAGCACCGGCACCGGCAACTGCCGCCGATCCACCTTCCCATTCGGATCCACCGGCACCACATCAACAACCATCACCACCGAAGGCACCAACACCTCCGGCAAAACCCCCCGCAACACCTCCCGCACACCCACCACATCAACACCCGAACCACCAGGCACCACAAAGCCGACCAACACCTGCCGACCATCCACCCGCACCACCGACGCCACCGCATCCCGCACACCCACACAGGACCGCAACGCCGACTCCACCTCCCCCAACTCCACCCGCACACCACGCAACTTCACCTGCGCATCCAACCGACCCAGGAACTCCAACGTCCCGTCCGACCGCCACGCCACCGCATCCCCAGTCCGATACAACCGCGACCCCACCGACCCAAACGGATCCGGCACAAACCGATCCGCCGTCAACCCCGCAGCACCCCAATAACCCCGACCCACACCCACACCGGCCACGTACAACTCGCCGGGGGCGCCCATCGGCACAGGCTGGAGCAGGTCGTCGAGCACGCGCAGGGTGATGTTCGGGAAGGGGCGTCCCAACGGAACCCGGGACACGTCGGCCAGGTCGTCGGTGGTGCAGTGCCAGCTGGTGACATCCACCGTGGTTTCCGCTGGCCCGTAGGTGTTGTGCAGCTCGCAGCCGGGCAGAGCCGCCAGGAACGCCCGCGCCACGTCGACAGGCAACTCCTCGCCGCCTACCGCAACGGAACGCAGCGAGGTGCAGTCGGTGATGCCCTCGGCGAGCAGCGCCGACAGCATGCTGGGCACCAACTCGATCGAGGTGACCGACTCGGCGATGATCGTGTCGCGCAGGTACGCCGGGTCGCGGTGTCCACCGGGCCGGGCGACGACGATCCGCGCCCCCGTCGACAGTGCGGCGTAGATCTCGGCAGGCGAGACGTCGAAACCGATCTCGGTCTTCTGGAGGAGCACGCCATCGGCACCGAGCCGATTGATTGTGGGTGCGACGTGGGCGGTCCGGTTGACCAGGCCGGCGTGGGTGACGACCGCGCCCTTCGGCCGGCCCGTCGAGCCCGACGTGTAAATCACATAACAGGCGTTGTCCGGACCCACCAGCGGCGGCACATCCACACCAGACTCACCAGCCCACAACCCCGGCCGATCAACCAACACCACCTCAGCCGACAACCCCGACAACCCCGCCACCAACACCGACGACGTCACCACCACCGACGCACCCGCGTCAGCAACCATCAAACCCAAACGCTCAGACG
>NZ_JBNCKU010000030.1:0-37009 GCF_049841715.1 Micromonospora sp. DT41 | reverse complement strand
GACAACGACACTGGGGCCAACCCACCACCCGAGCAGCCTGACCCCAACACCGTCAACGTTCGTGGTCACGGCACTAGCCGCCACATCTACCCATCCCGTATGCCGCCGACCTGCCTTCTAGGGAGCGGTGGTCTGCTCGGCTTGCCCCGGGTCGGTGGCAGGCGGGATGGCCTACCGCAACCACCCACGGACCGTGACCCGCTGGCGAAGCCCCGGCCATCCTGGAGTCGTTGCGCCCCCGCCGGAGGCGCTCTGACCGCAGCCGCGCGACCGCCGGCCAGCACGCCGACGCGGCCGGCGTGCGCTCTATACGCCGCGCGGGCTGCTGGCCGAGCGGCGCGGCTGGCTGCCGGCCACACCACCGGTCAACAACCTCCCTGTCGTTCTGCGGCGGCCCTCCGGGCTTCCCGCTGTCCGCGCCAGCCGCCGGGCATCAGGCGTGACGGCCGCAGAGCGACAGCGGCAGCGGCCTGCGACACCTCAGCGCGCTGATCCCAGCAGATCCGGACGTCTGCTGACCCTGGTCGCAGCCCTATTGCGGTTGTATCCCAGGACGGCGCGCCAGTCTTCACGACCTGCGGCACACGGCAGCCAGCGTCCTTCTCGCCCAGGGCGTGCCCGCCCGCGTGGTCATGGAGATCCTCGGTCACTCTCAGATCAGCGTCACCCTCAACATCTACGCCCACGTGGCCCCTGAGGTGGCTCGGGAAGCTGCGGCGCGGCTGGAGGGGGCGCTGTGGTCCGGTGAGTAGGTTGGCTGCTCGCTTGGCTGCTCGACCTCGCGACGGCAAGCAAAAGGCCCAGGTCATGATCGGCGATCAAGCCGGTGACCTGGGCCTTTCAGTGGAGCCGCCTGACGGAATCGAACCGTCGACCTACGCATTACGAGTGCGTCGCTCTAGCCGACTGAGCTAAGGCGGCAACGATCAGCAAGTGTACGGCACCCCCGGCCGTGGACCGAACGGGATACCCCTCGCCCCGCTCACTGCCACTAACCGGACAACGAATGCCATCTAGACGTTTACCGGACAGCGGATCATCGCGAGCGGCACTAGGCTGCGGCGGGTGAGCGACGATCACACCCCTCGCACCCCCGATCCGACGGACGCCCGCCCCGATCCCGTACCGGCCGATGAGCGGTTCGCACACCGGCCGCGCTCCACGGACCCGCTGGAGCTGGGCTTCACCCCGCGCAAACCGGTGCCGTGGCTGGCCCCGTTCCTGCTGATCAGCACGGGCATCCGGACGTTGCTGGCGATGCTGTTCGGGGCGTACCTGGACAAGCGCGAGTTGCAGAACGCGTTCGGCGACGGTGTCTTCCGCCAGGCCGGTCCGGACGGTGGGCTGTGGCTCGACTACGTGGCCGACCTGGGCGACGGCTTCAACGCCACCTACTCGGTGGCGTACCTGCTGGCGCAGCCGGAACTGACCGTGGACGGGCACCGGCTGCCCCGGGCGCAGACGCTGGTGATGGGCGGCGACCAGGTGTACCCGTCGGCGGCCTACGCCGAGTACGAGAACCGTTGCAAGGGCCCCTACCAGGCGGCGCTGCCGGTGCCGCCGCCGGAACAGCCGACGCTGTTCGCGGTACCCGGCAACCACGACTGGTATGACGGTTTGACAGCGTTCCTGCGGTTGTTCGTCCGCTCCCGCGACCGCAACTTCGGCGGCTGGGGCACCGGGCAGTCGCGGTCGTACTTCGCTGTGGAGTTGCCCGCCGGCTGGTGGCTGCTCGGCGTGGACGACCAGTCCGGCTCGTACCTCGACGACCCACAGTTGGCGTACTTCGACGAGGTGGCCCGGCAACTCGGCCCGGAGTCGAAGATCATCATCGCGGCGCCGGCGCCGACCTGGGTCAAGGCCGCCGACCACCCGACGGCGTACGACTCCATCGACTACTTCATCCGCACGATCATCGACCCGACCGGGGCGAAGGTGCGGCTGCTGCTCTCCGGCGACCTGCACCACTACGCCCGCTACACGGGCACCGACCGCCAGTTGATCACCTGTGGCGGCGGTGGTGCGTACCTGTATCCCACCCACAAACTGCCGGAGCGCCTCGAAGTGCCGCCGCGCGACACGTTGGCGCGGAAAGCCAGCCGTGCTCGGCCGTACGACCTGGCGGCCCGCTATCCGGACGCGGCCCGTTCCCGCCGCTACAGCTGGGGCATCTTCGCCCGGCTGCCGTTGCGCAACCCGGGTTTCACCACCCTGCTCGGCACCCTGCACACGTTGCTGATGCTGGCCATGGCCGGCGCGACCGCCAACTGGACCGACGCCACCGGGCAGCGCCTGTTCAGCGTTCCGCTGGTGGCGATGGCGCTGGTCACGGTGGCGGCGGCAGTTCTGTTCGCCCAGCCGCCCAACGCGAGCGGCAAGAGGCACGTGCGGCACTGGATCCTCGGCGTCAGCCACGGAGTGGCGCACGTGGCGCTGGCCGCGGCAGGCACCTGGGCCTGGCTGGCGCTGCCGTTCTACGACTGGCCCTGGCCGCTGCCGGCCGCCGCGGCCGTGGTGCTGTACGGGCCGGTGATCGGGCTGGTATCCAGCCAGCTCGTGGCGGCGTACCTGCTGGTGGCGGGGTCTTTCGGGGTGAACGTCAACGAACTGTTCGCCGGGCAGGGCATCGAGGACGCCAAGTCGTTCCTCCGGCTGCGCATCGACCCGGACGGCACGCTGACCATCTACCCGATCGGGGTGGACCGGGTTGCGCGCGACTGGCAGGTCAACCGCGACCAGTCCCCGACGGCGAGCTGGCTGACCCCGAAGACGCCGCTGACGCCGCGCCTGGCCGAACCCCCGGTCACCCTTCACTGACGTGGTCAGAAAAGGGTGACCGGGTCATCGATCACCTGTCACGTATAGGGATTGTCATGCCACGAACCGCAGGCCGAGGGCGTCTTCTTACCCACCCCGTCGCCATCGGCGCAGATCTGCAAGCTCAGGATGTCGAAGCCGGTCGAGAAGGGACCGGTGCTGTGCGTCTTCGTCGTGCCGCACCCGAGGTCGTTCAACAGGCCGTGGTACGAGATGAAAATCCCTTCCACTTTTCGCAACCCCACGTCACCCCAGGCGGAGGCGGCGTTGCATTTGGTATCGGCCACGGTGAAGGTGAGCGACACCATCTGCTTGCCGTGGAAAGTCCAGACTACTTTCACGTTGGCCCCGCCGTCGTGGCTGACCCAACTGGTGCCGGCCTGCGCAGGCGTGATCAGTGCGACCAGCAGGCCGAGCGCACCTGCGGCGATCACCACAAGCCGCCTCATGAACGCTTGTCGCCTTCTCCCGGGCAACCTTGCGGACGCACCCTGACTGACCCGCATCGCGTTTCCCTCCCGTAGGGCTCGGCAGCTACCTGCCGTAGCCGCCTCCTGCCGAACAGCATGGCGACGCAGCCTTACCAAAGGTTTTCCATCCACATGCCAGGCCTAATGACGACCCCGAATGCGGCTGGCCCACGCCGCAGTGAAGAGAGTCGTTGCCACTGCCCTATCGGAAATACTGTCACCGACACGACGGCGGCTGGCACGACCCGCCACTCATTGAGAGGCGATAAGGTCGGTATCAGGGGGTGTAGTGCTGGTCGTGGGCCTGGCGGGGTGCGCAGACGGACGCCCGGGAGCAGGAGCAGCGGGAGCCGTCGGCGTCCAGTCGGACCGTCACCGCGTCACGGGGGACGCTGTGGCCGACCACCCGCCCGTCGCCCTCCGGCGTGCTGACCCGGCTGCCCACCGCCGGGGCGCTCTCCTGGAAGCGCTGGTACAGCGGGTGCTCGTATTTGAGGCAGCACATCAGCCGGCCGCACGCGCCGGAGATGCGCAGCGGGTTGAGCGGGAGATCCTGGTCCTTCGCCATCCGGATGGTCACCGGCTCGAAGTCGTTGAGGAATGTGGCGCAGCACAGGTCCCGACCGCACGAGCCGATGCCGCCCTGGACGCGGGCGGAGTCCCGGGCGGAGAGTTGGCGCAGCTCGACCCGGCAGTGCAGGGTCGCGCCCAGGTCGCGGACCAGGGAGCGGAAGTCCACCCGGTGCGGGGCGGTGAAGTAGACGGTGCTGCGCTCGCCACCGCCGTCGGCGGAGGCGAGCACGTGGTCGACGGCCACCACCTTCATGGGCAGGCCGTGTGCCCGGATCAGCCGCTTCGCGGCCACCTTGGCCTCGGCCTTACGCCGACGCAGCGCCTCGTCCCGGCTCAGGTCGTCGTCGCCGGCCAGCCCGACCAGTCGGGGGAAGCCGTCGGTCTCCTCGGTCACCCACTGGGCGGCCCAGACGCACTCGGCCACCTCGGGCCCGTCGTCGGTGGGCACCAGCACCTTGTCGCCCACCTGTGGGCGCAGCTCGCCCGGGTCGAGGTAGTAGAGGCGCCCGTACCGGTTGAAGCTGACCGCGCAGAGCATGCCCATTGCTCCACCCTACGACGGACCATGGCCCCACCGCGCGCCGGCTGTCGCCGAACGATTACACCGTGCTCGCATCGATGACCGTCGCCCAGGGAGCGTCAGCGGTTGCTGGTTACCAGCCGACCCTTGTGGGCTGGTCGTAGCGGGGTCGGCCGCTCACCGTCGGCCGCCAGGTGGACTCGGCCAGGCTCGGCGCCCACTGGCGCAGCAACGTCTCGACACCGTCGTACGCGACGGAGAGCACCGCCAGCACCCGCGCGGCGATCTCGGCAGCGTCGGCCACACCTGGCCCGACGGGCTCGATGCGGCGCGGTGGGCCAGCGGCGGTGGCGGCGACCACGGCGACCGCCTCGGCCGAGCGCAGCACGTCGGCCAGGGTGCGGGCCAGTGCGAGCCGGCTGCCCTCCACCCAGTCGGCGAGCGCATCCGCATATCCGGCTGTGGATTCCAGTCGCCCGACCAGGCTCTCCGGGCCGTCGTCGAGGTGGTGCAGTAGCGCCGCGCGTTCCTGCCCGTACGCCGTGGCTGCCGGACCGGCCCAGAGCACCGGGTCGGTGAGCGTGGCGCTGACGTCGTCGTACCCCCGGACGAGCCGGCGCACCGCGTGCCCGGCGCTGGCGAGCGGCGTGGGATGCAGATCGAGGAAGCCCCGCACGGCGTCGCCCGGCAGCACCTGCATCCGGCGCAGCAGCGGCCAGACCCGGTGCCCCTCGGGAACACCTGCGGCGAGCAACGCGTCGACGCGGCGCAGCAGGTCGAGGCCGGGTTCGGCGAGCCGGTCCAGCGGGTCCATCACCGCTCCCCGCCGATCCGGCGTCGGGCGGCCCTGTCGACGTCGCTGTAACGGTCGGCGGCCTCGCGGATCGCCGCTGCGGCGGAGGCCAGCCGGTGGGCAGCTGCCCGCGCCTCGCGAGCACGGTCGTCGGTGGCGGCGACCCACTGCCGGTGCAGCGCACGGCCGATCTCGCCGGGTCGGCCCGGGGCGTCCGCTCCGAACGCGACCTGCGGCGGGTCGCTGGCGGTGACCCGGTGCGACAGGGTGGTGAGCGTGGCGCTCGCCTCGTCCAGTCGGGCGGAGAGCGCGCGCAGTGCCTCCATCTCAGGCCCCCGCGAGTGGTCGGTAGGCGGCGAACGTCTCGTTGTGCAGCTTCTCGCGGGCCCACTCGGCGGCGTCGGCTGCCGCGGTGACCGCTGCCTGCACTGAGCCGGCAACGTCGCGTGGACTGCGGGAGTGCAGTGGCCCGAGGAACCGGACGTCGGTGATCCGGCCGCCTGCGGTGACCACAACCTCGACGAGCCCGTCCGGCGACCGGACGGTGACCTCGACGGTCGACACCGCCTGGTCGAACTCGGCCTGGAGCGATTCGATGCGGCGGTAGCGCCGCACCGCCTCCTCGATCCAGGCTTCGTCGATCTCCCCCCGCGGCATCGGCGACTCCTCCCGGATGGCCCTCACTGAGCGTGCTGCAACCGTCACCACGGCACACCGGACCGTACCGCACAGCAATCGCACGTGTCGATGGCCTGTGGATGAACGGTCCGGCGGACGGGACCACGGCCGAGTGCTGCGGGTCAGCCCTTCCAGAGGGCGAGCATCATCGCCTCGACCGCGATCCGCGGCTTGACGTTCGCCTCGATGGCCGCCCGGCAGGCGAGCACGGCCTCCAGACGGCGCAGCGACCCCTCGGCGTCCCACTTCTGGGCGCCGGCACCGGCCAGCGCGGCGGTATCGGTGTGCACGGGGTCGACCGGCGCGCGCAGCGCCATGGTGAGCGCGTCCCGGTAGAAGCCCGCCAGGTCGACAAGCGCCCGGTCCAACGCGTCGCGCTGGGCCCGGGTGGCCCGCGACTTCTGCCGCTTCTCCAACTCCTTGAGCTGCCCGGCCGCGCCGCGCATCGCGCCGGCCGCGCCCCGGCCGGTGCCGCCCGCGCCGAGCGCCCGCTCCAGCGCGGTCCGCTCGGTCGTGTCCGCCTCGGACACCGACGCCTTGGCCTCCGCCTCGGCGGCCTCGATCAGGGCGGACGCCGCGTCGAACGCCGCACCGACACCGGTCAGCCGACGCGGCACCGCGAGCACCGCCTCACGTCGCTTGCGGGCCTCCGGATCGCGGGCCAGCCGGCGCGCCCGACCCACGTGACCCTGCGCGGCAGCCGCCGCCCATCGCGCCACGTCGGGCGCGACGCCGTCGCGACGGACCAGCACCTCGGCCACCGCCGCGGCCGGCGGCTGCCGCAGGGGTACGACCCGGCAGCGCGACCGGATGGTCACCGAGATGTCGTCCGGGTGGGTGGACGGCGCGCAGAGCAGGAAGACGGTACGCGGTGGAGGCTCCTCGATCGCCTTGAGCAGCGCGTTGCCGGCGGCCTCGGTGAGCCGGTCGGCGTCGGAGATGACCACCACCTGCCAGCGCCCACCGGACGGGGTGCTGGCGGCGCGGAGCACCAGAGCGCGCATGTCGTTGACGCCGATGGAGAGTCCTTCCGGCTCCACAAGCCGGACGTCGGCGTGGGTGCCGCCCATCGTGGTGTGGCAGCCGGGGCACTCGCCGCAGCCGGTGCCGTGCACGCACTGAAGGGCGGCGGCGAAGGCCCGCGCGGCGACCGAGCGGCCCGAGCCGGGTGGCCCGGTGAAGATCCACGCGTGGGTCATCCCGGTGGACGCATCGGGCCCTCCGGGCACGGCGGCTGTCTCGGGCTCGTCGCCGCTGGTGGGGCCGGCGGCGAGCAGCGCGGGTGCACGGTCGGCCGCAGCGGCGCGCAGCACGGCGGCTGCCGCCGCGGCGGCCCGGCGCAGCTCGGTCACCGCCTCGTCCTGACCGACCAGGTCGGCGAAGACGTCAGGCATCAGGTCTTGTGCTCCATCGTCACCAGCTCCGCGTCGGATAACTCGGGCTGCACCGAGGTGTCCGGGCCCTGTGCCGGGCGGGGGTGCACGATGCCGCCCGGCCTGCCGAGCATCTCCTCGACACGCCGCACCACCAGGCCGTTGATCTCGTCGGCCGGGCGGGACGCGTCGAGCACCAGGTAGCGCTTCGGGTCGGCGGCGGCAAGGTCGAGGAAGGCGTACCGGACGCGTTCGTGGAAGGCGATCGACTCGGCCTCGAGCCGGTCGGCCTCCCCGCTGCGGGAGGCGACCCGGGACAGGCCGGTCTGCGGCTCGACGTCGAGCAGCACCACCAGGTCGGGCTTGAGCCCACCGGTGGCCCAGGAGGAGAGCCAGGAGACCTCGTCGACCGGGAGCGTACGTCCCGCGCCCTGGTAAGCGAGCGACGAGTCGACGTACCTGTCGCTGATCACCACGTCGCCGCGGACAAGCGCGGGCCGGACGACGGCGGCCACGTGGTGCGCCCGGTCGGCGGCATAGAGCAGCGCCTCGGCGCGTGGCGACGGCGCCTCGTCGCCCGAGGTGTCGAGCACCAGCGACCGGATCCGCCGACCGACGGCAGTGGCCCCCGGTTCGCGGGTGACCAGGACGTCGCGCCCGTCGGCCCGCAGCCGCTCGGCGAGCGCGGCGAGTTGGGTGGACTTGCCGGCGCCCTCGCCGCCCTCGAACACCACGAACAGGCCGGCCGAGACGAACGGCTCGGCGGGCATCAGCGGACGGCCCCGGATCGAGCCCCACAGGTCGGCGAGGACCGGGACGCCCTTCTTGTCGTCCATCTGGCCGAAGGCGCTGATCCCGGCGAAGATGCCGGCGGCACCGGCGGCGAGCAGCAACAGTCGGGTCGACGAGATGGAGATGCCCAGGTCGGCGATCTCCAGCTTGCGCGAGCCACCGACACCGGCGAGCAGGCTGCTCAGCGCGATGGCCAGGATCAGCACGAGCCGGGTGCCGATCTGCACGACCGCGAAGACCCGGCCACGGACCTCGTCGGCGATCTCACCCCCGAGCAGGGTGGTGCCGGCCAGGAACGCCATCCCGGCGCCCGCACCGACAAGCACCGCGCCCACGATCGCCATGGACAGGTGGATGGCGAAGGAGAGGGTCATCACGGCGGCGCTTGCCAGCACGATGCTCATGCCGAACCAGCGACGCCTGGACATGTCCTTGACGATCATGGGACCGAGGCCGATGCCGACCGCCAGACCGACGAAGATCGCACCGAAGAGCAGCGAGAACGCGGCATCGCCGGCACCGAGCGAGCTGGCGAAGAACTTCGCGGTGCCGATCACGATGCCGCCACCGGCGAACGCGCCCAGGATGCCGAGGACCAGCCCACGCACCAGCGGGGTCTGCCCGATGAACTGCCAGCCCTCCTTGAACTGGCGCAGCATGCTCTGCTCGGTGCGGTCGCCCTCGGCGGTCTGCCCCTGACTGATCTCCTTGATGCCGAAGGCGACGACAAGAGCGGTCGCCAGTCGGGAGAAGGAGTTGAACCAGAGCGCCAGCTGGGCCGGTTCGGCCCAGTTCGGGAACTCGCCTCCGGTGATGCCCCGGACGCTGCGGTCCAGGCCGGCGCTGACGGCCGCGGCGAGCACCGGGGTGAGGCCGTACGTGGTGATCAGCGTGAGCTGGTTGGCCGCCTCAAGCCGGGCGCGCGGGATCAGGTTGGGGACCGCGGCCTCCTTGGCCGGGATCCAGATCAGGGTGATCGACTCGATCAGGAAGGTGGCGATGGTCGCCCACAGGACCACCATCGCGCCGCTCGCGCCGGCAAGCGCGACCATCGGGATCGAGGCGAAGAGCACGAACCGCAGCACGTCGCAGATGACCATCGTCCAGCGCCTGTCGAACCGGTCGGCGAGCACGCCGGCCACCGGGCCGAGCACCAGCGCGGGCAGCAGCCGGATGGCGATGACGCCACCGAAGGCCGCGCCCTGGGCGGTGCTGCCCTGCACCTGCGAGGCGGCGAAGACCGAGGTGGCCAGCAGGCCGAACCAGTCGCCGAAGGAGGCGGCGCCGAGCACGATCCAGAGCCGCCGGAACGGCTGGATCCGCAGGATCGAGCGGATCGCGGCGTAGCCGGACGGATCCCCCTGGGCGGCACTGGTCTGATTGGCGGCGCTGCTCGACTGGTCACCCGGGCGCGACACGCCGGGCGACTCGCCGCTGTTCTGGCTTTCGATGGCCGTACCTCCACGTGCCGGCCCATCGCTGGGCACCCCCGGTGGAACACTCTAGACCCGGTGGGGGGCCGCCCCACCGGCGACATTCTCCTGCTCGCTGAGCCTAGGCCGCCGAAGGTACCGACCGCAGCCCGGACGTACGCGAGGGTATTTCGCATTCACCGTCGGACAGTTAGCGTGCACACGTGGCCATCGAGAGCGACAAACTCCGCGAGCGCCTGGACCGGGCGACCGACCACCTCGACCCGCCGTACGCCGTGGTGGATCTCACCGCCTTCGACGCGAACACGGTCGCATTGACCGACCGCGCCGCAGGCAAACCGCTCCGGCTGGCGAGCAAGTCGGTCCGCAGCCGGGAGTTGATCAGCAGGGCGCTCGCCCGGCCCGGCTGGCGGGGCGTGATGGCGTTCACCCTGCCCGAGGCGATCTGGCTGGTACGCGCCGGAGTCAGCGACGACGTGCTGCTCGCCTACCCGAGCGCAGACCGGGCAGCGCTCGCCGAGTTGGCCGCCGACCCGACCCTCGCCGCCGCGATCACCCTCATGATCGACAGCACCGGGCAGCTCGACCTCATCGACGCCGTCCGTGCCCCCGGGCAGCGCGCCGAACTGCGGCTCTGCCTGGACCTGGACGCCTCCTGGCGACCACTGCGGGGTCGGGTCCACGTCGGCGTACGCCGCTCACCGGTGCACAGCGCCCGAGCAGCCGGCGCGCTCGCCGCCACCGTCACCGGTCGGGCCGGCTTCCGGCTGGTCGGCCTGATGTCGTACGAGGCGCAGATCGCCGGCCTGGGCGACGCGCCGCCGGGGCAGACGCTGCTGGCCGGCGCGATCAGGCTGGCCCAGCGCGGGTCGTACCGCGAGTTGCTGGCCCGCCGGGGCGCGGCGGTGGCAGCGGTACGCGAACACGCCGACCTGGAGTTCGTGAACGGCGGCGGCACCGGCAGCGTGGCGGCGACAAGCGCCGATCCCGCGGTAACCGAGGTCACCGCGGGATCGGGCCTGTACGGGCCGACGCTGTTCGACGCCTACCGTGCCTGGCGCCCCATCCCGGCGGCGTTCTTCGCCTGCGCTGTGGTCCGCCGCCCGACGCCCGAGCTGGCGACAGTGCTCGGCGGCGGGTGGATCGCCTCCGGACCGGCCGCCGACAGCCGGCTCCCCCGGCCGTGGTTGCCGGCCGGCCTGAAGCTGGTCGGCACCGAGGGCGCCGGCGAGGTGCAGACCCCGCTGTCCGGTACGGCGGCGAGCACCCTGTGCATCGGCGACCGGGTGTGGTTCCGGCACGCCAAAGCCGGTGAGCTGTGCGAACGGGTGAACGAGCTGCACCTGGTCGAGGGGGATGCGGTCGTGGCGACCGTTCCCACCTACCGGGGCGAAGGCCGTGCCTTCCTGTGACGCGCCAGGGCAGCGCACGGTCACGGTCACTGCGGACCGGGCCGCCTCAGGCGGGCTGGGCCGCCTCGACCGGAACGGCGACTGGACGGTCGCTCTCCGGGCCGTCGACCTGGCGGTGCAGATATTCCCGGATCAGCGCCTTCGCCTCGAGCAGCACCCGCTCGTCGCCGTCGGACTTCCGGCGGAACGCGAGCTTGATCAGCGCGTCGGCCGCCTCTACCGCGATCTCCAGGACGAAGCGCAGCTTCGGCACATCGGTGAGCCCGAAACGTTCGGTGAGCACCCGGGCCAACTGGTCGGCGATCACGCCGTTGTTGTCCCGCTGCTCGTCGAGCAGGTGCAGGTCGACCACGTCGCCGAAGTGCAGAGTACGGAAACCGGGGACGGTGCGGTGCATAGTGATGTACTCGTCGATCCCCGCGTCGACACCGTCCCACCAGTGGGTCATCTCGTCGGAGGCGAAGCGCTCGTCGAGTCGCTGAAGGTACGACTCCATGGTGCGCAGGGTCAGCGCCTGCACGATCGCCCGCTTGTCCGGAAAGAACTGGTAGACCGAACCGATCGCCACTTCGGCCCGCTCAGCGAGCAGGGTAGTGGTCAGTCCCTCGTACCCCACCTCGTCGACGAGTTCGGCGCAGGCATCCAACATGCGCTGGACCCGCGCGACACTTCGACCCTGCACCGGTACGCGGCGCAGCGGCCCGGTCGTGGCGGCTGGTGTGGACACTCGGCGCCACCCCCCTTCGACGGATGAACATATCTTCATGTCACGAGTCCGTGACTACCGGTACAACGAGCGGACCGCAATTGCGGTATTTACCAGGTACAACGTTCCTGATATGAAGTCAGTTCATATTCATGATTGAGGAGCCTGCATGGCCGGCACCGCATCGCCTCCCGCCCGTTGGTCAAACTGGGCCGGCAACCAGCGTGGCACCGCCACCGCGATCCTGCGCCCCGGCTCGCCGAGCGATGTCGTCGAAGCCGTCCGTGCCACCGCAGCCACCGGAGGCCGGATCCGCGTCGCCGGCAGCGGCCACTCGTTCACCCCCATCGCCCTGGCCGACGACCGGCGGATGGAACTGTCCGAGTTGGAGACCACAGTCAGCGTCGACGTCGAGCGGCGACTGGTCACCGTACCGGCGGGAACGACCCTGCAAGCGCTCAACGGGCTACTCGCCCGGCACCGCCTCGCACTGCCCAACCTCGGCGACATCGACGCGCAGACGGTGGCCGGGGCGATCTCCACCGGCACCCACGGCACCGGCGCCGCATACGGCTGCCTCTCCACGTTCGTCGAGGCGCTCACCCTCGTCACCGGCACCGGCGAACTGCTGCACTGCTCCGCCGACGAAAACCCCGACATCTTCGCCGCAGCCCGGGTGTCCCTCGGCGCGCTCGGCGTCCTCATCGACGTGACGCTGCGCTGCGTGGACGCCTTCGTCCTGCACGCCCACGAACGCCCCGCCGAACTCGCCGACGTGCTCGGCGAACTACCGGCTCTCATCGACAGGCACGACCACGTCGAGTTCTACTGGTTCCCCTACACGACCCGCGTCCAGGTCAAAGCCAACGACCGGGTACCCGCCAACGACCGCCCGCTGCCCCGGTGGCGCGGATGGCTGGACGACGACTTCCTGTCCAACACCGTCTTCGCCGGTGCCTGCCGCCTCGGCCGTGCCGTGCCCGCGCTGGCACCCGGCATCAGCGCCGTCTCCGCCCGCGCGCTCACCGAACGGCACTACACCGACCGCTCCGACCGGGTCTTCTGCACACCGCGCCGAGTCCGCTTCGTCGAAATGGAGTACGGCCTGCCCCGCGAGGCGCTTACCGAGGCGCTGACCGCGCTCCGGCGCATCATCGACGGCCTGCCGTTCAAGGTGCTCTTCCCCGTCGAGGTGCGGTTCACCGCCGCCGACGACATCTGGCTGTCGCACGGGTACGGCCGGGACTCCGCGTACATCGCCGTGCACCAGTACGTCGGCATGCCGTACGAGCCGTACTTCCGGGCCTTCGAGAAGGTGGCCGCCGAGCTTGGCGGTCGCCCGCACTGGGGCAAGCTGCACTACCGCGACGCGGAGTCGCTGGCCGCCGCGTACCCGCGCTTCACCGACTTCCAGGCCCTCCGCAACCGCCTGGACCCCCACCGCGTCTTCACGAACCCCCACCTGACCCACGTCCTCGGCGCCTAGGGTGCCCGAGATCTTGGAAGGAAGCGGCCCCTGGAGGGGCGTTTTCCTTCCAAGATCTACCCACGCCAACCGGCTGCTCGGAGCGCGTCGCGGAGTTGGGTGAGGACCTCGTCCGGGTGTGCGCGCACCACCCAGGACGGGAAGCGCAGGAGGCGGTCACCATCGACCCAGAGCGCGTTCTGGCGGCGCATGTCCGCCCACCAGGCGCGCGGGTCGAGGTGCTGCCCGCCGTCGATCTCGACGTGCACCCTCCACTTCTCGAAGTAGACATCCAGGTAGCGACGCCGCCCAGTCGAGTCGGTGCGGACCTTCTGCCGTGCCGGTTCGGGTAGTCGTCCGCGACGGACCAGGCCGAGGAAATCCAGCTCGGGAAGGGAATGGGACCCGCCCGCCGCGTCCGTGGCTGTGGCCAGGATCAGTCGCCGACGACGGACCCGGGGCAGCCGGTCGACGACCTGGTGCAGATCGTCGGCGCGTACGACCCGTTGCTGGAACTTGGCGGCGATGATCGCCCGAGCTTCCCCGTCACCGGGCGCCCACTGCGCGGCGTCGACGATCGACCGGGCCGGCGTGGTCCGTCGGGGTTGCCCGGTGGCCACCACATCCCGGTCGGTAAGCGTGACGGTCCGGTGCACCCGCACACCCGGCGGCAGCGATCCGCGTCGACTGGAGGCGGGAAGCAGAAGATGGATCGGCCGGTCCGGGAAGCCGCGGAGACCTCCGGCCTGCGCGGCGGTCAGACCGGCGAGTGCCGCCTCCGGCCCGGCTGCGAGGACGGCCGCCCACCGACGTTGACCGGCGCTGACCGGGCCACTGTGAGCGACGAACACCGCGCGGTGGACCTGCCTCCACCTCCCGCTGGCCACCCGGTGCCGGATGGCCTTGGGCGTCAGGTGCTGCCTCGCCTGGTCGAGACTCAGCACCTCCTCCTGGTGGAAGAGCAGCCAGCTCAACTCGTCGGCGTCGTCGCGCGGCAGGGGACGACCCCACGCCGCCATCGGTGACCCGCTCCGAAGACTCACGAGAGCAGTCTCCCGACAAGCCCGCCCTCGCGGCTGCCCCTGTGGACAACAGACAGATCTTGGAAGGAAAGTGCCCCTCCAGGGGCGTTTTCCTTCCAAGATCTCCGGGAGAGTCTGCTTACTCGGTGCTTGTGGTGGCTTTGCGCGGGGCGGCCTTTTTGGCCGGGGTCTTCTTCGCCGCGGTGGTGGTCGCCTTGGCTGTCGTGGTCTTCTTCGCGGCCGTGGACTTGCTGGCGGCGGCCGTCTTCTTGGTGGCCGTTGCCTTCTTCGCCGCTGCCTTCTTGGCCGGAGCCTTCTTGGCCGCCGCCTTCTTCTTCGGCGCCGGACCCTTCGCCCGCTTCTCGGCAAGCATCTCCGAGGCTTCCTCAATGCTCAACGCCTCCGGGGTCTGCCCACGGCGCAGCGACGCGTTGAACTCCCCGTCGGTGACGTACGGGCCGAACCGGCCGTCCTTGATCACCAGTGGCTTCTCGGTAAGCGGGTCGACGCCCATCTCACGCAGCGGCGGCGCGGCGGCCCGGCGGCCACGGGTCTTCGGAGCCGCCAACAACGCCAGCGCCTCGTCCAGGCTGACCGTGAACATCTGCTCTTCGGACTCCAGGGAGCGGAACTCCTCGCCCTGCTTCACGTACGGACCGTAGCGGCCGTTGTTGGCGAACACCTCGACGCCGTCCGGCGCGACGCCCACCAACCGGGGCAGGCTGAGCAGCTTGAGCGCCTGCTCCAGGGTGAGCGAGTCCGGGGTCTGCGAACGCAGCAGCGACGACTTCCGCTCACCGCTGGACACGTACGGGCCGAAGCGGCCGGACTTGAGCACGATCGGCTCGCCGGTGGCCGGGTCGTCGCCGAGCTTGCGCTCGCCGCTGCCGCCGAGGAACAGCTCGTGCACCTTCTCCGGGGTCAGCTCGTCGGGGGCCAGGCCCTCGGGGATCGGCGCCCGGTCGCCCTGTGCGCCGCCCTCCTCGCCGTCACCCGTTGCGGCCGGGGCCGGCTGCTCGCCGTCGGGCAACTCCCGCTGGAGGTACGGCCCGTAGCGGCCGACCCGGACCACTACCGCGCGGCCGTCATCGTCGGTGAAGAGCGGGATGGAGTTGACGCTGCGGGCGTCGATCTCGCTGAGGTTCTCGGTGACAAGCTTCTTGAGCCCACCGGAACGGGCGATGTCCTGGTCGCCGGCACCGTTTGAGCTGCCGAAGTAGAACGCGGTGAGGAAGTCGACAGCAGCGTGGTCGCCGCCGGCGATCTCGTCCAGCTCGTTCTCCATTGTGGCCGTGAAGTCGTAGTCGATGAGGCGGGGGTAGTGCCGCTCCATCAGCCCGATCACAGCGAACGCCAGGAAGGTGGGGATCATCGCCTGGCCGCGCTTGGTGACGTACCCCCGGTCCTGGATCGTCTGCATGATCGACGCGTAGGTGGACGGGCGGCCGATGCCCAGCTCTTCCAGGGCCTTGACCAGCGACGCTTCGGTGTAGCGCGACGGCGGCTGGGTGTGGTGGCCCTGCGCCGCCAGCTCGTCGGCGGTAAGCGGCTGGTTCTTGACGAGGGTCGGCAGCCGGCGCTCGGCGTCCTCGGCCTCGGCGTTCTCGTCGTCACTGGACTCGACGTACGCGCGCAGGAAGCCCGGGTCGGTGATGGTCTTGCCGGTGGCCCCGAAGTCGGCCTCCTCCTGGGAGGTGGAGACCGCGCGGATGCGCACCGAGACGCTGGAGCCGACCGCGTCGGTCATCTGCGACGCGATGGTCCGCCGCCAGATCAGCTCGTAGAGCTTGAACTCCTCGGCGGACAGCTCCTTGGCCACCTCGCCCGGGGTGCGGAAGTTGTCCCCCGCCGGGCGGATCGCCTCGTGCGCCTCCTGCGCGTTCTTCACCTTGCCTGTGTAACGACGCGGCTCCGGCGGCACGCTGCGCTCGCCGTACAGCTCGACGATCTGCCGGCGGGCCGCCGAGATGGCGGTCTCCGACAGGTTCACCGAGTCGGTACGCATATAGGTGATGTAGCCGTTCTCGTAGAGCCGCTGCGCGGTGCGCATCGTCTGCTGCGAGGACAGGCGCAGCTTGCGGGCCGCCTCCTGCTGAAGCGTGGAGGTGATGAACGGCGCGTACGGGCGGCGACGGTAGGGCTTCTCCTCGACGCGGGTGACGGTGAACGGCCGCCCCTCCAGCCGGGCCGCGAGGCCCCGGGCACCGCCCTCGTCGAGGTGCACGACGCCGGCACCGGGCTTCACCTTGCCGGTGGTCGGCTCGAAGTCCTTACCGGTGGCGATCCGGTCGCCGTTGAGCGCGACGAGCGTGGCGTTGAACGCGCGCGGACCCTCACCGGCGTTCGCCACGGCGAGGGTGGCCAGGATGTCCCAGTACTCGGCGGTGCGGAACGCCATCCGCTGCCGCTCCCGCTCGACCACGATGCGGGTCGCCACGGACTGCACGCGGCCCGCCGAGAGCTTCGGCATGACCTTCTTCCACAGCACCGGCGAGACCTCGTAGCCGTAGAGCCGGTCGAGGATCCGCCGCGCCTCCTGGGCGTCGACCAGATCGCGGTCGATCTCCCGCGGGTTGGCCACCGCCGCCTGGATCGCCGGCTTGGTGATCTCGTGGAAGACCATCCGCTTGACCGGCACCTTGGGCTTGAGCGTCTCGACAAGGTGCCAGGCGATTGCCTCGCCCTCGCGGTCCTCATCCGTGGCAAGGAGGATCTCGTCGACCTCCTTGGCCAGCTTCACCAGCTTGCTGATCTGCTGCTTGCGGTCGGCGGAGACGACGTAGAGGGCGTGGAAGCCGTTGTCGACGTCCACACCGAGGCGGGCCCACGGCTCACCCTTGTACTTGGCCGGCACGTCGGCGGCGTTGCGCGGCAGGTCGCGGACGTGACCGAAGCTGGCCTCCACGACGTACCCCGGGCCGAGGTAGCCCGAGATCGTCTTGGCCTTCGCCGGTGACTCGACGATGACCAGACGGGTGGTTCCAGCGTTGCTCGGCACGTCTCTGTCGACCTCACTCCTGCTCGTGGCCTGCCGGTGCCCGAGAAGCGACCGTTCTCGACCCCGCCGCGGCACCGGCGGTCCGGATGTCCAACGTAACGCGCCGCCCACGTTTCAGGTTTCGCGGGCGGCAAACCGCTCGGGCGCGGCGGTGAAGTCCCGCCCCACCGCGCTCAGCACTGCCGGACGGCGCCACCGTACACCGTGAGTAGGGCTCGAAGCGGGTCACTGTGACGATGGCGGGCCCTCAACAACCCGCCCTCGCTCGAATCCAACCCCCCGCTGTCCAACACCAGACAGACGCGAATCCACGCCCCAACCCCGTCGATCATGGACTTGTGGTGGGCGTTTTCACCCCGGAAGGGAAGTACGTCCACCACCACAACTCCATGATCGACCGGGGCGAGGGGGGAGCGGGGCGAGGGGGGAGCGGGGCGAGGGGGGAGCGGGGCGCGGCGGGGGCGGGCGGGGGTTAGGGGCGGGTTGGCCAGGTTGTGGGGGGTGCTGAGGTTGGGGGGTCGCCTACCAGTTCGGCTAGCCGGGTCAGGCGGCGGCGGCCGGTTATCCGGTAGGCCGGGCCGCCTTCGGCGGGGGCGAGCAACGTGCCGGACAGGCCGGCGGCTGCGAGCGCCGCGCCGAGCCTGTCCCAGGAATCCGGGTCGCCCTCGCCGAGCTGGAGCAGGAAGCTGCCGGGCGGCTCCGGCGTACCGGCGGCGGCGACCCAGAGCCGCAACCGCCGGCCGGTGAGGTGCAGGACCGCCGGTGGGCGCTTGACCGCACCGTGCAGCCAGGCGGCCGCGAGCGGCTTCAACACCCGGGTGTACGACGTACGGACTGTGTGTTTGTCGTCCTCGGTCGGCTCCCAGCTCGCGGCGAGACCCCGCAGCGCCAGTTCGGCGACGAGTACGTGCACCCGCCAGGCGGCGTCCACACGCACCGAGAGGCGCGCGGTGCCGCCCATCCGGACGACCTCGCCCGGCCCGGCGAGCAGCCCGGCCAGGTCGGCGACAGTCGGTTCGGCTGCCTCCGCGCCGAAGAAGACGAGTTGCCGCCCGGCGTCCTCGCCATCGGAAGCGCCGGAGTGGGCCGACCCGGGACGGGCCGACCCGCTGCGCCGCCGACCCCTGCCGGCCGCGCCGACGGCGGACACGAGGGCGTCGGGAGCGACAGCGCCGATCTCGACGGTGCTGGACTCCGCCGGAGCAGGTGCTGGCGGGTCAGGTGCGGGGAACAGGGCCGGGAGCGGCGGCTGCGCCGCCCCGGTGTCGCCGAGCCCGCTCAGCGACACTCCGGCACCTCGTCGAAGGCTGTTTTCAGCTCCTCGGAGTTGAGCTGGCTGGTGTCCAGCGCGCTGGCGTCGTACTCCTTGTTGAGCGTCTCCACCGCGGCCCGGACACCGCCGTAGAAGACAGTGGGCTCGCCGGTGCCCAGGCCGTCGATGGTGTCCCGCGCGCGACCGTAGGCGTCGCGCATCTTGCCCAGGGAGTCGCGGAAACCGGCGGCGATGGCCTCGCCGTTCTCCGTCTCGGGCACCCCGGCCTGCTCCACCTTGCGTCGCGCGGTCTCGCTTGCCTGCTCCGCGCCGCCGAAGAGCCGCACCAGGTTCTCCTTGGCCTGCGCGGGGGTGGTCTGCGCGGTCATCTGCTCGTCGGTGCTGCTCGTCAGCTTGCTGATCTCGGAGCGCCACGGGGTGAGCGCGCCGCAGACCGAAGCCGCCCACGCCCGAGGGCTGGGGCCGCCGCCGCAGCCGGCCAGGACGGCGAGCGTGGCCAGGACCACCGTGAGCTTTCCCGCGGTGGACGTCCGGCACGTACGCATGCGTTGCAGCGTACGGCCTTTGGCCAGGTGTGGCACCGGTCGGATGGTTCGGACGCCGACGGCAGCGGTCCCCGGTCGGCTGGTGTGCCGACCGGGGACCGGGTACCGCTTTTCGGTCAGGCGTTCACCGTCTCCGGCCGGTGGTCGGTGCTGCCCGCACCGGTGTTGCCACCGTCGCCGGACTCGTCCATCGCGATGCCCTTGCGCTTGCTGAACACCACGGACGCCACGATGATCGCCGTCGCGACCAGCGCGATGGTCACCCGAAGGCCGACGTTGCGGTCGTCGCCGACGCTCCAGGCCACCACGGCGGGCGCGATCAGCAGCGAGACCAGGTTCATCACCTTGATCAGCGGGTTGATCGCCGGGCCGGCGGTGTCCTTGAACGGGTCACCGACGGTGTCACCGATGACCGTCGCCTCGTGCGACTCGGAGCCCTTGCCGCCGTACGCGCCGTCCTCGACCAGCTTCTTTGCGTTGTCCCAGGCGCCACCGGAGTTGGCAAGGAAGACAGCCATCAGGGTGCCGGCGCCGATCGCCCCGGCCAGGTAGGCGGCGAGCGCGCCGGGCCCGAGACCGAAACCGACAGCGATCGGCGCCAGGATGGCGAGCAGGCCGGGGGTCACCAGCTCGCGCTGCGCGTCCCGGGTGCAGATGTCGACGACCTTGCCGTACTCCGGGCGCTGGGTGCGGTCCATGATGCCGGGCAGCTCACGGAACTGCCGGCGGACCTCCATCACCACGGCGCCGGCCGAGCGGGACACCGCGTTGATGGCCAGGCCGGAGAAGAGGAACACGACAGCCGCACCGATGATCAGGCCGACCAGGTTGCGCGGGTTCGCCACGTTCAGCGAGTTGAGGATCTCGCCGCCGACGTCGCCAACGCCGGCGTCCGCGTACGCGGTGCGCAGCGAGTCGGTGTACGAGCCGAACAGCGCGGTCGCCGCGAGCACCGCTGTTGCGATCGCGATGCCCTTGGTGATCGCCTTGGTGGTGTTGCCGACCGCGTCCAGCTCGGTGAGCGTCCGTGCGCCGTGCTCGTCGATGTCACCGGACATCTCGGCGATGCCCTGGGCGTTGTCGGAGATCGGCCCGAAGGTGTCCATCGCCACGATCACGCCGACGGTGGTGAGCAGGCCGGTGCCGGCCAGCGCGACAGCGAACAGCGACAGCGTGATGGAGCTGCCGCCGAGCAGGAACGCGCCGAAGACACCGGCGCCGATGAGCAGCGCCGAGTAGACCGCCGACTCCAGGCCGATGCTGATGCCTGCCAGGATGACGGTGGCCGCACCGGTCTGCGAGCTCTTGCCGATGTCCTGCACCGGACGGCGGTTGGTCTCGGTGAAGTAGCCGGTCAGCGCCTGGATCGCGCCGGCCAGCACGATGCCGATCACGACCGCGCCGATGGCTACGAGCCGCGGGTTGCCCGTCGCGTCGGTAAGCCCGCTGCTGAACTCGCCGAAGGTCGCCGGCAGGTACGCGTAGGCGGCGATCGCCACGAGCACGGCGGAGAGCACTGCGGAGATGTAGAAGGCCCGGTTGATCGCCGTCAGGGCGTTGCGGTCGGACGCGCGCAGCCGGGTGATGAAGACCCCGAAGATCGCGACCAGCACACCGATTGTGGAGATGATCAGCGGGAAGACCAGGCCCTCCTCGCCGAACGCGGCACGACCGAGGATCAGCGCGGCGACGAGCGTCACGGCGTACGACTCGAAGAGGTCGGCGGCCATGCCGGCGCAGTCGCCGACGTTGTCGCCCACGTTGTCGGCGATGGTGGCGGCGTTGCGGGGGTCGTCCTCGGGGATGCCCTGCTCGACCTTGCCGACGAGGTCGGCGCCGACGTCGGCGGCCTTTGTGAAGATGCCGCCGCCGACCCGCATGAACATGGCAAGCAGTGCGGCGCCGAAGCCGAAGCCCTCCAGAACGGTGGGCGCGTCGCCGCGGTAGACCAGGACGACGAGCGCGGCACCGAAGAGGCCCAGGCCGACGGTGAGGAAGCCGACCACGCCGCCGGTCCGGAAGGCGATCTTCATGGCGGCCTCGCGGCCACCTTCGCGCTCCCGGGCGGCGGCGGCCACGCGGAGGTTCGCGCGGGTGGCAAGCCACATGCCTGCGCCGCCGATGGATGCGCTGAACAGGGCGCCCACCACGAAGAAGAGCGAGCGGCCGATCTTCACGGCCGTCTCGCTGCCGTCGGTGTCGTGCACCGGCAGCAGGAAGAGGAGCACCACGGCGATGACGACGAAGATCGCCAGGGTGCGGAACTGACGGAGCAGGTAGGCCGAGGCGCCCTCCTGGACCGCCTCCGAGATCTCCTGCATGTTGGTGGTGCCCTTGCCGGCTGCCAGCACCGCCTTCGTCAGGGCGGCGGCGAAGGCGAGCGCTACAAGCGCAATGACCGCGGCGATGACGACGTATGTGACATTGCTTCCGGTAAGGGAAAGCCCGCCGCCCTCGGCGGCCAAGGTCTCGGACATCTGTGTCCTCCTGTTACCGAACACTCGCGCCGGTGGGTGGAGACGCACCGACCGGCGCCTGAATGCGGACTTGCAAGCGCGCCAACCCACCCCAGCGGACCAGCGATGACCACCCATAACCGCTGGGTGCGGGACGGGTCACTTGCTGACAACCCGGGTACTGTAGCCCTCCGCAGTGTTGGAGGTCACACGCAGGTGCCACCGTGTCTCGATGATCTTCGTCGCTGTGTTATGAAACGAAATCTGATATAGGGCATGTTCCATGCCAGAAGGCCGCATCCCACCAGGGGGATGCGGCCTTCGGATCGGCTTGTGTCAGCGGTTGACCGGCCACACCATCCGCACCTCGGTGCCGATGCCCTCGTCGACAGGGCGCACCTGGAGGTCCTCGACGAAGCCGGCGAGCAGCGCGAAGCCGACGCCAGTGGTCAACGCCTCATCGGTAAGCGACTCGTTGGCAAGCTCGTCCGGAGGAAGAGCCGCCAACCCGATGCCTGCCTCGATGGGTGCCCGGTCCACGACGCGCACCGCGTACGTGCCGCCGTCGAACATCTCCACAAGCACCGGGTCGGCGAGGCCGTACTGCCGGTGCAGGGCCACCGCCCGCGTACACGCCTCGCCGATGGCCAGGCGCACCTCGTCCAGCAGGTCCTCACGGACGCCCGCGCGCCGGGCGACGGCGACGCCGACCAGTCGGGCGGTACGCACGTGCACCGGTGCCGGAGAGAAGGAGAGCCGGACCGTCGCCATCACGCGTTGATGCCGGTCGGACCCGCGTCGACCGCCGCCTCGACAGTGGGGTGCAGCGGGAACACCTGGTCCAGTGCCGTGATCCGGAAGATCTTGAGCAGCGGCTCCTTGTCGCAGACCAGTGCGAACGAGCCACCGGCCGTACGCAGCCGCTTGTGCGCGCCCACCAGCACGCCCAGCCCGGTGGAGTCGAGGAAGTCCACCCGACCGAGGTCCACCACCACGTGCCGAGCGCCGCCGTCGATCAGTTCGAGGAGCCGCTCACGGAGCCGGGGCGCGGTGTAGACGTCGACCTCACCGCCGACCTCAAGCACCGTGTGCTCGCCCACGGTGCGCGTCGCCAACGACAGCTCCATCGGTCCTCCTCGCCAGAGCCGTAAACTCTCCTGGGCATCTAACCACTACCGCCGGGGCATCCTTGCGGCCACCGGCGGAGGCTTTCCCTTACCCCCGGGCTCGACTTTTCATCTCCGAACACCAGTGCGAGAGTGCAGGACGTGACTTCCGACGACTTCGGCTCCGCGCGCCTGCCGCCGCGCGACGACCTGAAGCTGTCGCCCGTCGACCTCCTGCGTCGGCTGCGCTCCCGGGGTGCCGGCGATCCGGTCACCCACGTCGAGCGGGTGCCGGCCCGCGCCGGGGTGCCCGCACCGTGGCCGCCGTGGGCACCGACGGAACTACGCGCGGCGTTCGCCCGCCGGGGCGTGGTCGCGCCGTGGCAGCACCAGGCCGAGGCGGCCACCCTGGCGTACGAGGGCGGGCATGTGGTCGTCGCCACCGGCACCGCGTCCGGCAAGTCGCTTGCGTACCAGCTCCCGGCGCTTGCCACACTGCTCACCGACCCCCGGGCCACGGTGCTCTACCTGGCGCCGACCAAGGCCCTGGCCGCCGACCAGTTGCGGGCCGTCGCCGAGTTGGAACTGGAGGGGGTACGCCCCGCCTGCTACGACGGGGACACTCCGCGCGCCGAGCGGGAGTGGATCCGCAGGCACTCCCGCTTCGTGCTCACCAACCCCGACATGCTGCACCACGGCATCCTGCCCGGGCACGCCCAGTGGTCCGGCTTCCTACGCCGCCTGGCGTACGTGGTGATCGACGAGTGCCACACCTACCGAGGGGTGTTCGGCTCGCACGTGGCGCACGTGCTGCGGAGGTTGCGCAGGCAGTGCGCGCGTTTCGGGGCGACACCGGTGTTCGTCCTCGCCTCGGCGACCTCAGGTGACCCGGCGACCGCCGCCGGGCGACTTACCGGCCTACCGGTGACGGCGGTCACCGAGGACGCGTCACCGCGCGGCGGGATGACCTTCGCCCTCTGGGAACCGCCGCTGCTCCCACCTGAGTCGGGCTCCTCCACCCCGGTGCCCCCGCAGGCGACGGGCGACCACGACGACCTCCACCAGGTCCGCCGGTCGGCGCTGCGCGAGACCGCGGACCTTCTCGCCGACACGGTCTCCGAGGGGGTACGCACGCTCGCCTTCGTCCGGTCCCGCAAGGGCGCGGAGGTGGTGGCGGCGAACGCGCGTCGGGCGTTGGACGACGCGGTACCCGGGCTCGGCGACCGGGTGGCCGCCTACCGGGGCGGCTACCTGCGCGAGGAACGACGCGAGTTGGAGCGGGCGCTGCTGCACGGTGACCTGCTGGGCCTCGCCTCCACAAACGCCCTGGAACTGGGCGTGGACCTTGTCGGCCTGGACGCCGTGCTGATCTGCGGCTACCCGGGCACGCGGGCCTCACTGTGGCAGCAGGCGGGCCGCGCCGGGCGCTCCGGGGATGAGGCCCTCGCCGTGCTGGTGGCCCGGGACGACCCGCTGGACACCTACCTCGTGCACCACCCGGAGGCGATCTTCGGGGCGCCCGTGGAGGCCACGGTGCTCGACCCGGCCAACCCGTACGTGCTGGCCCCGCAGTTGGCCTGCGCCGCGGTCGAGGCGCCGCTCACCCCGGCCGACCTGGCGCTCTTCGGCGACGGCGCGAAGGAGGCGGTCGACGAGCTGGTGGCGGCCGGAGCGCTGCGGCAACGACCGACCGGCTGGTACTGGCGGCACCGCGAACGCCCCGAGGTGGACCTGCGCGGTCAGGGCGGCGCCCCGGTCTGCGTGGTGGAGTCGGCCACCGGCCGGCTGCTCGGCACTGTCGACGGCGGCTCCGCACACTTCCTGCTCCACCCCGGCGCCGTCTACCTGCACCAGGGCATCTCGTACGTCGTCGACGAACTCGACCTGGTCGACGGTTGCGCGCTCGTGCACGCCGAGGAGCCGGACTGGTCGACCCACGCCCGCGACGTCACCGACCTGTCAGTGGTGTCCGTGCGCTCCTACGTGGACGCAGGACCGGTCGGGATGTTCCTCGGCGAGGTGGACGTGACCAGCCAGGTGGTGTCGTACCAGCGACGCCGGATCGCCACCGGCGAGGTGATCGACACCCGCCCCTTGGACCTGCCCACCCGGGAGCTGCGTACCGTGGCGGTCTGGTTCACGCTCTCCCCGCAGTCGCTGACCTCCGCCGGGGTACAAACCCCCGACGTGCCAGGTGCGCTGCACGCCGCCGAACACGCCGCGATCGGTCTCCTTCCCCTGATGGCCACCTGCGACAGGTGGGACATCGGTGGGCTTTCCACAGCGCTGCACCCGGACACCGAGGCGCCAACCGTCTTCGTCTACGACGGGCACCCCGGCGGGGCGGGCTTCGCCGAGCGGGCGTACGGGACGGCCTCGGCGTGGCTGCGGGCCACCCGGGACGCCATCGCGGAGTGCGGCTGCGAGACCGGATGCCCGTCCTGCGTGCAGTCGCCGAAGTGCGGCAACGGCAACAACCCGCTCTCCAAGCCGGACGCGATCCGGGTACTCGACGTGGTGCTGGCGAACCTGCCCGCCTGAGTGCCTGCTCAGCCGGACGACCCGTCCATGATCGACTCGAGTTCATTGATTCCGGGGTATCCCTGTGCCGTGGACACCCCGGTATCAATGATGTCGAGTCGATCATCGCCCTGAACGGGCCGGTCTGCGCCGCAGTCTTGCATGAACCCACCGGGCGCTGGGCACAATAGCTTGGGAGCGCTTCCATCGATGTCTGTTTCGTTGTCGCCCCATGCCTGAGGAGGAGTTGTGGCCGACACCATCGCCGAGACCGTCGACCTGCTCTACACCATCGACCAGGAACAACTCACCCTCGACCAGCAGATCGCGCTCGGGTCCGCGCTGGCCGCCCTGGCCCAGGCGGAACGACTGGAGCAGATCAACGAACGGCTGCGCGGCATCCACCAGGTCCTCAACACCTGGGCGCTGCGCGTCACCGTCGACGGCCGCTGACCTCCAAGCGACGGTCCGACCGAACGGGGCGGTCGGGCCGCACGTGGCAAACAGCCTGAGAGATTGTGGCAGGCCGGGCGGTGAGGCCGGGCAGGGCAGGCCGGGCAGGGCAGGCCGGGCAGGGCAGGCCGGGCAGGGCAGGCCGGGCAGGGCAGGCCGGGCAGGCCGGGCAGGGCAGGCCGGGCGGGGCAGGCCGCCTGACCGGACATGGCCGGGCGGTGAGGCCGCGCGAGGCAGGCAGCCTGACCGGACATGGCCGGGCGGCAGCGCCGGACTGCAGTGGCAGCGGCGGCGCTGGACGGGCGCGGGCCTGTGGCTGTTGCCTGCCTGTGCGAGACTCCGGCGCACCAGCCCCTCTGAGGAGAACAGATGCAGCTCGACAACTTGCAGACCCTGAATCAGTTCCACATCCGCCAGCGGCTGCGGATGATGGTCAACCAGTACGAGGTCCGGGCGGTCAAGCCGGACGGCACCGAGGGCGAGATGCTGGCCTTCGCGCAGCAGAAGCGGCTCGCCTTCAAGGAGCAGGTGACGATCTACACCGATGACTCCAAGCAGCAGCCCCTGCTGGGCTTCAAGGCCCGCCAGCGCCTCGACCTCGGCGCCACGTACGACGTCACGGACGCGGCCGGCAACCCGATCGGCCTGTTCCGCAAGGACTTCGCCCAGTCGCTGCTCCGTTCCACCTGGCACGTCGAGCAGGCCGGCCTGCCGCAGGTGACGGGGCAGGAGCGCAGCATGCCGGTGGCTCTGCTCCGCCGGTTCGTCGACTCGCTGTCCTGGCTGCCGTACCACTTCGACTTCACCGCTGGCGGCCAGCCGGTCTTCTCGGTGATCAAGAAGTGGGGCCTGCGCGACAAGTACGTCGTCGAGGTGCAGCACCCGCAGATCGACCGCCGCCTCGTCATCGCGATGGCCGTCGCCCTCGACGCCCTCCAGTCCCGCTGACCTAGCCGGCCTCCGCTCAGCTTCCCTACCGGCCGCTCCAAGCCGCCTCAACCGCCGGCCGGGCCAGGGCCTCGCGCCCGCTCCTGGCCGGCGGGCCGGCGCGGCCTCGGTCAGCCACGGACCGGGCCAGCGCGCGCGGTAGACGCGGCAGCCCGCGTCAGGCCGGGAGTTGGCGTGAACACCACCTCGACCGTCACCAGCACGTCCAATCCCTCAAGCCGACAGCCGACCAGGTGACCACCGTTGCGGCCTGCGATGTCTCGGGCTGCCGCACAGGCCACCGCGTCGCCGTCGAGCGCCTTGGCGGCTCCGGCGAGCGCACCGAGGTCGGCCGCCACCGCCGCCCGTTGAGCCGCCATTCCGGCCCCGGCGACGGCAGCGCCGAACAGCCCGACCAGCACAAATACCAGCCCCACTGCCAGCAACAGGACTGTCGCCCCGCCACGCTCACTGTCCGGCGGCACACCGCCGAACGACCCGCCACCAGAACGTCGGAGACCAGACCGACCGAGGCCAGACCGTCCGAGGCCAGACCGACCACCGACCGGCCACTCACCGAGAGTGCGCCCAGGGTCCGGCCACGCCAGGGCGGGCCGCCCACCCACGGGCTGGTTCACCGGTCTCCCTCTCCGGCCCCGGGTTCGAGTGCCGCGACGGCGGTGGCGACCACGGTGACGCGCGGCAGCCGACCGCCCAGCGCGCGCACAGGTGCCCGGACCGTCGCCTGCGCCCGGCCCTCATCGATCGACACCGACACCTCCGCGCCCGGCGGCGCTCCGGGCATGTCAGCCTCACCTCGGGAGGCGGCCAGCGCCGCCTCCCGAGCGGCGTGCAGGCAACTGGCCCTGGTGCTGACGGCGTTGACTGCCGTCAGCCCGGCGAGCAGGAGCAGGAGCAGCGCCGGCAGGCCAGCCGCCAGTTCGGCGGTGAAGGATCCACGGTCTCCACCGGCAGCCCGTACGACAGCGCGGACTCGTCGGCCGCCACCAGCCGCCCGACCCGGGGTGCAGGCCCTCCGATCGCGGCCGGCCTGCCGGCGCCCCGTCACTTGAGTGCCCGGTCGATGACGGCGGTCAACGCCGACTGCACGTTGCCGGAGGTAAGCACCTTCAGCAGGATGCCGGCGAAGGCGACTGCGGCGAGCGTGCCGACGGCGTACTCGGCGGTGTTCATACCCGCGTCGCCGCGCAGGCGGGCGATGAGCTTACGCATTGTGTGTTCCCTTCTCGATGGGTCAGAGCACGTCGCCGAGGACGGCGACGATCACCGGCACCAGGCCGGCGAGAATGAACGCCGGCAGGAAGCAGAGCCCCAGCGGCAGCACGATGAGCACGCCCGCTCGGCGGGCGGACGCCTCGGCGGCGGTTGCCCGGTCGGCACGTAGGTCGTCGGCGAGCCGCGTCAGCGCGCCGGCCAGGGCTGCGCCGCTGTTGGCCGACCGGAACGCCGCCGCGGCCATCCGCTCCGCGCCGGGCACCCCGTCCAGGGCTGACCACGCCTCCGCCGGACCTCCGCCGAGCAGAAGGGTGCGGCCGACCCGGGCCAGTCGATCGGCTAGCGGGCCGTCCAACGCCTCGGCCACGGCGAGCACCGAGCGGTCGACCGGAGCGCCCGCCCGCATCGCCGCCGCCAGCAAGTCGGCGGCGAGCGGCAGGTCGACAGCCTCGCGGAGCCTCCGGGTTCGTGCCGCCGGGGATTCGATCCGTCGCAACAGCACGTCGGAGAGGACTGCGGTCGGGACAGCGCCGAGCAGCCCGAGCCAGCCTCCGACGACCACGGCCACGGCGAGCCCGGCCATCGCGGCGGCGATCCGGATCAGGTCGGGTCGCCGCCGCCGACCGGCGGGTTCGGCTGGTCCGCCGGGGTCGACTGGTCCCCCTGCGCGGGCCGATCCCCCGAGGCCGGCTGGCCGCCCGGGTTCGCCGGACGTCGGCGGATCGGCTCGGCGGGTGGGACGGCGCGGCCGAAACGGCGTGACGAGCAGCGCCGCCACCACCAGAGCGGCGGCCACGAGAGCCGTCCGGGACATCAGGCCGCCCGCCCTGGCGTCGCGCCCAACCGCTCGGCCCAGAACAGGCCGATGGCCTGGAGGGCGACCGCGAGGACCGCACAGACCCCACCGACAGTGCTGTGCAGGAGGACCGCCAGGGGATCCACCCCGATGCCGTAGCCGAGCCCGATCCCGCCCACCGGCAGGGCTGCCAGAAGCAGGGCCGTGGCGCGGGCACCCGCCGCCTGCGCCGCCGCCGAGGCCAACCCTCGGTCGGTCGCCCGAGCGTCAGCCTCGATCCGTTCGACCAGTTCCGCCAGTGGCGCGCCCGTCCGGTCAGCCAGCCGCACCGCTGCCGAGGTCAGTTGGCGAAGCCTGTCGGATCCGCCGGGCCCGCTGACTGTGGCGAGTGCCGGCGGGACGGGCAGGCCGGCCCGAAGGTCCGCCGCCAGACCGCAGAGCAGGTCCAACCCGCGCCGTCGGGCCCGCTCGGCGAGCCGGTTGGCCCGCCACCTCAGGAGGGCGCGTACCGCCAGCGTGCCGTAGCTGGCCACCGCTACCGCGGCCACCGGCCCGGCGAGCACGGCACCGCCACCGGCACCCACCAGGGCAACCAGCAGTAGCAGACGCGTTGGCGACCGTTCGACGCGATTCGCGAGCCCAGCCTTGGGCCTGCCCTCCGTCGCATCCGCACGATCAGTGCGAACGTCCGGACCACCGTGCCGCTCGTCGGCGGCCGGCAGAGCGTCGCAACTATCGCCGGACCGGCAGGCGTCCGGGTCCGCGCCGTCGAGCGTCGGGACGGCCACGGCCTGGCCGGCACGCCGTACAACGTCGAGGGCTTCGCCCTCGGGGCGGAGTGCGGCGGCCGGGCGTCGGGGATCCCGTCGCGTCGGCGGACGTCCAGGGCCCGTCGGGCGGGTCGGCCCCGCCGGCCAGCCTGTCGCCCTCGGCCGGCTCGCGCCGTCGTCGCGGTCCCGAGTGGACCAGTCGACCGCCGTCCGCCCGCCACTCGGCTCCTGCGCGGCACGGGGGTACGGGACGGTGGCCGGGTGAGCCAAGCCGGACCCGTCTCCGGAGCCTTCGAGTACGCGACCGAGGCTCCTGATCCACTCCACCAGGGCGTCATCCGGATCGCCACCAGTGCTGCCACGGCTGGACGCCAGAATCCGACGGCGGCGGGCGCGGATGCTCCGTACGGGCCAGGCCACCAGAACTGCGGCGAGCAACAGCAGCAGGGCCACCACAATCGTCGCCCCGCTCATGCCGGCCCCGCCGATCCGGGCCACGGCTCGCAGAGGATCGGCGGTACCACTACGCCGCGGTCCCGCAGCAGGGCGCCGAGCGCACGAGCGGCCATCCCCAGCCCTCGACCGCGTACCCAGGCGGGCGCCACGGTGACCAACCGTTCCGGCCCTTCCGGGAGCAACAGGCAGATCGATTCCAGGACCCGTCCCCGGTCGCCACGGCGTACCTGGAACAGCACCTGAAGGGCCGCGACGACCTGGGCATGCAGCGCGGCGCGCGGCAGCCCGCCCAGCATGCCGAGCGCCTCCAACCGCGCCGGTACGTCGGACGGGGCGTTGGCGTGCAGCGTCCCGGCACCGCCGTCGTGGCCGGTGTTCAGAGCGGCCAGTAGATCGACCACCTCGCCGCCCCGGCACTCCCCGACCACCAGCCGATCGGGGCGCATCCGCAGCGCCTGCCGAACCAGGTCGGCGAGGCTGACCACGCCCGTTCCCTCCACATTTGCCGTACGGGCCTGGAGGCCCACCACGTGCGGGTGTCCCGGTTGCAGCTCGGCGGCGTCCTCCACCAGGACGATCCGCTCGGTGGCCGGCACCAACCCGAGCAGCGTGTTGAGCAGTGTCGTCTTGCCTGACCCCGTACCCCCGGTGACCAGGTAGGCCAGCCGGGCCGTGACGACGGCGGCGAGCAGTGGTGCCACCGGTCGCGGCACCGTTCCCTGGCGTACCAGTTCGTCGAGGGTGAACGGCCGGTGCCGGAACGTCCGCAGGGACAGGTAGGGGCCGTCGGTGGCCACCGGCGGCAGTACAGCGTGCAACCGGGTGCCGTCGGGCAGCCGGGCGTCCGCGTACGGGGAGCCGTCGTCGAGCCGCCGCCCGGCACTGGCGACCAGCCGCTGCGCGAGCCTGCGGACGTCCTCCACCGAGCCCATCGGGATCGCGACCTGGTGTAACCCCGATCCCCTGTCGACCCAGACGCGCACGCCGTTTACCAGAACGTCGGTGACATCCGGGTCGGCCAGCAGCGGGGCCAGCGGCCCGGCACCGACGAGGTCGTCGTGCACCCGGTCGGCGATCCGTAGCACTGCGGTGTCGCCCAACACCACGGCGGCGGGCTCGGCGCGTACCGCGGAAACGATCGCCGCGGGGGTGACCGGGGTGGTGCCGGCGGCGATCCGCTGCCGCACCCGGGCGGCGAGGCCGTGGTCCTCCGGGCGGCCTGTCATGCCGCACCTGGCACGGGCACGCCTGTGAGGTCCGCGACGATCCGCTGGCAGAGCGCGGCCAGCGGACCCTTGCCGGCAGCCGCAGGCGCCTCGCCTCGTTCGAGGCCACGGCAGAGCCCGGGCTCGGGGCGTAGCGTGCCGGCGAGGGGAAGCCCGAGCGCACGTGCCACCTCGGTGGCGCGCAACCGACCCGGGGCGGGCCCGCGCACCACCACCGACAGCGCGGCGCAGTGTGGGGCGGCGGCGGCCACCACCCGGGCGGCGGCCGCGGTGGCCCGTAGCTCCGCCGGGACGACGACGAACGCGTGGTCGGCCGCCTGCAGTGCGATCACGGCGGCGTCGTCAAGTTGGCGGGGCAGGTCGATCACGACGAAGTCCCGGCCGCGCTGCGCGGCGTCGACTGTCGCCGCCATCGCGGCGGTGGGCAGGGACAGCATCTCGCCGCGATCCCAGGAGAGCACCACGAGGTCACCTCGGCTGGGTAGGGCCTGGACCAGCGCGGGCGCGTCCACCCGCCCGTCCGCACCGGTGAGCGACGGCCAGCGCAGCCCTTCCAACTGCTCCCAGCCGAGCACGAGGTCGAGGCCGCCGCCGAGCGGGTCGGCGTCGACAAGCAGCGTGCGCAGTCGCGCCCGCGCGGCGGTCACGGCGAGCCCGCCGGCGAGGACGCTCGCCCCGGCACCGCCCCGCCCGCCGAGCAACGCGACGACCCGGGCGCCGGATCCCTCCGGACGGTCGGGGCTCTGCTCGACGAACCGGTCGAGCAGCCAAGGCTCGGCGGCCGGCAGGACGGCGACGTGTTCTGCGCCGATCAGCTCGGCGATCTGCCAACCGGGATCGAGCTGGCCGGACCGACCCACCAACACCAGGCGGGGCCGCTTCGGTAGTCGGGCCCGCAGGCACGGCTGCGCCTGGTCAGCACCGAGCAACACCAGCGGTGCGGGTAGCCAACGGGTACGGGCCGCAGCCGGATCTTCGGCGAGCTCCACCTCCGTCCCACCGGCGGCGGCGAGCCGGAGCAGGTCGTCGAGCAGGTCGTCGTCCCCCGTGATGACCAGCGGAAGCCGGCGGATCGGCGGAACGGAGGTACGGGGTGCCATCGCGGCCTCCAGCGGTCAGGACTCTGTGCCGCCGACCCTGCTCGCCAACTGCCCTGGTCGGCGCCCCCGACCGCCTCACCTGTGGACAACGTGACGCCCTGTGGACAACGTCCGTCGGGACGGTTGATCTGCTATGCGCGAGGGCTGCGCCGCAGGTAGCACGGCTGGAGGAGAACAGGGCGACCAGGCTGCCCAACACATCGCCGTCGACGAATTGCCGCCGTCGCCGTACCGGGGAATCGCCCGCGACCGGCGGAATCTCCGCGCGGAATAACGGGTCGGCAGGCGGGAGCAGTGCCCCTAGTCTCCTGGAAGTGGATGGCGACGACGAGCGAGACGTGGTCCGACGCGGGTACGACGAACTCTCCTACTACTACCGGGCGGACGATGCCGAGGACGGCCAGTACGGTCCCTGGCTCGACGACCTGAAGGGACGCCTACCTGCGACCGCGACGGTCCTGGACCTCGGCTGCGGCTGTGGCGTGCCTGTCGCCCGCAGCCTCGCCGACGCCGGGCACCACGTCACAGGCGTCGACATCAGCGAGGTACAGATCGAGCGGGCCCGGCGCCTGGTTCCCACCGGCACCTTCCGACGTGCCGACGCCACCCAACTCGACCTGCCGCCCGCCTCGTTCGACGCGGTGGTGTGCCTCTATGCCCTGATCCACCTTCCCCTAGCCGACCAGCCGCAGCTCATCGCGCGAATCGCGACCTGGCTCCGGCCCGGCGGCTGGCTGCTGACCACCGTCGGCAGCAACGCGTGGACCGGCACCGAGGACAACTGGCTCGACGGCCCGGCCGCCATGTGGTGGAGCCAGGCCGACGCCCCCACGTACCGCTCCTGGCTGCGACAAGTCGGCCTGGAGATCGACTCGGAGGAATTCATCCCGGAGGGCGCCGGCGGTCACGCACTGTTCTGGGCGCGACGACCGCCGACGGCACCTTCCCGCGTGTGAACTGCTACGGAGCGCTGACGTTCGCTGACTTTCCGCCCGGCGCCCGACCCGGCCGAGTCGGGAAAGCACCGCCACCTGCTATCGCCTCAGTAGATCGCTACCTGCGGGACAGCGTCATCTCTGTCGGGCTTCAGTGCCGCCCGAGGACCTCGACGACCCGCATGAACCCGTCTGTGCCGTGGCCCAGTCCGATGACCCGGCGGGCCATGCCTTCGGCCGCACGCATCACGCCGGCGTCAATCCCGTGAGCCTCGGACGTGTGGACGATATGGGCCATGGACGACACTGCGGAGGTGATCGGGTTGCCCTCGCCGGAGAAGCTGTCCCTGTCCACTTCCTCCGCGGCCTCCTCGAAGATGGGTGGGAGGATCGCGCCGATGCCCTTGGCGAAGGGTGCCAGCTCCCGAGCCGTGACACCCTCCGCCTTCGCCACCGCTAGTGCGTGCGCGTAGCCCGCCATCGCGGTCCAGAAGATGTCGAGCAGCGCGATGTCGTACGCCGCCGCGCGGCCGATCTCCTCGCCGAGGTGGGTGTGGGTGCCGCCCAGCGCGTTCAGCACCGGCTGCTGCTCCCAGTAAAGGTCCTCGGGGCCGCTGTAGATGATCACCGCGTCCGCGGTTCCGATGGTGGTGATCGGCGTCATGATCGCACCGTCCAGGTACCGGATGCCGTGTCCGGTCGCCCACCGCTCGGTGTCTCGGGCCCGGTCCGGAGTGTCGGCCGTCAGACTGACCAGTGTGCGCCCCTTGAGGGCATCAATGACCTCGTCGCGTCGCAGGATGGCGTCCGACGCGTCGTAGTTCACCACGCAGACCACGGTCAGCCTGCTTGCGGCGACCGCCTCTTCGGCCGATCGGGCGCTGATCGCGCCCCGCTCGACCAGCTCCCGATCCCTGCCCGACGTCCGGTTCCATACGGTCGTCCGCAGGCCGGCGTTCAGGAACGCGCCGGCCAGGGTCCGGCCCATCGGTCCCAGACCGAGCACTGTGACAGACTTTTCGGCGTATGAGGTCATGACTTAGCCCCCGTGAACATGTGAAAATGGAACGAATAGGACGAGGATGACGCGCAGTCGTGCCCAGGACCTGAACGTCTGCGGAGTGACGGCCGCGATCGCCGTGATCGACGGCAAGTGGAAGACGGCTCTGCTCTGGCTGCTGGAGTCCGGTCCGCGCCGTCCCGGAGAGCTGCGCCGGCAGCTTCCGGGCCTCACGGAGAAGGTGCTGACTCAGGCGCTCCGAGAGATGGAGATCGACGGACTGGTGCACCGGGAGGCGTACGAGGTGCTGCCGTTGAAGACCGAGTACTCCCTGACGACGTTCGGCCGCGAACTCTCCGAGGCATTGGCCCCCGTTTCTGACTGGGGCCACCGCCGCCTGGACAAACTTGCCGAGGCCCACCCGGCCTCCTGATACATCAGCCAACTCCTCATCCACCCGGATCTGACAGCCTCGCGACCGCCCATAACCAGACTCGCCGCGGCCCTACCTGGCGACAAGTACCCACAAAAAAGTGGCTACGGCCAGCGGTGACTCGCCCTACGGGGCGGCGGTGCGACGGAAGGCCCTCCATGGACGGTCTGGACGGACCGGAGGACGGCCTGTGAGCAGCCCTGGCGCACTCCCGCAGAAAAGGGACGACCCCCGTCGGGGGGAAAGTGACCTGACGTAGTAGCGAGTGTGATCAAGTGCCGTACCGCGTGGTCAGACGTAGCGGGTTTGCCGTCGAGCATGATCGAGAGTCGCCGCGCGGTACGACACTTGCTGACGATCTGCTGACTCTCGAATGATGCGCTGCGGGCGCCCGAGGACGGCCGGAGGCCGCCCGCAGGGCAGTCCGCATGCGCGCACCTACTTCCGACCCCTGCTTTGCAAAGATCGAGCCCGTTGTCGGCTGGCGTCGGCTGGTGCGACTGACCTGCTCAACTCGTCGGTTGCCGTCGCTCGTCACCCACGCCTGTCGGCCAGCTTGGCTGTACCAATGGCTGTACAGCCCAACGGACGTGCGGCCCCGCGGGCAGCGGCCATCACCGGGATGCGGCCGACTTAACGTTCATCAGCTCAAGCACCTCGTCGCTGAGTCCGTGGATCGCGATGTCGTCACGGTGGCTCTCCCACCGTTCGCGGTCGAGCACCAGGTTGATCTGCTCCTGGCGGGCACCGTCGAAAGCCCGGATTGTGGTGCCGTTCGACTGATAGCCAAGCGACCACGAGACTCCCAGCGACGGCGCGTTGGTGGACCAGGCGGCGGACTCGGCGCGATCCGCTCCCAGCCCGGCGAACGCGAGGTGCAGGATGGCGCCCCGCATCTCCTTGCCGTAACCACGCCGCTGGAACCGCCGCGCGATCCATGACCCCGTCGAGACGGTCTTAGTGATCCCGAATTCCTGCGCGCCGATCTCCTGCACCCCGACGCACGCGCCATCGACCTTCACAGCCATTACCAGGTTCCATCTGCTCGGCCGCCAGTCCGCTAGGGACGCCCAGTAGTACCGCAGGAACGACCACTCGGCCTGGGGTGACGGTCCCGACTCCCATCCCGCTACGGGCGATCGCGCCAGAAAGCGGCTCTGCGGATCGTAGATGCCGGCTGCCGCAAGGATCGCCAGCTCGGCAAGCTCGCCCTCACCCGGTACAGCCAGCTCAAGCACGGACGTCGTCACCCGCAGACGGCGCACGGGCCAGATCTCGGCCAATGTCATCCGAGCATCATGCCCTGTCCTGCCGTCTGCCGTCGCCCGAAGGTGTTGGCGATCCTTCATGATCTGGCTCGCGATGGGAACGGGCTGAACCGCCCCTACGTCCTTCGCGAGCATCCTCGCTTCTGCTGCCACACGGTGGGCCTCAGAGCCATCTCCGCCGTGAGTCCCACACACCGTGGAGTGGGCCAGGGGCCAGGGTGTCAAGGTGGAGCGCCCTACCGGACGAACGACCTTGGCACCCTGGCCCCTGGTCTGCTCGGCTCTGCCTGGGACTCATGGTGGAGATGGCGACCCGCGCAACCATCGACTACCGCACCGTCCGGACGGGCCTCCCCCATCTCTGTCGAAGATCCCCCGCCCGGAGGGCAAACAGCTCTTGCAATCCGCCAGCGTGGCCGGCTGGCCCGGCCGATGCCGGCCGGAGGTCGCCAGCAGGCCGGGGCCGGGCCGGCGCGGCCCGCTTGCGGGCCGCCTTGATCCTAAAGAGACTGTTTCGGCAGTGGTATCACCCATCACGTATCGCCCATCACCCGCCGGATCAGACGTTGCGTGCCAGGTCTAGGCGACGTCTCGCTTACAAGCTCTGTGCGTCGCGTCCGCCCTCGTTCGGGAGCGGCCGCACGCTCAGAGCCTCGTCCATGCCAGCCCTCGTCAGCGTGCCGCCGTCCGGCGCGGTTGCTGTCACGGCTGCTGTCGCTCACCTTCGCCGGCGGTGGCGTCGTCCTCTGCGTCGAAGCGCCAACCTGTGGTCGGGAATTCAGCCATCAGGGCGGCAAAGCTCGGGGCCTGATGAATCGCTGCGTCCCAACCCTCAGCAGTGATGTCGAGCAGCACCAACGGCGGTGGCTGCTGGCGAAAGTCGTAGGTGAGCATCTCCCGGCTACCGTCACCCCCGATGATCACTCCACCGGAAAAGCGCTCTGCCACCTCCGCCGCCGCGTTCACCTCAACCAGGCGACCCTGTGCGTAGATGCTCAGGAAGTCCCCCGCCGGGGGGACGAACTCGTCAACGCCACCACGGCTGGCAATGAAGGCCCGGTAGTCAGAAGGGAATTGAACGCCAAGCGCCCTCTCGACTTCCGCGAGGACTCTCTCTCCCTGCACGCCGCCTCCCGTGAACGATGCGGACACTTCACGCCTGTGACCCTACGGGTGGCGAAGATCTGACGTTGAAGCGGAACTTAGACCGGCTCGCACGTGGCCTGCGGCGACCTGGTCAGCACGCGGGCCCCGACCCGTCTTAGGTTGCCGTCGCTGCTGGCTGGTTGCCGACGTTTGACGGTGTCTTGTGCCCCGTACGTGCCCCGACCGGGCGCGCCGCAACCGCCGTCCCGGCGTTAGCACCACGGTTTAGGAAGGAGCTACAGAGGTTGAAAGGCTGAAGTTCGCACCGTCACGGTGGTTCGGGGTCGAGGGTCATGCCGGTGTTGGCGAAG
>NZ_JBNCKU010000029.1:0-50805 GCF_049841715.1 Micromonospora sp. DT41 | reverse complement strand
TCTTCGCCAACACCGGCATGACCCTCGACCCCGAACCACCGTGACGGTGCGAACTTCAGCCTTTCAACCTCTGTAGCCGCTCCCGGCGGGCCGCATGTTCGCGCTGCACAGCCACGTGGCAGTGCCGCCACCACGGGCCGCCACCAACCGGGCTGCCGGGATCAAGGTGGCCGAACAGCGTTCGGTGTTCGTTGTCCGGGGTGTCAGGGACGCCGATAGCCTGTTGCTGTCGACAGCAACGGTGACAGCAACAGGGCCGGACGTGGCAGGTCAGAGACGGACGGCGGCAGATCAGCGGCCGACGTCAGAGACGCGCGCGGACAGGCTCGGACGGAGCGCCCAGAACTTACAAGCGAGGGGTCGCAGGTTCGAAACCTGCCGCGCCCACAAACCCCTCTCACCTGCGGAAACGTGGGAGGTGTGCAGCACCACCCGATCGCTCAGGCGCTCGGACAGCACTCGCTTACCGGGCGCACCGCCTGCCGTCTGCCGCGTCGGTTCACGCGCCGTCCAGGTGGACGTACACCCGGTCGAAGCGCAGCTCGGCCAGATCCTGGCGCGGAACCATCCAGCTGATGAGGTTCTGCTCCCCGCCGTTGACCATGTCGGTGCCGTCCGCCGAGGCCAGCAGAACCCAGTCCTCGTCCGTTGGCGATTCCATGCCGGAAGCGGGCGGCCGCGGATTGGCGACCTTTGTGACCGCGTCGATGGGCCCGTTGTTGAGCTCAATGGGGAAGCCGCCCAGCTGCACCCCTCTTTCGCCGAGTGGATATACCTGCGAGTCTTCCCACGCCCTGGACAGGCCCTTGCCGCACGGATGCTCGGGGGTATCGCTGTCGTCGGCAGAGTGGAGAGGGTGATAGGGGGCGATCGTCAGGCGCAGACTCTCCACGGGCCACGGGCCATCTTCGTCTTCATCGTCTTCGTCTTCGTCTTCGTCTTCGCCCTCGACGCTCCAGGGTCGCTCGGCGACGGCTGCTCCGGCGGGGACATACAGCACCGTGCCTCCGAGGTCGCAACACGCGTCGCCGTCGTCGCCGGAGAACAGCAGCAGCTGACCGTCGGAGGGCAGGGGCAGGTCTGTCGCCTCGGCAGGCAGGGCCGCGCAGTCGATCGAGGCGACAAGGGTGAACGGCGGGTGGGGCACGTCGGCCGGAAGCCACGGGTTGCCACCCCACCGGCCTACTACCGGCCCGTCCCCGTAAGGGAGGAGCGTCGCAAACGGGCGGAGGCCGCTAATCCATTCGTCGACGTCGGCTGGCGGGATGCTTTGCTCGGCCGCCTTGGCGCGGAACGGGTCGATGAACCTTTGCATGTACGTCGAACTCATGCGCGGCAGTGTAGGGAGGAACACCGACAGGCCGGAGTGACGGTAAGCCGTCCAACTGCCTCGACGGTGTCAAACCCCCGTGGGCAAGGCTAGTCGCGTGCGCCGGCGGCCGGCCGGGTAGCGCCCCCAGCTGATCGGGCGGGACTCCGCCGGTGGCGGATCGTCCCACTGATCATCCGTTCACTGTCCGAGCCGGATGATTCGGGTGGGTCAGCCATACGCCGGCCAGCGCCACGAAGGCCACGCCGTCAGCGGCGAGGGACCAGTTGAGGGACGCCAGGAGGTGGGGCTGGGCCTGGAGCAGAGGGGTGCCGATCAGGGCCACCCAGCACGCGAAGAGCGCGACCCCGACCGCAGCGGTGGTCAGGAGCCCCGACAACCAGCCGCGGGTCGAGACCAGGGCAAGGACGACCACGACGGCCACGACGAGCGCCAGGAAGTAGAACGGCAGGTAGATGAAAATGAACGCGCCGAACCTGCCGCCGGCCTCCAACTCGCCCCACGCCTCTCGGTCTGGCCGCGAGAAGCGCAGACCGTAACCGAGGATCGCGCAGGCGATCGCGACCGCACAAGCGGCGACTGTCTGCGAGGCTCGTCGACGGTTCCTCGAATTTCCCATGGCACACCGTACTTGCTCTGCGGCAGGCGGCGGCTCCGCCCTGCGGCTCCCTGCCGGAACCGAGCCTCGACGGCGCCGGGGCGGCGGACGGTCAGTCACCGGGCCGCACCCGGTGCGTGGACGAGCCGGCCGAGCGCCCAGAACTATCGGCGGGCCCACCTGCTCGGCGGTGCCGGGGTTCGCACTTTCGGTGGGATGAGGGGTATTTGTAGCTGAGCATTACCGTCCGAGACGGCGGCAATCGGAAGATCTTCGCTATTCAAGATAATGTTACGACCTGTGTTGCGGATGCTTGGGATACCCAATTTGTCGGCAGTGGACCGATGTATTTGATCGGCATTCCTGATTGCCTTATTGTAAATCGCATTTAGGGTTCCGGCCAGCCGGTGGATCCGACGCCGCCGACCAGCGTCCACATCGAGCCGAGGAACCAGGCGGGCCACCCCGCAGGCACAGTTTTGCCAGCCGCTTGACCTGTTGTCGGCCATCAGCCGCACCCGTACGGTTGCCGCACCAGCATTCCGTGTGATTAGCCAGATGAATTGTGGCAATTGCAGCGGTGCTGATGGAATCGGAATTCATCTTTGATGGGATTTAATGTGAAGAAAATGAGAAGGTCTGTGGCGGTCTTGGCGGTTCTGGCCATGGCGGCGGCGGGATGTGGGCAGGACGCAGAGTCGAGCCCGTCTGCGTCCGAGCCGGCCACGCCGACGAGCGCGGCATCCGCAGCTGCGTCCGCGTCCGCATCCGCGCCCGCGGCGGTCGACATCGACACGTCCACCAACGAGAAGCCGGTGGACGGTTCGGACGCCGCTGCCGTGAAGACGGTCGACGTCAAGGCGCGGCCGGCGGCGCAGGCCCCAGCCTCGGCGTCGGGGTACTACAAGCTCAAGACCGTGTTCCGCGGCGAGGACGAGTGCCTGGAAGGCAACCGCGTCGACGGCAACTCGACCCTCGCCGGCGCCGCGTTCCAGAACACCTGCAAGGACGTGGACGGGCAAGCCTGGAGTTTCACCAAGCGCCCCGACGGCTACTACACGCTGCGGACGAAGTTCCTCGGCGAGGAAAGTGCCTGGAAGGCAACCAGATCGATGGGAAGGTCCTCGGCGGCGCCGCATTCCTCGACACCTGCCGCGAGGTCACCGGACAACAGTGGAAGCTGGTCGAATCCGGTGACAACCTCTTCCGGCTACAGACGAAGTTCCGGGAGAAGGAAGGCGAATGCCTGGAAGGTAACCGGTTCGCACCGGCGTCCGTGCTGAAGGGGGCGTCGTTCACGGACAAGTGCCAGAACGTGACCGGTCAGCTCTGGTACCTCACCGCGATTCCTGCCTGACGACACTGCATTTACTGAAGGAGCCCGGACAGCAGTCCGGGCTCCTCCGCGCGCGCGTGGTGCATCCGGCGTCAGTACGGCGACGTCAAGCCGGCGCGAGAACTGCTGCGGGTCTAACCTGCCAGTCGGGATATCAGTTCATTACGCAAGGGCCACGATTCGTCATTGATGCACTCTGCTAGGCAGGCCAGCCCAAGTGCCAGAGGCCAGGAAACCGCATCCCGGTGCTTGCGCGGCAGCATCTCAAGCGGCTGACGAGGGTCCCACAGCCGCACCGGTGCGAGGCTGACCGGCATGACTTCGTGGACGAAAGACCGCTCCACTCGCCGCACTGATCGGTCGAGCATCTGGTCACCGGTGAGTCTGAGGAGGGTTGCGGCGCAGAATTCGGGCATGGCTCCCCGGCTGATCCAACGACCATGGCCAACGACAGCGCTGCCCTGTATCTCGTTCGCTTCCAGGTGGCATTCTTCCTGCAGTTCGCGCTCGGCGCCGTTGATAACAATAGTTTGGATAGTCCAGTCGGCCATGTTGTGAGGCATGTCCTTGGGTTCGAGTGCACCCGATCCGGACGGGGCAAGCAAGCCGGGGCTGCCCATGTTCTCGGGGGTCTGCGACACAAGGAGCAATTGCCCGTCGGTGGTGAAGGCAAGCGTCGATACGCCGATGATGTTCGCGAGGCGGCTTCGCCTGAAGGGGATCAGCCGTCCCTCGGGGTCGAGGATGAGATCACGACCACGAAGGGCGGGACTCTTGCGTCCCACCTCCCAGACATCCAGGGGGGCGAGCAGGTTGCTGCACAAGAAGTCGAAGTAGCGGGCGGCTCTCAGCTTGGCGACGTCGTCGCCCAGAAGATCCGATGCCAGGCAGAGCACGCGGTCGTTGTAAATCTTCCCGGTCTTGGCGCGGCGGGTCAGATAGTCAAGGGACCAGGTCCTCAAATCACGGGGAAGCACGTAGTCCGGGGTTTGAAGAATGGCGCGGATGGGTCGTTTGCGGAGTTCGGCATTCTCCCGACACAGCATTATTCCTACGTCTCGGGCGCTTTCTATGCTCGGGCCGAGGGCGACCGACTGATCTACAACGTCCTTGTATTTGTCGCCCTCTCGCGGCTGGAACCGCAATTCCTCTGAGCGGCGGCGGTTGGCCCGGGTCTCCATGAAGGAGAGGGTAGCGCCAGCAAGTCCCGCAGCCACACTAACTGGCCGAGGCGGATTGACCAGGGCGGTTGCTGCGCCGAACGAGGCCAAGACAATGCCGACGGTGGTGAGTCGGAAGCGCCACAGCCGGTAGCGCCAGATGGTCAGCTTCGTCCTCACCGATCTCTTAGCTCCAAGCATCTGCGCTCTCCGCCGGTGTGGCTGCCTCGGGTGCTGCATCCTAACGGCGGATGAAAACTTGTCGCGTACGGCCGAATCCGAGAGCCGGCAGAGAAGTGGGACAATTCTGAACACGACCGACGGCCGTGATCTTGTCTGCATCGCCTGCGTCGGATATTTGACTCCTGGGCGAGCCTACGAGCAACGTGCCCGTACCCGATCCAGCTCGTGTTGCGTGCCGATGGCCGACCGGTGCTCGGGGTGCTCGACGTAGTGGCGGATCGTTTCCGCGAGAAATGTCGGATCGACGTGCAGTGGGCCCATCGGCAGCGAGAACGGTACGGGTGGGCGGCCCGGCGTCGCCGGCTGTTGCATGAGGGTGAGGTTCGCGGTGCGCCGGGCCGGTGGCGGTGGGCCGCCGGGGAGCAGCCGGTCCCAGCGGACGAAGGCGCGCCGGGCCAGCCACTGCTTGGTGATGCCCTCCCGGTCCAGGATCAGGCGCGGTCGGTCCAGCAGCAGCACGGCTGCCATGGCTGCCAGGACGACGGCCGGGACGGCAATGCTCAGGGCGAGAGCGCCGGGGATCTCGGCGAGCCGCACGCGGTCCGCGCCCGGAACCCGCTCGGTCAACACCGCACCTCCGGCCAGCCAGCCGACGAGGATCGCCCAGTGGCTGAGCCAGCGAGGGCTGGCCGTGGCGACGAAGCTCTCCGTCCCGGCCGCGATCTCCCAGGTCGCCGGACGCTGGCGGACCCGTCTGGTGAGTAGGGCATGTGCTGCCGCCGGCAGAAGTATGCATGCGGCCTGGGTGGCCGCCCAGACCACGAAGGCGAGGCCACTCGGTTCGATCCGCCAGGTCACCGGCTTGAACCACAGTTCGGTGCAGATTCGCAGGGCGAGCGCGGCCACCGCGAAGGGCCAGATCAGCAGGCGCGCCACGCGAGGGGACATGCCCGCAAGCTAGACGACCCGGGCAACCCGCCCACCAACTCACCCTGGCCCACCAGAGGAACGGTGGTGCCGTTGCGCGACAGGCACCGGGAGCGCTGGCTTGCCGCGATCGAGGTACGGACGGATCGGCGCGTTGCGTTCGTCGATGCTGTGCGCCCGTGTTGGATCGGGACCTGTGACGCCGTAGAGCGGGAGGCCGAGTGGGGTACGCGCAGGTCAACGGGCTGCGGCTCTGGTACGAGTCGTACGGCGCGGGTCGGCCGTTGGTGCTGCTGCACGGCGGCTACGGGTCGACGGAGATGTTCGCCCCGATCGTGCCGGCGCTGGCCAAGCGACGCCGGGTCGTCGCGGTGGACCTCCAGGGTCACGGGCGCACTGCCGACGTCGACAGGCCGTTGCGCTACGAGACGATGGCCGACGACATCGCCGCGCTGCTCGGGCACCTCGACCTGTCAACGGCCGATCTGCTGGGCTACTCACTCGGCGGTGGTGTCGCGTTGCGTACCGCCATCCAGCATCCGACGCTGGTACGTCGGCTGGTGCTGGTCTCCACCCCATGTCGGAGCGCCGGCTGGTATCCGGAGGTGCTGGCCGCCATGGCCGCCCAGGATGAGCGGACCGGCGAGCGGATGCGCGGCACGCCACCACACCTGCTCTACGAACGCGCCGCGCCGCGCCCGCAGGACTGGCCACGTCTGTGGGCAAAGAGCGGTGACCTGCTACGCCGTGACTACGACTGGTCGGGCGAGGTGGCCCGGCTGAGCATGCCGACGATGTTGGTCTTCGCCGACGCCGACTCGATCCCGACAAGCCATGCGGCGGAGTTCTACGGGCTGCTTGGCGGCGGGCACCGCGACGCCGGTTGGGACGGCACCGACCGGCCCGCCGCCAGACTGGCTGTGCTGCCCGGCCACACGCACTACGACATCGTCGGCGCACCGGCCCTGCCGGCGGCGGTGCTGTCGTTCCTCACCCACCAGGTCGGCGCGCCCACCTGACCCCACCCCCGAGCCGGCGCGCCACCTGATCCGTCGAGGCCGCGTGCGCTGAAGTGCCGTCGGTTTGTGGTCCAGGACATGACGGCGGCCACCTGACCGGCAGTCCGCTCGAAAGCGCCCTACCCTCGGGGCAGGGCGAATTCAGGGAGCGTGATCGTGGAACTGGCGCACATCGGCGCGGTGCTGTTCGACATGGATGGCACGCTTGTGGATTCGGACCCCGCCGTGGAGCGGGCGTGGGAGCGGTGGTCGTCCGAGTACGCCGTCGACCCGGCGGCGGCGCTCGCCATAGCGCACGGCAGGCCCGCCGATCAGACCATTCGCCGGCTGTTGCCTGCGCTCGACGACGCGGCCGTCGCCGTGGCGGCGGCCCGGCAGCTGACGTTGCAGTACGACGACCTGTCGGACGTGACGGCCACCCCGGGCGCACACAAGGTGTTGGCGGTCCTTGCCCGGTTGGGGTTGCAGTGGGCGGTGGTGACAAGCGCTGACGTCCGGCTGGCGGAGGCCCGCCTCGGTGCCGCGGGCATCGAGGCGCCGGTGCTGGTGACAGTCGAGGACGTACGCGTAGGTAAGCCGGACCCGGAGGGCTATCTGCGTGCGGCCGCGTTGCTCGACGTACCGCCGGAGCGGTGCCTGGTCGTCGAGGACGCCGAGGTCGGGTTGCAGGCCGGGCGCGCGGCGGGCGCGATGACCGCGGCGCTGAAGGGACTCGACGGCGACCTGCGGCTTGTCGACCTGACGCAACTGGCGGACGGACTCGTGTCGGCTCCCACGGCACGCTGACCGGCGACGGGGACCGGGCGGCTCGCTGACGGGGTGGCAGGGTCGGGCCGGTTCTGCTCCACTTCCTGCTGGATCCCGACACCCAGAGAAAGGCGGAGCCGGTGGAGTTGACCTTGATGCCGATGAGTGAGCAGGAGCTGGCCCGGCTTCTGGGCCCGCTGGAACGCGCGTACGCCGAGGATCTGGCCACGCACCAGGGGATGAGCGTGCAGGCGGCGCGGGAGCGGTCGGCGGACCAGTTACGGCAGTTGCTGCCGGCGGGCGCGGCCACCGAGGATGCGCTGCTGCGGCTGGCGCGGGTCGGCGACACCGAGGTCGGCTGGATCTGGGTGACCCTGCCCGGGGCGGCCGGCACCACCGACGCCACCCGGGCCTGGATTCACAACATCGAGGTGCATCCGGCGCACCGGGGACGCGGCTACGCGCGGCGGATGATCCAGCTCATGGAGGCCGAACTGGCCCGACTCGGCGTACCCGAGGTGGGGTTGAACGTCTTCGGCACGAACACCGTGGCGATCGGGCTCTATCAGAGCCTCGGGTTCCAGGTGACCGCGCAGCAGATGGCCAAGCCGATCGACCCGGTGGGCTGAGCCTGCGGCGATGCCGGTCCTCTGAGCAGGACTGTTCGTCCGTCCAGCGGGAAACCGCGCCGGACCGCACCCGGGGAGGAGCGACGGATGACGCATGGCGCCGGACTGACAATCGGTGTGCTCGGCTCGTACGGTGGTCGGAACCTCGGTGACGAGGCGATCCTCACCGGCCTGCTCACCGATCTGCGCACGCAGGAGCCGAACGCCCGGATCATCGTCTTTTCCCGTAACCCCGAGCACACCCGTGCCGCCCACCCGGACGTGGAGGCGGTGCCCTGGGAGGGCGTCAGCCGTACCGACTCGGCGCTTGTCCTGGCCCAGCTCGACCTGCTCATCCTGGGCGGTGGCGGCATCCTCTACGACCGGGAGGCCCGCCGCTACCTGCGGGTCGTCCGGGTCGCGCAGGAACGAGGGCTACCCCTTATCACGTACGCGGTGGGGGTCGGGCCGCTCAGCGACTCGGTGGACACCGGCATGGTCCGGGAGACGCTCGCCAGCGCCGTGCAGGTGACAGTCCGTGACCAGGAGTCCCGGATGGTGCTTGAGGAGGCCGGGTTGCTCAACCCGATCACTGTCACCGCCGACCCGGCGTTCCTGTTGCAGCCAGCCGACTTTCCGGCCCACCTACTGGCCGAGGAGGGTGTGCCGGTGGGCAAACCTCTTGTCGGGATCAGCGTGCGGGAGCCGGGACGGGCCGCCGAACGCCTCGACGTCGACGGATACCACCGGCTGCTGGCCCAGATCGGCGACTTCCTGGTGCACCGGATCGACGCGCACGTGCTGTTCGTGCCGATGGAACGCGACGACATCCGGCACTCCCACGGGGTGCTGTCGCACATGGTCGCCGCCGAGCGGGGGCGGATCCTGCACGGCAACTACTCCCCGGAGCAGGTGCTCGGTCTGATGCGCCACTTCGACCTGGCCGTCGGTATGCGCCTGCACTTTTTGATCTTCGCGGCGATGGTGGGCACGCCGTTCCTCCCACTGCCGTACGCCGGCAAGGTATTCGACCTTGCCCAGCGGCTCGGAGTGCCGGCGCTGCGTGGCGTGGAGCGGGAGGTCGAAGGGCCGCTACTGGCCGAGGTCGACCGGCTCTGGGACGAACGCGAGGAACGCGCCGAGGCCACCGCGCGGCGGGTGGCCGAGGTCTGCGAGCAGGCCCGGGGCACCTCGGAGGTCACCCGCGCGGTGCTGGAGAGCCTGCGTAGCCAGACGCTGACCCGGGTCTGATCCGGCTGTCACACCGCCGGGCCGGTCCACCGGTAGCGCCACTCGCGGTCTTCCTCGCGGGCGGACTCCAACTCGTAGATCTGCGCCTCGGCCAGCCCTCCGGAACCGAGGTGGTGGTGGGTGAGCGGCGGGCGGCCGTTGCTGTCCAGTTCCACGGTCACGGTCTGCCCGTCCGCCGCGCCGCCGACGAGGAGGATCTGCACGGAGGAAGCCATGCGCCCATCCTGCCTGCCGTGCCGCCCGCCCGCAGCGGATAGCGGGGCAGTGCGACGACAGTTGCGCGGCTAGGGTCGGCGGATGGCAGAGCAGTCCATCGATATGACGCTCGGTCCGGTGCGCGCCCGCACCGGCGACGAGCGGGCGGTGCTGGAGTCGTTCCTCGACTTCCACCGCGCCGTGCTGCTGCGCAAGCTGCGTGGTCTGTCCGACGCCGATGCCGGTCGCCGGTTGGTGCCGTCGGCGACCACGCTCGTCGGTCTGGTCAAGCACCTGACCCTGGTCGAGCGGAACTGGTTTCCGACCCTGTTGGCCCCGGAGCCCGGTGCGGTCCACCTGACCTCGGCCGAGGACGCGGCGGCGAGCTTCACGCTCGACGACCAGGACACTGTCGCCGGGCTCACCGAGGCGTACGAAAGGGCCTGCGCCCGGTCCCGGGCGGTCGCTGCGAGATTCGACCTCGACCATGTGGTGCCGCACCCGCAGCTCGGCGAGGTGTCGCTGCGCTGGATTCTCGTGCACCTCATCGAGGAGACGGCCCGGCACGCCGGTCATGCCGACATCCTGCGGGAGTTGACCGACGGCGAGACCGGCGCGGTCTGATCTGTTGCGCTCCGAACCGCTTGATCGCGGGTTCATGGAAATCGGGGTGTCCTGCCGACGCGGATACCGCGATTTCAGTGAAATCGAGTCGATCATGGGCGGCGGCGCGTCGTCTTCCCACCTGGGCCGCCTATCCTGGGCGCGGGCGGCGACGAGGGGGAGTACGTGCTTGTCATCCACGGGCTGTGGCTGCCCGGCGACGGCGCGTCCGCGGGGCTCGCGGTGTGGGCGGAGGACAGCGCCGCCCCGGTAGCCGCCACGCCGCGCTCCGGCCGCCCGCCCCGGGAGCGCCAGCACCCGTTCGTCGCCGGGCACGCCGACCTGGCCGCAGTCCTCGCCGACGCCGCCGAGCCGGCACGCCCGGACACCGCGCTGCTCACCCTGCCGACCCGGGCGGGCGCGCCGACCGACTCACCCGAGCTGATCCGGACCGCCGTCGCACCCCCGGCCCGCGCCCGGCTCACCCTGGCCAGGTGGCGGGTCCCCATCCTGGTGTACGCCCCAGACGACGCCCTACCGCTGTTACGCGCCCTGCACGATCTCCCTGTGGTGCCCGGCTCGACCCTGCGCCACCTCGCCGAGGTTGCCGACTTCGCCGCCGACCTGGTGACCCGGGGCCGCGTCCTACCCGGCGTCAGCCCGACGGCCGCTGTGGCGCTGCCGGGTGCCGGCGGCCAGGTTCCGGCCCTGGCCGTCTGGCGTCCGCTGCTGACCGGCACCGACGCCGCATGGGCGCGATCCCTGGCGCTGGCCCTGCCGCCAGCGGCCCGAGCCGCCGCCGGTTCGAGCGGTGCCGAGCTGACCGCTGCTGCGCTGGTCGCGGACGCGCTCGACGCGCTTACCGACGCCGCCGCCCGGGCCGCACTGGCGACCACCACCCTGGCCCGGGGCCTGCGTCCGGGCGGGCCGGCACCGGTCTGGTTGGCGGCGCTCGCCGGCCCGCGGCGCGACTTCACCATCGAGGCGGCGGCGTTGGCCACGCTCCGCACCGAACTGGACGACTGGCAACGGGACGCGGCAGGCGGCGCGATCCGGGCCAGCTTCCGCCTGGTGGAGCCGCCCCCCGACGAGATCACCGAACCAATCCTCGCCACCCGGTCCGCGTCGACCGATGCCAGCCACGCCGACGGCAGCCTGGCCGCCCCCAGCCCGGCCGCCCCCAGCCCCGTCGAAGACGGGCCTGCCGGTGGTGGGCGGTGGCGGTTGGAGTTCGGCTTGCAGGCCGCTGACGAGCCCGGCCTGCACGTCGACGCCGGGCAGATCTGGCGGTCGCCGCACACCCTCGGTGGGCTGGCCGGCGCCACTTCCAATCCGCAGGAGACCCTGCTCGCCGAGCTGGGCAGGGCCAGCCGGCTCTGGCCGGATCTGGACGCCGCGCTGCGTACCGCCGCGCCCGAGGCGATGGACCTGGACGTCGACGGCGCGCACCGGTTCCTCAGCGAGGGCGCTCCGGTGCTGCACGCCGCCGGTTTCGGGGTGCTGCTGCCGTCCTGGTGGCAGCGCCCGTCGGCGCGGCTCGGCGCCCGGCTGCGCGCCCGCAGCCGTACCGCGCCCGGCACGGTGGCCGGCACCGAGGCCGGCGTCGGGTTGGACGCGCTCGTCGACTACCGCTGGGAGGTGGCGCTCGGCGACCAACCGCTGTCCGCCGACGAGTTGGCGGCGCTCGCCGAGTTGAAGACCCCATTGGTACGCCTGCGCGGTCGCTGGGTGGAGCTGGACCCGGGGCGTCTCGCCGCCGGGTTGCGTCTGCTCCGGTCGGCGGGCGAGCTGACCGTCGCCGACCTGCTGCGCCTCGGGCTCGCCGACGGCGACGACACCGGTGCGCTGCCGGTGCTGGAGGTGACCGCCGACGGTCCGCTGGGTGATCTTCTCGCCGGTGCTGTCGAGCGGCGGCTCACCCCGCTCGATCCGCCGCCGGGTTTCGTGGGGACGCTGCGGCCGTACCAGCGGCGTGGGTTGGCCTGGCTGGCCTTCCTGCGCTCACTCGGGTTGGGCGGCGTGCTCGCCGACGACATGGGGCTGGGCAAGACTGTGCAGCTGCTGGCGCTGCTCGCCGGGGATCCGCCGGACGCCGGGCCCACACTGCTGGTCTGTCCGATGTCGCTTGTCGGCAACTGGCAGCGGGAGGCGGCGAAGTTCACGCCGGGGCTGCGTGTGCACGTACACCATGGGGCGGAGCGGGTGCGGGGGCCGGAGTTCACGGCGGCCGCGCACGGCGCGGACCTGGTCCTCACCACCTATTCGGTGGCGGCCCGCGACGCGGTGGATCTGGCCGGCATCGACTGGCACCGGGTGGTAGTGGACGAGGCCCAGGCGATCAAGAACGCGTCGACCCGACAGGCCGAGGCGGTCCGTGCGCTGCCCGCGCGGCAACGGGTGGCGGTGACCGGTACGCCTGTGGAGAACCGGCTCGCCGACCTCTGGTCGATCATGCAGTTCGCCAATCCGGGTCTGCTCGGGCCGGCGGCGACGTTCCGTAAGCGGTTCGCCGAGCCGATCGAGCGCAACGGTGACGCCGAGGCCGCCGAGCGGCTGCGCCGGATCACCGGACCGTTCGTGCTGCGTCGACTCAAGACCGACTCGTCGATCATCTCGGACCTGCCGGAGAAGCTGGAGATGGAGGTGCTCTGCAACCTCACGGCCGAACAGGCGGCCCTCTACCAGGTGGTCGTCGACGACATGCTCGCCCGGATCGAGTCCAGCGACGGCATCGAACGGCGCGGGTTGGTGCTGGCCACCATGACCCGGCTCAAGCAGGTCTGCAACCACCCGGCGCAACTGCTGCGCGACGGCTCGCCGCTTGACGGTCGCTCCGGCAAGCTGGCCCGGCTGACCGAGATCCTGGAGGAGGTGCTGGCGGCGGGGGAACGGGCGTTGCTGTTCACCCAGTACGCCGAGTTCGGTGCGATGCTGCGCGGGCACCTGTCGGCGCGGTTCGGCCGGGAGGTGCTGTTCCTGCACGGCGGTGTCGGCAAGGCCGAGCGGGATGCCATGGTGCAGCGGTTCCAGTCGGCCGAGGGGCCACCGCTGTTCGTCCTGTCGCTCAAGGCCGGCGGCACCGGGCTCACCCTGACCGCCGCCAACCACGTGGTGCATGTGGACCGGTGGTGGAATCCGGCGGTGGAGGACCAGGCCACCGATCGGGCGTTCCGGATCGGGCAGCGGCGGCGGGTGCAGGTCCGCAAGTTCGTCTGCGCCGGCACCGTGGAGGAGAAGGTGGCCGCGATGATCGCGGACAAGCGCGCCCTAGCGCAGCGGGTGGTGGGCACCGGCGAGCAGTGGATCACCGAGCTGTCCACCGGGCAGCTGCGGGAGCTGTTCGCCCTGGAGGCCGGCGCGGTGGTGGAGTAGTGAGCGAGCGGAGCGAGCGAACCATCAGGCACAGCAGCGTTGTGCCTCGCGGCAGCACGGATCGCAGCGGAGTGCTGGCGTGAGCACCGACAGGTTCGCCGACTACGGCCGTCCCCGCCGGGTCGACGGGGGTCTGCGCGCCCGCAGCGCCCGTGGCGCGATCGGGCGGTCCTGGTGGTCCCGGCGTTTCCTGGAGGTGCTGGAGTCGTTCGCGCTCGGCACCCGGTTGACGCGTGGCAGATCGTACGCGCGGGCTGGTCAAGTGCTCCGGCTCGACATCGCGCCCGGGCGGGTCACGGCCGAGGTGCAGGGCTCCCGGCCGCGCCCGTACGAGGTCTCCATCGCCCTTGCCGCGTTTCCGCCCGCGCTGTGGTCCCAGGTCGAGGCGGAACTGGCCGGGCAGGCGTTCTTCAGCGCCCGACTGCTCGCCGGGGACCTGCCCGACGAGTTGGAGGAGCTGTTCGCCGCAGCCGGCGCGCCGCTCTTTCCGGGCGCCGTGGACGAGCTGACCCAGCGTTGCAACTGTCCCGATTTCGCGGTGCCGTGCAAGCACCTCGCGGCCACGTTCTATCTGCTGGCCGAGGCGTTCGACGCGGACCCGTTCGAGCTGCTGCACTGGCGTGGGCGGTCCCGCGCGGACCTGCTCGACCGGCTGCGTGCCCGTCGGGCCGAGGCCACCGGCGCGGCGGTCACCGTCCCGGAGTCGTCCACCGTAGACCGCAGAGGGTCCGATGTGGACGTCCTGCCGCCGGCCGGTGCGGCGCGGGCGCTCGCCGGGCTGTCGGCGACCCCGCTCGCCGAGGCGACGGACCGGTTCTGGGCGTCGCCGGTCCCGCTTCCTGACCGGCCGCCCAGGCTGGCGACTGGACCGGACCTCCTGCTGCGCCAGCTCGGTCCGCCAGCGCCGGCCATCGGCGGGCCGGGACTGCTCGAACGGTTGCGGCGCGCGTACCGGGCGTTCGACCCGGCCGACCGGTGAGCCGTCATGTCCATCGGCGGCGGAACCGCCACATGACCGCCGCGTTGGCGATCAGCACCACCGCGCAGATCGCACCGGCCAGCCGGCCGGCGAACACGGCCATCGCCGGAAGCGAAGCCCACAGCACGATCGTCAACAACATCAGGTAGCGGCCCCGGCGGCCCCGGATCCGGTGATCGAGCCGGGCGAAGAAAGCTGGGTCGCTCTCCCGGAGCTGACGGGTGATCTGGTCGAACCTGCGCTGATCCTCTTTGCTGAGCATGGCGCTGCCTTCCCCTCACGCGTTCAGCGGTTCGGCGGCATACCCGCTGCGGTGGCGGCTCACGCTCGCCCGCCGCTCCTACTTTTCCTCCCGCGTGAAGGCACCTCACGTCCTGCTTATCCGTACCTTAAGTTTGTCTGTGGTCGCGGACGACGCCGAATGTCTCGCGTACGGCGGCGTGGTCCGATCCGTCCCCGGCTGCGGTACGTCCGCCCTGCTGGGAAGGTCGATGCCCGTCTCGTGCGCCCGACCCGGCACCGCTGCGCTGGTGAGCCCTGTCTTAAGTGCCCTCACGAGGGCGTTCAGGACAGCTTGAAGGCACCTGGGCGCTTGGTTACCTTGCCGTAGCAACCCCCTCAGGCAACAGTCGCCGCACCTGCCGCACCCGCTCGGTCGCAGCTTTCGGCGCTCATCAGAAATCGGGATTGGTACATGGCCGACCAGAATGTGCCACCACGTCGACCGCGGGACGACCGCGGCTGGGACGGACGCCAGCACCACAGTGCGGACGGGTACGGCGACTTCACCGCGTCCGCGTCGTACGGGTACGACTCGCCCGACTCCCATCAGGGCGGCTACCCGGCGCAGTCCGACCCGCGTAACCAGTACGGCGACGGATACGGACACCCCGCCGCAGCCCCGCGCGGACCTCAGTGGGTCGGACCGGAGGGTCTGGGCCGCCCGGCCCCCGCCCGCCCGGCCGGCAGCGGACTGCCCACCCTGGACGATGACGACGAGCCGGGCCGCAAGGTCGGCCGGCGCAAGGCCATCGTCGCGCTTGGCGGTACGGCCGCCGTCGTGGCCGGCGGTGCGGCGCTCGCCATGACCCCGCAGATCCGTGGCCTCTTCGGCGACGAGGCGGCGGCCGGCGACGCGACCGGCAGCACTGTCACCGACGGCAACGCGGCGCGGCCCAGCGGCCAGCAGCCCAGCACGGTGCGCACCTACACCGAGCAGAACGAGAGCTACATGGGCTCCCGGGCCGGAGAGGCGCTGAAGAAGAACGCGCCCGCCGGTGGCCGGACGTTCTCCGGGCCGGCGGCAGCCGCCGCGGAGACCCAGGTGACTGTCAAGACGGTGCTGGCCAAGGACCCGATCCTGCACCTGGCCCGGCGGACCACCTTCGGTCCGACGCCGGGCGTGATCGCCGACATCAAGAAGCAGGGCATCGACGCCTGGATCCGCGCCCAGCTCGACCCGGACAAGATCGAGCCGAGCAAGGCCGAGTTGAAGATCGCCGAGCTGCCCACCCAGAAGCTCACCGTGCAGCAGTTGCGCGAGCAGCGGGAGGCGCTCAACGAGCAGGGCGCCCAGGCGCAGCGGGAGGTTGTCGACGCGACCATCGCCCGGCAGATCTGGTCGAAGCGCCAACTGTTCGAGGTGATGGTCGACTTCTGGAACGACTTCCTGCACGTCGCCGCCGACTTCGACGGTGGCGAGGCGTACCGGACCTCGTTCGACAAGGACGTGGTGCGCAAGCACGCGCTGGGCAGCTACCCCGAGATGCTTGTCGCCGCGAACAAGCACCCCGCGCTGCTGATCTACCTGAACCAGAAGGACTCCCGCAAGGACGCGATCAACGAGAACCTCGCCCGGGAGAACCTCGAGCTGTACTCGGTCGGCGTCGACGGCGGCTACACGGAGGGCGACGTCCGCCAGGCGGCCATGCTGCAGACCGGCCGTGGCGTCGACGACAAGGGCCAGTACCGCCTGCGGGTCAACCAGCACTACATGGGCAAGGTGAAGATCCTCGGCTTCACCCACCCGAACACGTTCAGCATCAAGGACGTCAACAACCCGACCGACAAGGAGATCGCCGCCGTGGACGCGGCGATCGACAAGTACATCACCTACATCGCGCTGCACCCGTCGACGGCCAAGTACGTCGCGCAGAGCCTCGCCACCCGGTTCGTCTCGGACACCCCGCCGAAGTCCCTTGTGGACCGGCTCGCCAAGACGTACAGCAGCAACAACGGCCTGATCAAGCCGGTGCTGATGACGCTGTTCAGCTCCTCGGAGTTCTGGGCGGCGGTGGGCCAGAAGGTGCGCCGGCCGATGGAGTACCTGGTGGCCACGTACCGGACGCTTGGTGTCAGCCCGGACGCGTCGCCGACGCACAACAACGGCGACAGCAAGCGCACCCCCTTCGCCCGGGGCCTGCGGCAGGTCCACGACAAGCTGCGCGAGCTGGGCCAGTACCCGATGGGTCAGCCCACCCCGGACGGCTACCCGGACGTCTACGTCGCGTGGACCTCGGCCGGCACCATGGTCAACGGCTGGAACGAGGCCGGCGAGATCGTCGCCGGCTACCGCACCGTGTTCACGTACACGCCAGCGCAGAAGCTCGTCGCCAAGCCGCCGGCCACCGCCGGGGCGTACGTGGACGCGCTCTCCCTGCGACTCGTGGGTCAGAAGCTGAGCACCCGGGAGAAGAACCTGATCCTCGGCGTGGCCGGCGTGCCGGCGACCGCCAAGGTCGACGCCACGTTCAACGGGGCCATCACCGCCGTCGCGCGGGCGATCCTCGCGTCCCCCCAGCACCACCTCCGGTGAGGCACCCGATGGAGAAGACTGTGTACAACTCTTTCCCCCTGCACCCCGAATGCCCCGACCTGCGGCGGCTGGCCGACAACCCGGCCGAGGCGCTGCTGCGTGCCGAGGCAGACCTCGTCGCCGCCGAGAACGCGGCCGAGGCGGACCGCTACCGCACGCTGGAGAACCTGGAGGAGGCCCAGCAGGACGGTCGCGGTGTCACCCGGCGTACCTTCGTCGCCGGTGCGGCGGCGACCGCCACCGCGCTGGCCACCGCCCAGTTCGTCACCACGTCGGCGTCGTTCGCGGCGACGAAGACCGGCACGCTTATCCACGTCTTCCTCTACGGCGGCCTGGACGGGCTGAGCCTGGTGGCACCGGACAACGACCCGGTGCTCGCCCAGGCCCGCCCCGACCTGCTGCTCGGCAACGACTCGCTCGCCCTGAGCCGGGGCTTCAAGCTGACGAGCGCGTTCAAGCCGCTGGAGCAGTGGCTCAAGGCCGGCCAGTTGGGCTTCATCCCGGCGGCCTCCGACGAGCGGCTGTCCCGCAGCCACTTCCAGGCCGCGGACGCCTGCAACCTGGGTGGCCTGCCCAACGAGACCGGCGGCCGGGGCTGGCTTGACGGCCTCGTCGACAACCTCGGCAAGGGCACCGCGTTCCGCAGCGTCGGCATCGGCAGCACGCTGCCGCGCTCGCTGGTCGGCAACAACGGCGCGATCTCGCTGAACAGCGTCGGCTCGCTGCGGCTCAACGGTGACGAGAAGTTCCGGGCGGCCACCGAGAAGGCCATCAAGGGGCTGTTCACCGGGATCAACCACCCGGTCGAAGAGGCCGTGCAGGAGGGCATGGGTGCGCTGGCCACGGCGCAGAAGCTCGCCGCCAAGCCGTACCAGCCCGCCGAGGGCGTCACGTACGAGGGCGTCGGTCGCGCGTTCCAGCAGCTCGCCCAGCTGATCAAGGGCGGCGCCAACGTCCGGGTCGCCACCGTCGGCATGGGTGGCTACGACACCCACGAGAACCAGGGCACCCGCGAGGGCGGCCAGCTGCACCGCCGGCTGGGCGAACTGGCCAAGGCGATGGCGGCGTTCTTCACCGACCTCGGCCCGCAGTCCGCCGACGTGACGATCATGGTGTCCAGCGAGTTCGGCCGCCGAGTCCGCTCCAACGGTGGCGGCACCGACCACGGACACGGCGGCGTGATCACCGTCCTGTCCGGCAAGAAGCTCGCCGGCTCGCTGCTCGGCACCTGGAACGGCCTGGACAAGTTGGACTCCGGCGACGTGCCGGAATACAACAACATGTTCAACGTCTACGGCTCGCTGGCGCAGGGTCGGTTCGGGCTCACCAACGCGGAGGTGCAGAAGGTGTTCCCCCGCATGAAGTACGCCCCGATGAAGCTGTACGCGTGACGTACCCGCACACCCACGCCACCGGCCGCCGCACCGGGACCTCGTCCCGGCACGGCGGCCGGTCGGCTGCGCCCGTACCCCCGCAGGTGCCGGAGCGGCGCGGACCCGGCGGCCGGCGGCTGCTTGTCGTGCTGCTCGTGCTCGGGCTGCTGGCAAGCGTGTTGCCCTGGTGGCTGGGGACGCCGGCCGGCTCGCTGCGGACCACCGCGGCGACCGTCACCGCGGCGGGCCGGATCACCGGCCTGATCGCCGGCTACCTGCTGCTGGTGCAGGTGCTGCTGATGAGCCGGCTGGCGGTGCTGGAACGGTGGATCGGCGGCGAGCATCTGTCCCGCTGGCACCGCGACATCGGCGCGACGCTGCTGGTGGCGGTGCTGGCGCACATGTCGCTGATCCTCGTCGGCTACGCCGACCTGCGAAACCAGTCGATCGTCGCCGAGGTTGGCACGCTGCTCGGCGACTACGAGGACATGATCTCGGCGTTCGTCGCCACCGGCATCATGATGCTCGTCGGGTTCAGCAGTGTGCGGGGGATCCGGCGGGCGCTGCCCTACGAGCTGTGGCACCTGCTGCACCGGTCCAGCTATCTGGTGCTGCTGCTGGGCTACGGGCACCAGTTCACCCACGGCGCGCAGCTCTACCGGCCCGGCCCGGTGCGTACTGGCTGGATCGCCCTGTACCTGCTGGTGGTCGCCGTCCTGCTCTGGGGACGGGTGATCGCGCCGCTGGCGTTCAACCTGCGCTACAAGCTGCGGGTCGCCGACGTGGTCGCGGAGAGCCCGGACACCGTCTCCATCTATCTCACAGGCGAGCGGCTCGGCCGGTTGGAGATGCTCGGCGGGCAGCACTTCCGCTGGCGTTTCCTCACCCGCGGCTGCTGGTGGCAGTCGCACCCGTTCTCCGTCTCGGCCGCCGCCAACGGCCGCTGGCTGCGCCTCACCGTCAAGGTGGTCGGCACGCACACCGCCGACCTGCGCGACCTGGAACCGGGCACCCGCGTCTGGGCGCAAGGTCCGTCGGGCACGTTCACCGCCGCGCACCGGATCCGCGAGCGGACCCTGCTGATCGCCGGCGGCAGCGGCATCACGCCCATCCGGGCCATGCTTGAGGAGTTGCCGCCGGGCGCCGCCCTCATCTACCGGGCCAGTACGCCCGCCGACGTGCTGCTCAGCCGCGAGCTGGACTGGCTGGCCCAGGAACGCGACACCTCCATCTGGTACGTCATCGGCTCCCGCGACGATCCCGGCCCCCGCCAGCTCATGAGCCCCGACGGGCTGCGCCAACTGGTGCCCGACGTGGCCCGCCGCGACGTCTACCTGTGCGGTCCGCCCGGCCTGGTCGAGCAGTCGGTGCGCGCGTTGCGCCGGGCCGGCGTGCCGCGCCGGCAGATCCACCTGGCCACCTTCGAGTTGTAGGAAGGCATCGCATGCGTCGCGCGTTGCTCGCGATCACCGGTCTGGCCGCCAGCACCACAGCGCTTGTGGTGCTCAAGGGCTCGCCAGCTGTCACCCCGGCTGCCCAGAACCTGCCGACCTCCCAGCCGGTCAACCCCGCAGGCCCGGGCGCCGACCCGAGTGTCGCCCCGGACGCCCCCGCCGGCTCGACCGGTGCGACGCCGAAGCCGTCGGAAAGCGCCGACGCGGCCACGTCGCCCAAGCCGGGCAAGACCACAGCCCGTCCGTCGGGCACCCGCACCACGGCGAAGGCGCCGACAGCGCCGCGCACCACCACCAAGGCACCCCAGCCGACCACGCGCCGGATCACCGGGCCGGGGGTGGACGCCAAGGACGGGTCTGAGACGTACGGGTACGTGCAGGTGCAGATCGTGGTCTCCGGCAACCGCATCGTCGAGGCCACCACCCTGTCGCTGCCCAGCGGCGGCGAGTCCGACATCCACAGCGGCGACGTGCGGGACAGGTACAACGGCACCGGCGGCGAGGTCGTGCAGAAGCAGAGCGCCAACCTGAACACCGTCTCCGGCGCCACCGCAACCAGCAACGCCTACAAGCAGTCGCTGCGGGCCGCCATCGAGCAGGCTTTCTGACGTGCCGGCCACGACGACCCGACCCGGGCTGTGCCGGGTCGAGCAGATCATGGGTACGGCGATCACCGTGGACCTCGCCGACGATCTGCCGCCGGCACGCCTGCACGAGCTTGCCGACGAGGTCTTCGGCTGGATGCGCGAGGTGGACGCCCGGTTCAGCACCTACCGGGACGACAGCGAGGTGTGCCGCTTCGACAGGGGCGAGGTGCTGCTCTCCGAGGCGTCGGCGGACCTGCGGTTCGTGTTGGAGGCGTGCGCCGACCTGTGGGGTGCCACCGACGGATTCTTCGACGCGTACGCCACCGGCCGGCTCGACCCGTCCGGTTTCGTGAAGGGCTGGGCGGCGCAGGTCGCCTCGGACCGGCTGCTGGCCGCCGGAGCGCCGAACCACTGCGTCAACGCCGGCGGCGACGTGCGGGTACGCGGGTTCTCCCCGGCGGGGGAGCCGTGGCGGATCGGCATCCGGCACCCGTGGGACGCGATGGCGACCTGCCTGGTGCTCGCCGGAACCGACCTGGCAGTGGCCACCTCCGGGGTGTACGAGCGGGGTCGACACGTGCTGGACCCGCGCCGAGGCGCTCCCGCCAGCGGCTTGCGGTCGGTCACGGTGGTCGGCAGCGATCTCGGGGTGGCCGACGCGTACGCCACGGCGGCCCTTGCCATGGGCGCCGCCGGCAGCGGCTGGCTGGACCGTTGCCCCGACTACACCCACGCGGTGATAACGGACAACGCCCGCCAATACCACTCCCCAACCCTCCCCACAACAACCTGACCCCGCCCCACGTCGCCGCGATCTTGCAGTTTCGGTCGCCGTTTTGCCGTGACTAAGGCGTTTGTCCGGGCAGAAAGTGCAAGATCGCGGGGGCATTCTGGGGTGGAGTCAGCGCACTGGGCGGTTTGTGCCTGCTGGGCGGGTGCCGGTGGGGCGGGGGCGGCCGGGGCGTGAGCCGGCGGGACGGGTGCCTGCCCAACGGCGTCCGGGGTGGCTGCGGCGGGGCGGCTCGGTGCCGCCTGGATGCGGCGCTCTGTCGTCCGTGGACATCGTTCCCCCGTTCGTGGCGCGCGATCGCGCTGGCACTTGGTCGCTGTCCCACTGCTCAACGAGGACCGGCGCTCCGGCGACGCTGTCGGTCACCGGATCGAGTCCGCCCCCGGCAGGGTGGCGCCGGCTCACATGCCCCGGCGGGGGAGCGGCAGGTGGCCTGGGAGCAGGTCGAGCGTGAGCGTCACGCCTGTGGCGCGCAGCGCCTCGATGAGCGTGTTCTGCACCAGGTAGGAATCGGGAAGCTGCCACCGGGCCTGCTCCGGCGCGACCGCCCAGCGGACCGTCCCCTCGGGCAGCCTGGTGGGCGGCGCCGGGATCCACGATCCCGGCCCGTGGCGGACGACGTGGAAACAGTGCTCCAACTCCGGACGGAGCGGATCGCCCGGGCGGACCAGGAACATCCACCGGCCCGTCGGGGTGACCAGCACCGGTCCGCGTACGCCGGTGCCGGCCGGGTGGGTGCGTACCGCGTCGAGCACGTGCCGGCCCAGGTGCGCCGGCACCTCCAGCACGTCGAAGGCCCGCCCGGTGGGCAGCAGTACGCCGTGCGGGCGCGTCCGCCACCAGGTGGCCACCCGGATCGGGTCGGCGCTCGCGGCCAACTCCCAGTTCTCCAGTGCGGGGTGGCAGCCGACGGTGGGGCAGCCGGCCCGGCCGCACACGAACCGGCTGCGGGCCAGGCAGGCGCCGGGGGTGACCTCCCAGCCGTGTACGGCGTACCTGATGGCGACCCGGCGCAGCCGGACCCGCTCCAACGGCGACAGTTCGGCGACGCGCGGTCCGACATTTCGCCACATGATGTGCCATCTCCCTTCGTCGGGCCTGGCGAACGCCAGGTCGCATGTCGAGCGCCGTCACTGCCGTAACCCACGATCGTTGAGGTTGACGAACGGCTCGTGCAACTTGCACGAAAAGTACGAGGACTGGCTATCCGGCTGACGTACACGCTGTGCGACCAGCGCAAACCTGAACAGGACGCTGGACCGCCGCACCCGCGGACATCGCCCCGGCCCGATGGACGGTGGCGGCAGGGGAGGGGATGGGGAGATGGACGAGCTACCCATAGGGCGGCGAGTGGCCTACTGGCGGGGCCGGCGCAAGATGTCGCAGCAGGTCTTCGCCGACCGGCTGGGCAAGTCGAAGAGCTGGGTGGACAAGGTCGAGCGCGGGGTCCGCCGGCTGGACAAGTTCTCGGTCCTCTACGAGATCGCCGACATCCTCCAGATGGACGTGCAGTTACTGCTGGGCCGGGACCCGGAGCGACGTACCGACGCGCTGAACTGCATCGACCAGGTCGAGGTGCAGGAGATCCGGGCGGCCCTGGAGCGGTACGACTCGATGAGCGCGTACTTCGACGCGGCGCCCTGCCCGCCGCCGCTTGACGACGTGCGCAAGGCCGTGAACCACGCCTGGCTCACCTACCAGTACGGCCGGTACGGGATGCTCACCCGGGCGCTGCCGAAGCTGCTGCGCGACGCCCAGGCGGCCGATGCCGCGTACGGCGGCGCCCAGGCGCCGGAGGCGGCCCATCTGCTCGGGCAGGTCTATCAGATCGCCTCCTCGGTGCTGCGCAAGCTCGGCGAGTGCGAGCTGGCCTGGCTGGCGGCGGACCGGTCGATGGCTGTGGCCCAGCGGGCGGACGACCCGCTGCTGGCCGGAATCGCCACCACCCGGGTCTGCAACGCACTGGTCGCCATGGGCAGGGGTCGCCCGGCGCTGGAGCTGAACGTCCAGATCGCCAACCGGCTGGCGCCCGGCGGCAGCAACGACGTCTCGCCGGCCCGGCTCTCGGTCTACGGGATGCTGCTGCTCCAGGGCGCGATGGCGGCTTCCCGGATCGGTGACTCGGCAAGCGTCGATGATCTGATCAACTGCGCGGAGGAGGCGGCGACGCTGCTCGGCAGCGACCAGAACCACTACTGGACGTCGTTCGGCCCGACGAACGTCGAGTTGCACCGCGCCGCCGCCGCCGTGGAGTTGGGCGACGGGGGCCGGGCCGTGGAGGTGCACAGGCTGCGCATCTCGGAGCCTCTGTTCAACGCGTTGCTGCCCGAACGCCGTGCTCATCACCTGCTCGACATCGCCCGCGGGTACGCGCAGATCGGCGATGTGGCAAACGCCGGCGAGATGCTGCTGCTCGGCGATCGGCTCGCGCCGTCGGAGATCCGTTGCCGTCCGATCGCCCACGAGGTCATGTCGGACATCCTTCGTCGCACACGTGGTGCGCCGCCTTCTCCGGTAGCGGAGTTGGCTGAGCACATGGGAGTAGGGGTATGAGCGCGGAGCCGGTCTGATGGCCGGCGGACAGCGCACAAGCGAGCACCGTTCCGTGCTCTATGTCATCGCCTGCGGTTCGCCGCTGGCACGTCACGTCGGGCGTCTGGTCGACCTGGCCCAGCAGGACGACTGGGACGTCTGCGTGATCACCACGCCGGACGGGGCCAAGTTCGTCGACCAGCCCGCCCTGACCCGTCAGACCGGGCACCCGGTGCGTACGCACTACAAGAACCCAGGTGACCCGGACGTGCTGCCACCGGCCGACGCCATGATCGTGTGCCCGGCGACCGTGAACACGATCAACAAGTGGGCGGCCGGTATCGCGGACACGCTGGCCCTCGGGTTGCTGGTGGAGGCGCAGGGCAAAGGGCTGCCCATCGTGGCGGTGCCGTACACGAACATCGCGATGGCCGCCCACCCGGCATTTCGGGCCGGCGTGGCCCGGCTGGCGGAATGGGGCGTCACGATGCTCTTCGGCGATCATGTGGTGGCCCTGCACCCGCCCGGGACAGGCGAACAGCACATGCACATGTTCCCCTGGCAGATGCCGCTGGCCGCGCTGCGTACCGTCGCTTACCGCGCGGCCTGACCGCCCGCCGGCCGCGTCCGCGAGGTAGCCCGACCGGCGCGGCCGGGCGTCGCCGCCGGACCGTCGCCGCGCCGGTAAGCTGGGCCGCCGTGAGCGTATGCGTATCCACCCCCTCGGTGACCGACGTGGTCGCCGAGCTGGAGCGGCGCTACCCGCCGGTCTGGGCCGAGGAGTGGGACCGGGTCGGCCTGGTGCTCGGTGAGCCGGCCGCCCTCGTCCGCCGGGTGCTCTGTGTGGTCGACGTGGTGCCCGAGACGGTCGCCGAGGCGTTGGCCGTCGGCGCGGACATGATCGTCTCGCATCACCCGCTGCTGCTGCGGGGCGTCTCGTCGGTCGCCCCGACGACTTTCAAGGGCCGGATCGTCCACCAGTTGATCCGGGCGGGGGTGGCGCTCTACGTGGCGCACACGAACGCCGATGTGGCGTCGCCAGGCGTCTCCGATGCCCTCGCCGCCCGGTTCGGCCTGACCGGGCTGCGCCCGTTGCAGCAGCCAGCGCCCGGTTCCACCGCGTACGGCGACGACCGGGGCTTCGGCCGGATCGGTGAGTTGCCCCGCCCGATGACCCTCGCCGAGTTGACACGGCACGCCGCCGCCGTGCTTCCCGTCACGTCGTGGGGAGTTCGCGCTGCGGGGGATCCCGGGCGTATGGTTCGTACCCTCGCCGTCAGCGGCGGGTCGGGGGACAGTTTCCTCGGCGCCGCGACCGCTGCCGGGGTGGACGCGTTCCTGACCGCCGACCTGCGGCACCATCCGGCCGGCGAGCACCTCGCGGCCGGTGGTCCCGCCCTGATCGACGCCGCCCACTGGGCGACCGAACGACCGTGGCTCGACGATCTGGCCGCCCTCCTTCGGGAGGCGCCGGGCGTCGAGACGCTGGTGTCCGACCTGGACACCGACCCGTGGACCGTGCACGCCGCCGCACCCGCTGTGGACGACAAGGAGCCCGACCGTGAAGGCTGACCCCAAGGTGCAGAGCCGCCTGCTCGACCTTCAGGCCATCGACACCAACCTCGCCCAGCTCGCGCACCGCCGTCGGTCGCTGCCGGAGCGTGCCGAGCTGGAGGCGCTGGCCCGGGAGTTGTCGTCGCTGGAGGACGAGCGGGTCCGCGCCCAGGTGGCGGTCGACGATCTGGATCGGGACATCGCCCGCCTGGAGAAGGACGTCGACCAGGTCCGGGCGCGCAAGGAGAAGGACGAGAACCGGCTCGCCGCCGGCACCGGGCCGGCCCGGGAGCTGGAGGCGTTGCAGCACGAGTTGGTCTCGCTCAACCGGCGCCAGGGTGACCTTGAGGACGCCGAGTTGGAGCTGATGGAGCAGCGGGAGACCGCGCAGGGCGTGCTGGACGGCGTGGAGAAGCGGCTGGCCGAGGTCCGGGAGAAGCGGGCCGCCACCGAGCAGCGCCGCGACGACGCGCTTGCCGAGATCGCCAAGGAGGAGGAGTTCAAGCGGGGCGCCCGTCAGCCGCTCGCTGCCGACCTCCCGGCCGAACTTGTCACCCTCTACGACAAGATCCGCGAAGAGACCGGGCTGGGTGCGGCGCTACTCACCGCGGGCCGCTGCGGAGGCTGCCGGCTGGAGCTGTCCGGCGCCGACCTGGCGCGGATCCGCAAGACCGCCCCGGACGACGTGGTCCGCTGCGAGGACTGTCGACGGATCATGGTCCGTACCAACGAGTCGGGCCTGTAGGTCGTGGCACCGCGCGTGGTGGTCGTCGAGGCCGACGGCGGGTCGCGGGGCAACCCCGGCCCGGCCGGCTACGGCGCGGTGGTGCGCGACGCGGAGACCGGCGAGGTGCTCGCCGAACGCTCCGAGTCACTGGGTACGGCGACCAACAACGTCGCCGAGTACCAGGGTCTGATCGCTGGTCTGACGGCCGCCGCCGAGGTGGGTGCCGGCGAGGTGGACGTCCGGATGGACTCGAAGCTCGTGGTCGAGCAGATGTGCGGCCGGTGGCAGATCAAGCACCCCGGTCTGCGTCCGCTGGCAGCTCAGGCGGCGACGCTCGTGGGCCGGTTCGACGCCGTCCGGTTCACCTGGATTCCCCGCGACCAGAACCGGCACGCCGACGCGCTCGCCAACGCCGCGATGGACGCTGCCGCCGGTCGCCCCACGCCTTCTGCCGCCAGCGCCCCGGCCTCGGCCAGCGCCCCCGCCGGCGGTGCCGTGATCGGCAGCGACCCGGCGACCGCCCCGGCGTCCTGGGAGCCGCGTCCGAGCTTCACCGCCACCCGGCTGGTCCTGGTGCGTCACGGCGAGACCGAGTACACCGAGCAGGGCCGCTACTCCGGCCGGGGTGACGTGCCGCTCTCCGCGCGCGGTCGCGCCCAGGCCCGCGCCACCGCCGCCCGGGTCGCCGAGCTGGTCCCGTCCGTCGCGGCAGTGCTCAGCTCACCGTTGTCCCGGTGTACGTCCACGGCGGCGGCGATCGCCAGTGCGCTCGGTGACGTGCCGGTCCGCACGGAGGACGACCTGATCGAGTGCGACTTCGGCCAGTGGGAGGGGCGCACCTTCGCCGAGGTGCGTCAGCAGTGGCCGGGGGAGATGGACGCCTGGCTCGCCTCACCCCGGATCGCCCCGCCGGGTGGCGAGTCGTTCACCCAGGTGGCCGAGCGCATCCGGCGGGTCGTCGGCGCGCTGCCCACGGCGTACCCCGCTGAGGCTGTGGTTGTCGTCTCCCACGTCTCGCCGATCAAGCTGGCGCTGCGCGATGCGCTCGCCGCCGGTGACGGCTTCCTGCACCGGCTCTTTCTGGACGCGGCCGGCATCTCGGTGCTCGACATGTGGCCCGACGGCGGGATCGCGGTGCGCACGGTGAACGACACCGCACACCTCGTAAAGATCGACTAATTCCCACCTGTCGGGAGGGTTTTAGCTCCAGGGCTCCGACCAGGGCGGAAACCGTTGACAGTGGAGCTCGCGCGCCCCAAGATCGGTTTGTGCGAAGCGTTCACCTGACGAAGCGGGGTCACATCGACCTCCTGCGCGTCGCCAGCGCAGCCTGTCGACGCTCCATCTGACGCCGGGTCCACCCTTTCTCGCACGCAGCAGGCGTACCCCCTTCACCGCTGGTCTCCGGCCCAGCGGCGAGTCCGCCTGCGCGTACCTCCCGACAGGAGATCTGTCCATGTTGCTCAAGAGACGTCTGTCCCGCCTCACCGTGACGGTGGTGAGCACCGCGCTACTGGCCACAGTGGCCCTCACGAACCCGGCGTCCGCCAAACCGGGGCACTCGACCCCGGGGCATCCCGGGCCGAAGCACGGTGCCGGCCACTCCGACGTCCGGGGCTACCCCCGGCAGAGCACCCTGCCGCTCTGGCCGGACAACCCGGCCGACGCCTCCATCCCGATCGGTGTGATCCCCTACGACGAGATCGCGCCGAAGCTGAACGCCCTCCAGCGGGCCAGCAACCGGGTGTCCGCCCAGGTCGCCGGCAAGTCCGCCGGTGGCTACGACCTGTACGTGGTCACCGTGACCGCGCCGGAGAGCCGCGCCGAGGCACAGCAGCAGGAGACCTGGAAGCGGCTCATCGAGGACGACCCGGCGCGGGCGCAGCGCGACCGCAAGCTGCTCGCCGGTTACAAGACCCCGCTCTTCGTCAACGGCAACCTGCACGGCAACGAGTGGGAGGGCACCGACGCGGCGCTGCGGGTAATCGAGAACCTCGCCACCGACCGCAGCCCCGAGGTGGCCGCGCTGCTGAAGCGCAACCGACTGGTCTTCATCGTCACCGCGAACCCGGACGGACGGGTGGCCGGGACCCGGCCCAACTCGGCGGGTTACGACCTCAACCGTGACCTGACCATCGTCTCGCAGCCCGAGACGAAGATCATCCGCGATCTGATCATCGACACCAAGCCGATCATCACGCTGGACCTGCACGGGTACGTCAACCCGACCCTGCTGCACCCCAGCACCCCGCCGCACAACGTCAACAACGAGTACGACCTGTACATCAAGCACGGCCTGCCGAACGCCCTGGCGATCGAGGAGGACCTGCGCGGTCTGGGCTACCCCGAGACCCAGCAGGCGCGGATTCCGTTCCGTGACGACGAGCCGGGCGTGTGGGACGACTTCCCGCCGATCTACGTGCCGTCGTTCGCCATGCTCCAGAGCAGCATCCCGTACACCATCGAGGCACCGCTGAACCCGCGCGGCACCAACCTCACCCCTGCCGAGCGGGTCCGCCGCTCCGGCATCAACACCGACGTGCACGAGGTGGCGATCCGTACGTCGCTGCGCTACATCCAGGACAACCGCGCGCAGGTGCTGCACGACCAGGCCGAGGTCTACCGCCGGGGCCTCGCCGGTGAGCCGCTGCGCGACATCCCCGACGGCTACGTGCCGGGCTGGGGTCCGGAGGACAACTACAACACCACGTTCCCCCGGTCGTACGTCATCCCCACCGGCACCGGGCAGCGCTCCGAGCCCGCCGCGGCCCGTCTGGTCGACCTGCTGGTCGGCAGTGGCGGCCGGGTGTGGCAGGCGAAGAAGGCGTTCAAGGCCGACGGCAAGACCTACCCTGCCGGCTCGTACGTCGTCGACATGCACCAGCCCAAGCGCGGTCTGGTCAACTCGCTGCTCGAACCGGGCGCGGACATCACCGACCGGGTGGGCGACCTCTACGCCGGCCCGGCCGCCTGGAGCCAGGGCCTGACCTGGGGCGCCACTGTGGACACCCTGTGGAACACCCTCCCCGGGGTGCGTCTGGAGCGGGTCTACGACGCGCGGGCCGAGGGCACGCTGCCGGCCGGCAAGTCCGACCTTCGCCTCGACCTGCGGGACGCCGCCGACCTGCTCGCGGTGAACTCGCTGCTGGCCAAGAACATCGCGGTCTACCGGCTCGCCGACGGTTCGGTGGTCGTTCCGAACACTCCGGCCAACCAGAAGCTGGCCCGTGCCGAGGTGAAGGCTCACGGCGTGCGCTTCGAAGCGGCGCCGAAGGGCTGGCGGGGCACCCTGCTGGACCGGGTCGTTGTCGGCTACATCGGCACTGTCGAGGAGCGGGACACCCTCGCCGCCCTGGGCTTCGAGGCGCGTGCGGTCACCGCCGCCACGCTGGCCGGCACGCTGACGTCCGACGTCGACGTGCTGCTGGTCGCCAGCAACGTCAACCTGACGAACCTGACCGCCGAGAACCGGGCCGCCCTCGACGGCTTCCTGGCCCGCGGCGGCGGCGTGGTCGGCCTAGGTACCCCCGGGGCGTCCTTCGGCAACGGCACGGGGCTGCTGAGCGTGACCGCCACCGCGGCGCCGAGCCTGGCCAGCGGCGTGGCCAACATCGTGAACAACGGCGGGCCGGTCACCACCTCGGCCATCCCGCACGCGTTCATCAGCCAGCCCGTCTGGTTCACCAACCTGGGCGCCAACGTCCAGGTCGAGCAGTCGTACGCCGCCGACCCGCTGCTGTCGGGCTGGTGGGCCACCGGCGGCGCCAACGGGCAGGCCGCTGCGGCAAACAACGCAAGCATCGTGCGGGCCGTCTCCACGGCCGGCAACGGTGTGGTGCTGTTCGGCACCGACCCGACGTTCCGCCTGCACCCCAAGGGTCTGCAGTCGCAGCTCGGTCGGGCGCTGCTCTGGGCAGCCCGGCGTTGAGTCTGATCGGGTGAGCTGACAGCCTGCCCACGTGGGGCCCGGGTGCGTTTCGCACCCGGGCCCCACGCCGTCTCCGGGGCGGCTCGGATCGGCCTGACACCTGGTACGTCTGTCGATGCCGCTCGGCGCACTACGGACGCCGTTCGGCGCAGCGCCGTCCATTCATCGACCGTGATGACGGTCACAGAGTCGTAGCCTCCGGCCGTTACATCGAGAGCCACGACTCCCCGGAGGTGTGTCAGATGGCTGCACCGGAACCGGAGGCGCCCACCACGGCGCCCACGACGGCCCAGTCCAGGGCGAAGGACCACAGCCCTTGGAACTGGCTGCTCTTTGTGCCCATCGTGGTGCCGCTGATCCCGGCGTTCTTCAACGGCGACGCACCGCGAATCTTCGGGTTCCCCCGCTACTACTGGCTGCAACTGACCTGGATCCTGCTCGGCGTGTCCACCACGACGTTCGTCTACCAGATGACGAAGCGGAGGGCCCGGTGAGCGCGAGGAGTGAGCCGGGTTTGCGAGCCCCGCAGTCGCGAACGAAGGAGGTTCGCTTGAGCGCGAGGAGTGAGCCGGGTTTGCGAGCCCCGCAGTCGCGAACGAAGGAGGTCCGCTGATGTGGCGCGACCATCTCACCGAGATCATCGTCTTCACCCTGCTGTTCCTGCTGGTCAGCGCCATGGGCTTCGTGGCTGCGCGCTGGCGGGCGCCGAAGGACATGGCGCACCTGGACGAGTGGGGCCTGGGCGGGCGCAGCTTCGGCGGCTGGATCACGTGGTTCCTGGTCGGCGGTGACCTCTACACCGCGTACACCTTCGTGGCGGTGCCGGCGTTGATGTTCGGGGCCGGCGCGGCCGGGTTCTTCGCGGTGCCGTACACGATCGTCGTCTACCCGCTTGTCTTCCTGGTGCTGATCCGACTCTGGTCGGTATCGCACCGGCACGGGTTCGTGACCCCCGCCGACTTCGTCCGCAGGCGGTTCGACTCGCCGGTGCTGGCGCTGCTGATCGCGATCACCGGGATCGTGGCCACGATGCCGTACATCGCCCTGCAACTGGTAGGCATCGAGGCGGTCCTCAAGACCATGGGCGTGACGGGGGAGAGCACCCTGGCCCGGCACCTGCCGATCATCATCGCGTTCGCGATCCTGGCCGCGTACACCTATCAGTCGGGGCTGCGCGCGCCGGCGCTCATCGCGTTCGTCAAGGACAGCCTGATCTACATCGTGATCCTGGTGGCGGTCATCTACCTGCCGTACAAGCTGGGTGGTTGGGGTGAGATCTTCGACGCGGCGGACGCGAAGTTCCAGGCGTCGCCGAACCCGAACGACGGCATCCTGCTCAACGGCAACAACCAACTCCAGTACGTCACACTGGCGTTCGGTTCGGCGCTGGCGCTGTTCCTCTATCCACACAGCATCACGGGTGTGCTGGCCAGCCGGAACCGCGACGTGATCAAGCGGAACATGTCGGCGCTGCCCGCGTACAGTCTGCTGCTCGGTCTGATCGCGCTGCTGGGCTACATGGCCATCGCGGCGGGGGTGAAGCCGCTGCCCGGAGCGACCGAGGGCAGCGTCGACAACAACACGATCGTGCCGCTGCTGTTCGACCAGCAGTTCCCGGACTGGTTCGCCGGGGTCGCCTACGCCGCCATCGGCATCGGCGCGCTGGTGCCGGCGGCGATCATGTCGATCGCGGCCGCGAACCTGTTCACCCGCAACATCTACAAGGAATACCTGAAGCGCGATGCGACCGCCGCGCAGGAGGCGAACGTCTCGAAGATCACCTCACTGGTGGTCAAGGTGGGCGCTGTGGCCTGCATCGTCTTCCTCGACCCGCAGTTCTCGATCGACCTCCAGCTCATCGGCGGCGTGATCATCCTTCAGACGCTGCCGGCGGTGGCGCTGGGCCTCTACACGCGCTGGTTCCACCGGACGGCGCTGATCGTCGGCTGGGCGGCCGGCATGGGGCTCGGCATGTGGATGCTCTACCAGGTGGCCAGCCCGACCCGAAAGCACTTCGGCGGCTCGGCGTTCCCGCTGGAGAAGTTCGGCTTCGACACCCCCAAGACGATCTACGTGGGCATCGTGGCGGTGCTCGTCAACCTGGCGGTAGCGGCCCTGTTGACGCTGATCCTGCGTGCTGCCAAGGCCCCCGAGGGCGTCGACGGAACAACCCCGGACGACTACTTCGCCGACGAGGGCGACCCCCGAGTAACCCCCGGCCCCACCTCCGAAGCCACACCAACCCGAGAACCAGTCGCCTAACCCCCGTCGATCATGGAGTTGTGGTGCCTGGTGGATGGCGATTTACGCTAATCGTCCCCCACCACAACTCCATGATCGACGCGGAGGCCGGGATCACCGAACAGCCTAGGTAGTGCAGGCTGTACTGAAGGATGGCAGCAGGGGGGATCGTTCCTTAATCGGGCTTCTTGCACCGTTGAGGGGCAAGCGTTTCCGACACCGAGGAGCCATCATGCCCGCCAGATCAGGCGATCCCGCCCACCGTCGTCGAATCACGCGGATGGCTGCCGTCGCGGTGGCTGCTGCCCTTGTCGGCGCCGCCCTGACCGGCCCGTCTGCGTTCGCCGACTCCGACTCCGACTCCGGCCGGCACGGCGGCCCGCGGGACGCCGTGCAGCAGCATCTGGACGGTCTGGTCAGCGAGAGTGGCTTCCCCGGTGCGCTTGCCTCGGTGCGGGAGGCCGGCGGGCGCGAGCGCGACTACACGGCCGGGGTCGGCGATCTCCAGAAGCGCCGCCCGGTTCCTCGCGACGGCCAGGTTCGCATCGGCAGCAACACCAAGACCTTCACCGCTGTGGTCGTCCTGCAGTTGGTGGGCGAGGGCCGCATCGACCTGGATGGCCCTGTCGAGCACTACCTGCCGGGGGTCGTGCGGGGTAACGGTCACGACGGCACCAAGATCACGGTACGTCAGCTGCTGCAACAGACGAGCGGTCTGCCGGACTACGACAACGTGGTGTTCACCGGGCCGCAGGATCTGATCGACAAGAGGAGCGCGTACTACCAGCCGCGCCGGATGGTGGACGCGGCGCTCACCAACGCACCGGACTTCCCGCCGGGGGAGAAGTGGGGGTACAGCAACACCAACTTCGTCCTCGCCGGGCTGATCGTCGAGCAGGTCACCGAACGTCCGATCGGTGAGGAGATCACCAACCGGATCATCCAGCCGCTGAAGCTGCGGGACACCTACTGGCCGGGCGTCGGGGAGCAGCGTCTTCGCGGCACCCACCCGCAGGGCTACGTCTCGCTGGCGCCGGGCGTGCCGTGGGTGGATGTCACCGTGATGGACCCGTCCCTGGGTTGGGCGGCAGGTCAACTGGTCTCCACTCCAGACGAGTTGCGGACGTTCTTCGACGCGCTGGTGGGCGGCAGGTTGCTCAAGCCCGCGCAGCAGGCGGCGTTGATGACCACAGTGCCCGCGCCCGGTTTCGAGTTGGCTGGTGAGTACGCGTACGGGCTGGGTGTGGCCCGCTATGAGTTGCCCTGTGGCGGCTATGCCTGGGGTCACGGCGGTGACATCCAGGGCTTCCAGACCCGCAACCTCGCCACCCAGGACGGCCGGAGCGCCGTGGTGGCCGTGACCGGCCTGCCGAACAGCGAGCAGATGCTCGCCGCGGTGAACAAGACCGTCGAGACGGCCCTGTGCGGCACCGGCCGCTGACGCGGCCCACGCCCGAGCGGACGCTGTCACCCACCGCCCGGTGGACCGGTTCACGCCGGTCCACCCGGGCGGCGGTGCTCACGGCTGCGGTCGGCCCGCTGACCCGATTCCCTGCAGGGCAAAGGTCAGCAGTTGTTCCGCCTTGGCCGCGCCCATCGGTTGCGCCGCGAGTGAGATGCCGTTGGCCAGGATCATCAGGTCGGCCATCGTGACGTCGGGCCGTACCGAGCCCTCGTCGATGGCCCGGCGCAGCAGTGGTTCACCGGCGGCGACGAGCGTCGCGCCGCAGGCGTCGGGCTTCTCGGCCGGCTCGTTCAGGAGCGAATCCGCGAGACCTCGGGTTGTCGTGGCGTACGCGGTGACCTCGTGGAGCCAGGTAGTCAGCGCGTCGAGGGCGTCCCGCGAGTCGAGCAGGTCTCCGGCGCGCGCCGCGAGGTTGCTGACGCAGCCACCGAAGACCGCCTGGAGCAGGGACCACCGGGTGGGGAAGTGCCGGTGCAGGGTCGCCGATCCCACCCCGGCGGATCGGGCGATCTCCTCCAGCGAGGCGTACGCGCCGTCGCGGGCGATCGCCTCGGCGGCCGCCCTGACGATGAGGTCGTAGTTGCGTTGCGCGTCCGCTCTCATGGCTCGCCCTTGCAAAAGTGGGGTAGTCCCCCATATCGTAACCGTCGAGAAGTGGGGGGTCACCCCACTTGTTCTCAGGAGGAAATATGGCTGTTCTCGTTATCGGCGCGACGGGCAAGCAGGGCGGGGCCACAGCCCGAGCGCTGCTCGATCGTGGCGTCGCGGTCCGTGCCCTGGTCCGCGATCCCGGCGCCGACAACGCCCAGGCTCTGCGGGATCGGGGCGTCGAACTGGTCACTGGTGACCTGGACGACCCGGAGTCGCTGTTCGCCGCGGCGGACGGCATGGACGGCCTCTTCTCCATCCCGTACCCGGATGTGACGGACATGGAGGGCGACGCCGAGGTGACCCGGGGTCGCAACGTCGTCGAGGCCGCACGCCGGGCCGGGGTGTCGCACGTCGTGCACAGCAGCGTCTCGGGTGCCGGTGAGTTCCACCGCAACCAGCCCGGATGGGCCGAGGGTCGGTGGGACAAGCACTACTGGGAGAGCAAGGCAGCCATCGACGAGATGGTGCGCGCCGGTGGCTTCGCCCGCTGGACCATCCTCAAGCCGTCGACCTTCATGGAGAACCTCACCGGCTGGTCCTACCTCTTCGGCGACTGGTCCAGCGGCACGATCATCACCGGCTTCGCTGAGGACACGCGAATTTCGTGGGTCACCGTCGACGACATCGGCGAGGCCGCAGCGATCGCGTTCACCAACCCGGAGAAGTTCGCCGGCCTGGACGTCGAGCTCGCCAGCGACATGCTCACCATGACCGAGCTCGCGGCCATCCTGAGCGAGGTAACCGGCCGGGAGATCAGCGCGCCCGTGCTCACCCCGCAGCAGGCGGTCGAGCGCGGCCTGCTGCCCGCAATGGTCAAGGCGGTCGAGCAGATCAACGAGAACGGCAGCCCCGCCCGTCCGGAGCTGACCCGTGCCCTGGGTCTGCCCACCACCGACTTCCGCACCTGGGCGCGGCGGACATTCTCCTGACGCCCCGCCGTCCGAAGATCGACGCCTGGCACCTGGCGCCTAGCACCACGCGCTAGCAGTGCCAGGCGTCGGGCCGAAGCCGTCGGTGTGGCGCTTCGGAGCGGCGGCGCGGGGTTCAGGAACGGCGGCTGTTGCGGTCCACCAGGGCCTGGTTGAGGCGGTTCAGCAACCGCGCCAGGTCTTCCCGGTCGTCGGCGGTCCAGTCGGCGAGCATGTCGCCGTAGAGCCGGGTCCGCGCGGCCCGCACCGCCGCCATCCGTTGCAGGCCGGCGGTGGTGGGGGAGATGACCGTGCCCCGGCCGTCGGACGGATCGGGCGTACGGGTGATCAGGCCGTCCCGCTGGAGCGCGGTCACCTGCCGGGTCACTGTCGAGCCGTCCAGGTTGAGCCGGGCGGCGAGCACGGAGACGTTCTGCGGGCCGGCGGCGTCGAGGTGGCGCAGGATCACGTACGCCGCGCGGTCGAGCACCCGGTGCTCGGCGTTGCCGGTGGCCCGGCGCGTCGCCTCGCCGAAGCGCATCAGTAGGGCTACCTCGGTCTCGATGCGGCCGAGGGTGGCCTCGTCCAGGGCGGCTTCGGTGTCCCGGCGGGGGTCGTCGCTCATAGCTGTATGATACAGGATAAGTGCCTGTATCATACAGCTATCTCGGGAGTCGCAGTGGATCGGCGAACCGAACCGAACCGCAGTGCCATCTACGCCACCACGCTGGTGGCCTTCCTCGCCATCGCTGGCATCGCCGTCGTCGAGCGAACACGCCCCGGAAGAGCCGGTAGGCGAGGCCTACTGAGCGACCCGACGCCCGCTCCCCGCGCCGGGCTCGCGAGGCAGCAAGTTCGGGGAAGGTGCTGCCTCGACGCCGGTTGAGGCAGCACTACCAGTGAAGTTGCGTAGATCTTGCGCGCGTGGGCGGGGCGGTCAGCTCAAGGCACGCCACAGCAGGTAGAAGCCGATCGTCGTGCCGAACACCACGATCAGCGTCTTGAGCACCACCGGCGGCAGCCGGCGGACGAGCCGCGCACCGGCGTACCCACCGATCAACGTGGCTGGCGCGACCACCGCGACGGCCGCCCAGTTCAGCGGGCCGAACAGGGCGAAAACCACCAGCGTCGTGAGGCCGACCACCGCGGAGAGCAGGTTCTTGATCGCGCTCACCCGTGCCAGTGTCGCGTCCAGCACCAGTGCCAGGCCGGCGACGAGCATCACTCCCAATGCCGCGCCGAAGTACCCGCCGTACACCGCGCCGACAGCGACCATCGTCTGCACCGCGACCGTCCGGCGGCGCGGCGACAAATCGCGGGGGTGACCGACCAGGCGGCGCAGCGGATCCTGGAAGGCCAGGACCGCTGTCGCACCGAGGACCAGGAAGGGTACGACGACCTCGAACGCGCGGGCCGGCGTGGCCAGCAGCAGCAACGCCCCGGCGATCGTGCCGACAAGGGCGGTGGGCACGAGGGTCGCCAGCGCCCGACGGCGTGGCAGATCGGCCTTGCTGCCCGCCACGCTCGCCACGTAGCCGGGGAACACGGCCACCGAGTTGCTGACGTTCGCCGCCACCGGCGGCAAGCCGGCCGCGATCATCGCCGGAAAGGTGATCAACGAACCGCCGCCGGCCACCGCGTTGACAGTGCCAGCGGCGAGACCGGCGGCGAGCAGCAGCGCGGCATGAGGGAGATCCATAGCCCCCTGAGGCTAGTCCTTACCCCCGGCAATCCACCCGCCGGACCGTCGGCCCCTGAGCTGCGCGATCTTGCCCAGTGCGGGGCGGCAATACCAGCCGACCGTACGTCGTTAGGATGAGAGCGCGACGGACGAGTCGACCGGGCGGTCGCGTCGGCGGGCCCCGGCCCGCCGCCGAGGAACGTCCGGACTCCACAGGGCAGGGTGGTTGTTAACGGCAACCCGGGGCGACCCGCGGGACAGTGCCACAGAAAACAGACCGCCAACCCCCACGGGGGTCGGTAAGGGTGAAACGGTGGGGTAAGAGCCCACCAGCACCCCGGGTGACCGGGGTGGCTCGGTAAACCCCACCCGGAGCAAGGCCAAGCAAGGGCCGTCACCGGAAGATGACGACCCGGCGCAGACGCTTGAGGGCTGCCCGCCCGATGTCTGCGGGTAGGCCGCTGGAGCCTGCCGGCAACGGCAGGCCGAGATGGATGGCCGCCGCCGGCGCAACCCTCCGGGGTACGCGTCGCGCACAGAATCCGGCGTACAGGTCGACTCGTCCGTCGCCCACCAGCCCAGAGCCTCGATCATGGCTGTGAGCTGGTTCTATGTCCGGGCGCCGATGGTCGGCGTTTGACGGCCTAACGACGCCCGGACGCCCTGGAGACACCCTGAGCGCCGGCTCAGCAAGCGTCGTGCCGGCTGCCCGCTGCGGCGACGCGCGGGAGCAATCCGGCCGTAGCCATCACTACAACTCGCGCCACTCTCCTGCCCGACGAGGATCACCGGTGCGGACGAACTCTTCGACAATCTGCCAGGCGCGTTCGAGATTGAGAACGAAGTCCGCGTTGAAGTCGACCGGGTCGTCCAGCACCACCACTTCCGCATCTGCGTCCGCAGGCTTATCGGCGGCCAGGAGAGACATGGCGTCCTCGTCCATCATCAGATGGACGACCGCTGCAGAACCCGCGAACCCGAGCGTCAGCACAGGGAACACGGCGCTGCCCCGTACTTCGAGGTAGCCGCGCCTCTGGGCACGCAGTTCTTCGAACCGCTCGATGAGGCCAGCGAAGTCCGACCGCTCCACCGAAGCGAACTTCCCTGACGTCGGACACGTAGCACCCCACGAAATGGTCACCCGGCAACCTCCTCGACGATCACGAGGGTACGGCTGCAGAGCACGATCAGGCTGGGTGCCTCCTGATCTGCTTCCTTCCCGGTGACCCGGTGGCAAGCCAGTCCTGAGGTTGGACTGGCGCGGCAGGCGGAAGCCCCGGCCATCCGCGCAGAGTGGCCCCGCAGGCTTCCGTCACGGCCTGGCTTGGAGCTGGCTCCTACTCCCTTGGGGGCGGTCTCCCTGTTGGCTCGGTTACTGCTGGGTGGCTACGTGAGCGACGAAAGCCCGCCATGCCGCCGGGCCGAAGGTGAGGGCCGGGCCGGCGGGGTCCTTGCTGTCCCGGACGCCGATGACTCCGGGCAGGTTGTCGGCGACCTCGACGCAGTTGCCTCCCGACGAACCGCTGCGCTGGGCCTTTCGCCACGTGGCGTTAGTGAGGTCCATGATGGCTGAGTACCTCCTTCATCAGTTCGTTGGACTGTCTGCGCGGGAGGGCTTCGTTCCGGACGTTTTCCCACCTCGCCTGAAGAGTATGTAGCCCATCTTCGCTGTCGACCACGATCCCGCCCAGCTGATTTTCGAGGTGCCCGACCCACGCCCCGTCGCTTGCCCGCGCCAGCGCGAACGGCCCGGACAGCCCGATGTGGAGGCCGGCGCCTGCCGGGATCACATGCACGTGGACGTGGGGCAGTTCGGCGACGGCGATGAGGTGGGCGACCTGCTCAGCCATGATGCCGGCGTGTTCCTCGCCTGCGCGGCGAAGCGTGGATTCATCAAGCACTGCCACCACCTGTGGCGGCGAGTCACCGGTCAGGATCTTGTGCCGACTCATGCGGGCGCTCACCTGTTGGTCCACCTCTGTGGCCGACATGAGGTCGTTCAGGCGCATCACGACGTGCGCGTAGTTCTCGGTCTGGAGCAGTCCCGGGATCAGTAGTGGCTCGAAGAGTCGAAGCTGTCGCGCGCCGCGTTCGGCGTCGAGCCACGGCAGGAACCACGACGGTGCGCCGAGCTTCCCGACCAGGCGTCCGAACAGGCCGCCGTTGCCGAAGGCGCGGTCTGCTCCACGAATCAGGTCCATCGTCAGCGCTCGGGTGCCGCTCTCCACTGCGCTGACGTGGGAAGCGCTGAACCCTGCCGCCCGGCCGAACGCCTCTTGCGTCATCCCGGCCGCGCCGCGAGCGCGGCGGATCTCGCTGACGATGAAGTCCGCGAGGGGACTCGGCACATCGCCCATTCAACGCCTCCCAAATCAGAGATCAACTACCCGTGGCACCACACGTCGGGCACCTGTTCTGCCAGCTCAGCCCGGACGTCGCGAGCACCTTCCGAGCGTAGTGGCCTCCACAGCAGAGTGTCACCAGGCGGCGTCCGGCGGGTACCACGACACCGGCGGTCGCGTCCGTACCGAAGCCGCACAGCACTCGCGGTTGCGGCCCTTTTCCGACGGCACCAGGGGGAGCACTGTGCCTGGCGACGAGCCTGAGAGCAGAAGACCAACGTCCGCGAACGACCAGTCCGGAAGCCCCGAGCAGTGATCGGGACGATGAAGGCGGGCGACGTGGTCTACCTGACCACCGCCGCGAGCGTGTAGTTCCTGCGCCCGATCTTCGTACGCGTCATCCGTGAGCTGCCCGAGCGGCACACGTACGACGGATGGGTATGGGTTGAGGGCTACGAGCTGGACGCGGCCGGCGACGCGGTGGCGCGGCGGGAGTTGTTCGTGATGCGCGCGGGCGTGCGGTTGCTGGCCCTGCCCGTCGTACCGTCGGGGTCTGTGAAGCGTCGTCCCGCCCGGCTGGGTCCGGTGCGGGTCGGATGACCCGGCCTCGTCCGCACCTGCCGATGCGCCCGGCGTGGTTGTGCCGCACCTGCGCCGCGCCCTGGCCGTGCAGTCCGGCGCAACTCGGCCTCATGATCGAGTTCCACGGCCACTCGATCGCGCTGACGTTCTATCTGGCCGCGTCGATGCGTGAGGCGATCGACGATGTGTACGGCCTGGGGCTGCGGCCGGACCTGCCCGCCATGCACGCGAGGTTCCTCGGGTGGTTGTCTCTGGCCCGACGGCCTCGCCGGTCAGCAGCGGGGGACGTTGAGGGGAGCGGCGCCGGCGAGCGCTTCGACGGTCGCTGTTGGTGCGACCGATTCGGACGGGGTCGGCGAGGGCGTGATGCTGGGGGACGGCGGAGCTGAAGGTAAAGGTGAACTGCTGGGGGTGGGGGAGGCGAGTACGGCAGTGCTGCGTTGGGCCTGTTTCGTGACCATCCGGATGGTGGTGGCGGTCGCCTCGCGTCCGTACACGTCGGTGACCCTGATGCTGTAGGGCCCGGGGCCGAGCCCGCCCTCGACGGTCCAGTAGTTGTCGCTCTGGCGGGCGGCCTTGCGGAAGTTGCCGCCCGGCCCCTTCGCCTCGACCGAGCGGAGCGGGTTTCCGTGGTTGCCGACCTGCACGGCGAACCACCACTGGGAGGCGCCGCCCTTCATCCGGAAGGTGAGCCCTCCGTCGAGCGGCGGGTCCACCACTGCCCGGTACGTCACCTGCGCGATGCCCTGCGCCCGGTCGGCTATCTTCGCGAACGCCTCTTCGGAGAGGTCGATCTTGCCGGACCCGCACCCGCCGCACTGGTCCATCACCATGACCCGGACGGTGCCCTTCGGGCCGGTCACGTCCAGGTAGCTGCCGCAGGCCGCGGCCCCGGAGTATGCCGACGAGCCGAGGGCCACGTAGAGCCGGTCCGCGGGTGGGCCCGGGAAGGAGCAGTTGCCGCCCGATCGGCCGGCGTCGTAGAAGCTGGCTTTTGCCTTGTGGACGGTGTCTCCGGTGGGTGGCGCGGCGCAGGCCGGGGTGGCGCCGCCACGTACGGCGAGGGTGATGCCGAGTACGGCCGCCAAGGCGGTGATTCCGGCTCCGGCCAACAAGTGTCTGGCACGGCGACGCCACCGGCGTGTGCCGTTGGTGCCGGCCGGGATGTCGTCGTTGGGGTCCGGGTCTGGCGCCATCATGACGCCTGATGCTGCCGCAGTGCCCTGCGGCAACGCAAGATCATCGAGTGGGCCGTCACCCGCCACGCCGACGGGGTCGCAGGCCGTTCGGAGAGGGATGGTGGCGAAGGACGCCAGCTTCCGAGCGACCCGCCCGGACTACGTCGCTTCAGGTGCTTGACCTGTCAATTTTCCGCCGGTAGTTTAAATTCGCAATGATAGGCATCTATCTAAGAGTGGGTGAACCGTGCTGTTGAAATCCATCGCCATCGCCATCGCCGCGTCCGTCGCAGGCCTGCTGGCCACCGCCCCCGCCGCCTCGGCGGCGGCACCCGGAGTGTCGATACAAGGCTGGGGGTCCGGGAACTGCCCGCAGGGCATGCTCTGCATCTGGCCCAACTGGAATCACCCGCCGCAGGGCCCCGTCGAGACGCCGTCTCTGACGACCAACAGCGAGTGGACCGGCAGCATCCAGGGATTCAACTTCTACAACGGCACAGGCCGCGACGCCGTAATATCCGGGTTCACTTTCGGCTCGTCGATTCCCTTCAAAAGCTGCGCTCCTGCCGGCGGGACCGGGGGCGACCTGTATATACCGGTCAACGTGACGAAGGTGACTTGGCAGCTGACCCCCTGCTGATCCTCCACTGGGCCTTTCCGAGTAAGGGTTGATGACTTGGAGTAGCTGGCTCGATCGGCGGTCCGGACGCGCCCGGTCTCGTTGCGGCGCAACGAGAAGACGCAGAACCCCGATATGAAGGTGGTCCTTCCCGGGATCACCGTCATCGAGGTTCTGCGTCGCTGGCGGTGTTACTGGCCGACGGTGGTGAAGCCGAGGGCAGCTACCCTCCGACCATGCGGCGTGTGCGGAGGTCACGAGCCCGCCGTCCGCGGCTGAAGCATCTGCCCGCAGCGATCCGGGAAGCCGACTGGCTGGACCGCCTCGTGTCCGGCGTCCTGGTCTCGTGCGCTCTTGCGATCGCGCTGGCCTGGTGGCACCTCGTGCTGCCCGACGCCTGGGACGGCGTCCGGGCCACCATCTGGGGTGTGCCCGGTTCGGTCGCCGTGGTCTGTCAGGAGAGCACGGCGGCGGAAGACCCGCAGTTCTGGACGCTCGGCTGGAGCTGCACCGGCCCCTTCACCTCGGACGCGGGTGAGCTCCACATCGACTCGGTGCAGCTTTTCGTGCACGGCGATGAGCACCCTGGCCCCACTGTCGCCGGTCGGGTCAGTGGTCCGGGGGCGCAGTGGATGTGGCCCGATGGCGAGATCGAGTGGGTGTTCGCTGTGGCGCTGGCGATCGGTTTGCCGGTTCTGGCCATCTTTCCCCTGTCCGCTGCCGTTTCTGTCCTGAAGCCGTTGAACGGCTGGCCCCGGCCGGGCCGAAAGCCCCGCAGCGGTCCGGCTCAGATGGGCAATCGTGCGCGTCGTCGTCGTAAACGTCGACCACGGCGTACGGCCGACCCGATGGCGTGACGACGGCCTGGCCGGCCGCCGGATGCTGGTCCCGGACGGGCCTTGCTGGTATGCCCGCGATGACGGGGCGGGCCGTTCTACGCTTCGAGATGTGGCGGCGGGCGTGCCCTGGTTCGACGGGCACCGGAGCCCGGCAGTGGCCTGACGAACGGGTTCGCGGCGGCCTCTTTGCCGCCCGCCCGCGCCCAGCAGACGGCACCCTCCAGTGAACTCGAACGGGAGAGGACGGCACGCATGGCGGTCAAGACCAAGACACGTCCCGGCACCACGGAGATCCGGCCGTTCACGGTGGAAATCCCCCAGGCCGACCTTGACGACCTACGCAGGCGCATCGCCGCCACCCGCTGGCCGGACAAGGAGACTGTCGACGACCAGTCGCAGGGCGTGCCGCTCGCGACGATCCAGGCCGTCGCCCGCTACTGGGAGAAGGAGTACGACTGGCGCACTGTCGAAGCACGCCTGAACTCCGTACCGCAGTTCCTGACCACCATCGACGGGGTGGACATCCACTTCATCCACGTCCGCTCCAAGCACGAGGACGCGTTGCCGCTCATCGTCACGCACGGGTGGCCCGGTTCGATCATCGAGCAGCTGAAGATCATTGAGCCGCTTACCGACCCCACTGCCCACGGCGGGAGCGCGTCGGACGCCTTCCACATGGTGATCCCGTCGCTGCCCGGCCACGGCTTCTCGGGCAAGCCCACAGCGTCGGGCTGGAACCCGGAGAAGATCGCCACGGCCTGGACCGAGTTGATGAAGCGTCTCGGCTACGACCGGTTCGTGGCGCAGGGCGGCGACTGGGGTGCTGTCGTCGTGGATCAGATGGGTGTCCAGGCGCCCCCGGAGCTGCTCGGCATCCACACGAACATGCCGGGTGCGGTGCCGCCGGAGATCGACCTGCTGTTCCAGGGCGACACCACAGGCGCGAACAACGCCATGGGTTCGCTGCCGTCCGGGCTGTCCGACGACGAGATGCGCGCGGCCACCGAGCTGGACTACGTCTGGAAGCACGTGGCGTACGCCCTCATGATGGCGACGCGCCCGCAGACCCTTACCGGGCTCGCCGATTCTCCAGTGGGTCTGGCGTCGTTCCTGCTCGACCACGACGCGAAGAGCCTGGCCCTGATCGCGCAGGTCTTCGACGGCGCCACAGCCGGCCTCACCCGCGACGACATCCTTGACAACATCTCGCTCTACTGGCTGACAAACACGGCGGTCTCCGCGTCCCGCCTGTACGCGGAGAACAAGCTCTCGTTCTTCGCCACGAAGGGCGTCAACGTCCCCGTTGCCGTGAGCGTCTTTCCCGACGAGCTGTACGAGGCGCCGCAGAGTTGGGCCGAGCAGGCGTACCCCAACCTCATCTACTACAACAAGCTCGACACCGGCGGGCACTTCGCGGCCTGGGAGCAGCCGAAACTGTTCTCGGAGGAGATCCGTACCGCCTTCCGGTCGCTGCGCTAGATGACCGTGCACATGCCCCCGCTGGGTGGGGCGGTCGAGTGGCTCAACTCCGAGCCACTCGACCCCGCGGGGCTGCGCGGCCGTGCCGTCCTCGTGAACTTCTGGACCCTGACGTGCATCAACTGGCTGCGCCAGGAGCCGTACGTCCGCGCCTGGTCCCAGGCGTACCGCGACGACGGGCTGGTCGTGGTCGGTGTGCACACGCCGGAGTTCTCCTTCGAGCACGACACCGACCGGGTACGGCAGGCGGTCGCCGCGCGGGCGATCGACTACCCGGTCGCTGTCGACAACGACTACGCCATCTGGAGCGCCTTCGACAACCACTACTGGCCGGCGCTCTACTTCGTCGACGCTGACGGCGTCATCAGCGACCAGCACTTCGGCGAGGGACGCTACGAGCAGTCCGAGCGCGTCATCCAGCAACTGCTCGGCGTCGAGCGCGCCCCCGTACCCGTCGAAGGCGTCGGCGTGGAGGCGGAGGCCGACTGGGGGCAGCTGCGCACGCCGGAGACGTACCTCGGATTCAGCCGTGGCGAACACTTCGCGTCGCCGAACGGCGCGGCGCTCGACGAACGTCGCGCCTACGACATACCGGAGCGCCTGGACCTCAACAAGTGGGCACTGGCGGGGGAGTGGACGATCGGGCCGGAGAACGTCGTGCTCGACGGTGCCGGCGGCAGCATCGCCTTCCGGTTCCACGCACGCGACGCGCATCTCGTGCTGTCATCAGGTGTACGGCAGCCGGTCGGGTTCCAGGTGCTCATCGACGGTGCGGCTCCCGGCGCGTCGCACGGCGTCGACGTCGACGAGGGCGGCAACGGCGTACTCCAGGAGGGCCGGCTCTACCAGCTCGTCCGCCAGCACGACACCGTGCGTGAGCGAACCCTGGAGATCAGGTTCGGTGGACCCGGCGCGCAGGCGTACGCGTTCACCTTCGGATAGCGCACGACACCCGCGTCGCTCGGCCCGCGATAGTGTCGGCGGCTGTGACAGCGCCCGAGATCACGATCGCCACCCCAGCGGACCGTCCGGCGGTCGTCGGTACGCTCGTCGCCGCGTTCGTCAAGGACCCCGTCCTGCGGTACCTGTTCCCCGACGAGGAGACCTACCCGCGGTACGCCGCCGCCTTCTTCGGGCACCTCTTCGACAAGCGGGTGCACAGGTCGTCGATCTGGACGATCGGCGGCGGCGCGTCGGTCGCCATCTGGGAGCCACCGGCCGACGGCCACGGATCGCCGGAGGTCAGCCTCGCCGCTCACTACCCGGCCGACGTGCTGGGCCGGGTCGAGGGTTATGACGCTGCCGTGCACGCCGCGCTGCCGGAATTCCCGTACTGGTATCTCGGCGTCCTGGGCACCCACCCCGACAGCGCCGGACGTGGTTGGGGTCGCGCCGCCATGCGGGCCGGGCTGGATCGGGCCGCCGCCGATGGTCTACCGGCGGTCCTGGAGACCAGCAACCCGGCAAACGTCGAGCTGTACCGCCGCGCCGGCTGGGAGATCGTGCGGTACGTGGCAGAGCCGCTGCCGACCTGGATCATGCAGCAGCCCGGCGCGGCTCAGTCGGGTACGTCGTCCCACGTGGTGCCCGGCGGCAGGTAGCCGGCAGTGGTGTTCTCGCGCAACGCGTACGCGATGACCAGGAGCGCGTGCTTGTCCAGCGCGGGCAGTCGGTCCATCGGGAACCACCGCACGGCCAGCGACTCGTCGTCGTTGACCCGTGCCGTGCCGGCCACCACCCGGCACAGGAAGCCCAGGTTGAGGTACTCGCACCGGTCCCCGTTGGGATAGGTGTGCGGGTGCGAGACGGCACTGGACATCCGCACCGGAGCCACGTCCAGGCCGGTCTCCTCGCGTACCTCGCGGACCAGCGCGGTCGCCGGCTGCTCGCCCGGCTCGACGAACCCACTGATCACCGACCAACGCCTGTCGTCGGAGCGTTGGCCGAGCAACAGCTCACCGGCGTCGTTACGGATGACGGCACTGACGCTCGGCAGCCAGAGCAGGTCGTGGCCGACGTGCTCACGCATCCCCACGATGTAGTCCGGTGTCCCCATCCGGCGATCATAGGCACGACCCCGGCGGCCGCCGTCGTCCCGGCGCGCCACATCGGCGTCAGGCCGCGTCGGCGTCACGCCGACCAGCTGACGGTACGGCGGAAGCGCTCGTACTCCTTTGTTCGCGCCGCACCGGGTCGTACGTGTCCAGGTTCCACTCGCAGCGGGGACACCAGGGCACCGCGTCTCGTACGGACGCCGTCGTTGCCCCACACCCCGGGCACGCCCCCGTGCCGGTCACCGTGTTGATCACGGCGACCGATGCTGCCCCACCCTTCGGAAGGGCGGAACCGGCCGTTCGGCCGACTGCCGCTGGCGGACGAAGTATCCCGACTTGGGCTTCTTTCGCTGTTCTGGCCCAAGCGGCTAAAACCAGCTCTACTGTGGAGAAGTCGGCGACTTGCGCGATCCAGTGGCGGCCGGTCGGTTCCCGGTGCACAGTGATTCCCATGAGCGACAGCGGACGTGGTGGGCAGTTCTACTGGTGCACGCGGCACCACCGGGTCGAGACGGACGCCGACGTGTGCCCGGCGAAGCACGTTCTCGGCCCGTACAACTCGGCGGCCGACGCGGAGAACGCACTGCAACGGGTGCAGGAGCGCAACGAGGCGTGGGATGCCGAGGACGCCCGTTGGGCTGGGGAGGACAAGTAGACGGCGCGGGACGGCCCGCGTCGCGGTGATTCGTGCTCCGCGAGGACGCACGCGAGAGCACGTCCTCAAGGAGGAACCACGATGGCCGAAGCACAGCAGGCCACCACCCGCCCGGCTGCCCGGCGCACCACCGCTAAGAAGACCGCAGCGGCGGAGCGGAACACGGGAGCGAGCCGGACCACGCCCGTGCGCAAGTCCACCACGGCGAAGGCGCCAGCCCGGAAGGCAGCCGGCGGCGCGGGGCGCGCCCCGGCCAAGAAGACCGCCACGGCCGCCAAGAAGGCGCCAGCGAAGAAGACCACCACAGCCAAGACCACCGCGGCGAAGAAGACCAGCGCCGCGAAGAAGACCAGCGCGGCGCGGACGACCAGCGCGGCGAGGAAGACCAGCGCGGCGCGGACGACCACCACGGCGCGGACGACCACTGCGGCGGCCAAGAAGGCGCCGGCCAAGAAGACCACCACGGCGGCCGCGAAGGCCCCGGCGAAGAAGACCACCACCCGCAAGACCACCACCGCGGCTAAGCGGGCCCCGGCGTCCACGGCGCGCAAGACCACCTCGTCGGCGGCGAAGAAGACCACCGCCGCGGTGAAGGCGCCAGCCCGCAAGACCACCTCGTCGGCGACGAAGACCGCGGCCAAGAAGGCACCGGCCACGAAGACGACCGCCAAGAAGGCTCCCGCGAAGAAGACGACGGCGGCGAAGAAGGCCGCGTCCACCCGCCCGAGCGGCGGCGCCCGCAAGGCCGCGGCGAAGAAGGCCCCCGCCGCGAAGTCGACAAGCACCTCGTCGGCCACCACCCGCAAGGCGGCGGCCAAGAAGGCTCCCGCCAAGAAGACCACCGCCGCGGCCAAGGCGCCCGCCCGCAAGGTGACCGCCCGCAAGTCACCGGCCCGCCCGGTCGCCGCACGAGCCACAGCCCCCCGGGGTACGCGCAGCACCGCCCGGAAGGCGACCGGCTGAGCGCACGCCGCCCGATCCGAGGAGTGAACCGGCCGGGAGATCTCGGCCGGTCACCGGAAGCGGATCACCGGCGGCGCTGTCAGGATTGACCTCGTGGTGATCCGACGCGTACTCGCCCCCCGCATCGACTTCGGCGCGCTGCGCCGCGAACTCGGCCTGCCCGAGGAGTTCCCGGCAGACGCCCAGCGGGAGGCCGACGCGGCGGCAGCCGCGCCGCCCCGGCCAGCCGTCGACCGCACCGACGTACCGTTCGTCACTGTCGACCCTGCCACCTCCCGCGACCTGGACCAGGCGATGCACCTCGCCCGCCGTCCGGGCGGCGGCTACCGCGTGCGGTACGCGATAGCGGACGTCGCCGCGCACGTCCGCCCCGGCGGCGCGCTGGAGGAGGAGACGTGGCGGCGGGGGCAGACCGTCTACCTGCCCGACGGGCACGTACCGCTGCACCCGCTGACCCTCAGCGAGGGCGCGGCGAGTCTGCTGCCCGACGACGACAGGGCCGCAGTGGTCTGGACCATCGACCTGGACGCCGACGGCGGCACCGTGGCCGTCGAGCTGGAACGCGCACTGGTCCGCAGCCGCGCCAAGCTCGACTACACAGGGGTGCAGGCGGCAGCCGACGCCGGCACGCTGCCCGACCCGATCGCGCTGCTGCCCGAGATCGGCGACCGGCTGACTGCCCGAGGCCTGCGTCGGGGTGCCATCAACCTGCCGCTGCCCGAACAGGACGTGGAGCCCGACGGCGACGGCTGGCGGCTGGTGCTGCGTGGGCCGGCCCCCATGGAGGAACACAACGCGCAGATCTCCCTGCTGACCGGGATGGCCGCCGCCGACATCATGCTTGCCGGCGGCGTCGGCCTGCTGCGCACCATGCCCGGACCCAAGCCGGAGGCGGTGCAGCGGCTGCGGGCCGCCGCCGCGCCGCTGGGCGTGCACTGGCCCGACGGCGCCGCCCCGGGCGAGGTGATCGCACGGCTGGACCCGGCCGAACCGCGCTGTGCCGCCTTCATCGACCAGGCAGCCGAGCTGATGCGCGGCGCGGCGTACACCGCATTCGACGGGGCAACGCCCGAACAACCCGAACACGGGGGCGTCGCCGCCGCGTACGCCCACGTCACGGCGCCGCTGCGGCGCCTGGCCGACCGGTACGCCACAGAGGTCTGCCTGGCCCTGCACGAGGGCCAGGAGGTGCCCGACTGGGCGCGCGCCGCGCTGCCCCGGCTGCCTGAGGTGATGGCCAGCACCGACCGGACCGCCTCGGCGGCCAGCCGCGGCGCAGTGGAACTGGCCGAAGCAGTGCTGCTCGCGCACCGGGTGGGGGAGACCTTCGACGCGGCGGTCCTCGACGTCGACTCCCCGCCCAACGGCAAGTCCCGCCCCCGCCCGCCCGGCGGGACGGTGGCCCTGGACGCCCCACCGGTCCGCGCCCGCTGCCTCGGCGAACTGCCGCTCGGCGAACGGGTCCGGGTCCGCCTCGTCACCGCCGACCCGACGACCCGTACCGTCCTGTTCGAGCTGGCCTGAGCCTTCTCGCTCGGGTGTCCGTCGGCCTTCGCCCCGGCGTTCGGCACGCCTGCCGGGAGCCCGGCGCGTCGCTGGCCCGGCGTTCGGCGCGTCTTGACCGGGAGTCCGGCGCGCTGCTGGCCCGCGCTGGGCGTGCCTTTGGCGGGCATCCGGCGCGTGCGTAGCGGGGATTGTCACAGTGCCCACCGCTGCTGCCGGACCAGGCGGTTTGCGAGGATGAACCCATGGCATACGACGCGAGCACGCTGCCCGACGTGTCCGGGCTGACGGTCGGCATCATCGGTGGCACCGGCGATCAGGGGCGGGGTCTCGCCTACCGGTTCGCGCGGGCCGGGCAGACGGTGTTGATCGGCTCCCGGTCAGCGGAGCGGGCCTCCGAGTCCGCCGCCGAGATCGCCGCGCTGCCAGGCATGCCCGCCGACGCCACCATCACCGGCGCGGCAAACGACGAGGTGGCCCGCCGCAGCGACGTGGTGATCATCGCGGTGCCGTGGGACGGACACGCCGCGACCATCGCCGCTCTCGCCGAGCCGCTCGCCGGCACGATCGTCGTCGACTGCGTCAACCCGCTCGGCTTCGACAAGCAGGGCCCGTACGCGCTCACCGTCCCCGAGGGCAGCGCCGTCCAGCAGGCCGCAGCGCTGCTGCCCAACTCCCGCGTCTGCGCCGCGTTCAACCACGTCAGCGCCCCACTGCTGGCCGACCCCGAGGTCGACCGGATCGACCTGGACGTGCTGATCTGCACCGAAGACCGCGAACTGGTCGGCGTGGTCGGCGCGCTCGCCGCCCGGATCCCCGGCATGCGCGGCATCTACGCCGGCCGCCTGCGCAACGCCCACCAGATCGAGGCGTTCACCGCCAACCTGATCGCCATCAACAAGCGCTACAAGGCGCACGCCGGCATCCGCGTCACCGACATCTAAACGGCCTGCGGCGGCGGTCCGCGCGGACTCGCCGTAGGTCGCCGGTCTGCCTCAATCGCTTCGACCGAACGAGCGCGGGGCGGCTGGCTGTTGGGCGGCTGCCGCTGACCACTGCGTCACTGCCTGTTGCTGGTTGCTGCTGCCTGCTGCCTGCTGCCTGCTGCCTGCCGCCCGCTGCCTGCCTCCTGCGGCCGCCGTCCCGCCGCCCCGCCGCCCCGCCGCCCCGCCGCCTGCTGTCTGCTTCTGCTGGCTGTTGCCCGCTGGCGTGGGCCGTTGCCCTTTTCCCGCTGGCCTTTGTCGCTGGCTGGTGCCAGTTGTCCGCTGGGTTCCTGGGCACTCGCTGATTGTCGCGGGCTCGCTTGCCCTACGCGCTGGGCGTGCGGGTCGCAGGTAATCGGCCTCGGTGAACGGTCACCGATTGGCCGGTTCGGCGGCGGCCAAGCCGGTGCACGCCTTCACCACGCCGCTTGACGGAGGTGGTGGTCGTTGCTTGTCGTGTTCACGTTCGGTGGTGGTAGTGGTTGCGGCGGGGGATTTGTGTGGGGTCGAGCCATGCGGGTGGGATGAATTCGGGGTGGCCGTCGGCGGCGAGTCGTACGGTCCAGTCGGTGTGGTGGAGGTGTCGGTGGTGGT
>NZ_JBNCKU010000028.1:19884-58549 GCF_049841715.1 Micromonospora sp. DT41 | reverse complement strand
GTCGCCTACCTCACCGGGCACCCCGACCTGAACCACCTTCGCCGGCACCTCGCCGACCGACTCCCCACCTACATGGTTCCCACCAGCCTCATCACACTTCCCGAACTACCACTGACCCCCAACGGCAAACTCGACACCGCCCGGCTACCCGAGCCCACACCAACAGCCACTGAACACGTCGCGCCGCACACCGACACCGAGCAATGGCTCGCCGACACCTGGCAGAACCTCCTCGACCTCGACCAGGTCAGCGCCACCGACAACTTCTTCGACCTCGGCGGCAACTCGCTGCACGTCACGCAGTTGGTCGCCCGCATCCGCGATTGGGCCGGCGTCGCCATTCACCCCCACATGTTGTTCGCCGACCCCACGCTGGAGCGCCTGGCCGCCCTGGTCGACCGGCCCGGGGACGCGGACACTGCCGCGCGCTCCGGCAGCGGTGTCGTCACGCTGCACGGTGCGACCGGGCGGCCACCGCTGTTCCTGGTACACCCGTCCGGCGGGTCGGTGACCTGCTACGTCCAACTGGCGGGCATGCTCGGCGACGACCTGCCGGTGCAGGCCATCGAGGATCCCGCGCTGCGCCTCGTCGAGCCGACCGGCGACCTGTCGGCACGGGCCGCGGAGTACGTGGAGCTGATCCGACAGGTGCAGCCACACGGGACGTACCACCTTGGCGGCTGGTCGCTCGGCGGGGTCATCGCTCTGGAGATGGCGCGTCAACTCGCCGACGCCGGTCACCCGGTCGGCACCGTCGTCCTGCTGGACCCGGGGCTGCCGACCGACCCGCGCCCACCGGACGACCTGGACGCGCTGTCGTCGTTCGTCTACGACCTGGCCAGCCTGGCCGACGTGGCACCGCCCGACGTCGACCCGAGCCAGTTCCAAGGGTTGGATCGGGATGCGCTGGAAGAGGTCGCCCTCGACGTGCTGGACAAGGCCGGTCTCGTACCCGCCGGGCTGCGCGACGAGGTGCGGTTGCGGATGCGGGCCTTCACCACGAACGTCGCAGCGCTGCACACCCACCGGCCGCGCCGGTACGACGGCCCGGTGACGGTGATCCGGACCGCCGACGGGGCGGACGCCGACGACGCGACCTGGCAGGCGCTCTGCCCCCGGCTTGATCGCCGGACCGTGCCCGGCGACCACTACACGATGCTGCGGCCACCGCACCTGGCCGCGCTCGCCACAGCGGTACGCGACGCTCTCGGCGAGCCGGTCCCGGCTCCCGGCGGACCGCCACCGGCCCTGCCCGACTCATAGTTCGTTGGATCCACCGACTCGAAGAGGACAGATGGCGGCACCTACCACCGGCCTACGCACCTACGTGATCCTCTGGTGCGGACAGTTCGTCTCGCTGGCCGGATCGAGCCTGTCCGGCTTCGCCCTCGGCGTCTACGCCTACCTGCTCACCGGGTCGGTCACGACGCTCGGTGTCATCTACGCGCTCGCCTATCTTCCGCAGATCCTCGCCTCACCGTTCACGGGTTCGCTCGTCGACCGATGGGGACCACGGCGCGCGCTGGTCGTGAGCAACGTCGCTGCCGCCGCCGTCATGCTGGCCCTGGCCGCGCTGCTCGCCACCGATCGGTTCGCCATCTGGCACATCTACCCGATCGTCGTCTGCCTCTCCGTGATCGGGGCGCTGCAAACGCCTTCGTTCGAGGCGGCGGTGCCCCTGTTGGTGCCGAAGCGGCACATCGGCCGGGCGAACGGGTTGCGCATGGTGGCCCTGGCGACGACGCAGGTGCTGGCGCCCATCGGTGGCGGCTACCTGCTGCTCGCCATCGACATCTCCGGCATCATTCTGCTCGACTGCGTCTCCTTCACTCTCGCCCTGATCACGCTGGCCGCCGTCCGCATTCCGCGACCGGCCGGTTCCGCGACGACGCCCGCCCACCCGTTGTCGCTGCTGCGTGAGTTCGCCGAGGCGTGGCGCTGGGTCGCTGCCCGACACGGTCTGGTGGCCCTGATGGTCTTCCTCGGCGCGCTCAATTTCTGCGCCGGCTTCGTCGACGTACTGATCATTCCGCTGGTCCTCGCGTTCGCCGCGCCCAACGTCCTCGGCACCGTCATGTCCATCGGCGGCCTGGGCATGATCGGCGCGAGCGTGGCCATGAGCATCTGGGGCGGGCCGCGCCGCCGCGTTCACGGCGTCCTCGGCTTCTCTCTCATCCTCGGCGTGGCCACTGTCATCGGGGCGCTGCGACCGAGTATTCCGTTGATCACCATAGGCGCCGTCCTCTTCCTCGGCAGCCTGGCGATCGTCATGGGCAGCAACCAGGCCATCTGGCAGACCAAGGTGGAGCCGCAGCTGCTCGGCCGGACGATGGCCCTGCTCGGCATGGTCGCCAACACACCTCAGCTCATCGCCTACCTCGTGGCCGGGCCCGCCGTCGACCACGTCTTCGAGCCCCTTGTCGGCTCCGAGGCCGTGCGCTCGCCGTTCGTCGCGGCGCTTGTCGGCGACGGGCCGGGGCGTGGGATCGCCCTGCTGCTCATGCTGATGGGCGTGCTCACCGTCGGCTGCGCGATCGCGGGCATCGCCTACCCCCGCCTACGCAACCTGGATGACGAACTTCCGGACGCCAGCACAAAGGAGTCACCCATGCCCGTCGAGCCCGTACCGGCGTCTGCTGCCGTCGCCGAGGTGACGCCGTGACCACCGTGGCGACCGCCGACGCGCCGGACGAGCCTGTCTTCGCAGTTCCGCCGCTGCCGCCGGCCGAACGCGAACGCATCCTGCACCGCCTCAACCCCTACCGTCGGCCGGACATCGGCTCCACGACGATGGCCCAGCCGTTCGAGGAACAGGTCCGGCGCACACCCGACGCCGAGGCGGTGGTCAGCGAGGACGCGAGCCTGACCTACGCCGAACTCAACACCCGGGCGAACCAGCTCGCCTGGCTGCTGCGCTCGGCCGGAGCCCGTCCGGGCACGTTCGTGGCCGTGAGCATGGAGCGCAGCGTGGACCTCATGGTGGCGCTCTACGCGGTGGCGAAGAGCGGGGCCGCGTACGTACCGATCGATCCCGAGCTGCCCGATGCCCGGATGGCCTTCATGCTTGAGGACTCGGCCCCGGTCGCCGTCCTCGTGGACCGTACGACCCGGTCGCGTGTGCCCGCGGGTTCCGGGCTGGTGCTGACTGTCGACCAGGACGGCGAGCGCTGGGCCACCGAACCGACACACGACCTCCCGCCCGAGCCCGGCAACCACCTGATCCACATGCTCTACACCTCGGGTACGACGGGCCGTCCCAAGGCCGTGGCGTACCCGGTCGACGGAGCCCTTGCCGACACCTACTGGCTGCACAGCCGGTACCCGTACGGGCCGGGAGACACCGTCCTGCTCAAGACGTCGTACGGCTTCGACGTGTCGATCTGGGAGATCTTCTGGCCGCTCTACTGCGGTGCCCGGGTCGCCATCTGCCCGCCCGGGGCGCACCGGGATCCCGTACGGTTGCGCGACTTCATCGACAAGCACCAGGTGACCGGCATGTTCATGGTCCCGACGATGATGCAGCCGTTCTACGACCACACGTCGCCCGGTAGCTGCCCCTCGCTGCGCCGGGTGTTCTGCGGTGGCGAGCCGGTCACCCCGCGGGTGCGCGACGGCTTCCACGAGCGCTTCGACGCCGACCTCATCAACTGCTGCGGGCCCACCGAGTTGGGCTGTGTGGCCGAGACCGTACTGGCTGTCGAGCCGAACGCGCCGGTCATGATCGGGTCGCCGCCGGAGCACCGGCGGGTCTACATCCTCGACGACAACCTCGAACCGACCCCGATCGGGGTGGCCGGTGAGCTTTTCGTCGGCGGCGAGGTCGGGATCGCGCAGGGCTACCACCGCCGGCCGGCGCTGAGCGCCGAGCGGTTCCTGGCTGACCCGTTCACGGACCAGCCCGGCGCGCGCATGTACCGCACCGGCGACCTCTGCCGCTACCGGGAGGACGGGGTGCTCGAGCATCTCGGCCGGATCGGCCGGCAGGTGAAGGTCCGCGGCGTACGCATCGAGCTGGCCGAGATCGAGGCGGTCCTGGCCGAGCACGACGACGTCGGCCAGTGCGTGGTCACCGTCGTACCTGACCGGGACGCCGAGATCGCCGCGTTCGTCACGGCGGCACCAGGGCGGTCCGTCTCGGCGTCGGCCCTGCTCTCGCACGCCGCCACGCTGCTGCCCACCGCCATGCACCCGAGCACTGTGACAGTGGTGAGCCAGATCCCGACCTTCGTCCACGGCAAGGTCGACATCGCCGCGCTGCTGAGCCAGATCGACCGCACCGGCGGCGCGGACACCCTGCCGCTGGTGCCACCGGCGAACGCGATCGAGGAGCAGGTCGCCCGGATCTTCTGCGAGATTCTGGGCCGGGAGGCGGTGAGCGTCACGGAGAGCTTCTTCGCCCTCGGTGGACACTCCCTGCTGGTCTTCAAGCTCATCGAGCTGTGCACCACGCAGTTCCAGGTCGACCTGTCGGTAAGGGACGTGCTCGCGGGCCTGACGGTCCGCGACCTGGCCGCCACCATCGCACGTCTGACCCCATCGGAGGCGACACCATGACAGCTGACGTCGAGACGGGCGAGGCGGACGACATCCTGGACCGGGTCGTCACTGTCGACCTCGCGGACCCCAGGTTGTACGCCGGTGAGCGACCGGAGCGGCTCTGGGCGACGATGCGCCGCGCCGGCACGCCGCTGTTGATGACCGGCCTGCGCGAGCACTGGGCCGTCACCCGGTACGAGCAGGTCCGGGAGGTCTTCCGGGCCAGCCACCTGCTCTCGTCGCAGAAGGGCAACCGGCTCGGCGAGAAGCCGTCGGACATCGAGGCCGGCGAGGCCGCGGGCGGGCTGTCGATGCTCGTGGCCGACGATCCCGCGCACGCGCGGATGCGCCGCGCGCTCGAGTCCGCCTTCTCACCCAGGGCCCTGGGGCGGCTGACCGACAGCACCCACGCACTGGCCCGACGGCTGGTCTCCGACGCCGCCGCGCAGCCGTCGGTCGACTTCGTGGACGCGATCGTGACGCCGCTGCTGACCACCGTCGCCTGTGACCTCCTGGGGATCCCGCAGAGCGATCGCCCACGGCTCGCGGAGCTGAGTCAGATGGCGTTCAGCGGGGCCGGTCACGTCACGGCGACCGCGCAGATGACCGCCCACGTCGAGCTGCTGGCGTACTGCGATGAGCTACTGACAAGCAAGTACCGGAATCCGGGCGACGATCTGGCGACGACGCTGGCCCAGGCCCAGCGCGACGGCGATGCCATGAGCCGCTCGGCCGCGATCATGAACTGCCACGACTTCATCCTTGGCGGCAACGCCTCGGCCCGCTACGTACTGACGGCGATCCCCCTGACGATGGTCAGGCAGCGTCCGTTCTGGGCGTCGCTGCGCGCCGGTGACGCCGAATTCGGCGTCGCCACCGAGGAGCTGTTGCGGTACGAGGCGCCTGTCAACCACGTGATGCGGTCTCTCCTGGATGACCTGGAGATCGACGGCGTGACCATGCGGCGTGGCGATCTGGTCACGCTGTGGTTGCGCTCGGCCAACCGGGACGCCGAGGTCTTCGACGACCCCGAGCGTATGAGCCTGAGCCCGCGGAGCCGCCCGCACCTCAGCTTCGGCCACGGCCCGCACTACTGCATCGCGGCCTACCTCGGCCGGTTGGAGATCGCGTCACTGTTGCGGGCTCTGGCCGATCTCATCGACGACGCCGAACTCGCTGGCGAACCCCGGCGCATGGAGTCGAGCTTCCTGCGGGGTTACCGCTCGGTGCCGCTGGCCCTGCACGGCAAGGGCTGATCGCCGCGCCGGGCCAGCGTCACCGCCCGGCGCGCAGGCCTGAGCAAAGATGGTCGAGAAGTTCCGGCGGCGCGTCGACGATGCGGTTGTGCTCCCCCGGGAGGACCCGGAGGGTGGTCTCGCCGCATTCGGCCCACCCGGTCATCTGGTCGGGCGTGACCTCCGAGTCGTCGCTCCAGCCGAACGCGGAGATCGGGCAGGACAGCGGGCCCGGGTCGGAGGCGATGTAGTGCCGGCTCATGTCGAGGTCCGAACGCAGGATGTCGGCGTAGATGGCTACCAACTCCGGATGAGGGCTGCTTCCCATGTCGCGGACCGTCTTGCCCAGCTCTTCCGCCAGCTGCGCCTCGTTCATGGTCATCAGGCGCCCGATGACCTCGTCCTGAGGTGCCATGAGCGACGAGACGTACAGCCCCGCCGGCCGGGGCCCGTCTGAACGCTCCAGCGCGACTGTGGCCTCGTAGGCGATCAGCGCCGACCAGCAGTGGCCGAAGAAGGCGAAGGGAACGTCCAGGTAGGGCGCGAGGCCCTCGATCATCTCCGCGGCAAGGTCCTGGAAGGTCTTCGGCATCGGGTCGCTGAAGCGGGTGAGCCGGCCCGGCAGCTCAACGGCGAGGAACTCGATCCCGGCCCGCTCCTGCGGCCAGTTACGAAAGACGCTGGTGCCGCAGCCGGCGTGCGGGACGCAGAACACCCGGCCTTGGACACTCGGTGAGGGCGCGCGCTGAAGCCAGACGGACTTGCGGGCTACCGGATTCACGACGCCGGCTCCTTTCGTTCGGGGTCACGCCGCCCGAGCGGGTCGGCGTCGGCGTCGCGCGCGGCGATGTCCTCCCGCACGCGCTCCGGCGGGTACACGAACCGCAGGAACACGCCGGCCATCGCCGTGGTGACAAGGGCCATCACCACCATCAACGAGTAGAGCTCCTGGTCGAGCACCCCGATCTGCAGGCCGACGGTCAGCACGATCAGTTCGGTCAGGCCACGGGTGTTGATGAGCAGCGCGAGAACGAGCGAGTGGCGCGGGCGCACACCGCTGATCCGGGCGCCGAAGAACGCGCCGGCGCACTTGCCACCGATCGCCACCAGCAGGATGAGCGCGAGCTCGCCGACAGCGGTGCCGCCCAGCCCGGACAGATTCACCTTGATGCCGGCGACGATGAAGAAGACCGGGAGCAGGACCCACGTGCTGATCTTCTCGATCAGCGGCAGCACCCGCTCGCGGAGCGCGACAGCGCCCTCACGCGGCATCACCACGCCGAAGAGGAACGCGCCGAAGATGGCGTGCAGGCCCATCCACTCGGTCGCCGCCGCCGACGCCGCGAGGCCTGCGGCGACAGCGACGAGCACTGCGGTCCCGCTGAAGAAGCCACTTTCCGGGTGGCGCCGGGCCAGCCGGGCGAGCGCGGGCCGCACGACCTTGAGCATCAGGGCGGCGAACGGGATCACCAGCAGGACACGCCACGGGTCACCGCCGGCGTCGGCGAGCGCCGCGACAACGGCGAGCAGCGACCAGGCGAGGACGTCGTCAACTGCCGCGCAGGCCAGCGCGAGACCACCGATCGGCGTGTCGATGAGGCCCCGGTCGGCCAGGATCCGGGCCAGCACCGGGAACGCGGTGATCGACATCGCGGTGGCCAGGAAGAGCACGAACGCGAGACGGTTCTCCGCCGGGTGGTTGCCCAGGAGATAGAGGGCCAGCAGCGCCCCCAGGCCGAACGGCAGCGCGATGGCGCTCAGCGACACTGTTGTCGCGATGCGGCTCTGGCCGCGCAGCAGACGGTGGTCCAGGTGCAGGCCGACGAGGAACATGAACACGCAGACACCGACGCTGGCGATGGTGGCCAGGGTCGGTCGCACGTCGGTCGGGAAGACAGCCGAGGTGACCGCGCCGTTGAAGAGCGTGGGCCCGAGCAGGATGCCGGCGAGGATCTCGCCGATCACCGCCGGCTGGCCGAGTCGACGGGCCAGCGCCCCACCGATCCGCGCCGCAACGAAGATCACCAGGAGGGCTAGCAGGAGTGCCAACACGGGTCGTCTCCTCTACCTGAGGGCCAGGGCGAGGTCCCGGGCGCCGCCGCGGCGGACCGCAGCGCCGAGCACCCGAACCCGGTCGCCACGGTGTTCCACCTCGAGCCGCCCGCCACGCTGCGACAACTGGAGGGCGACGAGCGCCGGGCGGCCCAGCCGCCGCGCCCAGAACGGCGTCAACTTGCAGTGCGCGGTGACACACACCTGGTCCTCGTCGACCCCCAGCGACGGGAAGAACGTCCGGGACACGAAGTCCACACCGGACGGTCCCGGCGCCGTCACGATGTGCCCGCGGAACGGCAGCCGGGCAAGCGCCGCGAAGTCCGGACGGACCTGGGCCACGACCTCGGCGGAGGCGACCTCGACGAGGACGTCGTCGCTGGAGACCGCACACCCCACGGCGTCGACGCCCAGGGCTTCGAGGAGCCCCTGCGGCGGCGGAGCGGGCATCAGCGTGGCTGCCGGCAGATCGATGGCGATCAGGTCACCGACCCGCTCGGCGTACAGGACGCCGTTGTCCGACACGAAGCGCAGTGTGTCGGACCCGACGCTGCCGGCGTCCTCGAAGAGGTGGCGTGCGCTCGCGATCGTGGCGTGCCCGCACAGGTTGATCTCCTTGTACGGGGTGAACCACCGCACCCCGTACTCCCCCGGGCCTGCCGGCACCACGTACGCGGTGGTGGGCAGGCCGATCCGGTGGGCGGCCTCCTGCATGCTGGCCTCGTCCGGGAACGAGTCCACTGCCACCACGGCCGCCGGGTTACCCGCGTACCGCCCGTCGGCGAACGTGTCAACGATGTGATAGCGCACCGGTGGTGGTTCCTTCCCAGGCGCGGAAGACCTGGTCGATCGCCGCGCCCATCCCCCAGACCTCCCGATACGGCGGGCCCTCCGGCCCGGTGTCGATGTCGCGCTGCCGCGCGTACGCGGCGGTCGTCCACTCCGCCGTCGATGGATAGCGGTGGTGGTAGTCGTGGTTTGGCAAGTCGCCGACAACGACGAGCAGCCGGGACGGGATGTGGTAGCACAGCGTCGCCGCGATCCAGCGCGTCCACGCGACGGCCTTGGCGCCGGCGGGCAGCGAGCGCGCCGGGACCGGCGCGCCGCAGTAGCGGGCGTTGGTGTTCGCCGCCGTGTAGAAGCGGTGACCGAACTCCGGGTTGCGCGGCGCGAGCCACTCGTGCTCGCCCAACCGGTCCAGCAACGCGCTCAGCTGCGCGAACAGGATGACCGGCAGCACGAACGCGAGCACCAGCACGAGCACGCCGTTCGGCATCCAGAACGGCATCGAGAGCCACCAGCCGACCCAGGCGGCGAACCCGACCCGCCGCCAGGTGCCGGCCCGCAGGTTGCTGGTGACCCGGCCGAGGAAGCCGCGCGCGTAGAAGACCGGGGACAGGAAGACCCTCCACGCGCGCCGCCACTGCTCGGCGCGCGTGAGGCCCGGACGGAACCCGAGGTCGAGCAGGAACTGCACGGGCGGGTCGACCTCCGTCGCGAAGATCTCGCGCCGGTGGTGGTTGTCGAAGTGTTCCTCTTTGAAGTCCCGGAAGGTGTGGAAGACGGACAGGACCGTCACCGCCTCGCCCCAGAACCGGTCGGTCGCCGCATTGCCGGAGAACTTCCGGTGCAGGGCCTGGTGGGCGATGACGAGGACCATCATCCGTTCGCCGGTGACCGTCAGCACCCAGCCGAGCAGCAACACGACGTACCACAGTGGGAACATCACGGCCACCGCGACTGTGGAGATCGCGAGCCCGGAGAGGAACAACGTCAGCGTCACCGCCAGGTACGAGGCCCACGTGTGCCGGATCAACGGCTCCTGGCCTGGCAGAGCCTTACCGGTCTGCCAGGTCCAGAAGTGTTGCGTCCACGCCGGGAAGCGCGTGTACGTAGCACGGACGTCCACGGAACTCACGGGGCCTGGGTGGTCGCCCCGACGCCGGACTCCAGGGCGAGACGGTCGAAGAACGCGATCCACAGCCGCCACATCTCGTCGGCCGCCGCGATGACCGCGTCCTCCTGCTCGGTGCTGAAGTCCGCCATCAGGGCGTGGTTGGCCTCTTCCACGTGGTCCGGCTCCTGCTCGACGTGGATGGACACCCAGTGGTTGTCCGAGACGCCGGTCGTCCGCTCGATCACCTTGCCGATGCTGGAGACCATGAGCAGGTCCGTGGTCTCGGTGGCGAAGATGAAACCGAGCGCGTCCTCGTGCTTCTCCGAGGCCCGCCGGTAGCCCTCCACGAGCGCCGCCGTCTCCGGGTACGGAGTCGTACCGGTGACCCGGTCGCGGTCGAAGCCGCACTTCACCATCGATTCGACGTAGATGACCTCGTGCGCCAGGTCGACCCGGCCGCCGCCGGCCTCCTGGTTGAGGATCCGCGTGATGGCGGACTTGGCAGCGATGTCGGGCAGCACGGCAACGCAGCGGGCGAGGAAGGTCGGGAAGTAGTGCAGCGGGTACCACCACTGCTCGATGAGCAGGGCGGCCTGCTCCTTGGTCAGCTCGGCGGTGTCGACCGCCGCGAAGAACGGGTGGTCACGGAACTTCTGGTAGACAGGGCTGGCGGCCAACCGGTCGCCGAACGTGAACGTCGCGGTCACTTCTACTCCTTCACAGGTCGTTCGGGTCAGACCGGCGGGCTGTCACAGCACCATCCGGTCGATCGGGGTGAACGGTTCCCCCCACGCGTTCTCGGACCGCACCCGGTTGTGTCCGTACTCGTCCTCGCCGGCCACCACCACGCAGCCGTGCCGGGACAGGTCGAAGTGGTGACCGAACTCGTCGAACTCGGTCATCCCGCCGTAGACCCGCACGTGGGTGGGTACGACCCGGATCGCGAACCCCATCCGCTGCCGATTGCTGATGTTGGGGTTCGAGCCGTGGATGCACCGGGCGGTGAAGATGAAGAACTCGCCGGCCCGCATCTCCAGGTGTTCCACGTTCTCCTGGTCCGGGTCCCAGTGCTTGTCGAGCTTGATGTCGTCGTAGTTGTAGCCGAAGAACGAGTTGTCCCGGGCGGAGCCGTTCCACTCCATCGGGGCGCGCTCGTCGTACTTCCACTCCCGGTGACTGCCCGGGATGACCTTCATGCAGCCGTTCTCCCGGGTCGCGTCGGTGAAGGCGACCCAGCAGGTGAGCTCCATCGGAGCCTCCGGCGACCTGTCGGTCGCCTCGAGCATTCCGGTCGTCGCCTCGCCGATCGCGTACGTCTCGACCTGGTGCCATCCGGTGCCGGTGTCACCCGGGTTCTTCGGGAAGAACTCGGTACGCCAGCAGGTGATGTCCGGACCGATGATCGCCTGCATCCGTCGTACGATCTCCGGCTCGGTGATGAGCTTGCTGAGCCCGGGGATGTCGAGGTGACGGTCGTAGTTGACGGGGTTGTCGAAGACCTTGCGCTCGTTGTTGGCGGGGTCGAGCAGCTCCCTGCGCTGCTTCTTCCACCAGCGGTTCATCTCCTCCGGCTCCCAGAGGGTGAACGGGCCCATGTAGCCCCGCTCGGCGAAGGCCTTCCGGTCGTTTTCAAGATCCATTAGTGATGCTCCCTACCCGACCCACGCGTTGCAGCGCCGAATCCAGTTCCCGCGCCGCCTCGGCGACGTGCTCTCCCCTTATGAAGCCCCAGTGGTCACCCGAGATCGGGATGACCGTCAGCGATCCGGGACACAGCCCGCGCATGGCCTGGGCCAGTCGCGCCTGACGTTCGTCATCGGACCCGGCCGCCTGGAACAGGTGGACCGGTCCGGCGTACGGGGCGGGCTCGTAGCGCATCGCCGCGTTCATGCACGAACGGGCGGTCTGCAGCGCGGTCCGCAGGTACCCGCCGGACGAGGCGCCGCGGACCGGCGCGCCCATCAGCTGGGTCCAGGTCTGCCCGCTGGTCAGCTCCGCGATGTCGGCCTCGGTCGAGGCCGGGTCGTCGAGTCGGGCGAGGACGGAGTCCAGCATGTCGAGGAACGGCGTGCGGTCCATCGGCAGGCCGGTGATCGGATCGATGACCGGGTTGGCGTCCAGCAGGGCAAGGAACTCGACCTCGCCGCCGGCGGCTGTCAACTGCTGGGCCATCTCGTACGCCAGCACGCCGCCGAACGACCAGCCCGCGAGCCGGTACGGCCCGTCCCGCTCGATGGTGCGCAACTGCTCCACGTGCACCCGGGCGATATCGGCCAGTGAACTGCCGAACGCCGGCGGTTCGCCCTGCCACCCGATGCCCAGCAGGCGCAACGGCGCCCGCGAGGCGCGCGCCAGTTCCCGGTAGCCGAGCAGCTCGCCGCCGAGCGGGTGGATCAGGTACATGCTGCGCCCGGAGGGGCCGGCCCGCAGCGTGACGATCTGCGACGAGCGGGGGCGCTGCTCCGGCAGCGTGGCGTCGGCCCCCAGCGCGCCGGCGAGATCCTCGACGGTGCTGTAGTCCAGGAACACCGACAGCTCGACGGTCCGGCCCAACTCCTGTTCGAGCTCGGTCACGACCCAGGTCGCGAGCAGCGAGTCACCGCCGACGTCGAAGAAGTCGTCGTCGGCGTCGAACTCGTCGTGCCCGAGCACCCTCGTCCAGATCGACGTGATGAGTTCGGTGAGCGACGGCGCCTCCGGCGGGCGCGGTCCGGTCGGGTCCGGCAGGTCGAGCGCGGCCAGCGCCAGCGTGTCGACCTTCCCGCTCGCGGTTCGGGGCATCCGCTCGACAGGCACGCAACGGGTCGGGACCATGTAGGGCGGCAGTTGGCCGCGCACGTGGTCGGTGATCTCCCGCTGCGTGACCTGGCCGTCGGTCTGCAGGTAGGCGACCAGGACCGGAACGCCGTCGGCGACCTCGCGCAGACCGACCGCCGCGGCGTCGACGCGGGGGTGGCTCAGCAGCGCGTTCTCCACCTCGGCCGGTTCCACCCGGAACCCGCGCACCTTGAGCTGGGTGTCCGTCCGGCCGACGAAGTCGAAGCCGCCGTCGGCACGCGCCCGTACCAGGTCGCCGGTGCGGTAGAGGCGGCTGCCCGGGGTGAGCGCGAACGGGTCCGCCACGAACCGTTCCGCGGTCAGCGCCGAATCCCCGTGGTATCCCCGGGCGAGGCCGCTGCCGCCGACGTAAAGCTCGCCGATGTCGCCGTCGGCGACGCCCGCGAGCTTCTCGTCGAGAACCCGGCAGACGACCTCGTCCACGGCCGCGCCGATGGACGGCACGACCGGCCACGAGGCGACGTCGGCCGGCAGGGTCAGGCTGGTCACCAGGTGCGCTTCGGTGGGCCCGTAGTGGTTGTCGAGCCGGCACTGCGGGACCGCCGCGAACAGCGCGCGGATCGCCGGGGTGATGATGAGGCGTTCACCGGCGGTCACGACATGCTCCAGCGAGTCCGGCACCACCTGGCGGCGCTGGGCCGTGACGGCCATCAACTGCAGGGCCACGTACGGCAGGAACAGCCGCTGGATCCGGTGCGCGACGATCGCGTCGAGCAACGCGGCCGGGTCGCGGCGGATCTCCTCGGAGGCGACCACGAGGCACCCGCCGGTCGCGAGCGTCGAGAGCACCTCCTGGAACGTCACGTCGAAGGAGGTTGCGGTGAACTGCAGCGTGCGCAGGCCCGGCCGCCCGTTGCCGACCTGCCACCGAAGCAGCCGGGCCAGCCCGCCGTGGGTCATGGCGACGCCCTTGGGCCGACCGGTCGACCCGGACGTGTGCATGACGTACGCCAACGCGTCGGGGTGCGGCGACGCCGCCGACCCGGGATCCACTGCCGGACCGGACGGCGGCACGATCGTGAGGCCCGGCGGCAACCGGTGCGCGTCGGCGCGTTCGGCCACTGCGACACCGGCCCCGAGCGCACCGACGACGGCGGCCAGCCTCGCGGCGGGCGCTGTCACGTCGAGCGGGCAGTACGCCCCGCCCGCGGCCATGACGGCGAGCATGGCGATTACCGAATCGGTGGACCTGTCGAGCAGGACGGCGACCGGCTGGTCCGGCACGACACCGCTGGCACGCAGGCGTGCCGCCAGCGCGTCGACCCTGTCGACCAGCTGGGCGTAGCTCACCGGATCGCTCGGTCCGTCGGCGACGACAAGCGCCGGCGACCCGGGGTTCGTTCGAGCCCACGTGCGCACGAGCTCGTACCCGAACGGTGCGATCGCCCCGGCGTCGGTAAGCGTCACGGTACCGGCCTCGCTCATTGCGGCACCCTCCCGAGTCCTGGCGTTCGTACTTCGACCCTAGGTACGCCAGGGATCGACGGGACGTCACGTGAATGGGCGACGGCTCGCCCGGGTGCGACGTCCGTACGGCGAACTGTCCGCTGAACCGGGGACACGGCGGCTGGTTGACGGGCCGGGTGGCAGGTTCGTTAACTGAGGCGGCCGAGACGACCGGCGGTAGGAGTGTTCGTGAGCGACACGACGACGCACCAGGACAGCGAGATATCGACGCCGCCGGAGTGCGTCGGTCCCGTGGCGATTCCCCAGGCGCTGACGCATGCCCTGCGCCGGCTGGCGGAGGCGGCTGCTGTGGACGACCTTGTTCCGCTGTCGGTCTGCGCGACCGAGCTGGTCCTGCGGATGTCGCTACCAGGACCGCCTGTCCGGGCCCGGGTCATCCGCGGCCCGCTCGAATCCGTCACTCCCCTGTCGACGCGGCTCTCGGACGCGGCGGTGAGCTTCCGCGACGCGCTCGCGCGGTCGCCGGGCCGTTGCACGTCGACGGTGCCGGTCGACGTCGTATTCCTCGTGTCGCAGGACGGCGACCGCCTGTATGTCGAGACAGTGCCACGGTCGGCCGGCGCGCCGACAGCGGAAGGCTGGGCCCGCGCGTTCCTGCGCCTGCTGTCCAGCGCGGGCAACGAGCCCGACGCGCCCCTCGCCGGCCACGCGTTCCAGGCCCAGCGGGAGGCCGTTCAGGGCCGGGAGCGAGGGTGACTGCGCCGCGCGACGTGCGTACCGACGACGGCCATCCGGAGTACGACCCGTTCTCGTACGCGGTGCAGGAGGATCCGTACCCGATCTTCGCCTGGATGCGTGAGCACGCGCCGCTGTACCGCAACGAGAAGCGCGACTTCTGGGCGCTGTCCCGCTACGCCGACGTGTCCGCCGCACTGCGTGACCCGACGCGGTACTCCAGCCGCAACGGCATCGCCCTGGAGCCCGACCTGTGGGGGCCGGACGCCAGGAAGACCGCCTTCTTCCTGGCGATGGACCCACCCGAGCACGGCCGCTACCGAAGCCTCGTGTCGTCCGCGCTGGCGCCGCGCCGGGCCGCCGCGCTGGAGCCGAGGATCCGCGAGCTAGCCCGGGATCGGCTGGAGATGCTGCGCGGCCTGCCGGCGTTCGACTTCGCCGAGGAGTACGCGGCTGCCCTGCCGAACGACGTGCTGTGCGAGTTGCTCGGCATTCCCGCCGCGGACTGGGATCAGGTCCGCGCCGACACCGACGAGCTCAACCACCGCGACGACATGTCCGACGGCCGCAGCGCGACCTCGACGGCCGCAGCGCTCCGGCTCGCCGAGTACCTGCTCGACGTCGTCCGGACCCTGCGCCGCCGGCCCGGAGACGATCTGACCTCGGGGTTGACCCAGGCGGAGGTCGACGGCGCAAAGCTCACCGACGCGCAGATCGTCGGGTTCATGTTCATCATGCTCGTCGGCGGTAACGAGTCCACCGGCAAGACGCTCGGCAACGCCTGGTACTACGGCCACCTGCACCGCGAGGTGCAGCAGGCGGGGCTGAACGGACGCGCCGACGACTGGGCGGGCGAGACACTGCGCTACGACTCGGCGAGTCAGATGGTCGCCCGTGTTCTCACGACCGACACGCTGATCCACGGCACCTGGGTGCCCGAGGGCGCCCGCATGGTGATCCTGCACGCCTCGGCCAACCGGGACCGGCGTGTCTTCGAGGACCCGGACCGCTTCGATCTCGACCGGGACACCGGACGGCTGATCAGCTTCGGCAACGGACCGCACTTCTGCCTGGGCGCCGGGTTGGCCCGCCTCGAGATGCGGATCGCGCTGGAGGAGATCGGTGCGCTCGTCTCGGAGTACGACGTCGACATGGCCCGGGCCCGGCGCTGCCACTCACCGCACCAGCACGGCTTCACGTCGATGCCGTGCGCCGTGAAGTGGCGTACCGGTTGAGAGCCCGTCAAGCCGTCATGTCGGCCTCCCGGGCCCACTGACGATCACCATCTCGTTGCCCTCGGGGTCGGCGACCCGCCACCGGTGCGCCGACTCGTCGAGGATCCGGCCACCGGCCGCGACGACGGCCGCGAGACGCGTCCGCGCGAGATCCGGCGGCACGGCGAGTTCGACGTGGACGCGGTTGCGTTGCCGGCGCCCTAGGGCCCTCTCTGGGCCGGCGTGACCGCGTGACGGGACAGCGGATCAGGCCCGCTCGACCTCGTCCAGCAGCGCCTCGAACTCGTCCAGGCCGGACTGCTCCCCCTGCGTGCGGACGACGAGCCGCGCCAGTTCGTCGACGGTCGGCGACTCGAACACGTCACGCACCGCGAGCTGGACCCCGAAGACGTCGCGTACCCGGGTGATCAGCCGGGTCGCGAGCATCGAGAAGCCGCCCAGCTCGAAGAAGCTGTCGTAGATGCCGACCCGTTCGATGCCCAGCAGTTCCGCAAGCAACTCGGCGAGCTGCCGCTCCATCGGCGTACGCGGCGCCGCGTAGTCGTCGCCGAGTCCGGCGTCGCCGCTGGGCCGGGGCAGTGCACGCAGGTCGTACTCACCCCACGGGGTACGCGGCAGGGCGTCCAGCACGAACAGGTGCCGCGGCACCAGGTAGTCGGGCAGACGCGCCTTGAGATGACTCTGGATCGCGGCGGCGCCCCGCTCCGGGTCGGGCCCGGCCACATAGCCCAGCAGCGTGGTCGCCCCGTCGGCGTCGGTCTGCGTCAGGACGACAGCATCGTGGACTCCGGGGACGTCGCGCAGGCCGGAGAGGGTTTCGGCGGCGTCGACGTACACGCCGCCGGACGACACGACGGCGTACTCCACCGACCCGTCGGCACGTCGGCGACCGTGGTCGCCGGTGCGCTCGTCGCCGTACCAGATCTCGGCCAGTTCGCCTGTCGCGGCGAGTTGCCCGGAGGCCCGCCGCAGCGTGACAGGCATGCCGGGCAGCGGGGTGCCCAGCGGGACACGCAGCGGCGCGTTGCGCACCTCCATGTCCTGCGGTGCCTCGTAGCAGCAGAGCGGGCGTCCGTCGGCCGTCACCCGGTACACCGCCACGCAACGGCAGCCCGGTGCCATCTCCCGCACCGCCTCGACGTCGTGCGGCAGCAGGTCACCGGCGTTGTCCATCAGCACGTACCGCAGCGCCGGCAGCTCGGGCACCGGGTTCTGCGCCGTCATCGCCCGCAGGATCGGCGCGTCGACGTACGCCACGGTGACGGCGTTCTCGCGCAGCCAGGTGGTCAGCGCCCCGGCGTCCGCGCCGAACGCACGATCCGGGACCAACAGTGTGGCGCCGGCGGCGAAGGCGGTGCGCATCGCCGACATCAGCTGGCCGGGCCGGCTGGACAGCACAACGAACCGGTCGCCGGGACCGAACTCGAACCGCTGGGCCGCCCAGTCGTCCGGGGTCTGCGCGGCGGGGCCGCCGTCCGGCACGGGGAGCGGGCCGGTGGCAGCCGGCAGGACCGTCCGCAGATCCACGGTGCCGGCGGCCGGCGCACCCGCCGGGCTGCCGTCCAGCACTGTCGTGAGTTCGAGCGGCCCGGTGAGCGCCGGGTCGTCGGTCTCGATCACAGTGCCCACCGCCCCGGCGCCGGCCGCACCGAGCAGCGCGGCGACGAATGCGGCGTTCGGCCGGCGCACCACGCCGACGCGGTCGCCGGCCCGGACTCCGCGCTCGGCAAGCACCTCGGCGACCCGCTGCGCGGCCACCGACATCCACGCGTAGCTCCACTCCCCTTCGCCGTCCACCACGGCGGCCAGGTCGGCGCCGTCCGGTCGCCGGAGGTCGACAGGCCCCAGGGTGTACGCCGGTTCGACGGCGACCGCAGGCTCGGCGGGCTCGTCGAGCAGCCGTACCGTGGGGTCCTGGACGGCCCGGCCCAGCAGCGTGCGCAACTGTCGGAGCAGCACCCGGCCGGTCTCCGGGTCGCAGCGGTCGGCCGGGAAGTCGAGCTTGAACCGCAGCACCCCGCCGGACTCCTGCGCGGTGAACGTCAGGTCGTAGCGGCTGAACAGCGACGGTGTGTCCATCGGCTCGATGGCCAGGTCGGTGACCTGCTCGGCCTCCGGGCTCGCCACCACGTTCAGGACCACCTCGAACAGCGGTGTGCGGCGCGGGTCGCGGACGATGTCGAGGTCGCGGACCAACTCGTCCATGGGGGCCTCGGCGTGGGCGTAGCCGTCCAGGGCGGTCCGCCGCACGCGCTGGAGCAGGTTGGCGAAGTCCGGGTCGCCGGACAGGTCGACGCGCAGCGGCAGCATGTTGACGAAGAAGCCGATGAGCCGGTCGGTGACGCTGTTGGTCCGGCCCGCGACGGGCACGCCGATGACGACGTCGGTCTGCCCGGCCCACCGGCTGAAGATGGTCGCCAGGACCGCGTAGAGCACCATGAACGAGGTGACGCCGTGGGTGCGGCACAGCTCGTGCAGCGCCGCCGTCTCCGCCGGCGACAGCGCGTCCACGACCTGGCCCGCCTCGGCCCGCAACGCGTTCGTCCGCCGCTGCACCGTCGGCAGCGCGAGGACCCGTGGTGCGCCCTGCAGATGCTGCCGCCAGTGGCCGACCTGGTGTTCCAGGGCATCGCCGGAGAGCCAGCCGCGCTGCCACACCGCGTAGTCGCGGTACTGCACGGGCAGCGCGGACAGGCCGGCCCGCTGCGGGTCGCCGCCGGACCGGTACAGGGTGGTCAGTTCGCGGATGAACATGCCGATCGACCAGGCGTCGGACACGATGTGGTGCATCGTGACGCCGAGCGCGTGCTCCCGCTCCCCGAGCTTGACGAGCAGGCAGCGGATGAGCGGGCCGGTGGTCAGGTCGAACGGCGTGGTGAGTTCCTCGTCGAGCAGGCGCCAGGCCGCCTCCTCGACGGACGCGTCACCGCCCTGTTCCCGCAGGCCGGTGAGGTCGCTGATCCGGATGTGCCAGTCGTCGTCCGGGTCGTCCACCACCTGCACCGGCTCGCCGTCGGTGGCCGGGAACCGGGTACGCAGCGTCTCGTGCCGGGCGATGATCGCGCTGATGCTGCGTTCGAGGACCGCGACGTCAAGCTCCCCGAGAATGCGCCGCCGACCGTGCACGTTGTAGATGACGCCGGGCAGCAGCTGGTTCTCCATCCACAGCCGCTGCTGGTCGAAGGACAGCACCGGACGGGCACCGGAGGGCCGGGGCAGCAGCGGCTGCGGCCGGGTCGCCGCGCGGGCGGCGAAGGACTTCGCGGCCACGACGGACGCCAGGCCGGCTACCGTACGCGACTCGATGTAGTCAGCCACCGGGATGTCGACGCCGAACGTACGCCGGATCTGCGCGACCACCCGGGGCACCTGGGCGACGTTGCCAAGCGTGAGCAAGGGGTCCTGCACGTCGACGTCGGTACAACCGAGGACCTCGTGCAGGATGCCGAGGAGCGCGTCCTCGTACGGGGTACGGGGCGGCAACGACCGCTCGCCGTCCACGCCGAACGGCTCCTGGAAGTGAACGGGCTCAGCCGGGGATGTCTCCGCAATGGGACGCGCCATGCCGGAAACCTACGGTCGCCCGGCCCGGGACGGTTGTCACGTAAACAGGTGGTCGTCGGAGGCGGTGAACCGCATCGGCAGCCGCTCGTAGCCGTGCAGGAAGTTCGACTGCATCAGGCGAGCGCCTTCGGCCGGTTCGCAGCCGGTGAACAGATCCACCGTGTGCCGCAGCACCGCGCGCAGCTGGGCCCGGCCCAGTGCGGTGCCGGGACAGCTGTGCGGGCCGGCCGCGAAGCCGATGTGCGGGTTCGGATGCCGACCGGCGTCGAACGTGTCCGGCTGCGCGAAGACGGCCTCGTCGCGGTTGGCGGAGCGGGGCCACACGACGACCGGATCGCCGGCCGCGATGGCCTGGCCCGCCAGCTCGACGTCGCAGGTGGCGACCCGGGCCAGGTGCCGCACCGGGTTGCCCCACCGCACGGCCTCCTCGACCGCCGTCGGCACGGCGGACGGATCGGCCCGCAGCGACGCGAACACGTCAGGCATCCGAGACAGCGCGTCCAGCAGGTTGGTAAGCGCCGCGCGGGTCGTCGTGGTGCCGCCGATCGCCAGGTTGAGCGCGTTGAGGACCACCTCGCCGGTGGTCAGGGCGTCCCGGTCCGCGGTGCCCGCCGCAAGCCGCTGGACGAGACCGTCGGCGTCGGACCGGTGCCGGCTCGTGCGCAGCAGCCGGGAGAAGTAGCCGAGCAGTTCGCCGTTCGCCTGTTCCGCCTCCTGGCGGAGGTCCCCGCCGGCATCTGCCGCTGCCCGGGACAGGAACACCCGCGACGTCCGGCTGGTGATCCAGTCGAGGTCGGCAGGTGGCAGCCCGAGCAGCAGGCCCGCGGCGTGGGTCGGGATGCGGGAGGCGACGGCCTCGACGACATCGACCGTCCCGCCACGGTCGCGCACGGCCACGAGCAGCCTCCGGGCGTACCTGTCGACCTCCGGCTCCAGGTCGGTGACCACGCCGTCGGCGAAGAGGGCGCCGATGCTGCGGCGCAGGCGACGGTGCTCCGGCGGGTCGGTGACCTCGACCATCATGCCGCTGGCCGGGTCCGGGCCGGGCCGCAGGCTGTCGAGCGTCATGCCGTTCGTGGCCGAGAAGGTGATCGGGTCCCGGTAGACCCGCATGGTCTCCGCGTAGCGGATCACCGCCCAGAAGCCCGGTCGGCTCTTCGGGCCGTGCCAGAAGACGGAGTGGACGGGCCGCAGGGTCGCGAGGATCCGCTCCAGGTCCGGCGTACGGGCCGGATCCGGGTCGGCGAGGTCGATGTCCGGGATCGGGTCCGTGCGGTCGAGGACCGGGCCGGGCGACGTACTGCTCATCGGGACACCACCGGAGCGTCGGGGTTCGCGGCGACCTCCGCCAGCAGTGCGACGTAGTCGCCGGCGAGGCGGTCGACGGTGGCCTCGTCGAACAACTGGGTGGCGTACACCAGCCCACCGTCGACGCCGCCGTCGGCCCGCGCGGTGAGGTCGCAGGACAGGTCGTACCGGGATGCGGGCGGATGCGGAAGTGGGAAGCCCGCCGGGTGGGCGGGGATGCCGTGGGCGGCGAAGTAGACGTCGAACAGGGGATTGCGGCCGGGCGACGCTTCGGTCTGCGCCGTCGTGGGCACCGCGCCGACGATGTCCTCGAACGGCAGCACGGCGTGCTCCGCGGCGGCGACAGTGGCCGCGCGCACGCGGCCGAGCAGGTCCCGGAAGCCGATGCCGCCGGCGAGGTCGACGCGGATCACTGCCGTTTCCTCAAGCATGCCCACGACGTGCTCCAGTCCGGGGCGGTCGCGGCCGGCCACGGGTACGCCCACAGTCACGTCCGTCCCGCCGGTGTGGCGGGCCAGGAGGGCGCACAGCCCTGCCAGCAGGGCTGTGCCCCGGGCCGCGTCCCGGTCCGCCGCGACGTCGTCGAGTGCCCGCACGACGGCCGCCGGCACGTCGAACCCCACCCGGCCGCCGCGCCAGTCCCGCACCTCCGGCCGGGGCCGGTCGGCTGGCAGCTCGGCCGTGGCGGCCCCGGACAGCGTGGACCGCCAGAAGTCCAGGTGCCGTCGCGCCGCCGGGCCGGCCGAGTGTTCGCGCTGCGACCGCGCGACGTCGGCGTAGCCGAGCAGCGGGGCGGGCACCGTGCGACCCCGGTACGCGGCCCGTACCTGGTCGGCGATCAGTTCCCGGGACCGGTCGTCGGCGGCGATGCGGTGGACCACGATCAGCAGGTACGCGTACTCGTCGGCCGGTCGGCGCACCAGGCGGACCCGGACCGGAGGTGCGGCACCGAGGTCGAAGGGGCGGTCCAGTTCCTCGGCCAGGATCGCCGTGGGATCGCCGTCCTCAATGGTGAGACGCTGCGGCGCCGCCGGCTGCACGACCGGGACCGGCAGGCCGGACGGGTCCGGTTCGTAGCGGGTACGCAGGATCGCGTGGCGTTCCAGCAGGCCGGTCACGGCCTGCTCCAGGGCTGTGGTGTCGACCGGGCCGGGCAGCCGGACGACCACCGGTGTGTTGTCGACGGTGCTGTCCGGTGCCGCCAGCTGATGCAGCCAGAGCCGCCACTGCGCGGCGGAGAGCCGGGCGTCGCCCGCGTCGCGCGGTGCCCCGGCCGGCGCTCCGGCAGTGCGGTCGCCGTCCAGCAGCGCGGCGATTCCGTAGACGGTGCGGGCCTCGAACAGTGCGTTGATCGGCACCTCGGTCTGCAGTTCCTCGTTGAGCCGGAGCACGATCTGGACGGCGCGCAGCGAGTCGCCCCCGAGGGCGAAGAAGTCCTCGTGCGGGTCGACCTCGGGCCGTTCGAGCACCTCGGCCACGATCGCGGCGATCCGCTGCTCGGTGGTGCCGCCGGTCGGCGCGTCCGGGGACGTACGGCCGCTGGTCCCGGCCGGTTCGGCGGGCCGGGGCAGGGCGGAGCGGTTCAGCTTGCCGTTCGGCGTACGGGGTAGCTCGTCCAGGACGACGAACTGGGCCGGCACCAGGTAGGCAGGCGCGCAGCGGGCGAGGTGCCGCCGCAGTTGCCGGGCGTCGGGCGGGTCCGCCGGATCGACAGGCCGGACGTAGGCCACCAGCCGGGCGTTCTCGTCGCTCCCGCCGAACGCCCGCACCGCGGCCTCGGCCACACCGGGGTGACCAGTCAGCAGGTGCTCGACCTCGCCGGGCTCGATCCGGAACCCACGGATCTTGATCTGGTCGTCGCTGCGGCCGAGAATCTCGATCCGCCCGTCCGGGTGCTGTCGGGCGATGTCACCGGTGCGGTAGAGCCGGGCTCCGGCGTCGTCCGGGTCGGCCACGAACCGCGTGGCGGTCAGGGCCGGGCGGCCCAGGTAGCCGGTGGCGACGCCGGCGCCACCGATGTAGAGCTCGCCCTCCTCGCCCGGCGGCACCGGCCGCAGCCCCGCGTCGAGCACCCGGAGCGAGGTCCGCCGGACCGGGTGGAAACGGGCCGGCGTGCCCCGTTCGTGGCGGGTGACTGCCGACCACACCGTCGTCTCCGTCGGCCCGTACAGGTCCCAGAGCACGACTCCCTCGCCGAGCAACCGCTCGGCGAGTTCGGCCGGCAGCCGCTCCCCGCCACACAGCACCGTGAAGCCTGGCGGCGGCGACCAGCCGGCCTCCAGCAGGAGCCGCCAGGTGATCGGTGTCGCCTGCATGACCCGTGCGCCCGTGTCGGAGAGCAGCGCCGCCAGCCGGCGCGGGTCGCTCGTCTCGCCGTGCCGGGCGACGACCACCCGGCCGCCGGTGGTCAGCGGCAGGAACAGCTCCAGGCCGGCGATGTCGAAGGAGACGGTGCTCACGGCGGGAAGCACCACCGCGTCGGGCAGACCGGGGCGCTCGCGCATCGACTCGATGAAGTTGGCGAAGGCGCCGTGTGTCACCACGACGCCCTTGGGTCGGCCCGTCGAGCCGGAGGTGTAGATGACGTAGGCGGTGGAGTCCGGGTGCAGCGGCGCGGGGTGCACCGGGTCGCGGCACACCGCGACGTCGGTCAGCTGGATCCGGGTCGGCACACGCAGGCCGGGGGCGCCGGCGGCGTCGGCCGTCAGCAGGATCCGCGCCCCGCAGTCCGCGATGACGTGGTTCAGCCGGTCGGCCGGGTGCTCGGGATCGAGCGGCACGTACGCCGCGCCGGCGAGTTGGACACCGAGCAGCGCCGGCACCAGGTCGACTCCGCGGGGCACCGCCACCGCGACGGGCTCGCCCGGCCCGACGCCCGCGTGGCGCAGCGCCTCGGCCACCCCGGAGGCCTCCGCGAACAACTGGCCGTAGGTGAGACGGTTGCCTGCGGACTCCACAGCCACCGCGTCCGGCTGCCTGTGCGCCACGGCCCGGATCAGGTCCGGCACGGTGGTCCCGGCGCCGGTGCCGGGACGAGCGGAATCCGGTACGGCGACGAGGCTTTCAGCGGAATCGTGGATGCCGATCACGGACGCTCCTCCGATGCGGGGCGGTCGGATCCCAAGTCAACGGAGCGGGGCCACGACGGTCAACATGGTCTGCTGTCCCGCGTTCACCGGACATCGGGTTCTGGTCGGGCCTCCGGCGCGCGGCGTCCGTCCCCGCTTCGGGCGACGGTCCGCAGGCAGCCCCGCGCCGGTAGCCTCGGCGGCGATCCGCTGCCGGGCCACCGGCGGCCGACGATGCGCGAGGGGGAACTTCTGCCATGTCCCCTGCCGGCGAGGCGCAGCCCGACGGCGCCCAGGTGTGGGTACGCGGCCCTCGCAGCATCGACGTCGGCCGCAGCGTGCTGGTGTGGCGCTCCACAGTCCCGGCGCGGACCGTCCTGCTCTGGCGCACCCGGCGGGGCACTGCGGTAGCGACGGACGCCCACTGCCCGCACCGCGCGTACCTCATGGTGGACGCGCGACTGGTGCGCGACGCCGTCGAGTGCCCGCTGCACGGTTACCGCTTCGGCGCCGACGGCCGCTGTGTCAACTTCCGGCGCTCGCCGGATGCGCAGATCGTCGATGTACGGGAGGCCGACGGGTGCCTGTGGCTGGCGCTGTGAGAGGCCGTCGCCGCTTTCCGTGACTGCCCGGCCACCGGCCCCGGTCCTAGCGTCGTGCTGCGAACGGCTGCTGCCGCGACGACCGGAGGGCGGGATGCGACGTGCACCGCATCGACGGGGTGGAGTCGCCGGTTCGGCTCCCCGACGCCGACCCGCTGGGGCCGTTGCGAGCAACGCTGGCCGCTGCCTTCCGCGACAAGAAGCTCAAAGGCCTTGCGCCTGAGCTGGTGGTCGGCGACGGACCGGGCTGGATCTGCGCCGGCAGCATCGCCGACGGCACCCGGCTGCCGGAACTGCTCGACGCCGTGGCCCGTCGCCGCCAGGCCACACCGCACGCCGCCGCGACACTGGCGTGGAAGGCGTACACCTACGCGGTGGCGTTGCCCGCAGTGCTCGGCTGGGCGTCGGCCCGGCGGGTTCCGCTGGTCCGTGCGACCGATGTGGTGGTACGCCTGGACTCGCCCGACTCGGTGCTCACCGTCGCCCTCCGGCCGTCGGTACGTGTGGCGGTGCTGCCGTGGGATCCTACGGCGCGCGGGGGCGGGGTCGAGGTGGCCACGGACGAGGCCGGTCTGCTCGCCGCGCTACGCGGAGCCCTTGTGGACGCGCACCTCGGCCCGATGCTGACGCACATCCGGATGGTGGCCCGCGTCAGCTCCCGTTCGTTGCGCGGGTCGCTCGCCTCGGGCGTGGCGCACGCCGTGCTGAGGGCCGCCCACACGCTGCCCGGCGATGCTGTCGACCACGTCGACACGCTGCTCACCGCGCTCCGCGTACGGGATCTCGTGGATCTGCTTCCCGGGCCGGACGGCGGCGCGACGGTCCAGCGTCACACCTGCTGCCTGGCCTTCACTCTGCCGGAGGCGAAGATCTGCGCCGGTTGCTGCATCCGACTCGCCCGCCCGCCGGGCGGCTGACGGGCGGGCGCCACGGGCGTCACCGCAACCCTGACACCGCAGGCGGGAGGCCGGGACCGTCGTCCCGGCTTCCCGCGACATGCGCCCCGATGGCAGCCTGCATACCGTGGGCGGGCGACGGAACCGGTCGCCTGGTCGCACCGCGCCAGCGTCACCGATTGGGACGGACTTCGACATGGAAATCGCCGTTGCCCACCTCGAAGCCTGGATGCGCGACTACTACCACAAGGTTGACCACGACATCGGCAGCAGCGGGGTACGCGACCTGTCCATGCACGAGTTCCGCGCCCTGTGCGGGTTCGAGCTGTCCGAGCTCGACGGCATGGTGTTCCACGACAGTGAGAGCTACGGCGGCAGTCGGCTGCGTGCCGCGCTTGCCGACCGGTGGACCGGCGGCGACGTCGACCGGATGATGGTCACCCACGGCTCCAGCGAGGCGATCTACCTGGTCATGCATCTGGCGCTGGAACCGGGTGACGAGATCATCGTGCTCGACCCCGCTTACCAACAGCTGTACGACATCGCGGCGTCCCGGGGTTGCCGGGTGACCCGGTGGCAGCTGGACCCGGACGCCGGGTTCGCCGCCGACCTGTCGGTGCTGCGCGAGCTGGCGGCGCGCGGGCCGCGGATGATCGTCGTGAACTTCCCGCACAACCCCACAGGTGTGTCCATCACTGCCGAGCAGCAGAAGGAACTGGTGGCGATCGCCGCCGAGGCGGGGGCCTGGCTGGTGTGGGACCACGCGTTCGGCGAACTCACCTACACTGCCGACCCGCTGCCGATCCCCATCGAGTACGAGCGGTCGATCGTGTGGGGCACGTTCTCCAAGAGCTACGGCCTGGCCGGGCTGCGCGTCGGCTGGTGTGTCGCGCCCCCGGAGCTGCTGGCCCGGATGGCGGTGCTGCGCGACTACATCGCGTTGTACGTCTCGCCGGTCCTTGAGTTCTTCGCCGAGCAGGCGGTCCGGCACGCGGACCGGATCGTGGCCATGCAGCGGGAGCACGCCAGCGCCAACCGGCAGTTGCTCATCGACTGGGCGGCGGACCGGCCGGAACTGGTGCGGCTCAGCCCGCCCGCCGGCGGGGTGGCCGCGTTCGTCGAGTTGCTCGGCCAACCGGACGTCGTCGCCTCCTGCCGCCGGCTGGCCGAGCAGCACCGGGTGCTGCTCGTACCGGGCGTGTGCTTCGGCGAGGCCTACCGCAACCACGTCCGGCTCGGCTTCGGCGGTAGCACCGCCGAGCTCACCGCGGGTCTCGCGCTGCTCGACCGGGTGCTGCGGGAAGACGTTCGGCCGCCGCGCGCCTGAGGCGGTTTCCCGTCCCCAGGCGCGTGGCGGCTCCTCAGTTGGCGGCGGACAGTTCGCTGTAGGCGCGGACGAGCGTCTGAGCCGCCGTCTGGACGGTCTCGAACGGCCGGGCCAGGGACAGCCGGATCAGGCGCAGGCCGCCCTCGGGGTCGGCCCAGTGGAACGGCGCGCACGGCAGCACGTGCACACCCCGCTCGCGCATGTCCTTGTACAGCAGCGACGAGTCCGGCCCGTTCTGCGGCAGACCGATGCGGGCCACGCTGATCTGCGAGGTCGGATCGGCAAGGCGCAGGCCGGCCGGCTCGATCGCCTCCCGTACCGCAGCGCGGTTGCGCTCCACGAGATCGCGCGCACGCTCGTAGCCACCGTTGACCCAGTCGGCGGCGAGCGCCTCGACCAGCTGCAGCACGACCGGCGAAGCGGCGAGCAGCGACTCGGAGAAGGCCCGCTCCAGTGGCAGATCGGTCCGCTCGCTGTAGGCCAGCAGCCCGATCTTCAGCTCGTGCATCGGCCACAGTTTGCCGGTGTCCTCGATCGTGATCCAGTCCGCGCCGGCCGCGTCGAGGACCGCGTACGTGTCGTACTGCGCGTCCCGGACCTGGCCCCGGAAGCTGGCGTCGATGATGACTGTCTGCCCGTGCTTGACGGCGTGCTCGGCGAGCGAGCGCAGGTGACCTTCCGGCGTGACCAGCCCGGTGGGGTTGTTGGGATGGGTGAGGACGATCGCCTGTACCGGCGCGCCGGGCCAGGACTGGTCCAGCATCGCCTCCTCGCTCAGCGGCACCAGCTTGAGGCCACGGGTGGTGAACAGGTCGGCGATGTTGTCGAACGTCGGGTGCAGCACGGCGATCGTGGCGCCGGCCGGCAACGCGCGGGCCACGATGTCGGTGGCAAGAGTGGAGGAGTAGCAGCTCAGAATCCGGCCGGTACCCACCGGCGCGGTGTGCTGCCCGATCGCATCCAGAAACGCGCGGTGGGCCGCCGTCTCGATCGCCGGGAAGGACCGACGGGTCGCCGTCGTGAACATCTCGGGGAGCCGAGCCACGATCGCGGCCTGCTCGGTGGAGAGATCCAGCCGGGCGTGCCCGTCGGTCAGGTTGAGGCCACCATCGACGTCGGACAGTGCGTCGACTTCCATCGTGGTCAGATTGGCAAGCTCGGTCATATGTCAGTCCCGAGGGTGTCGGCACGCCGGCTGACGGGCTACGGCGTGGACCCAGCAGATGATTTCTAGGACGAACCTAGGGTCGCCGAGGTCGACGCACCTGTCCCCTCTACCGGGGACCGCAGGGCCGCAGCCCGCGACCATAGGCTGCAACCGCAGGTCGCCGACGGCGGACCACCTCGGCCAGCGGGAGGCCACGCGTGCATCACCTGACGCTCACTCCGGCGGACAACGCGGCATTGACACCGATGCTCAGCGAGCTCGCGAGGGCGTACAAGACCATCGAGGAGCCGGATTTGATCCGGCGCGCGCCGGTTCTCGCGCGGCATCTGCCGACGCACGTGCTGGAGTTCCTTGAGGAGTACCGCCTCGGCGAGCCGTCCGCTCTCTGCCTGATCTCGGGCCTTGAGATCGAGCTGGAGAAGCTCGGACCGACTCCGCCGCACTGGCGCAACAGCCAGTACGACTCCCCTGCCCTGCCGCAGGAGATCTTCTTCCTGCTGTGCGGCTCCGTGCTTGGCGACGTGTTCGGCTGGGCGACCCAGCAGGACGGCCGCATCATGCACGACGTGCTCCCGATCGAGGGGCACGAGCACTACGAGATCGGCTCCAACAGCCTTCAGCACCTGTCCTGGCACACCGAGGACGCGTTCCATCCCTGCCGGGGCGACTACGTGGCGCTGATGTGCCTCAAGAACCCGGACCTGGTGGAGACCGTCGCGTGCGACGCCGGTGACCTCGACTGGTCGGCGCTGGACGTGGAAGCCCTGTTCGAGTCGGAGTTCACCCAGATGCCGGACAACTCGCACCGGCCGGAGAACGCTTCCGACTCCACCGGCGACCCGGTCGTCGACCGGCTGCGCCGGCGCAGCTTCGCGCTGATCCAGTCGTGGAACGACAACCCGGTCAAGCGGCCGGTGCTCTTCGGCGACCGCACCGACCCGTACATGGCGCTCGACCCGTACCACATGAAGACCGCCGGCTGGTCCGACCGGTCGCTCGGCGCGTTCCAGGCGTTGTGCGACCAGATCGAGGCGCACATGCAGGACGTCCGCCTGCGCCCCGGCGACTGCCTGTTCATCGACAACTTCCGGGCGGTGCACGGACGCAAGTCGTTCCAGGCGCGCTACGACGGCTCCGACCGCTGGCTGAAGCGCCTCAACATCACCCGTAACCTGCGCGGTTCCCGGGCGTGGCGGCCGGCGGCGGACGACCGGATCATCTACTGACGCGGCGGGTCAGCGGCCCGCGTCGGCGAACCTGCCGGCGAGGACCGCTATCGCGTCCCGGTCGAGGTTGCCCACGCTCACCCGGACGGTACGGCGGTCGTCCGGAAGGAACGCGGTGCCCGGCATGACGAGCGTGTCGTGCTTGACCACCAGCTGGCGCACCACGTCGTTTGTGGAGCGGCCCGGGAACGGATGCCGCAGCCAGGCGAAGAAGCCACCGCAGGAAAGCAGCTCGAAGCCGCCGGGCCGGGCGGCCATCGTGTCGGTGAACCAGGCCCGCCGATCGGCGAGTTCCCGGGCCCGCACGGAACGCCACCCTCGGGCGTACGTCAGGCCCGCCCAGGCGGCTTCCTGCCCGATGCGCGGCGCGCAGACCGCGACGCAGTCCAGCAGCTTGCACACCTCGCGGTTGAGTTCCGGGGAGGCGACCACGGCGCCGACGCGGTAGCCGGGAATGGCCAGGTCCTTGGAGAACGAGTGCAGGCTGACGACTGTGCGTTCCCAGTGCGGGCCGGCGAACAGCCGGTGCGCCGGCTCGTCGGTGTCGCGGAACGACCGGTACGTCTCGTCGAGGATCAGCGCGATGCCGTGCCGCTCGGCCACCGCGGCGAACGCCGCGATGCCGTCCGGGTCGACGGTGACCCCGCTCGGGTTGCCCGGCGTCACAAGCACTATCGCGCGGGTACGGGGCGTGACGAGTCGTTCGGCGTCGGCGGCGCGTGGCACGAGGTCCGGCCCGGGCTCCAGGTAGACAGGCGTGACGCCGTTCAGCCGCAGCCACATGTCGTGGTTGAAGTAGTACGGCAGCGGCAGCACGATCTCGTCACCGGGCCCGGCCAGGGCGGCGGCGACCAGGCTGAACGCCTGGTTGCAGCCGGCCGTGACGACCACGTTGTCGGCCCCTACGGTCCCGCCGTAGTCGCGGCCCAGCTCGGCCGCGAAAGCACGACGCAGCCGGGGCAGGCCAGGCACCTCGGTGTACGCGCCACCGTCGGTGGCGCGTGCCGTTCGCACGATGTGCTCGACGACGACCCGCGCTGGCCCGTACTGCGGCGCTGCCTGCGCGACGTCAAGCAGGTGCCCGTCGTTCTCCCGCAGATCCAGGAGGTCGTAGGCCGCGCTGATCGGCGAGTCGTTCGTGTTCCGTGTCCGGCTGTTGAATCGCACGACCGGCGCTCCTGTTCACGACGTCGGTGTCAGCAGACCTTGTGCACCCAGTGGTGCGGATCGGGCCCGCGGCCGTACTGGATGTCCAGCAACGCGCTCCGGAGCCGGTGCGTCACCGGACCGGGCTGGCCGTCGCCGATCCGCCAGTCACCGGTGGCGGACCGGACAGTCCCCACCGGCGAGATCACTGCCGCGGTGCCGCAGGCGAAGGTCTCGGTGAGCGCGCCGGACGCGCAGTCGGACTGCCACCGCGACGTACTCATCCGGTCCTCCTCGGCAACCATGCCCAGCTCTCCGGCCAGGGTCAGCAGCGAGTCGCGGGTGATTCCGGGCAGCAGGGCACCGGTCAGCTTCGGTGTCACGATCCGCGGGCGGGATCCCCCGTACACGAAGAACAGGTTCATCCCGCCCATCTCCTCGACCCACAGGTGCTCGGCGGCGTCGAGCCACACCACCTGGTCGCATCCCTGCGCGGTGGCCTGCCGGGTGGCGAGGAACGCGCCGGCGTAGTTGCCCGCCGCCTTGGCGTCGCCGGTGCCGCCCGGGGCAGCGCGCACGTAGTCGTCGCACAGCCACACGGTCAGCGCCCGAGGGCCGGACGGGCCGAAGTACGGCGCCGCCGGGGACGCGATCACGCAGAAGAGGTAGCTGCTCGACGGATGGGTGAAGCCCAACCCGGGCTGCGTCGCGATCATGAAGGGCCGCAGGTAGAGGCTGTTGCCGTCGCCCGGCGGTACCCAGTCGCGGTCCTGAGTGACGAGCAGCTCGACTGCCCGCACGAAGGTGTCCACCGGCAGCTCGGGCATCGCCAGCCGGCGCGCGGAGCGGTTGAACCGCTCGGCGTTCGCCATCGGCCGGAACAGGGCGATCGAGCCGCTGTCGTGCCGGTACGCCTTCATGCCCTCGAAGACCGCCTGCCCGTAGTGGAACACCGAGGTGGCAGGCGGGAGCGTGAACGGGCCGTACGGCTCCAGCCGCCCGTCGTGCCAGCCACGTTCCTCGGTCCAGCGCACCGTGACCATGTGGTCGGTGAACTGCCGGCCGAAGCTGGGCTGGGCCAGGGCGGCCGCGCGCTTGTCGTCGGACAGGCACTCGCCGTTCGGGCAGATCTCGAACTGGACCACGGCGTCTCCTCAGGTCGCCCGGAACGTATGGACCGCGCTATCCGCGTGACCCTGTCCCGTGAACGCGGGACAGGGTTCAGGCGGCGGGCTCCACGGACGTGGACGGACGCCCTTCGGGAGGCGGGGGCGCGTCGCGGATCATGCCGCCGAGCAGGGCGGCCCGCGTGAGTTCGGCCTTGTTGCCGGCGCCGATTTTCGCGCGAATGCGTTTGACGTAGGTGTCCACGGTGTGCGGACTGATCCCGAGCCGGGTGGCGATCTGGCTGTGGGTCAATCCGCAGGAGATCTGCCGCAGGACCTGCTCCTCGCGCTCCGACAGGTGGTGGGCGGGCGGGTCGACCCGCCGCGCGGCGGACGGCGCGTCGGTAGCGCCGGACGACACGCAGTATCCGGATGTGACGGCCCGGATGGCGTCGACGAGTCGTTCGATCGACTCGCGTTTGCAGATCACTCCGGATGCGCCCGCCTCAAGGTAGCTCGCATCGTCGTCCTCGTAATTGGCCAGGACCAGGACCGCCGTACTCTTCGCGGCGGTGGCGATCTGATCCAATTCGTTCGGCGGCGACAACGCGTCGACGTCGATGAGTACGGCGTCGGCAAGCCAGTTCGGATCCTCGTCCGGCGACGTGCGCACCGCGACGATCTTGATCCCGGCGTTGGTCAGGGTCTGGACGAGGCCGACAAGGAAAATGGGTGAGCTGACCACTAGATCGGTGCGAATCACGCATGTCCCCGCAATCACATGGTTACCGTTTATACGGTTTTGCCATCCGGGCTGGGTTCGGTCTCCTCATTTATCGCCGTAGGGCAGAATCGTGTATTCGGTCGAGCGACTGCCGCCGGAAACGGCATCGTTCGCCTGCAACAAGTGATCTATGAGGCCCTATCGACGCTAGCAATGGGCGTGTCCGGCACAGGTCCCTGCTTTGGGGGACGCGTCCTGCCGTACGCCGCCTGACCGGCCCTCCCTTCACCGCCCGGCGCTGATTTGTCCTATATGGATATCCCCATGACGGACGACCCCCCTGGGACCGTTCGAATAGGATGTGTCGTATTTCGGCGCTGTGTGCGATGCTTGAGCGCCGGCCGGCAGACGCTACAACGGGGCGCGCACATGCTGGATACATCGGGCGCACATCGCTCGACTTTCCCCGGTTTCCGGGACGGGCTATGCTCTCGATCATCGTCAATTTGGATCTCCTCGGCCCCCTGCGGGTGTCGCGTGACGGCGTCGAGGTGCCACTCCCGTCGGTCAAGCAGCGGCTGTTGCTGGCCGGGCTGCTGCTGCGGCCGAACGAGGTGGTCGGCACCGACGAACTGCTCGCCGTCCTGTGGTCGGACGAGCCGCCCGCGTCGGCCACGGCGAACCTTCGAACGTACGTGCACGGACTGCGGCGGGCGCTCGGTCCCAGCGGACGGGAACGGATCACCGCGACCGCCGGCGGCTACCTGATCCGACTGTCGCCGGGTGAGCGCGACCTCGACCGGTTCGACGCGGCGGTGGCGCGCGGCCGGGCGTCGCTGGCCGCCAGCGAACCGGAACAGGCGGCAATGCACCTCGCCGACGCGCTCGACATGTGGCGCGGCGCGCCGCTGTCGGACCTGCCGCACACCCCGCTGCTGGCCCGCAGGATCCGACGGCTGGTGGAGCGGCGATTGCTCGCCGAGGAGGACCACGCCGCGGCGCGGCTGGCTGCCGGAGCGGCGGCCGGGGTCATCGAGCGGCTCCGCGCACTTGTCGACCAGCATCCGCTGCGGCAGAGGGCATGGGCGCACCTGATGACCGCGCTCTACTACACGGGCGACGTGTCCGGCGCGTTGGACGCCTTCCAGCAGGCCCGGGGCGCGCTGGCCGAGCAGACCGGGCTGGATCCGGGACCGGAACTGGTCCGGCTGCGCGACGGCATCCTGCACCACCGGCTCGCCTCCGGAGGTCCCGGCCCGACGATCGGAGGTCCGGCCGCCGGCAATCCGGCCGCCGGCAATCCGGCCGCTGCAGGTCCGGCCGCCGGCAATCCGGCCGCTGGAGGCCCGGTCACCGGCGATCCGGCGGCCCGGCAACGGGACGACCGCCGGCCCGCCCAACTGCCACTGGCCCTGCCCCGTTTCATCGGGCGCGAGCCGGAACTGTCCCGACTCGATCACTGGCTGGACGACGGTACGACCGGACCGACCACCGTGGTGATCTCCGCGGTGAGCGGCATGGCCGGCGTCGGCAAGACGGCACTGGCGCTGCGCTGGGCACACCGGGTGGCCGATCGCTTCCCCGACGGCCAGCTGTACCTGAACCTGCGCGGCTACGACGACGTCGACGCCGTGTCCGCCGCGGAGGCGCTGCGCAGTTTCCTGGAGACCCTCGGCGTACCGGACGCCCGGATACCGACCACCACGGACGCCCGCATCGGGCTGTACCGGAGCCTGCTTGCCACCCGCCGGATGCTGATCGTGCTCGACAACGCCCGCGACTCCGACCAGGTACGCCCACTGCTGCCGGGCACCGGCTTCTGCGCGGTCGTGATCACCAGTCGTGACCAGCTCAACGGCTTGATCCGGGTGGAGGGGGCGAAGCCGCTGACACTGAACGTCCTGACCGAGCAGGAGTCGCGGACTCTCCTTGGCAACTGGCTGGGGGCCGGACGGATCGCCGGAGAGCCGGCCGCGGTGGCCCGCATCATCGACGCCGCCGGGCGCCTGCCCCTCGCCATGTCGATCGTGGCGGCTCGCATGGCGGCGAACCCCACGCTCCCGCTGACCGCCTTCGCCGCCGAGCTGCGCCGACACGAGGCGCTACTGGACGCGCTCGACGACGGTGACGTCCGGCGCGTCTTCTCCTGGTCGTACCGGGCGCTCAGCGAACGGGCGGCGGAGCTGTTCCGCCTGCTCGGCCTGCATCCCGGGCCGGATCTCACAGCTGGTGTCGCGGCCGCCCTGAGCGGGCAGACGCCGGCCGCCGTCATGGCACCACTGCGGGAGCTGACCCGGCTGCACCTGTTGACCGAGCACCAGCCAGGTCGGTACGTCCTGCATGACCTGCTCCGCACCTACGCCGCGGAACTGGCCGCGTCCGGTACGCGCGACGACCATCGCCGTGCCGCCTACCAGCGCCTCTACGACCACTACCTGCACCAGGCCTATCCGGCGGCGCGTCTGCTGCAGCCGCAGTGGGCGCCGATCCCGCCGGTGCCCCGGCTGCCGGACAGCCTCGCCACCCCGCTCGCCGACCGGCAGGCGGCACTGGACTGGTTCGCTGCCGAACGCCGGGTGCTTGTGCGCGTCGTCCGGCAGGCCGCCGACACCGGTTTCGGCGCCTACGCCTGGCAGCTCGCCTGGGCGCTGACCGCGTTCCTGGCACCGCATGGTCTGTGGCAGGACCAGCTCACGGTGCAGCAGATCGCGGCGGCCGCGGCGGAGACGGCCGGCGACCTGGGCGGGCAGGCAATGGCCAACCGGATGTTGGCACGCGCCGCGCTGCGGCTCAACCGGCACGACGTGGCCGCGCGTCGGCTGGAGTACGCGCTCAAGTTGTACGAGCGGATCGGCGACCTGACCGGCCAGGCTCAGACGCTGCACAGTCGCACGGAACTGGCGTACGAGGTCGGCAAGCCGCAGGACGCGCTCGTCTACGGCCGCCAGGCGTTGCGGCTGCACCGGCTGGCCAACAGCGCCGCCGGTGAGGGGCGCACCTTGAACGCGATCGGGTACATCTACGCCACTACCGGCGAATACGAACTCGCCATCGCCAGTTGCACCGAGGCGCTGGCCCTTCAGGAGAAGATCGACGACCGCAACGGCCAGGCGGCCACCCTGGACAGCCTCGGCTTCGTCCACGAGCGGCTCGGCGCGCACGAGCGTGCCGCTGACCTCTACGAACGGTCGATCCGGCTGTTCCGGGACTCCGCCGACCGGTACCACGAGGCCGAAACGCTGGTCCGGCTCGGTGACGTCCGGGCGACGATGGGCGACCTGGCCGCGGCCGGGGAGGCGTGGCGCCGCGCCACCGAGATCTACGACAGCCTCGGCGACCCCGCCGCCGACGACACCCGGAGCCGGCTGGACCGGCTGGACGGCAAGTGACGTCGGACCCGCGAGACGTCACACCTGGCAACCCGACCGGCCGGGTGTACCCCTTTCCGGGGACACCTGACAGCCCGGTGTACCGGGACCGCCCTCTCCCCTAGCCCGGCCACCCACCCGGCCCGCCCGGGCGTCCGAGGGGACGTGAGGTGCTCAGCCGGCGAGCACCCGGACGCGGATCAACAGGGTCGGCGGCGCCCACTAGACTCTGCGGCATGGCAAAGCCCCAGGAGAAGGTCTCGTTCGGCCAGCGGCTGAAGCAGATCGGGATGGTGTTCAAGTTCACCGCCAAGCAGGACCGGTGGTTCGCGCCTCTGGTCGGTGCCGCGGTGCTCATCCCCCTCGCCGTCACCGTGGCCGCGGTCATCCTCTGGAGCTGGATCTGGCTGCCGGTGGGCATCCTGTTCACCCTGCTCGCGGTGCTGATCGTGCTGAACCTGCGGTCCAACAAGGCGATGATGAACGCCGCCGAGGGGCAGCCCGGCGCGGCGGCGCAGATCATGGAGAACATGCGCGGCGACTGGCGGGTGACCCCGGCCGTCAGCTCCACGACCCAGATGGACATGGTGCACCTGGTGATCGGCCGGGCCGGCGTGATCCTGCTGGCCGAGGGCAACCCGCAGCGGGTACGCGGCCTGCTCGGGCAGGAGAAGCGGCGGCTTGCCAAGGTGATCGGCTCCGCTCCCCTGCACGACTACGTGATCGGGCAGGAGGAGGGCGAGCTGCCGATCCGCAAGCTGCGCACGACGCTGCTGCGGCTGCCCCGCGCGCTCAGCGGCAAGGACGTCAACGCGCTGGACAAGCGGCTCAAGGCGCTCACCGCCCGGCCGCAGATGCCCAAGGGCGCGATCCCGAAGAACATGCGGCCGCAGGGCGGCGCGTTCCGCCAGTCGCGGGGGCGCTGACACCTTTCGACGTACACCGTGTGAGGAGCCGGGCCCACCACGGGCCCGGCTCTCGCGCGTTGTGGGCCCCCGCCATGGCGGCGGTCAGGCCGCGCCCGGCGGGGTCAGGCCCGGGGCGCGTCGACGATCACCGAGCCGGTGAGCCGGTCGTGCAGGCCGCGACGGTGGCCATCCATGATCAGTGCGGGTACGACAAGGGCCAGCAGCACTCCGCGGCCCAACGCCCGGAGTAGCCCGATCCGACCCCCGTCGAGCCAGTTCACGCAGCGGATCTTCGTGATGTACATGCCGGGCGTCTGGGCGAACAGGCCGAGGAAGATGCCGTACTCCAGGATCAGCACCAGCACCGGCGCCCAGCCGTCGCGCACCGGGTCGGCGAAGATGTTTGCCACCAGCAGGCAGAGCACCCAGTCGATGATCAGCGCTCCGAACCGTCGTCCCAGGGTCGGCGGGGTGAAGGTGGGGTCGGTGGCCGGCGCTGCCGGGGCGTGCGGATTGGTCACAGTGATCAAGGGTATCCGTGCCAGAAACCGGGACCACGAGTACCGCCAGCACCGCGTGCCGAATCGGGCTATTGGCATCAGATGTCACTACACTGCCACGAGACGGTATGGTGGATCACGCGGTCTGAGTACGTGAACAGGAGCGTTGCTGACGCTCCGGGAGTGACGTAACACGGCAGAAACACAGGAGACATGGCCGGGCAACCCCCTGGCCATAGCGTCGCCGAAAGCCTAGCCACCCCGTTGGACGTGCCAGGAGGATGTGTGTTCGCCAATCCCGAGGAACTGCTGCGATACCTCAAGAACGAGGACGTGAAGTTCGTCGACGTTCGTTTCTGTGACCTGCCCGGCGTGATGCAGCACTTCAACCTGCCGGTCGAGTCTGTCAACGACGACCTCTTCACCGATGGCCTCGCGTTCGACGGTTCGTCGATCCGCGGATTCCAGGCGATCCACGAGTCGGACATGCTCCTGCTCCCGGACGTCGCATCCGCATTCATCGACCCATTCCGGGCGCAGAAGACCCTCGCTCTCAACTTCTTCATTCACGACCCGTTCACCCGCGAGGCCTACACCCGCGACCCCCGCAACGTCGCGAAGAAGGCCGAGGCGTACCTGGCCGCGAGCGGCATCGCCGACACCGCCTACTTCGGCGCCGAGGCGGAGTTCTACATCTTCGACTCGATCCGCCACGAGACCTCGGCGCACCAGTCGTTCTACTACATCGACTCCGTCGAGGGCGCGTGGAACACCGGCCGCGAGGAGCCGGGCGGCAACCGCGGCTACAAGACCGCGTACAAGGGCGGCTACTTCCCGGTGCCGCCGGTCGACCACTACGCCGACCTGCGCGACTCGATCGTGCGCCGGCTTGTCGACACCGGCTTCACCGTGGAGCGTTCGCACCACGAGGTGGGCACCGCCGGCCAGTCCGAGATCAACTACAAGTTCTCGACGCTGCTGCACGCCGCCGACCAGCTCCAGCTCTTCAAGTACATCGTGAAGAACGAGGCCTGGGCCAACGGCAAGACCGCCACCTTCATGCCCAAGCCGCTGTTCGGCGACAACGGCTCCGGCATGCACACCCACCAGAGCCTCTGGCTCAACGGTGAGCCGCTCTTCTACGACGAGACCGGCTACGCGGGCCTGTCCGACACCGCCCGCTGGTACATCGGCGGTCTGCTGCACCACGCGCCGTCGCTGCTGGCCTTCACCAACCCGACGGTCAACTCGTACCGTCGCCTGGTGCCGGGCTTCGAGGCGCCGGTCAACCTGGTCTACTCGCAGCGCAACCGCTCCGCCTGCACCCGTATCCCGGTGACCGGCAGCAACCCGAAGGCCAAGCGCGTCGAGTTCCGCGTGCCGGACCCGTCGGCCAACGTCTACCTCGCCTTCTCGGCGATGATGATGGCCGGCCTGGACGGCATCAAGAGCAAGATCGAGCCGCCGACGCCGATCGACAAGGACCTCTACGACCTCCCGCCGGAGGAGTGGGGCGACGTCAAGCAGGTGCCGGGCTCGCTGTCGGCAGTGCTCGACTCGCTGGAGGCCGACCACGACTACCTGCTCGACGGTGGCGTCTTCACCCCCGACCTGATCTCCACCTGGGTCGAGTGGAAGCGCGCCAACGAGGTCGACCCGGTGCGTCTGCGCCCGACCCCGCACGAGTTCGCCATGTACTACGACTGCTGAGTAGTCGCTACAGCACCGGCCGGGGGGGGGGCGCCCCCACCGGGGGCCGCCCCCCCCCGGTGGGACCCCCCCCCCCCCCCCCCCCCAAAAAAGCAGAAAAAAAAAAAAC
>NZ_JBNCKU010000028.1:0-19874 GCF_049841715.1 Micromonospora sp. DT41 | reverse complement strand
GGTGTTTTTTTACAGCCCCCTGTACCCCCCGCGGCGGGGCCGGCCCCGCACGTGGCGCCCCCGCCCCGGCCGTTTGCAACGCCCCCACGCCCACGCCCAGATCGTGCTCGATCCTGGATGTAGTGGCCTCGGCATCGCGGGACACCACTACATCCAGGATGTTGCACGATCCTGGCGGCGCGCGCGTGTCCCGGGGCTAACGCACAGGACGAGCATCACCACGAGCAGCGCCGTCATCGCCAGCGCGCCAGGGGCCTTTGTGAAGCGGGCCAGGTTGGTGCCGTCCGGCAGGGCCAGGAACGCCGCCACCGAGGCCGGCACCACGAACCACGTCGTCCGAGTTGCGGTGAGCGCGAGCAGCGCCAGCGGCCAGGTCGCGTACCAGGGGTGGAAGACCGGGGACAGCACCACGGTGGCGACCAGGGCCAGCGCCGCACCGCGCAGCGCCACCCGGGGGCGGGCCGCGTCGATGCCTGTCACCCGCCGCCGTACGTCGTTCAACGCGCGCAGCGCCTGCCAGCCCCGCCACCACAACACCACGAGGACCCCGGCGAGCAGCAGCAACGCGACCGCCCGGGCCACCGGCACCGCCTGCGGGTCCCGGCCGACAAGTGCGCCCGCGTAGTCCACGACCAGGCCGACGGCTGTGGGTGGCGACGTCCACTGCTCGGAGTCCCCGCTGTGGGTCAGGCCGCCCACCCAGCCGAACCCGAGGCCGGACAGCGCCGAGGCGACCAGCAGCGCGGCGAGCAGCCCTCCGGCCAGCCAGCCACCGCCGCGCAGCAGCGCCCGCACTGTGTACCGGCCGTGCACGCCGGCCAGTACGGCGAACGGCACGACCACCACGGCGCTTGCCTTCACTGTCACGGCAAGCCCGAGCAGCACCCCGGCGAGCAGCAGCGCCGACGGCAGGCCGGGTCGACGGACCACCACCAGCAGCCCGCACAGCAGCAGCCCGAGCATCATCGCGTCGTTGTGCGCGCCGGCCACCAGGTGTACGCCGACCAGCGGCCCGGCCAGCGCCAGCCAGGCCGCCCGCCGGGTCGGCACCCCGACTGCGCGCGCCAACCCGGGCAGGCAGAACGCGGCGAGCAGCAGCCCCGCCACGGCGATCACGCGTAGCAGCACGACAGTGCCGGTGAGCCCACTGCCGAGGGCGACCGCGAGCGCCGCGAGCAGCACGAACACCGGCCCGTACGGCGCGGGGGTGTCCCGCCAGATCGGCGCCACCGTGTCCACCCACGGGCAACCCGCCGCCGCCACCCCGACTGTGTACGGGTCGACGCCGTGCGCGTACGTCCAGCCCTGGCAGGCGTACGAGTAGACGTCCCGGCTGCCCAGCGGCGGCGCGACGAGCAGAGGCAGTGCCCACAGCCCGGCGGTGACGTACGCCCAGCGGGTCGACGGCGCGCCCGAGCGCAACGACCACCATGCGCCGACCAGCAGCGCGGTGCCGACGAGCCAGCAGATCAGCGTGGCGGGGCCGCCCGGGGCCCGCCAGATCGACGCTGGCGTGGCGCCGAGCGGGGAGTCGGGCAGCGCCCCGCCGAGATACCCGGCCACGGCGAGCAGAACGGCGCCGGCCAGCCCGCCGTAGCGCGCCGCTGTAGCCGCCCCCGACGAAACAGCAAGCGGCGGACCGGGGCGCGGCGAGGCAGGCCGGTCGGGTGCGCCGGGAGCGGTCACCGGCGCACCTTCCCTCAGTCGGTGGCGACCGGCTGCCGGGCCGCCCGAGCCGACCGTACCAACCAGACGACCACCACGATCACCAACAGCGTCATCAGTGGCGCACCGACCGTCTTGGTGAACCGGGGCAGCCCGGTGCCGTTGGGCAGCACCAGGAACGACGCGACGAGCGCGACCACGACGAACCAGCCGGTGCGGCGGGCGGTGGCCGCCAGCACGAACAGCGGCCACGTCCAGTACCAGGGATGCACCACCGGCGAGAGCGCGACAGTGACAGCAAGCGCGAGACCGGCGTAGAACAGCGGGTCGCGGGTTCGTGCCCGCCACCAGAGCCAGACGAGGAGTACGGCCAGCAGCACGACGGCGATCCCGCGGGTCACCGGCAGCGCGTCGACGTGGCCGCCGAACAGTGCCGCGATGTAGCCGATGGTCTGCCCGACGGCAGTCGGCGGGGACGTCCAGGCGATGGCGGCACCGCCCTGGGACAGCCCGCCGACCCAGCCGAAGTCCAACCCGCCCGCGACTGTCACTCCCACGACGGCGGCGACCGCCCCGCCGACCACCCAGCCGCCGTCGCGGATCAGCGTGCGGATCCGGTACGGGCCGGCGGTGGCCGCCAGCGCGGCGAACGGCACCACCACCACGGCGGTGCTCTTGATCGCCACAGCGATGCCGAGCAGTAGGCCGCCGACCAGCAGCATTCCGGGCCGGCCCTGGTGCGACGCCACCACTGCGAGCCCACCGACAAGCGCGGCGAGCATCAACACGTCGTTGTGTGGGCCACCGATCAGGTGCGCGGCGACCAGCGGGGAGCCCAGCGCCAGCCACACGGCCCGCTTGGCCGGCAAACCGGCCCGACGCGCCAGCACCGGAAGCGCCCACGCGCTCAGCACCACGCCGACAAGCGACAGCGCCCGGAACAGCACGATGCTGGCGGTAAGCGAACCGGTGGCCTTGACCACTGCGCCCGCGATGAGCACGAACAGCGGTCCGTACGGCGCCGGGGTGTCCCGCCAGATCGGGGAAACCGTCTCCAACCAGGGGCAGGGCAGCGCGGAGACACCCTGCTCGTACGGGCTGATGCCGCCGGCGAAGCTGGCGCCCTGGCAGGTGTACGCGTACACGTCCCGGCTGCCGAAGGGCGGTGCGACGAGCAGCGGCAGCATCCACAGCCCCACGGTGACCAGAGCCCAGCGGGTCGATGGCCCACCGTCACGCAGAGCCCACCAGGCGTACGCCATGAGGCCGGTGCCGACCAGCCAGGCGGCCAGGATCAGCGGGCCGTTGGTGCCCTGCCAGATGCTGACCGGGGTGCTGCGCAGGGGGCCGCTGGGAAACGCGCCGCCGAGGAACGCGGACAGCGCGAGCAGCATCGCGCCGGCCAGGCCGGTCCAGCGCGCGAGGTGGGAAGGCACGTCCGACATGCTGCCAGCACCCGGGTAGGTGGCCGACGGCAGGCACCGTCAGCAGTGGCCCGCCGGCGTGAGGCTGCTGGAGATCGTGTAGTCGCCGGGGGCGCGGACGTGCACCTCGGTCCACCCGTCCGCCCCGGGCCGCACGCAGCCGTCCGGGCCGGTAAGCGACAGCCAGCGGGACCACCGCACCCGTACCTGCACGTCGCCGGGCGCTGCGGTGAGCCGGACCGCGCCCCGGTCGGCGGTGACGAGCTGGCCCGGCGCTCCGACCAGCGGCGTCGGATCGACCACGGCGTACATGCGCCAGGTCGAATCGCTCCAGACCTCCCGCAGGTACGGCAGACCGGTGCGGATCAGCGTGGCCTCGTCGCGCCCCCACCGGTCGGCGGGGGCGTCCGGGGCGAGCGCCACGTAGGTCACCGCCTCGTCGCGGAGCCACTGCTCGTAGGTGGCAGCGTTCAGGGTGCCGTCGTAGAACAGCGCGTTGCGATCGCTGTCCACCTGGCGTTCCCAGCCCCGGGCCAGCGGCACTGTCGGCGGCACGTACGCGGACTCCCAGTGGTCGCGCAGCGGCACCACCTCGACCCGCCCGATGGGCTGCCGCCGTTCCAGTTCGTCGACGAGCGGCCGGTAGAACGCCGGGGCGCTCTCCGGGGAGCCGGCCCGGGTGACGTCGCTTGTCATCACCGGCGACTGCCACCAGACCGTCGCGGCGAGCAGCCCGGCCAGCCACGGCCCCGGCAGCGCCGCGTAGCCGGCAAGCACGGGCAGCGCGAAGAGCATCGGCAGGCGCAGCGCGTTGGAACCGATCGGGCTGGGCACGTAGTAGGCCCCGACCAGGAGCAGCACTGTGAGCAACGCGCCGACGCGCAACACCCGACGTCGGCGCGGCAGCACCACGGCCACCAGCACGGCGAGCGCCACGTTTATCCGCATCGACTCGGCCGAGTACGGCTGGGTGCCTCCGTTGCCGAAGAGGACCGCGATCGGTGCCAGGGTGACAGCGGGCGCGACAGCCAGGACGAGCCCTTCGGCGAGGGGTCGCTCCACCCGCCAACCACCCGGCAGTGGGCGCCCCGGACCGTCCCCGCGACGCACTGCGACAAGCAGCAACGCCGCGCCCGCCAGCCCGGTGAACAGGCCGGCGACAGGGCTCGCCGCCGTGGCAAGGGCGGCGCAGGCGGCGGCGAGCGCCAGCCGAACCGGACGGGGTGGGCGGTCCGCGCTCACCGCGCAGAGCGCCAGCAGCCCGAACGCCAACCCGACGGCGAAGGTGATCCGACCGCTCGCCAGGTTGCCGACAAGCACCACGGCACCCAGGAGGCCGGCCAGCAGTGGCCGCCGCGCCCGGTTCCGGATGAACAGCCAGCCCAGCGCCGCCGCGCCGAGCACAGCGGCGATCGCCCCCAGCGGCCGCATCCCGACAAGTGCGCCCAACCTGGCCGTGAACAGGCTGTACCCGTACTGGTTGACGCCGCCGTACCAGCCGAGGTCCAGCGGCGCGCCACCGTAGCTGTCGGCGAACTCGGCACGCGCCACCTGGGCGGCGAGGTCGGTGCCCATCCGTGGCGCGACGAGGAACGCGGCGGCGAGCGCCACCGCTGCCCCGGTGACCAGCGCCCAGACCGCGTGCGGTGAGCGGTCGTTTCCGGTGCGCTGCCCGGCGGGGCGGGTCACCGCATCAGGCATTGAGGACCCGTTCGGTGGCGGCGCGGGAGCGGCGGCCGACCCGCAGGTACTCGTCGAGGAACTCCCCCGGGTCGTCGCGGCCGAGCAGCCGCACCACCCCGGCCAACTCCACCCCGTGCCGGGGCAGCTGGTCGCCGGCCCGGCCCCGGACCAGCATCAGCGCGTTGCGGACCTGCGCGGCAAGGGACCACCCGGCGGCCATCTCGGCGGCGTCCGCCGGGTCGATCAGGCCGGCCCGCTCGGCCGCCGCGAGGGCGTCGAGGGTACGCGTGCCGCGCAGCGCCGGTACGTCGCCGGCGTGCCGGAGCTGGACGAGCTGCACCGCCCACTCCACGTCGGCGAGCGCGCCGCGCCCCAGCTTCGTGTGGGTGGCCGGGTCGGCGCCCCGGGGCAGCCGCTCGTTCTCCACGCGGGCCTTGATCCGGCGGATCTCGACGATCTGTTCGCGGGTGAGCCCGCCGGCCGGGTACCGCACCGGGTCGATCATCGTCTCGAAATCGGCACCCAGGTCGGCGTCGCCGCACACGAACCGGGCGCGCAGCAGTGCCTGCGCCTCCCACACACGCGACCAGCGGGCGTAGTACTGGGCGTACGCGGCGAGGCTGCGGACCAGTGGGCCCTGCCGGCCCTCCGGGCGCAGGTCGGCGTCGACACCCAGCGGCGGGTCGGGTGCGGGTACGCCGAGCAGCCGGCGCAGTTCCTCGGCGATCGCCTGCGCGGCGGTTCTGGCGGCTGCCTCGCCGGTGCCTGCTGGTTGGTCGTAGACGAAGAGCACGTCGGCGTCGGAGAGGTAGTTCGACTCGTACCCGCCGAGCCGTCCCATGCCGATCACGGCGAACCGCAGCCCTTCCGGTGCCGGCTGGCTGGCCCGGGCGGCACGCAGCGCGGCGGCGAGGGTGGCGTCGGTGACGTCGGAGAGCGCCGTGCCGACCTCGGTGATGTCGGCGAGCCCGGGTGGTGGGCGTTTCGCGCCGTCCGGGCGGGTGGGGCTGGGTGCGAGCGCGCCGGCCCGGCTGAGCACGTCGGCGCAGGCCACCCGGACCAGCTCCCGCCGTCGCAGCGCCCGTACCGCGCGGGTCGCCTCGACCGGGTCGCTGTGCCGGGCGGCGGCCGCGAGGAATCCTTCCCGGACGACCTCGCGGGAGCGGGGCGTCAGCTCGTTCTCCTCGGCCAGCAGCCGCAGCGCCTCCGGGTCGCGGGCGAGCAGGTCGGCGGCGTACCGGGACACGGACAGGACCCGGGCGAGCCGCCTGGCGACCGGGCCGCCGTCGCGCAGCAGCCGCAGATACCAGGGGGTGCTGCCCAGCTTGTCGGAGACCTTGCGGTAGTTGAGCAGACCCCGGTCGGGTTCCGGCGCGTCGGCGAACTCGCTGAGCAGCACCGGCAGCAGGGTCCGCTGGATGGCGGCCGTACGGCTCACCCCGCCGGTGAGCGCCTGGAGGTGACGCAATGCCCCGGCCGGGTCGGCGAAGCCGAGGATCTCCAGCCGGTTCCTGGCCGCCTCCGGGGTGAGCCGCAGCCCGTCGGCCGGCACCCGGGCCACCGACTCCAGCAGCGGCCGGTAGAGCAGTTTGGCGTGCAGCCGGCGTACCTCGGCGGCGTGGGTGACCCACTCGGCCCGGAAGCTCTCCACGGCGCTGCGCCCCGGCGTGGCCGTGAAGCCCAGCGCGGCGGCGAGCCAGCGCAGCGCGCCCGGCTCGGTGGGCACGGTGTGGGTACGGCGCAGGGCCTGCAACTGGAGGCGGTGCTCGACGCTGCGCAGGAAGCGGTAGCCGCGCAGCAGCGCCTCGCCGTCGGCCCGGCCGACGTAGCCACCGGCGACGAGCGCGCGCAGCGCCGGGATGGTGCCGGGCGCCCGCAGCGTCTCGTCGCCGCGACCGTGCACGAGTTGCAGCAACTGGACGGCGAACTCGATGTCGCGCAGCCCGCCCGGGCCACGCTTGATCTCGCGTTCCAGCTCCTTCGGCGGGATGTGGTCGATGATCCGGCGGCGCATCGCGCGGACGTCCTCGACCGCCTCGGGGCGCTCGGCCGCCCGCCACACCAGCGGCGCGAGCTGGTCGATCCACTCCTGGGCCAGCGGCAGGTCACCGGCGGCCGGGCGGGCCTTGAGCAGCGCCTGGAACTCCCAGGTGCGCGCCCACCGCCGGTAGTAGGCCAGGTGACTCGCGAGGGTACGCACCAACGGGCCACGGTTGCCCTCGGGGCGCAGCGCGGCGTCCACCGGCCAGGCGACAAGCCCACAGATTTGGATCAGCCGGGTCGCCACAAGTGTCGCGGCGGACAGGTCGGCGTCCTCGGCGGCCACGAAGATGACGTCCACGTCGGAGACGTAGTTCAGCTCGCCGCCACCGCACTTGCCCATCGCCACCACCGCGAGGCGGGGCCGTTCGGTGCCGTCCGCCAGCTCCGCGACGGCGATCTCGTACGCCGCGGTGAGCGTCGCGTCGGCGAGCCCGGACAGCGCCGCCATCGTTTGTTCCAGGGCCCGCCCGCCGGTCAGGTCGGCCGCCGCGATCCGCAGCAGAGCCAGCCGGTACGCGGTCCGCAGCGCCGCCACGGCATTGCCGCCGTCGGTCGGCTCCAGCCGGCCCTCGGCCAGCGGCGCGAGCCCGTCCGGAGCGGTCCGCAGCGTCGCGGAGTGCTCGGGATGGGCCACCAGGTGGTCGCCGAGCGCCGACGATGCGCCGAGCACCGCGATCAGCCGTCGCCGCAGCCCGGGGTCGGTGTGCAGCTCGGCGAGGAGCGGCGACTCGGTGCCGTCGGTGGTGCGGCCTTCGGCCTCCACGATGCGGTGCAGTTGGCGCAGCGCCAGATCCGGGTCGGCGGCCCGGGACAGCGCGGCGAGCAGTTCACCGGCCCGCTCGTCGACAGGCTCCTGCTCGACCGGCAGCCACAGGCGCAGCCCGTCCGGGCCGAGCAGGTCGGCGGCGCGTGCCCCGCCGTCGCCCTCGGCGGTGCCGAAGCCGTAGCGCGCGAGCCGGCCCGGCGTCCTGGTCGGCCGGCTCATCAGTGCCCGAGCAGCGGCAGGCCGCGCCGCGTCGTGCTGTCGTCCAGCTCGCCGAGGGCCAGCGCGGCGAACCGGGCGGCGAACGGCTGCCAGACCTCCTCGACGTCGACCATCACCGCGTCGCAGGCCGCCACCACCAGCTCCGGGTCGTAGCCCAGTTCGGCGAGCAGGGCCGAGTCGGCCGCCCAGTCGGCGATCATCGCGGTGTCGCATTCGATGTGGAACTGGAGGCCCCAGGCCCGGTCACCGAGCCGGAACGCCTGATGCGGGTAGCGGGTGGACGCCGCCAGCAGGGTGGCGCCCCGGGGCAGCTCGGTGATCTCGTCGGAGTGCCACTGGAGGACGTCCGGGATCAGCGGGACGTACCGGAACAGCGGGTCACCCTCGGCGGCGTCGCGCCGGCCGACCACGCCGGGGCCGATCTCCGGCCCGGACGGGCTCCGTTCGACAAGGCCTGCGTGCGCGGTGGCGAGCAGCTGCGCGCCCAGGCAGACGGCCAGGGTGGGTACCCGGTAGCGGACCGCCTTGCGCAGCAGGCCCTCCACCGCGGGAAACCAGTGTGCGCCGGGCGAGCCGTCCGCAAGCGGGTACGCCTGCTGGTCGCCGCCGAGCACCACGAGCGCCGCGTACCCCTCAAGGTCGGCGGGAAGCTCGTCACCGGCGTGCGGGCGGACCACCTCCAGTTCCAGCCCTGCCTCGGTCAGCCACTCACCCAGCCGGCGCGCGTCGTCCGTCGGGTCGTTCTCGATAACCAGCGCGGTTGCCACCCGTCGAGGCTAGCCGGTGCGCTTCGTGGTGCCACTCCCCGGCACGGGCACGCGCCGTCGTTGCGGCTCGTTAGGCTCTGCGGTTGTGATCAGCGAGGACACCGCTGCGGTCCGCCCGCCCGTGCTGCGCCCCGGCGACACTGTGGCGCTTGTGTCGCCGTCCGGGCCGACCTCGCCGGAGCGGGTGGCGCGTGGGGTGGAGCTGCTCACCGGTTGGGGGTTGCGGCCGGTGCTGGGGTCCAACGCGTACGCCCGGCACGGTTACCTGGCCGGCACCGACGAGCTGCGCGCCGCCGACCTGAACGAGGCGTTCACCGACCCGCGGGTGCGCGGGGTCATCTGCACCCGTGGCGGGTACGGCGCGCAGCGGATCGTGGACGCCCTCGACATGGCCGCCGTCCGCCGCGACCCGAAGGTGGTGGCCGGCTTCTCCGACATCACCGCGTTGCAACTCGCGCTGTGGCGGGGCGCCCGGCTGGCAGGCGTACACGGCCCGGGCGCCGCCTGGCGGGACGAGCGCACCCCGCTGCGGTCGGCCGAGTCGTTGCACGCCGCGCTGATGACCACCGAACCGGTGACGGTCACCGCGGTGCCGGAAGAGGACACCTTCGGCGTACGTGTCGCGGGCCGGGCCACCGGCACCCTGCTCGGCGGCAACCTGTGCATGATCGTCGCGTCGGTCGGCACCCCGGACCTGCCCGACCTGACCGGGGCGGTGCTGCTCATCGAGGACGTCCAGGAACCCCCGTACAAGGTCGACCGGATGCTCACCCAACTGCGCCGGGCGGGTGCCCTCGACGGGCTGGCGGGGGTGGCGGTGGGGCAGTTCACCGACTGCGCCGACGGCTGGGACACCACTGTCACCGACGTGCTCGGCGAACGTCTCGGCGACCTCGGCGTACCGGTGCTCGGCGGCCTGCCGATCGGCCACGGCCCCGGCCAGCTGACAGTCCCAGTAGGCACCGAGGCCCACCTGAACACCGACGCCGGCACCCTAACGGTCACCCCCGCAGTAACCTGACCGCCCTCCCCCCACCCCCACCCACCTTGTTGATCATGAGGTTGGCGGGGCTTGCGGGCGTCCGAACCCCCGTCAACCTCATGATCACGCTGCGGGTGGGGGCGGGAGGGCGGGGGCGGGGCGGGGCAGGGCGGGGATTAGGTGGGGGGTAGGTGGGCTACGGCGCCGATTTCTAGGGCGGCCCAGACTGCGCCGTCGGGGGTGATCGTTAGGCCGTGGGGTTCTGCGGCGGGGGTCGGCAGGTCGTGGCCGGTTATCCGGCCGTCGGGGTCGATGTGGCCGATCCGGTTGGCGCCCCACTCGGTGAACCAGCAGCCGCCTCCCGGGTCGGCGACGATCGCGTGTGGGCGTGCCGCGCGGTCCGGTAGTGGGAACTCGTCGATCCGACCGTCGGGCGTGATCCGGCCGAGTTGCCCGGCGACGATCTCGACGAACCAGAGCGCGCCGTCGCCGCCGGCCGTGATGCCGACCGGCCCGGCGGCCTCGGTGGGCAGCGGGTGCACAGTCACCGCACCGTCGAGATCCACCCGGGCGATGGCGTTGCCCTGGTTGAGAGTGAGCCAGAGCGCGTCGTCCGGGCCGGCGGCAAGCATCGACGGGAAGCCCTTGGCGACCGGCAGCGGATACGTGGTGACCATCCCGTCGACTGTCACCCGACCGACAGTGTCGTCGGCCATGCCGGCGTACCAGAGGGCCCCGTCCGCACCGGCGGCCAGGCCGCAGGGCCCACAGCCGGGCGGCAACGCCACCGAGTCGACCTTGCCGTCGACGGTGATCCGGCCGAGCCGGTCGTCGCCCGAGCGGGTGTACCAGAGCGCGTCGTCCGGGCCGGCGACGATTATCAGAGGGCGGCTGTCCGGCGGGTCGGCGCGGTAGGTCCGTACCTCACCGTCGAGGCCGAGCCTGGCGACGCCGCCGGAGCCGGCAAGCGTCAGCCAGAGCGCGCCGTCGGGACCAACAGTGATCGAGTACGGGCCGGAGCCTGGCCCGGTGAGCGCGACCTCGCGGATGACTGTCTGTGTCATGCGATGCCCTTTCGTCGGGTTTCGCCCAGCCTTTCGGCCGCCCCGGTGTGACGCAACCCGAATAAAGCCGGCCCTTTCCCCCGGATTGCCAGCCCGCTGACAGGTTCGACATGGGTTGCGCCCAGCTCCGGCGGTCACTGTCGGTGACGTCATCGCATCACCACCGATAGGAGATTCGCATGATCCGCAAGATGTCGAAGAAGCACCTGCTTGCCGGCGTCGCCGCCGCTGGGGTGCTCGGCGTCGGGATCGCCGCCCCGACGGTGGCTCTCGCCGACGACAAGACCCCGTCCCCGAGCGCCAGCACCACCGACCAGGGCGGCGACCGCCAGCAGCGGCACGCCGACCGGCAGGCCGAGTTCGCCGAGGCGCTCGCCAAGGAGCTGGGCGTGTCGACCGACAAGGTCACCGCTGCGCTGGAGAAGCTGCACGAGCAGCGGCAGGGCGACAGGCCGGAGCGGCCGTCGACGCAGGACCGGCAGGACGCCCTGAAGGAGCGGCTGGACCAGGCCGTCGAGGACGGCAAGCTGACCCAGGAGCAGGCCGACGCGGTGCTCAAGGCCGCCGAGGCAGGCGTGTTCCCAGGCAAGGGTGGCCCGCACGGTAAGGGCGGCCCGCACGGCAAGCCCGGCCAGGACGGCAAGCCCGGCCAGGACGCCCCGAAGGGCGAGCCCACTCAGGACGACGAGTCCGGCCAGACCGGCAAGTGACCGGTGGCCCCGCCGGTGCCGACCGCGCCTCCTCCCGGACGGCACCGGCGGGCCACCACCCCCACCGCTCCCCCACGGTTCGTGGCTGTTGTGACGGCAACGAACGCGGCTTCCTGGAAACCGGGGCATCAAGCACGCCGGGACACCCCGGTTTCCAGGAAGCCGAGTCGATCAAGGCGTTGTGCTGCCCCCGCTCGCTGCGCGAACGCCGGAGAGCCGCACACACGAACGGGCGCCGCACCCGGGACGTACCCGGATGCGGCGCCCGTCGCGCTGTCCCACCGCCCGTGGCACCAACGCTGTCACAGAGGGCGGGACAGTCCTCAGCGAGCGGTCGCGTACGCGGCGCAGCCGATCAGCTCGAGCGAGACCTGAAGCCGCTCAAGGCTGATGTTCTTGGCGATGGTGTCCTCGGGCGTGTGGTACGGAGGCTCCAGCAGCGCCGGGCTCTCCTCGCCACGCCAGGAGAAGTTGGCGCTGGCGATGCCGACCTCCTGGAAGGACTGGTGGTCGCTGGAGCCGCGCTGCGTCACCGGCGACATGCGCGGGTCGTAGCCGAGGCGCAGGCCCGCGGCCGTCACCTCGTCGGTGGCCCGGTTGGCCTGCCCGTCGAAGGACAGCTGCCAGTACCGGGTCGCCGGGTCCCAGCTGGTGGCGACCATGTCGTTCTGGTACACGGCGAGGAACCGGTCCCGCTCCGCCTGCGGCAGCTGCCGCACGTGGTAACGCGAGCCGATCAGCCCCTGCTCCTCCGAGCCCCACAGGGCGAAGCGGAGAGTGGCGTTGACCGGGATGGCCTTCATGACACGGGCCAGCTCGAGGCAGAGCACCGTGCCGGAGCCGTCGTCGTTGGCGCCGGGAGCGCCGATGACAGTGTCGTAGTGGGCGCTGACCATCACGACCGGCCCGTTGGCGCCGGCGCGTCCGACCCGCTCGGCGATGACGTTGTGGGACGTCAGGTTGCGGTGCGCGGCGGTGGAGATGACGAGCGTGAGCCGCCGCCCGGAGGCGACGAGGGCACGCAGCCGTTCCTTCTGCGCCTGCGCGACACCGACCACCGGGATCGGCACCGGCGAGTTGGCCGAGCCCGGCAGGGTCGGCGTGAACGTCCCACTGCGCCGCGGCGGCACGCCGTCGGCGGCCAGGAACACCACGGCGGCCGCCCCACGGGCCAGCGCGGTGGCGACCAACTGCTCACGCCGGGCCGCCACGTAGTCGATCAGCACGATCTGGCCGGAAACGCTCGCGGGGTAGTTCTCGGGTGCGCCCGCGCCCACGTCGACCACGTCGCCGCTGACCGTGGTGTCCAGCGCGGCGTGCGCCGAGGCGCCGGCCTGCCAGTTCAGGTCGGTGGGCAGTCCGGCCGGCGAGGAGAGCTGGGCGAGGAACTTGTCCGCCACCGCGAACGGCTCCAGCTCGACGCGGTAGCCGTGGTGGGCCAGTTCCTTGGCGATATAGTCGGCGGCGCGGCGCTCGGAGGAGGTGCCGCCGATGCGCGGACCGATGTCCTCACTGAGGTAACGCAGGTGCTTCACGGCCCGCTCGGCCGAGACCTGAGCGATGATCTTGCGATCGTCCGACGTGAGGGCCGGCTTCCGGCTGGCACCGGGGCGCTTGTCGTTTGCCGCCCAGGCCGGGGCCGGAAGAGCCACGGTGGCGGCGCCACCGAGAGCAATGGTCAGCATGCGGCGCCGGTTCACATTGGATGACGACGCTGAATCAGTAGCGGGGGTAATGGGGTGACCGCCGTTGGTCATGTGCTTCTCCTTACTTTGCCGGGCCTGCTCGATGGTTGACTGAGCAGGCCCGAGGAAGGTCGAACCTATCCACCTCCGGGCCGGCCTCCAAGATCTGTTCGGACGGTCGTCGGAGGGCAGGCAGTCACCCCGTTCCACCAGGCGGACCAGCGCATACTCCCTGGCAGGGGCAGTCCTCGACGATTTGCCCGCCTTGATCACCTCTGGCGGGCCGTTTACGCCCGACACGCCGAAAAGGACTGGTGACAAATTCCACTGATGTGCGGCGACCCGATATCCGCGCCATCCCACAACGCGGGCGTCGACATCCCAGAACACCGCGACGCGACAACCCGATTCGGGTGCGTTCGTCGCCGTCCAAGCCGACGACGAACGCACCTCCGTCGAGGTCAGCCGCCGGCCGGTGGCGTGAAGACGCCGAACCGGTTGCCGGACGGGTCACGCAGCCAGGCGCGTACCAGACCGCTCGGCGTTGTCACCGGCGCCACGAGCACCGTGCCGCCTGCCGACTCGGCCCGCCGGCAGGCCTCCGCCACGTCCGCCACCTCGGCGTAGAAGATCGCGTAGTTCGCCTCGTCCCCACCGAGGCCCCGGATCGCGCCGCCGATCCCCCGCTCACCGCCGGCCGTCGTCTGCCGGTACGACCCACCCGGGCCGCCCTGCTCCTCGAAGCTCCAACCGAACAGGTCGGTGTAGAAGCGTTGCGCCTCGTCCGGCCGGTCGGAGCCGATCTCGAACCAGGTCACGGGCGTGCTGGACATGCTGCCTCCTCGCTGCGCCGGCCCGGACGGCCGGCTTGGAAAAGCAGCATCGTCGCGGCCCGCGACAGCGTCCTGTCGGTGTTTCGCAGACGATCAGACCAGGCTCAACGGGCGTACCCGGTCAACAGGAACGTCGAGGTCGCCGGGACGCAACTCCCGGGTCACCGACTCGGCCAGCGGGTGCACGGACCTGATCCGGTCGGTGCGGAAGCAGCGGACAGCGTCGCGCAGCCGGCACCAGGCCACCAGGTACCAGTGCGTCTCGTTGCCCAGGTAGCCGAGCGGTTCCACGTCGCGTGCCGAGTCGGCGCCGTCGCGGTCGGCGTACCGCAGCCGTAGCACCCGCCCGGCGGCGACCGCGTCGGCCACGGCGGCCGGGACGGCGGTGCCCGGCCCGCCACCGACCAGGTGCACCCGGCCGGCGAGCCGGTGCGCCTCGGCAACCGCGGCGGGTGGCATCACGGCTACCAGTTTGCGCAGCGCGACGCCGGCGGCCGGGGCGAACGGCGAGCCGCCCAGCCGGTGCAGCGCGACGGCCATTGCCACCGCCTCGCCCGGCGTCAGGTTGACCGGCGGCAGGGTGCGCGCCCGGTCGACCACGTAGCCGCCGGCCCGGCCCGGCTCGGCCCAGATCGGCACCCCGGCACCCTGCAACGCGGTGATGTCCCGCTCCACGGTGCGGGTGCTGACCTCGAAGTGGTGGGCCAGCCAGCGCGCGCTGCGCGGACGCGGCGATATCGCGCGCAGCTCTTCGACAAGGGCGTAGAGGCGGTCGGTACGGTTCACCCCCGGAACCTAGATCCGGGGTACGACAGCCTCAGGCGATGCAGGCGCAGACGATCAGAGCGGCGCCGAAGTGCGTGGCGGCGCTGATCCGGGCGGCCGGGTGCGGCTCGGGCGAGCAGATGACCTCACCGAGCTTGCCAGGGGTGAGCAGGTCGAGCACCACGAATGCCAACGCCATGATGGCAAGCCCGACCAGCCCGAAGACCACGGTGGAGGCGAGCCCCTTACCGAAGTCGCTGTAGCTGGTCAGGATCGCCGTGAAGACGATCCCGGCGATGCCGAGCTGGTTGGCGGCCAGCAGCAGCCCCGCGTTGGCGTTGCGGTCGACCCAGATCAGGTCCCGCAGTCGCCCGGGGGTCAGCAGGTCGACCAGGCCGAATCCGGCCGCCATGAGCCCGACGCCCACGACACCGAACACGATGCTCTGCCAGGCGCCACTGAACAGATCCTCCAGCACGGACTGCCTCCCGAATCTCCGCCCGGAGGGGTACCGGCGCGGTGATCGAGACGATAGCGGCAGGATGCAAGCGCGTCAGCGCCGGCTCTACAGGGCCAGGTAACGCTGCCGCTCGTACGGGGTGACCTCGCGGCGGTACTGCTCCCACTCGGCCCGCTTGTTGCGCAGGAAGAAGTCGAAGACGTGCTCCCCGAGCACCTCGGCGACCAGTTCGGACTCGGCCATCACGTCGATCGCCTCGGCGAGGTTCTCCGGCAACGCCTCGTAGCCCATGGCACGCCGCTCGGCGCTGCTCAGCGACCAGACGTCGTCCTCGGCGCCCGGCGGCAGCTCGTAGCCCTCCTCGATGCCCTTCATGCCAGCGCCGAGCAGCACCGCGAAGGCGAGGTACGGGTTGGCCGCCGAGTCCGGTGAGCGGACCTCGACGCGGGCCGAGTTGGGCTTGCCGTACGCGGGCACCCGGACCAGCGCGGACCGGTTCAGGTGACCCCAGCAGACGTACGCCGGGCTCTCGGTGATGCGGTCCGGCAGTGCCTGCGGGAACAGCCGCTTGTAGGAGTTGACCCACTGGTTGGTGACGGCCGTGTACTCCCGGGCGTGCACCAGCAGGCCGGCGATGAACGACTTCGCCACCTTGGAGAGCTTCATCGGGTCGCCACTGTCGTGGAAGGCGTTGCGCTCGCCCTCGAACAGCGACAGGTGGGTGTGCATGCCGCTGCCCGGCTGGTCGGTGAACGGCTTCGGCATGAAGCTGGCCTGCACTCCGGTGGAGAGCGCCACCTCCTTGACCACGTGCCGGAAGGTCATGATGTTGTCGGCGGTGGTGAGCGCGTCGGCGTAGCGCAGGTCGATCTCCTGCTGGCCGGGGGCGACCTCGTGGTGGCTGAACTCCACCGAGATGCCGATCCGCTCCAGCGCCAGCACGCCCTGACGGCGGAAGTCGCGGGCCACCGCGTGGGTGGTGTGCTCGAAGTAGCCGCCGGTGTCCACCGGGGTGGGCACCGAGCCGTCCTGCGGACCGTTCTCCAGCAGGAAGAACTCGATCTCCGGGTGGGTGTAGAAGGTGAAGCCCTTTTCGGCGGCCTTGGACAGCGCCCGGCGCAGCACGTGCCGGGGGTCGGCCCAGGACGGGCCGCCGTCGGGCAGCAGGATGTCGCAGAACATCCGCGCGCTCTCGCCGCTCACCCCGCCCTCGAACGGGAAGACCTGGAAGGTGGTCGGATCGGGCATGGCAACCATGTCCGACTCGAAGACCCGGGCGAAGCCCTCGATCGCCGAGCCGTCGAAGCCGATGCCCTCCTCGAAGGCGGACTCCAGCTCCGCGGGTGCCACCGAGACGCTCTTGAGCGTGCCCAGCACGTCCGTGAACCACAGCCGAACGAACCGGATGTCCCGCTCTTCCAGCGTGCGGAGGACGAACTCCTGCTGACGGTCCACTTCCCCAACCCCTCGCGACACTCTTTTTGTCCGCCTTGGTCGGGCTGCACCCGACCTGCCCGCCCAGTGTTCCCGGGCCTGGTTACGCAGACGTTACGCGAACCACCGCCGCCCGTCCCCTCGTGTCCCGTCCGCCGAGCTACGCCGGCCGGGCGCGGGTGCCGCCGGGTGCGCCGTGGCGTGGCCGCCATCTCGTCCGAGGGTACGGATTGGCCGGGCGGAGCTGGGGCAAGATGAACACATGCCCACCCTGCGTCTCGCCCTGTCCCAGGTCAACCCGAGAGTCGGCGACCTCTCCGGCAACGCCGACCTGGTCCGCAGCTGGACCCGCCGGGCCGCCGACGCTGGCGCCCAGCTGGTCCTCTTTCCGGAGATGATGCTTACCGGATACCCGGTCGAGGACCTCGTCTTCCGGCGCTCCTTCATCGCCGCGTCCCGCGCCGCCCTGGAGCGGCTCGCCGCGGACCTCGCCGCCGACGGTCTCGGTGACCTGCCGGTCGTGGTCGGCTACCTCGACGCCGACGGCCCACCGCAGGTCAGCGGGGACGCCGAGCCGGGCCGGGGTGCCCGCAACGCCGCCGCGCTGCTGCACCGGGGCACTGTTGTCGCCCGCTACTTCAAGCACCACCTGCCCAACTACGGCGTCTTCGACGAGGACCGCTACTTCGTCCCCGGCGACGAACTGACGGTGGTGCGCATCGGCGGCGTCGACACCGCGCTGACCATCTGCGAGGACCTGTGGCAGGCCGGCGGGCCGTTCGCCGCCGCCCGGCAGGCCGGCGTCGGCCTCGTGGTCAACATCAACGGCTCGCCGTACGAGCTGAACAAGGACGACGTCCGGCTGCCGCTGGTCCGGCGCCGGGCCGCCGAGGCGGGCGCCACAGTCGCGTACGTCAACATGATCGGCGGCCAGGACGAGCTGGTCTTCGAGGGCGACTCGATGATCGTCACGGCCGACGGCGAACTGCTCACCCGTGCCCCGCAGTTCGTCGAGCACCTGCTCGTACACGACGTCGAACTGCCGGCCGCCACCACGGCGCCGGGCACCCAGAGCGTCGCGGACAACATGCGGGTCGTGCACAGCACCGTGGAGACGATCCCGCCCGCACCGGCCGGTCCGGCCGCCTCCGGCGGGCTGATCGAGCCGGTGGCCGACGAGGCGGAGGTGTGGCAGGCGCTTGTGCTGGGCCTGCGTGACTACGTCAACAAGAACGGTTTCCCGTCTGTGGTGCTCGGCCTCTCCGGCGGCATCGACTCGGCGGTGGTGGCCGCCCTGGCCGTCGACGCGCTGGGCCCCGACCGTGTGGTGGGGGTGTCGCTGCCCAGCCAGCACTCCTCCGAGCACTCCCGCGAAGACGCCGCCGACCTTGCCAAGCGCACCGGTCTGGACTACCGCGTCGAGCCGATCCAGCCCATGGTGGACAGCTTCCTGGCCAACCTGTCGCTGTCCGGTATCGCGGTGGAGAACCTCCAGGCCCGGGTCCGCGGCGTCATCCTGATGGCGCTGTCGAACCAGGAGGGCCACCTGGTGCTGACCACCGGCAACAAGAGCGAGCTGGCCGTCGGCTACTCCACCCTGTACGGCGACTCGGTCGGCGGCTTCAACCCGATCAAGGACGTCTGGAAGACGCTGGTCTGGCGGCTGGCGAAGTGGCGCAACGCCGACGCGGCCCGCCGGGGCGAGACCGCCCCGATCCCGGAGAACTCCATCGGCAAGCCGCCGAGCGCCGAGCTGAGCCCGGGTCAACTGGACAGCGACAGCCTGCCCGACTACGACGTACTGGACCCGATCCTCATCGGGTACGTCGACGGCGACCTCGGCCGGGACGGGCTTGTCGAGTCCGGCCACGACCCGGCGGTGGTGGACAAGGTGCTCCGGCTGGTGGATACCGCCGAGTACAAGCGACGGCAGTCCGCGCCCGGCGCGAAAATCTCGATGAAGGCGTTCGGCAGGGATCGCCGGCTCCCCATCACCAACCGGTGGCGCGAGGACGGCTGAGCCGTCCAGATGGGCGCCGGGTCGCTGACCCGACCCGGCGCCCCGCCACCGTACGGGAGTGAAATCTTCCACTGCGCCCTGCCGTCACCCCGTCCGCCGGTGCGACGATCACGACGGAACCCGGGGACCGCGCAGGCGGCCTCGAGGAAGGAGACAGTGATGGTGGAGTCCACTCCGAACGAGGTGACCGCGCTGTACGGCGGCCTGGCCACCCGTAGGGTCCGCACCAGGGACCTGATCGCCGCCAAGGAGCGCGGCGAACGGTGGCCGATGCTCACCTCGTACGACCAGTACACCGCAGGGATCTTCGACCAGGCCGGCGTACCGGTGCTGCTCGTCGGCGATTCGGCGGCGAACAACGTGTTCGGCTACGAGACCACCCTGCCGGTCACCACCGACGACCTGCTCCCCCTGGTACGGGCCGTGGTGCGCTCGACCCGGCAGGCCCTGATCGTCGGTGACCTGCCCTTCGGCTCGTACGAGGAAGGCCCGACCCAGGCGCTGCGCACCGCCGTACGGTTCATGAAAGAGGGCGGCTGCCACGCGGTGAAGCTGGAAGGTGGCCGCCGCTGCGCCGCGCAGATCGCCGCCATCGTCGGCGCCGGCATTCCGGTGATGGCGCACATCGGTTTCACGCCGCAGAGCGAGCACACCCTGGGCGGCTACCGGGTGCAGGGTCGAGGCGACACGGCCGACGAGGTGCTCGCCGACGCGCGGGCGGTCACCGAGGCGGGTGCCTTCGCGGTGGTACTGGAGATGGTGCCGGGCGAGGTGGCCAAGCAGATCACCCACGAACTGCCCATCCCCACTGTCGGCATCGGCGCCGGCCCGGACACCGACGCCCAGGTGCTGGTCTGGCAGGACATGGCCGGCCTGCGTACCGGCAAGGCCCCCCGCTTCGTGAAGCGGTACGCCGACCTGGCCGGCACCTTGACCGAAGCCACCCGCCGCTTCGCCGACGAGGTCCGCGGCGGCGAGTTCCCGGCAGCGGAACACACCTTCTAGCTCTCCGCGGCCTAGCTCCCGGCAGCGATTCAGCTCAGCCGAGGTGCTCTGCGCTGGCGCGGCGCCCTAGCCGGGGCGCGGCTGCCAGCCCAGGCGTGGCACCTTGCGCTGGTACGGGCATTCAGCGCAGGCACGGCAGCTTGCGCTGGCACGGGCATTCGGCACTGACAGTGGCGGTGGGACCGTCGGCTCACGTCCTCGGGCATCGGCCGGTCCCGCCGTCGCCAGCGCGCCATCCGCCGCCGGCGGCGGCGGATCGATCATGGCGACTGAAATTGTCGTACATGCGTTCTAAACTTTGGTTGTGATTGACGCGTTGGAGCAGGCCGAAGCCGCAGTGGCCGCCTGC
>NZ_JBNCKU010000027.1:23398-61812 GCF_049841715.1 Micromonospora sp. DT41 | reverse complement strand
CCAACCGCATCGACAATGAACGATCACACGCGCGGGGCCGGAACGCCCGACATCAGCCGTGAACGATCGAGGCTAGAGCTGTACTACGCCGGGATCAAGCGGTGGGGGACGGCGTTCACCAGAGACCTCGGCGAGCTGCTTGAGGACTATGTCGGCCGGCAGTTCCAGACCGTGCCCGACGCCACCGTCCACTCGGAGGTCGTGTATATGCAAAAGAGGCAGGAGCTCAAGAGCATCGACTGGTTCGTCGTGTTCGACGATCTCGTCGTGCTCATCGAGGCGAAGGCTACCCGCTCACCGCTCGCCGCCCGCGCCGCTGACGTCAGCGCCCGCAAGGCATACACCCAGACGTTGGGCGACGCGTTCAAGCAGCTCGGCCGCACCCTCGGCATACTAAACAAAAACGCGCCGGAGTTCGCGCACATCCCGAAGGACCGGCCCGTCATCGGCATCGTGGCCACCCTCGATCCGTGGTACATCGCCAACAGCCTCGCCCGGGATTTCCTGCCTACCGCCAGCCTGCCGACCCTCGTCGCCTCTGTCGGTGACCTCGAGAAGCTTGTCGCCATCGGGCAACGCAGGTCCGTGTCCGAGATCCTCACACACATCACCCAGGCCGGGGACGAGCGCCAGACCTGGGACCTCGGTGAGCCGACCGACCGCAACCCCCTGCTTCAGCAGGCGTTCGCTCGCCTCCCGTTCGGCCACACCTAACCGGATCAAGCGGCCTGACTTGATCTTTAACCTCTGAAGGTTCCTGGGGGGACCCCGACTCAGTCGGGTGAGCCGTGGTCCATAGGTCGCGGTCAGCGTGTCGTCGACGCTCGCGAGCTGGTCGACCGGCGCGGGAGCGCAATGGACGGCAACGGACCGAGGGTTGGAGAGGATCGCCGAGCGCGACGAGACTCGACAGCTTGATCCGCAGTGGGCCTGTTCCGTCAGGTTCGGTCGGGGCCGTGGACCTGCACCTGGTCGGTGTGCGTCTCAGCGAGAGCGTCGGCAGTGCTCACTGGATCCTCTGCTCTGCCCTGCAGTCTGTTGAGCTCGCGTTGTGTGGCCACCGTCTCGAAGTGGTGCGGGCCGAGAATGCGCAGCATGTCCTGGAGCAGCTGCCCGAGATCACGAACGGCCTTAGTACTGCAACGGCAGTAGGCGAATCGAGTTCGATTCGCGTTCGTTGGTCTGCGTGTGACGGACGTTGATGTTGATCGTTGGCATGGGGAGTTGGACCGTCTGCATGCCCGGATCGGGCCTCGGTTTCGGCGGTCGGAGCCGCGGCGGCGTGCGCGTCAGTACCTGTGCGGCTTGGTGTCGGGCCTGGGCCGGAAGAACGGCTGGACCCTCGCGGAGCAGGCCGGGGATGTGTCGCCGGACGGGATGCAGCGGTTGTTGCGGTGGGCGGACTGGGACGTCGACGCGGTCCGCGACGACGTGCGGGACTACGTCGTCGAGCACCTCGGCGACCCGGCTGGTGTGTTGATCGTCGATGACACCGGGTTCCTGAAGAAGGGCACCCGGTCGGCGGGGGTGCAGCGGCAGTACTCCGGCACTGCTGGTCGGACGGAGAACTGCCAGGTCGGGACGTTTTTGGCCTACCGCTCAGCGAAGGGCCACGCGCTGATCGACCGGCAGCTCTACCTTCCGGCGTCGTGGACCGATGACCGGGATCGCTGTCGGGCGGCTGGTATCCCGGACGAGGTGCAGTTCGCCACGAAGGTGCAGATTGCCCGCCAGATGCTGGGCCGCGCGTTGGACGCGGGAGTGCCGGTGGGTTGGGTGACGATGGACGAGGCCTACGGGCAGTCGAAGTCGTTGCGGGTGTGGTTGGAACAACGGGATGTGGGTTATGTGGTCGCGACCCGCCGCAACGACGACATGATCACCACCACGATGGGCACCGCCCGCGCCGACCAACTCATCGCCGCGCTGCCGGCCCGGGCGTGGTGCCGGCTGTCCGCCGGCGCTGGCGCCCACGGCCCGCGCGAGTACTGGTGGGCGCGGGTGCCGGTGCGCATCTGCTGGCAACCCGGCCGGGGGCACTGGCTGCTCGCGAGGCGCAGCATGACGACCGGGGAGATCGCCTACTACGTCTGCTACGAACCCGCCGCACCCGCCTGCTCGACCTCGCTCGGATCGCGGGGGCTCGGTGGGCGATCGAGGAGTGTTTCCAGCAGGCCAAGAACGAAGTCGGTCTCGACGAGTACCAGGTCCGCGACTGGCGAGCCTGGTACGCCCACATCACCCTGTCCATGGCCGCCCACGCCTGGCTGTCCGTGGCCCGATCCCTGTCCACAAAAGGGGATCCAGCACTGGCGACGATATGATGATCGGCTACACGGTACCGGAGATCCGAAGACTACTCACCGCACTCGTAGTGCGATCAACTCACCCACCGGAGCGCGTCTGGGCCTGGTCTCGATGGCGCCGACGACGCCAACACCAAGCCCGAACCTGCCACTACCGACGACACGGCTACCCCTGACCAACTGCCGTTGCAGTACTAAGCCCGAAATTCCCTGTGAAACGGATCCCACCGTCGGCAACCTGGGAGGGCCAGCGCCCTATTGGCAGGACTGGACCGTCAACGACACCGGCAGCCGGCTCAAGGAGACCAGTCGCAACACCAGCGGGACCACCACCCGCGACTACATAGTGCCCGATGGTGGCCAAGGCGTCGTACGGCCACATGCCGTAACGCAGATGACCACCGAATCCACCGGACAACCTGCGGTGGCCACCAGGTACGGCTACGACGACGCCGGCAACACCACCTGCCGGCCCGCCAGTAACACCGCCAACGACTGCGCCACAGGTGCCAACAGCCAAACACTGGGCTGGGACGCCGAAGGAAAGCTCGCCACCGTCACATCCGGCGACACGACCATCGAGACCAACATCTACGACGCCAACGGCGTCAGACTCATCCGACGCGACACCACCGGCACCACCCTTTACCTACCCGGCCAGGAGATCCGCCGCCAAGGCGGCGTCAACACCGGCACCCGCTACTACGACTTCGCCGGCGTAACATGCGCTAGCCGCACGGCAGGCTCAGCAGTCACCGACCTGGCCTGGCTTTACAGCGATCACCAAGGCACCCAGCAGGTAGCCATTAATGCTGGCACCCAAAAGGTAGACATCCGCCGGCAAACCCCCTACGGCACCCCGCGCGGAACGAACCCAACCTGGCCAAACCAAAAAGGATTCGTCGGCGGCGAAAGCGATCCCACCAACCTCGTTAACATAGGTGCCCGGCAGTACGATCAGGGGCTGGGTCGTTTCGTTTCCGTCGACCCGGTGATGGATCTCGCCGACCCGCAACAATGGAATCCCTATACGTACGCCAACAACTCGCCAGTGACGAATAGTGACCCAACAGGAATGCTTTGGATCAATGACGGGGGTGGGAAATATGTTCCACCCGCTCCTGTCTTGCCCTCGCCAATGCCTTCGCCTAAGCCTGCACCCGGTAAGGGTGGTTCCGGTCAAGGCGGACGACCTGCATTGGCAGGCACCCCATCGCCCTCCCCTCAAGGGGCCCCTCTCCCTATCTCATGCATACCTGAAGAGTTGTGTAAAGATCCGCTTGTCGAGGCTGCTGTCGGATTCGTGCCCTTCTCTGACGCGCCCGATTGCCTGCAGGGTGACAAGCTGGCTTGCGGATTCACTGCAATGGACGCAGTGCCAGGGGGTAAGATTGCTAATGGGATTGGCGCTGTCGGATCCGCGCTCGTTACCGCACGACGGCTTGGTAAGTATGCTGACGATTTTGAGGCCGGTCGTGGTTTGTGGAATTTGCCGTTCAGGCAGAGAGGTTATGCGCTCGAGAAGCGCATCCTCGATGAGATGGGCCTGAAAGGTCTTCCTACTCCCAATAACCCAACTATCGATGCATTTGACTTTGCGACCGGGACTGCGACTAGTGTCAAGACCAAGGCCCTGCACGAGGCATACTACAGCGGAAAGCGGCTCCAGGGTGAATTGCGAAGAGACGTTCGGAAGCTGGAAAGGTATGACGGTAGGACATTCGGCGATGCCGTAATCGATCAAGCAGACATCAAGCGCCGGCAGTTAATTGTCGGAATACCGTCTGGCACGGTCTCAAGTGAGCAGTATGCTGCCATGGTGGACGGCTATAATTACGGGCTGGAGCGAGGTGTGCACGTAATGTATGTGATCGTGAAGTGAGTTGACCTGATCATCAATCCGCGCCGTGACTCGCCCCGCCGCTGTCAGTGCGGCTCGTCAATTGGGCCGCACTGACTGGGCCTGGTGTTGGCTCTTCGCGTTGGCACGGTAGGCAACTATGTTGTCCTGTACCCTATACATCCGTCGACATGAACGCTGATTGTATGGAGGAGTCGTGGGATACGAGCTGCACATCAGCCGCGCGGAGGAGTATTACGCCAGCGAAGAGAATCCCATTGCGATGGAAGAATGGCTGTCTTTCGCAGATGGTTTTCCTGCGCTAAGGGCGACGGGGTGGATCGGAGGTGCTGAGGACCGTCAGCCCATCTACGAATACACCTGCGCGGACGGAAGCTCAGTTTCGCTGGTCTGGTTCGAAGGTGCCATCGATATCAAGGGCCAATTCGGTGGCGATGCCTATCAGGAGTTCGGGCGAATCGCGGACGACTTGCAGGCTAGTCTCCAAGGCGACGACGGCGAGCGTTACACGGCGGGCGGTGTACTGCCCCCCGCACGATAATCTTTGGAATCTCAAGGCATGGCACCCATCGGAGGAGCGGCAGACCGCCGCCGACGGGTGGCCGCCGGGGAGCAGGTGGCAGACTCATCGGGGTGAACGACGGGGTCGCATCGACGGTGGATGGTGAGCTGGAGAGCGTCAGTCTGGTGGACCTCGCCGTCTCCCGGCTGACCCGGGAGATCCTCAGCGGTAAGAGCAACCCGGGTGAACGCCTGGTGGAGGAGCAGCTGACCCGCCGGCTGGGGATCAGTCGGGCGCCGTTGCGGGAGGCGCTGCGATTGCTCGCCCAGCAGGGTCTGGTCGAGCACGTGCCCCGGCGTGGGGTGCGGGTGGCCACATTGTCGGATCGCGACGTGCGGGAGCTGTACGAGCTGCGTGACGTGCTGGAGCGTTTCTCGGTGCGGGCGGGGATCCCCGTCGGCCGGGAGGGCGATCTGGCCGCTTTGCGGGCGACGTTGGATGGGATGAGGGAGGCGACCGGGGCCGGCAACCGGTTGGCGGTCGCCGAGTCGCACCGGCAGTTCCACGTCGAGCTGGTGGCGCTCGCTGGCAATCGGCAACTTTCGGCCGTGTACGGCTCGGTTCTGGTGAAGTTGCAGCTCTACATGGCAGTCAACCTGCGCCGCGAGGCGGAGGTGACGCAGCCGCTGGACGGGGTTCACCGGCACGAGCGGCTGTACGAGGCTGTCGTCGGGGGAGACCCGGAGGAGGTGCTCACGGTGCTCACCGGGCACGGAGCCCGCTCGTACCTCGGCTGAGGTGCGCAGCGCCAAGGTCGGCCGGATGGCTCGCGCCACGCGCCGTCATATCGTCGTTACATAGCGCGCGGTTTGCCGTAACAGAACAGTCGACAATCGACTGTATGCCAGATCCAGCGGGATCGATCTCGGACCTTCGGTCGGCGTACCGCGATGGCAGCATGACCCCGGCGGACCAGGCCGAACGCGTTCTGGACGGGCTCGCCGGGCGCGACAGGGGGCCGGTCTGGATCAGCACCGTCCCGGCCGACCGGCTGCTAGAGCGCGCCCGGTCGCTGACCCGTCACGGTGACCCTGCACTGCCGCTGTACGGCATCCCCTTCGCGGTCAAGGACAACATCGACGTGGCCGGCATGGTCACCACTGCGGGCTGCCCCGACTTCGCCTACCTGGCAGCCCAGGACGCTCCGGTGGTGCGCCGGCTGCTCGACGCCGGCGCGCTGCTCGTCGGCAAGACGAATCTCGACCAGTTCGCCACCGGCCTGACCGGGGCCCGCTCGCCGTACGGCAGTTGCCAGAGCGTCTTCGGCGGCGGCCTGATCTCCGGGGGTTCCAGCTCCGGCTCCGCGGTGGCGGTGGCGTCGGGCCAGGTCAGCTTCGCTCTGGGTACGGACACCGCCGGCTCCGGTCGGGTGCCCGCAGCGCTCAACGGGATCGTCGGCCTCAAGCCCACCCGGGGACTGCTCAGCACCGCCGGCGTGGTCCCGGCCTGCCGCTCGCTGGACTGCGTGTCGGTCTTCGCCGCCGACGTCGCCGGGGCCGTCGAGGTGCTGCACGCGGCCCGTGCGGTCACCACGGCAGACCCCTGGGGGCGTCCGCTGCCGACGGAGCAGGTGGTTGCCCGCACGCCGGGAACGCTACGCCTCGGAGTGCCCGACTCAGCAGACCTGGAGTTCTTCGGCGACACCGGACAGGAGGCCCGGTTCGCCGCAGGGGTGAAACGATTGCGCACCATCGTCGGGTCGCACCGGTCGGTACCGCTCGACGCCTTCTTCGACGCAGGCGACCTGCTCTACCGCGGGCCCTGGGTGGCCGAGCGACTCGTCGCCCTGGACGACTTCCTGCGATCGCACCCGAACTCCGTGCACCCGGTCACCCGGGCCGTGCTGGAGACCGGGCGCCGCCACGACGCGATCGACGCCTTCCGGGGCCAGCACCGCCTGCGCGAGCTGCGCGCCCAGGTCGACCAGCTCTGGCAGGACATCGACGTGCTGGTGGTGCCCACCATCGGCACCGCGTTCACGCTCGACGAGATCGCCGAGGACCCGATCGGGCGTAACGCCATGCTGGGCCGCTACACCCAGTTCGCGAACCTGCTCGACCTGGCCGCGGTCACAGTGCCCAACGGCTTCACCAGCGCCGGACGACCGGCGAGCCTGACCCTGGTCGGCCCAGCGTTCACCGACACCACACTGGCCCGCCTGGCCGCCACCCTCACCGAGGGCGAGACGCCGCCCGGCGCCCCGGTCGAGATCGTCCCAGCAGCGGCCGAGCTGCTGGTGGCTGTCGTCGGCCGGCACCTGACCGGCGAGTCGCGAAACGCCGAACTGGTCGGGCGCGGAGCATCCCTCGTCGGCGCCGCCCGCACCGCCCCGCTCTACCGGCTGTTCCGGCTCGACACCCCGGACGGCGAAGGGCTGCCCGGTCTGGTGCGGGTAGCGCCAGACGGACCCGCCGGCCATTGCATCGAGGTCGAACTGTGGCGACTGCCCGGGCACGCGTTCGGCGGGCTGCTGGCCGGGGTGCCGGCCCCGCTCTCGCTCGGCTGGGTCCGGCTGCACGACGGACGGGACGTGCTCGGCTTCCTCTGTGAGGCGTACGCGACCGGCCCGCCGGCCGAGGACATCAGCGCCGCCGGCGGATGGCGGGCCTACCGGGGCGCGCCCGTCCGGCAATAGGGCCGACAGACAACCGCGATCACGACAGGAGGCGAGAGAATGGGCAGCATCGGACCGGTACCGGCCAACCCCTATCCGTGGCCGTACGACGGCGTGGCGGACACCGCGCATACCGCACTGCTCTGCATCGACTGGCAGACCGACTTCTGCGGACCGGGCGGCTACGTCGACGCGATGGGTTACGACATCGGGCTCACCCGGGCCGGTCTGCCGGCCACCGCCCGCCTGCTGGAGCACGCCCGCGCGCTCGGCATGCTCGTCGTACACACCAGGGAGGGGCACGAGCCGGAGCTGTCCGACCTCCCGGCGAACAAGCGGTGGCGCTCGGCGCGTATCGGCGCCGAGATCGGCTCGGCCGGTCCGGCCGGTCGGATCCTGGTCCGGGGCGAGCCCGGCTGGGAGATCGTGCCCGAGGTCGCCCCACTGCCCGGCGAGGTGGTCATCGACAAGCCGGGCAAGGGCGCCTTCTACGCCACGAACCTCGACCTGGTCCTCCGGACCCGGGGCATCACCCACCTGATCCTCACCGGTATCACCACCGACGTCTGTGTGCACACCACCATGCGCGAGGCGAACGACCGGGGGTACGAGTGCCTCATCCTCGCCGACTGCACCGGCGCCACCGACAAGGCCAACCACGACGCGGCACTGCACATGGTCACCATGCAGGGCGGCGTCTTCGGCTGCGTCACCACATCCGACGACGTCATCGCCGCCACGGCCAAGTGAGGTGCGCCCATGCTGACCATCGCCACCGCGCGGCCCGGTCCGTACACCTTCGACATCGCCACCACGGCGCTGCTCGTCATCGACATGCAGCGCGACTTCCTGGAACCCGGCGGGTTCGGTGAGAGCCTCGGCAACGACGTCGGCCAGCTGCGGTGCACCATCGCCCCGCTCGCGGCGCTGCTGGCCGACGCCCGCGCCATCGGCCTGAGCATCATCCACACCCGCGAGGGGCACCTGCCCGACCTGTCCGACTGCCCGCCGGCCAAACTCCGTCGAGGTGCGCCGAGCAGGCGCATCGGTGACCCCGGGCCCAACGGTCGAATCCTGATCCGCGGCGAGTACGGCCACGACATCGTCGACGAGCTGAGGCCGCTGCCCGGCGAGCCGGTCATCGACAAACCCGGCAAAGGTGCCTTCTACGCCACCGACCTGGACGCCCTGCTCGCCGAGCGGGGCATCCGCAGCCTCCTGGTCGCCGGCGTCACCACCGAGGTGTGCGTGCACACGACCGTCCGGGAGGCCAACGACCGCGGGTACGAGTGCCTCGTACTCGCCGACTGCGTCGGGTCCTACTTTCCCGATTTCCAGCGGGTCGGCCTCGACATGATCGCCGCCCAGGGCGGCATCTTCGGCTGGGTCGCCGACTCGGCGCAGGTACGCGCCGCACTGCCCGCCACCCCCGTGTTGCAGCCCTCATCCTGACCGGGAGCAGTCATGGCCTCGACCACACCGACAGTCACCCCGCTCCTGTACTGGGTACGCGGCGACACCAACGCATTCTTCGGCTTCGGCGTCAACGTCCTGGTCAACGTGCTCACCCTGACCGGGCTCTGCCTCGCCGTGGTGAACCTTCCCGAGGGGGAGGTGTTCGGCACGATCCTGCCGGCGCTCGGCATCGCCCTGGTCGCCGGGAACATCTACTACACCTACCTGGCACGCCGGCTGGCCCGACGAGAGAACCGCACCGACGTGACCGCCCTGCCGTACGGGCCGAGCGTGCCGCACATGTTCATCGTCATCTTCGTCATCATGCTGCCGATCTACCTGCGTACCCAGGACCCGGTGCGAGCCTGGGAGGCCGGGCTGGCGTGGGCCTTCATCATCGGCGTGATCGTGCTGATCGGCGCGTTCGTGGGGCCCTACATCCGCCGGTACGCGCCCCGGGCCGCGCTGCTCGGCACCCTCGCCGGGATCTCCATCACCTTCATCTCGATGAACCCGGCCGGTCAGATGTGGCGGATGGCCTGGGTCGCCCTACCGGTCTTCGCGCTGCTGCTGATCGGCCTGCTCACCGACGTGAAACTGCCGTTCAACTTCCCGATCGGGCTCGCCGCGCTCCTGCTCGGCACCGCGATCGGCTGGGCCGGCGGGGCGATGTCGGTACCGGACGTCACGGCCGCGGCCCGGGACATCGCAGTCGCCGTACCCTCGTTCAAGCTGGACCTGCTCGGCGCCGGGCTGGCCGACATGGCACCCCTGCTGGCGACGGCGATCCCGCTCGGCGTCTACAACTTCACCGAGGGCATGACCAACGTGGAGAGCGCGGCCACCGCGGGGGACAACTACAACCTGCGCAGTGTGCTGCTCGCCGACGGTGCGGGAGCGGTGATCGGCGCCGCGCTCGGCTCGCCGTTCCCGCCAGCCGTCTACGTCGGGCACCCGGGCTGGAAAGCGGCAGGTGGACGCAGCGGATACTCGATGGCGACCGGTGTGGTGATCGCGCTGCTCTGCTTCCTCGGCATGTTCGCGCTGCTCGGCGCGATCTTCCCGACGGCGGCCATCGTGCCGATCCTGCTCTACATCGGGCTGCTGATCGGGGCGCAGGCCTTCCAGGCCACCCCCCGGGCGCACGCCGCCGCCGTGGTCGCCGCGCTGATCCCGAACATCGCGGCCTGGGCGACCGGCCAGATCGACAACGCGTTGGCCGCGGCCGGCACCACCGCCGCGGCGGTCGGCGACGACGCGCTCAACGGCGCCGGGGTGATCTACGACGGCCTGCTGGTGCTCGGTCAGGGCGCGATCCTCGCCGGGCTGGTGCTCGGCGCGGTGGTGGTCTTCATCATCGACAGGCGCTTCGTCCGAGCCGCGATCTTCGCCGGCTCCGGCGCGGTGCTGTCGTTCATTGGGCTGATCCACGGCGAGCGGATCGAGTGGAACGCCAATGGCCAGGTGGCACTGGGCTATCTCTTCGTGGCGGTGATCTGTGCGGTCTTCGCACTCGGTCGCCCGGCGCCCCGCGAGCCCGACCCGGAAGAGGGCGAACCGGACCAGCAGCCCGATCGAGCTGACCTCGCCAGCGAGCGGACGGACACCGACCGGAGGACGTCCGCGCTGCCCGGCTGAGTGGGCGAGCCCGGTCGGAAGGTCACGGCTCCCGACCGGGCCGGCCGATGCCCGACCCGACGGATCGAAGGGACGTACCGGATGGAGATCGACCGGACCGACGTCGTGGCCGAGGTGGCGGCGGCCTTCGCCGACTACGAGCGGGCGCTGGTCGACGGCGACACGGACCGGATCTGCGCGTACTTCTGGGATTCCGAGCGGACCGTGCGGTTCGGCCTCGCCGACCACCAGTACGGGTTGGACGAGCAACGTGAGTGGCGGGCCGCGCAGCCACCACTGCCGGCCGGTCGCCGGCTGGTGGACCCGGTGGTCACCACGTTCGGCAGGGACCTCGCGGTGGTGACGACCCGCTTCGGGTACGCCGGCGGCGTGCCCACCGGGCGGCAGACCCAGACCTGGGTACGCCTGCCCGTCGGCTGGCGGATCGTCACCGCTCACGTCTCCGTTCCACACTGCCCGGTGCGGGGAGTTAGTTGATTCGGTGCTCGCCCCGTTCACCGCTGGTGGTGCGGGTGACGATGAGGACCTGCCGGCGCAATGGCAGTTGCCGGAACGTCAGCCCGTAGGGCAACTTGTCCGGCGCGTCCACGTCGGCGGGCATACGGGCGGCGACGGGCTGCTCGCCGCGGCGGTCGCGGCTCATCGGCGCACCGCCCCAACGGCGGGGGCGCGCAGCCCGGGGGTGAGCTGCTGCACCACGACGACCCGCACGACCGCGCCGACCGGATTGCCGCCACGCCCGCGGCGCCGCTGGTGGCGTAGCGGCGCATCAACCCCGGCACATTGACCGTGGTCCACAGCAGGGCCATCAGCGCGAACAGGTTGAGCACCTCGCCCAGTTCGACCGGCAGGCCCAGCAGCGGCAGCATGGCGCTGGCGTCCCAGCAGCATCCACTGGCCGGCGAACAGCATGTTGTTCACTGAGCCTTTCCAAGATGATCTTGCAGTTCAGGGTGGGTGCGGCGAGCCCGGCAATCGATGAGGGCGAGGCTCCAGGTAAGACAGCAGTTGACCAAGATCCGATGCCCCGACCGGGAGCTTCGACTGTGCTGTCTTACCCCTCCACAATCCCGCTGTCCAGCCGCACCCTGAACCACCTCGCCGAGCGCATCCGTGCCCACCGCAACCATCATCGATCGCGGTGGCGGCGTCTTACGCCGGGCCGACAGGCGCTACTGGCCCTGGCCCACCTGCGTAACGGCGACACCTACACCCGCCTCGCCGCCGGATTCGCCATCGGCGTCGCCACCGCCTGGCGCTATGTGCAGGAAGCAATCGTCCTGCTCGCCGCGGCCGCCAACGACCTGGCCACGGCGATGCGGCGCATCCGGCACCTGGCGTACGCGATCCTGGACGGCACGCTGATCCCGATCGACCGGGTGGCAGACCAGAGGCCGTACTACTCCGGCAAGCACAAGCGGCACGGCGTGAACGTGCAGGTCATCGCCGACGCCGCCGGCCGGCTCGTCTGGGCCTCACCAGCACTGCCAGGCTCCGCTCACGACCTCACCGCCGCCCGCATCCACGGCATCATCGACGCCTGACCAGCACGGACGTCATGACCTTCGCCGACAAGGGCTACCAGGGCGCCCACGGCAGCGTGCGCACGCCGTTCAAGCGGCGCCGCTTCCGGCCGAAACTGTCACGCCAACAGAAGGCGGTCAACCGCGCTCACGCGAAAATCCGTGCTCGCGGCGAACGAGCCATCGTCACGCTCAAGACCTGGAAGATCCTGGCCAAACTGCGCTGCTGCCCACACCGCGCCACCGCGATGGTGCAGGCCATCCTCGTCCTGCACCACGTCGAAGCGAACCGCTACGCAGGATGAAAGTGGTTTTATGATCATCGTGTGATCGATACTGAGGTGACGGTGCGCCGGGCCTCCGACGCGGATGCGCCCGCCCTGGCCGGTCTGCGCTGGCGGCGGGCCATCCAGGAGCGCGGCTACCAGGGCGACAACCTGGACGAGTTCGTCGCCACGCTCGGCGACTGGATGCGCGGTCACCCCGAGCACCGGGCGTTCGTGGCCGAGGCCGCCGGCGAGGTGGTCGGGATGGCCTGGCTGGCAGTACTCGACCGTGTGCCCACAGCGAACAAGTACGCCCGGCGCGGCGGCGACGTGCAGTCCGTCTTTGTCGTCCCCGAGCTGCGCGACCGCCGGGTCGGCGCGCTGCTGATGGCGGCCGTGCTGAACGAGGCCCGCCGCCTGGAGTTGGAGCACGTGACGGTGCACTCCAGCACCCGGGCGGTGCCCTTTTACGAGCGCAACGGCTGGGGTCACGATCCCGAGTGGCTCAGCTGGGCCTCCGAGGCGTAGAGCCTTGCCCGTGCCGGCCCACCCGCTCGGCCCGGTACGTGGTGTCACCGGCCCAACGCAGCGCGTCCCGCGGGTCGGCGTAGTGCGGCGGCAGCGCGATACCAAGCTACGCAGCTGCCCACGCCGCGCCACTTCGATCGTGCAGGCCAATCCTCGTCCTGCACCACGTTGAAGCTAACCGCTACGCAGGATGAAAATGGCTCAGCGCTGATAGCCGTGACTCGGCTGGTCTGCTGGCCCAGCATTCGGCAGGCCGAATGCCGCTAATCGCACGCAGACAAGATCAAAACGCCCAGTAAGTGCGTGTTTGAGAAGGTCTGTTGTGGACGGCGTGGCCGCATGACTCCCACCGTCGGGACGGGCAGGGTGGCGCGGTGTCTGTTCGCCGTGGCTACCCCTCCGATCTGACGGATGCTCAGTGGGCGCTGATCGAGGCGCTGTTGCCGGAGCCGAACACGGACGGCCGCCGGGAGAAGCATCCGCGGCGGGAGATCATTAACGCCATCTTGTACGTGGTGCGGTCGGGGTGTCCGTGGCGGTACCTGCCCGCTGACCTGCCGCCGTGGCAGACGGTGTACTGGTACTTCACGCGGTGGGAAGAAGCTGGCGTGACGGAGAAAGTCCTGGTCACGCTGCGAGTCAAGGCGCGGGGTGCAGCAGGGCCGCGCCCGGAGCCGTCGGCGGGGATCATCGACTCGCAGAGCGTGAAGGGCGCAGACACCGTCGGGCGCGACAGCCTTCTCTACTACAACGAACCTACCGAGCCAGATTCCCAACTTGATGAAGATATCGCCCAGCTCGTGCCCCTTCAGAGGATGAAGCGCACCGTTCCTCGCCCAGGCAACCAGAGCAAGCCCCGTTGATGAACACCGGCAATGCTTCGCCAGTTCCCCAGGGGCAACGGGGTGTCGCAGCGCGCGCGGAGCGACCGCGCCCCCCGGGAGTCTCGATCCCGCCCTGAGACGCACCGCGGCTCTGACCGCTGCAGGCAGCGACAGTTCCGGGCGTCTACGTAACGTCAGCCTCGTGCAGGGTCCGATCGGCCCGGAGGTCTGTGCTGCTGGCGTTGCCTACAAGCCATACGGGTAGTCACTTAGGTTGCCCGGAATGGTTACCTTGTCTGCATGTCGATCCCGCTTGATCTTTGGGGCCAGCGCGGTTGGGCCAGCGTCGACGTGGCTGGCGAGTCGCACTACCGACGCGCGATTCGTGGACTGTTTGGCAAGGATTTTAAGGCGAGCGGGACCGAGGTCGTACTGCCGGCCCACCTGATACCCGAGCCTCGCAACAAGCACGATCGCAACGCAGTCGGCGTCTGGGTGGGCGGTGCCCAGGTTGGCTACCTACAGCGCGAGGATGCGGTCCGGTACGCGCCAGTTCTCTCGGGACTCACGGCCCAAGGCTGGCTACCGCAGGTCTCTGCGACGGTATGGGGCTCAGAGTGGTCCGACTATGACGGCAAGCCGGGCACCTTCCAAGGGTCCGTCCGGTTGGACCTCGCCGAACCACACATGCTTGTCCCAGCCAACATGCCGCCGAGTGGCGATTGCCGGATGTTGCCGACCGGCAACGCGATCCAGGTGACGGGCGAGGAGAAGTACCTGGGTAGCCTGGCGCCCTTCCTGCGGCCCGAGGGCGAATGCTGGGTGCACGTCAGCCTTCACGAGATCGTCGAGCAGTTGGCACGTAGTACCCGGACGGTAGTGGAGGTCCGTATCGACGGTGCTTGCGTCGGGCAGCTCACTCCGAAGATGAGCAGTGAGCTCTTGCCGGCAATTCGGCACCTCGAGCAGCAGGGCGCCACCGCAGCGGCCCGAGCCGTCGTAAAGGGCAACAGAATCAAGACCGAGGTAGTCCTCTACGTCGCGCGAGCACATGAACTCCCGGAGAGCTGGCTCGGCGACACCGCTTCGTCTCGACCCACCGCTGCCCCGTTGGTTCCCGTGACCGATCCCGTTGGTCAGTCGGCTCCGGTCATCCCGGCAGCGCCGCGAGCGCACGGCCCGATCCCTCCACCGCCGAGCGGAATCAAGTTCGAGGTTCCCCCTGGTTGGCCGTCACCGCCCGAAGGCTGGATCCCGCCAGCCGGCTGGCAGCCGGACCCGAGCTGGCCAGTCGCGCCGGAGGGGTGGCAATGGTGGGTCCCGGTCTGGAAGTGAAGGCTCGACCGGACCTATCCGCTCCACGACGTGCCCGAGTCCATCCGGTACCTCGAAACCGAACACCCGCAGGCCCAAGAGTGGTCATCACCATCTGACGCAGAGGCTGGGACCGCAGGATGTCGGCCAGTAGCGGCGGTCAGCCTTTGGCGAGCACGGCTCGCATCTGAGGTAGTGCCTGATCCCTGGCCATCTGCCTCTCCGGGGCCGAAGGTGATGGGTGTCCTCGCCACAAACGATGCCATAAACTGGCAATTGCTGGAAGAAGCTGGAATGCCGTATGATGTTCTCGTGACCTCCTCTGCCGAAGCCCTCGAACGCCGCATCGACGAGCTGCGCGCCGCCGTCCGCAAAGCGGTGACCGCCGGGGAACGGGGGCGCGCCAAGGTGCTGCGCGGTGAGCTGCGCAAGGCCGAGCGGCAGTGGGAGGAGGCGCTCGACGAGCTCGCCGAGCAGCCCGTTGCGGTCCGCCGGCAGACCGGCCCGCTGCTGCCGCTGCGTGAGCAGGTCCACCAGGCGCTGAACCTGCTGGGTGCGCCCGCCGCACCGAAGCTGATCATCGCTGTGCACGAGGCGTTCCACGTGGGGGAGATGATCCCGGCCCGGCTTACCAGCCTGCGCCGCGACGAGGAACGGTCCTTCCGCTCGGCGCCGCATTCCCGGCCGTACTATCTCTGTGCTGCCCTGACCGCCGACCTGCTCGCGCCGGCCCGCGGTCTGCTGGCCGTCTCCACCTGGCCGATGGCCACCCGCGTGATCGGGCCGCTGAGCCCGCGCGTTGATTTCCTCACCTCAGCCATCCGCCTGGCCGAACATCTGGACCGGATCCCCGATCCCGGTCCGCAAGCCCGGCGGCTGCTGTGGCGGTTCGCCGCCAACATTCCCGGTGCCGCCGCCAGCGCCGACGCGATGACCGCCGCGACCATCGCCGAGGCGGCCGAGGCCGAGGTCGAGATCCACCGGGACGCCGACCGGTCGCACCGCGAAGCGGCCGCGAAGCGGGCCCGCGAGCAGCTCGACGACGTGGAGCGGCTCTTCGGCAGCCGGCTGCGGAGTATCTCCGCGACCGGCTCCTGACCCCCTGGTAGCACTTCGTCTTCCGCGAAGGACGACTCGATGGACAACGACACCCAGGACCGGCTGCGCCGTATCCGCGGCGCCGGCGCCGCGAAACGCCACAATGCCCGTACGGTCGCCGCGCTGACCGGTAACCCGGGATGCACGCGCCGCGCCGTCCTCGACGCCGCCGGCGTCGACAAGGACGCCTTGGCGCGCCACGTCGGATTCCCGGCGAAGTTCGGTCAGTCCCAGTTCGCGATCACCCGTGGCAACGCCTTCGAGGCTCAGGTTAAGGCGAACGGATACGCCGAACTGCTCCGCCTGCTGCGCGAGACCTTGGGCCTCGAGATCCGGGAAGTCGGAAGCACCGACCTGGGGGACGTCGGTGGCAACACCGGGCAGGAGGTCCGGCACGCCCGGTCGCGACAGAAGCTCACCAGCGCTGCGGCCGACCCGAATGCTGCCGCCACATTTTACGACCACCCACTCCTGCGCCTTGACGTCGGCGGGAACGACGTCTACCTCGAACCTGACCTGGTCGCCTTCCACCACCAAGGTGTTTTTCACGCGGTCGAGATCAAGTCCTTCGCGGTGATCGACGATCAGGCCGACGGCCGGAAGGTCGCCGCTGCGGCCACGCAGTCCGCCGTCTACGTGCTTGCCCTTCGGCGGCTGCTCGGCGACGACAAGGTCGCCGACGAGGTCGTGTTGGTTTGCCCGAAGGACTTCTCGAACCAGCCGGTGGCCACCAAGGTCGACGTCCGAAAGCAGCTCATTGTGCTGAACCATCAACTGTCCCGGCTCACCCGCATCGAGAGCCTGGTCGCGGCGTTGCCACCGAACCTGACGCTCGACCTTGCGCCGGACGACGACGGCAAACCGAGTCGACCTGCCGCCGACGTCATAACCGCACTCGGCGAGATCGAGCCGCGGTACGCACCCGACTGCCTCGCCAAATGCGAGATGTCCTTCTTCTGCCGGCACGAGGCTACTGGCTGTACCGCAGCCCTGGGACTTAGCGTGCGCGAGGAACTCGGCGGTGTGGAGACCGTCGCCGAGGCACTCGGCCTGGCCGACGGCACCCTGGTGGCGAGCGACGACCAGGCCGAGGCGGCGGCGATGCTCCGCACAACCGCCAAGATCTTCGGCTCGGTGGCGGCATGAGCGCCATCTCCTCGTACGCCAAAGCGCTGGCCGTGGCCGCTGGCAGGGCCGTTCCGATCGCAACACGCCGTCATGTCCACCTGTCCGACCGGCCGTTGGTGTTAGTCCCGCTGGCGCTCGCGGGCGAGGCAAATGCGCCGCTGGCCGCGATGATCGGCGCTGACCAGCACGACCCGGCCCTGTTGATGGTGCCCCAGCCGCGGAACCGCGACCTCCGCTTCGACTTCGCCGCCTCGTTGGCCGACGTCGTGCTGGCCTATGTGCGCTCCTGCACTGCGAGGTTCGAGGTGGTCGGCTCGAACAATGTGTTCCTCGATGCTCCCCAATTGCTGGTTCCGAACGCGGCCGGCCTCGGTTTCGTCAAGCTGCTCGGCCGATCCACCCGCTTCCGGCGTACCAACGGTCCGTTCCCGGTGGCGCAAGGGGTGCCGCTGCTGGGCCGGTGGCTGACCTACCTGGGTGAGCGATCCGAGCACCCCGGCTCCTCGGCCATGCTCGCGATGACTCAGGCACTGAACCTGCATTGGGCCAGTGGGCAGAGCGCTGTGGAGGACGCGAACCTGGCCGCACTGCTCGGCTGGATCGACCCGCCCGAGGGAGTCTCCGGGCCGGAGGCCGCGCTTGCGGCCGAGGATCCGCTCGTTTGGCCGCCAGCCGGCCCGTCAACCGACCCCGCCTTCGACAACGAGGTGCTGGCGCCCGCCATCCGGGCGTATGAGAGCGCTGCGGCCGACAGCCCGAAACGGCTGCGCGCGGTGGAAATCCTCGAGCGTGAGCTTCGTGGCCAGTTGGAGCCAACCTGGCGGTTGATGTGGCGCGCGATTGAGGTTCTTCGGAGGCTGCCGGCCGCAGAAACGGCCGAGACCCGCTGGATGGCGGATCGCCGGGATTTCAGCCGCTACCACGACTACCTCACCACCGATGGCCGTCCGCAGGCCCGTCGGGATGGAGCGGTGGCCGCGGCTCGTCGACTCCAGTCTCTCGAGCGGGAGCAGACGACCTACGACGCCAGTCGAGCCCTGGACGATCCGCTCGTCATGGCGAGCTACCGGGTCAACGGCGAGGCGTTCCGGGGGGCCGTCGTTTCGGTCGACCGTGATCGGCGCATCCGGAGTGAGAAGGGTCGCCGGGTCACCCGACCGCTGATCGTGGTCAGCACCGGCGATCCTGTGCATCTGCCGGCCGGCAAGGCGTTGCGGGCGCCTGAGCGCATGAAGCAGAACGCCCGTATCACTGAAATCGCGCGATCGGCCGACGGTGTGCTGGTCAGTCTCGAGCTCGACGGAGGCATGGGCCGGGCGGCGGCGCCTGCGCCGGGCAGCGTGCCCGAGGTCGGCGACGAGATCACCTACACCAGCGTCTACCCGGACGCGATCCGCGCACCCGACCTGCCGCCGACCGACCAAACACCGTGGACCCACGGCGGACCGCCCCGACCGTACGTACCGACCGATGACGACGCCCAGGAGCCATGGGAATGACCATCGACCCAGCAGTCGAAGCCGAACGCGTCGTCGCCGCGATCCTCGCCGACTTCCGATCCTGCCGGCACCGCGGCGTGGTCGTCGATTCCCCACCCGGGGCGGGAAAGTCAACCCTCGTGGTCCGGGCCGCGGTCGCGCTCGCCTCGGCCGGCGAGCGGTTGATAATTGTCGCCCAAACCAATGAGCAGGTCGACGATCTGACCACCAACCTCTCGGCCGCCCTGCCGGCCGGTCTCATGATCGGACGGCTGGCGAGTTCCACATACGGGCGGCCAGCGCGCCTCGCGGCCTTGACCAACGTGCTGGTCGACAGAGATCTCGGCAACCTGCTGAGCTGTGAGATCGTCATCGCGACGGCCGCCCGCTGGGCCTACGTGAAGGACCGGTCCTGGCCGTGGGCGATTGTGGACGAGGCCTACCAGATGCGTTCGGACTCCCTGCTCGCCATTGCCCCGCGGTTCGAGCGGGCGCTGTTCGTCGGCGACCCGGGCCAGCTGGATCCATTCTCCGTGGTCGAGAACGACCGTTGGCGCGGGCTCAGCTGGGACCCGATGCAGAGCGCGGTGGCCGGGCTGCTGCGAACTAATCCCGACTTGCCGGTTCATCGGCTGCCCGTCTCGTGGCGGCTGCCCGCGAGCGCCGAAAAGGTCGTGGCCACCGCCTTCTACCCGTACACCGGGTTTCGAACCGGCGCCGAACCGGGAGACCGTGAGCTCACCTTCGGCACCCGCGCCTTCGGGCGCTCTCCTCTGGACGCCCTGCTGGCCGAGGCGGCGACCACCGGCTGGGGCTTCTACGAACTGCCCGCGCGACACACCCCCAGGACAGACGCCGAGGCAGTTTCCACGGTCGCCGACGTAGTTCGGAGATTTCTCGAACGCGGAGCGATCGCCCGGTCGGGGAAAGACTCTCGGCCGATCACCTCGCAGCGAATCGCGGTCGGCACCGCGCATCGCGATCAAGCGGCGGCCATTCGCGAAGCGCTGTCCGACCTGCCGGACGTCACGGTCGACACGGCGAATCGCTTGCAGGGCCGAGAGTACGACCTGACCGTGATGCTGCATCCGCTGTCGGGACGACGCGACGCCACCGCGTTCCATCTCGAGGCCGGACGCCTGTGCGTACTCACCTCCCGCCATCGACAGGCCTGCGTCGTCGTCGGGCGGGCTGGCATCCGGGAGCTGCTCGACGCGCACCCATCCAGCGAGCCAGTTCACCTACACGAGCCGGTCAAATTCCCAGACGGATGGGCGGCCAACCAGACCGTCATGAATCACCTGTACGCGCACCGCGTCGCGGCCTGACATCTTTTTGAAAGGAGCCGGACATGAGGTTCCTGCATACCTCCGACTGGCACATCGGCAAGACCCTGAAGGGCCACAACCGCCTCGCCGAGCAGCGCGCGGTTCTGGAGGAGATCGCCGGCATCGTCCAAAAGTACGAGGTGGACGCCGTCCTCATCGCCGGCGACATCTACGACTCGGCGGCACCGTCGGCCGAGGCTCAGCAACTTCTCGTCCGGACCTTGCTCGAGATCCGCAATTCCGGGGTGCCGGTGATCGCCATCGCCGGCAACCATGACCACGCTCCGACCTTCGAGGCGTACCGACCGCTGATGAACGAGGTCGGCATCCACCTCGTCGGCACGCCCGGGGCCGGCTCGGACGGAGCGATTGAGATAACCGCCCGCTCGACCGGCGAATCTGCGGTGATCGCGACGTTGCCCTTCGTCTCCCAGCGCACCGTCATCCGAGCAGCCGAGCTCATCGCCAACACGCCCGTGATGAACTCCATCAGCTACGCCCAGCGCGTCGAAGACATGCTGGCGGTCTTAGCCCGGGCCTTCCGGCCGGATGCCGTCAACATCCTGATGGCACACCTCACCGTGACCGGAGGCAAGTTCGGCGGAGGCGAGCGCGATGCCCAGTCGATCTTCGAATATCACGTGCCGGCTATGGCGTTCCCGGGCCAGGCGCAGTACGTGGCGCTTGGACATCTGCATCGCCGGCAGGCGATCGACGGGCCGTGCCCGGTGCACTACAGCGGCTCGCCGATCTCAATCGACTTCGGAGAACAAGACAATGAGAGTGTCGTGTGCCTGGTGGAGGCGACACCGTCGACGCCGGCGGAGGTCACCGACATCCCGATCAAAAGCGGCCGCCGGTTGATGACGCTCCGTGGCACACTCGCCGAGATTGAGAGCCAGGCGCCTTGCGCCGGCGAGGCGTTCCTCCGCGTTCAGCTCAAGGAGCCGGCGCGTGCCGGCCTGCTCGAGGAGGTTCGCGACCTCCTGCCCAACGCCCTCGACATTCGCATCGACCCGGCCTTCGCCGCCCCGAACGGCACCAGCCGGCCGGCGAGCAGCGGCATCGAGCGCACCCCGACGGAATTGTTCGCCGAATACTGCGCCACCAAGAACATCGACGACCCACGGCTGGCGGCACTCTTCGCGCGCCTGCACGACGCAACCTCCGAATCATAAGGGGCAAGCTATGCGGCCAGTGCTTCTGGAGATGACCGGCTTCGGATCGTTCCGTGAGCCTGCGACGGTCGACTTCACCGACGCGGACTTCTTCGCCCTCATCGGCCCAACCGGCGCCGGCAAGTCAACCGTCATCGACGCGATGACCTTCGCGCTGTACGGATCGGTGCCGCGCTGGGACGACCGGCGAACCGTCTCGCTGGCGCTGTCACCCGCGGTGAACAGGGGAGTCGTGCGCCTGGTCTTCGACGTCGGTGCCAGCCGGTACGTCGCCGCGCGCGAACTGCGGCGAACCCGGGTGGGCGTCGGCAGCAGCGGCCGACTCGAGCGGTTGATCGATCCCACCCGGCTGGGGTCCATCGACGACGAGACCGAGTTGATCGCGGCCGACGGCAAGGTGAACGCCGCCGTCGAAGAACTCCTCGGGCTGTCGTTCGACCACTTCTGCTCCTGCGTCGTCCTGCCCCAAGGCGACTTCGCCGAGTTCCTCCACGCCAAGCCATCCGACCGCCAGAAGATCCTCACACGCCTGCTCGGAATCGGCCTGTACGAAACCATTGGACAGCGCGCCAACGCCGAAGCGGTCGAGGCCAAGCAGCGAGTCGCTTTCCTCGATGAGCAGATCGGCCGCCTGGCCACCGTCACGCCGGAGGCCTTGGGTGAGGCGAACCAACGAGTCCAGCAGCTCACCGCCCTGAAAGACCAGGTCGCCACCGTCCTGCCCGAACTGGCGGCCGCTACAGCAGCGGTTGACAAAGCGCGGCAAAACGCCGATCGGATCCGCGAGGAGACGCAACTACTCGGCGGAGTCGCCCTCCCGTCGGACCTTGAGGCCCGCGCCCAGCGGCTGGCCGAAGCGATAGGCGCCGCAGATCTGGCTACCGAGGGCTTCACCGTGGCCGAGAAGGCCGACGAGATCGCGAGGGCGACCTTCGAGACGGCGGCCGCGGAACGCGGTTCCCTGCAGCACGCGAAGCGCAACCACGCCGAGCGCGCACAACTCCAGCAACAGCTACCCGACGCGGAGAACGATCGCGCGGAGGCGGCTAAGACTCTCGCCGCGGTCACCGCTGAACGCGACCTGGCGATGCAGACGGCGGCCGCTGCCCAAGCGGCGTCAGAGATCGCGAAGGCGGAGGCAACGGCCGCGCGGGAACGCGTCGAGACGGTCCGGTCCCAGTACGAAAAGCTCAGCAGGCTGTCGGTTCCGACCGGAATAGGCGAAATCCAGGAACGAGAGGTCGCCGCCAAGAGTGCGCTGGCGGCCACCGGCCGACGCCTCGCTGAGGCGGAAGAGGCGGAGTCTGACGCGCGGCGCGATGTTGAGGCGGCACCCACCCGAAGCGCGCTGGAACAGGCCAAACACCGCCACGCCGAGTTGACCAAGCTCGCGGCCGCGGAACCGGACCTGATTATCCGGGCCGACCGCGCGCGAGCCGAGGTCACCGCGAGGCAGGCCGCACTCGACGAAGCGATCCGGGCCGTTGACCAGGCTCGGCTGGCCCGCAATGAAGCCGGGTGCGCACAAGCCGTGTCAGTACTTCGGCCGCACCTCGTGGCGGGCGAGCCGTGCCCGGTCTGCGAGCATCCGGTGGAGGATCTGCCGGCACCCCTCGAACATGAGACCGTCGCGGCGACCGAGAAGGCCCTGGCAACCGCCGAACGGCACCGCGACACCGCAGCTCGGCAAAACACTGCGGCCCTGGCACAGGAGCAGAAAGCCAGCGACGAGCTTGCCGCAGCGCGGGAAAGGACGGCTGAGCTCAGGCGAGCGCTCACCGGCGACTGGGCGGACGAGAGCGCCGTCGACGGCGAGCTGGGCCGTCTGGACGGCCTGAACACCAGGCTCAAGAATGCCGGCGTAACGCTCCGCAGGGCTCGGACTGCTCACGAAGCGGCCAGCCATGCGGTGGCGGCACTTGCGAAGACGTACGCGGAGGCGCGGACAGCACTGACCGCCGCTCGGGATCCACTTGTCTCGCTCGGCGCGCCGCCCGTGGACGGCCTCGACCTAGCGGACGCCTGGCACACCTTGGCGAGCTGGTCCGGCCAGCTGGCCGAAGCCAGCGCCAAACGCCTCGATCAAGCCGAAGCCGCGGCGCGGCATGCCGACGCCGAGTCGTCGTCGATGGCGGCGCGCCTGAAGCAAGCGGATGGGGAGGCCAAACGCCTGGATGCGGCCAGGGTGGCCGTGGAGCGCTCGGATCGAGAAACCGAACTAATGCTTCGCAAGATTAACGACCGCCTGACGGACCTGACGGAAGCCCTGGCCACGGCGCCGAGCAGTGCCGAGGTCGCGGCCGAGCTGGCTCGGATCGACCAGCTAGAGGCCGAAGCCAAGGTCGCACAATGGGAACTGAAGAAGGCCCGTGCCGACCGCGACTCGGCCCTTCAAGCGCTCGCATCCTTGAGAGCGCAGGAGCAGACGGCCTGGAAGGAACTTCGAGCGGCACGGGACTTGCTCGTTCCGCTCGGGGCCCCGCCGGTCTGGGAGGAGGACCTGCGGACCGCCTGGGCCGCGCTCGTCGGCTGGGCCGAGCAGGAAGTCGGCAGGCGAGAGGTGACGTTCGCGACCGCCCAGGCTGCTCTTGCGGCGGCGGAGCACCACCGTGGCGAGAAGGAGCTGGCGCTTGGTCGGGCCCTCGAACAGGCCGAAATCGCCGTCTCTCCTGCCTCCGCAGCGGATACGGTCTCCGCGGCCGTCGCTGCCGAGCTTGAGCGGGCGCGCGCCCACGTCCAGAGCCTCGATGCGCAATTGTCCCAGCTGGCCGACCTGCGCTCCAGCCGTGCAAAGTCAGTCGAGGAGCATGCCGTCGCCAGCATGCTGGGCGGCCTACTGCGGTCGAACGAGTTTCCCCGTTGGCTCGTGGCATCGGCTCTTGACGTTTTGGTCCAGGACGCCTCGGCGAGCCTCGCCGAGCTGTCCGGCGGCGAGTTCAACCTCGCGCATGAGAACGGCGAGTTCGTGGTGATCGACCACAACAACGCCGACCTGCCTCGGCCAGTGAAAACCCTCTCCGGCGGCGAGACGTTCCAGGCGAGCTTGGCGCTGGCGCTCGCCCTCTCGGCGCAGATCACCACGTTGGCCGCGGCCGGCTCGGCCCGGCTGGACTCGATCTTCCTGGACGAGGGGTTCGGAACGCTCGACGAGGAGACCCTGGAGACAGTCGCCAACACGCTGGAGAACCTCGCCAGCCAGGGCGATCGCATGGTCGGAGTAATCAGCCACGTAAGCGCCCTGGCCGACCGTGTCCCCGTGAAGTTCCGAGTAAGCCGCGATCAGTTCGGCTCGGCCATCATGAAGGACAACCTCTGAACAGTTGGAGGGCATCAACCGGCCGAGGTCGTAGCCGTGGTTGTCGAAGTGCTTACCGACCAAGTCCAGCATTTGGTCGGCCGCGATATGCGCCAGCTACGAGGCGGCGGCCCGCATGTGCGTCGTGCTGACGGCGCAACCTGCTGTCGGGTGGCGCTGCAACGCGATGCGCCGGCCTCGCGCCGTCTGCACTACTGGCGCACCCCCGACGGGTACGAGTTCTCCAGGTGTCCGTCCATGACCGATTACCGGCCATGAACGTGCCTTCCCTCGCTATGCGCCTACGGTGGGGCCGGACAGTTGCGTGTCGGCCACCCCAAACTGACAAGGAGTGCCGTGAACGAGGATGCTGTTTACACCGCCGCCCGCAAGGTGATCGACGCCGGTCTGGCCGGTAGCGGGTCGGCCTTCACCCCTGGCCGGGCTGTGTGGACCGTGGAAGCTGCCGACCAGTTGTACGCCAGGTTTGTTCAGCAACCGGACGCGGGCAGGGGCAGCTTCGTCAGGAAGCTACAGGGGCAGCTTGCTGCTGCACCACCCACGGCAGTGCAGCTCATGGGCGAGCTGATCTACCTGCATCTGCTCCTGCCACGGGACATCGGCGGCGCAGCGAAACGCGCCGTGATCAACGGGGCGCTGTCCTTGCTGCCCGAGTCGGTCAATATCCCCGCGGACCTCGACACGGTTCTCGACGCTGGCGTAGTCCGCGCCGGCACCGCCTACATGACCCAGCGGGACCGGCAGATCGCGTGGCTCGTGCGGCTCGTGCAGGCGTGGAAGCGCATGCCGGTCGACGACCAGCAGGCAGCATTGCACGACCCGTGGGCCTTCAAGAAGGTCCTTGATAGCATCCCGATCAACAGCGCCTACAGCCAACGCAACATCCTGCTGAACCTCGCGTTTCCCGATACCTTCCCACCGGTCGCCTCCCGGCGGCACAAGAAGTTGATCGTGGACGCCTTCGCTGACGAACTGCCCCATCAGACCGGCGACATCGATCGGAACCTGGCGGAGCTGCGGACAGTGCTTTCAGCCAAGGCCGGCACGCCGGTTCATTTCTATCAACCGCCGTGGGTTGACCGGTGGCGGCAGCAGACCGGGCCAGCCGGCGACGGCAAGGGACCGCGCGGCTGGCTGGTGCGAGGCGCGAAGGTGCACGGACACAACCTGATCGGCCAATGGCTCACCGAAGGGTTCTGCTCCATCGCCTACCCGGGCCTGCCGGAACTGAAGCCCGGCCTGTCGAAGGCGGAGCTGGACCAGCAGCTACGGGACTCGCTGCCGGACTTCTCACCGTCCCAGCTGGGTCTTCACGTGGGGGTGCTCGACCGGTTTCTCAATCGGATGAGCGAGGGTGACATTCTCGTCACCGTCGATGGGTCGAAGGTTTATGTTGGCACCATCGCTGGCCCCGTCACATGGATGGACACGCCTGACGACCTGTCGAACCGTCGGCGGAAGGTTGCCTGGGCAAATCCCGATGCGCCATTCACCCGAAACGAGCTGTCCGCCGAGGCCCGGAACAAGCTGTCCGGTCAGCTGACCGTCACGGACCTCGGAACCTACGTCGCCGAGTTCGCGGCCCTCGCGGAACTGGACGACCAGCCGGGGGAGGAGGAGGTCGACGATCAGCTCGAGGTGGCCGAGGTGGAGCTGCCCGAGCCCACCGCCGACCTTGCCGAAGAGCTACTGATTGATCGGGAGTGGCTCAGCGAGACGGTCGACCTGCTGCGGGAGAAGAAGCAGATCGTGCTGTACGGCCCGCCCGGCACCGGCAAGACCTACCTCGCACAGGCGCTGGCCCATTTCCTCACTGGGCAGGCCGACAACGCCTACCGGCTCGTCCAGTTCCACCCGTCGTATTCGTACGAGGATTTCTTCGAAGGATTCCGCCCTCGGGCCACCGCAGACGGCGGGGTCGGCTTCGCACTTGAGCCCGGACCCTTCAAACAACTGGTGTCCGACGCGAAGGACGACCCGTCCCAGGCCCACATCCTGATCATCGACGAGATCAACCGAGCCAACCTCGCCAAGGTCTTCGGGGAGCTGTACTTCCTGCTCGAGTACCGCAACCGCAGCATCCAACTGCAGTACTCACCCACCGAGGACTTCGAACTTCCACCGAACGTCTATCTGATCGGCACCATGAACACCGCCGACCGATCCATCGCGCTCGTGGACGCCGCCATGCGCCGCCGGTTCTACTTCCAGCCGCTGTTCCCCGGCGAGGCGCCCCTTGACGGATTGCTGCGCGAGTGGCTGAAGAAGCACAACCTTCCCGCCGACCGCGCGGACCTACTCGACGAACTCAACCGCGTCATCGGCGACCGCGACGCCGCCGTCGGACCGTCCTACCTGATGACAACCCAGGCGGCTACCGAGAGGGGGCTGGCGAGGATCTGGAAGAACGCCGTCATGCCCCTGCTCGAGGAACGCCATCTCGGCGACGGAGTTGACATCAACCTCCGCTACGGACTCGACGCACTCCGCAAACGCCTGAAGCAAACGGCCGCCCCCACCGCGGTTCCGGCGCCCCGCGAACATGCCGGAGACACGGCACAGTGAGGCTGATCAGCCTACGCGAGCACCAGACGCACGAGTGCGAGCCGACGACAGCGGCCGTCGTCCGGGCTGTGGAAGCCACCAAGCTCGTCGACACCTCACTCACCCTCGACGGGCGGCTCCTGCTGCGATCCGGCTCCATGGTCGGCGCGGCCCGCATCGTCGCCGGCGACGAACACGTCGAGCTGCACGTACGGCCGAAGATCGGAATCGCTCGGCTGCTCTGGCTGCTCGGCTACGCCCGCGACCCCCGCGGCTGGCGCGCCGAGCCCGTCGGCCTGACCCCCGAACAGGACCTCGTGCCCGCGATGGCAGTCGCCTTCGCCACCGTTACGTCCCAGGCACTCGCCCCAGGCCTGTTGCAGGGATACCGAACCGTCGAGGAAGCATTGCCGCTGGTGCGTGGCCGGCTCCGCGAGGCAGACCAACTGCGCGCACGGCCGGGACTGGCCCTACCCGTGGAAGTGCGCTACGACGACTACAACCCGGACGTACCAGAAAATCAGATCCTGCTGTCGGCCGTACGCCGCCTGCACCGCCTACCCGGCGTTCCACCGGCCACCCGCAACGCACTGCACCGCATCGCGGCCGCACTCGCCGACGTCACACCCCTCACAGCGGGCGCCCCCATACCCGAAACCGTGCCCAACCGGTTCAACAACCGCTACCAACCGGCCCTGCGGCTCGCCCGCCTGATCCTGGCCGGGGCCAGCATCGAATACGTCCACGGCTCAACCCTCGCGGCAGGCTTCGTCTTCGACCTCAACACCGTCTTCGAAGACTGGTTGACCACAGCCCTACGACACGCAATCGAGACACGCTACGGCGGAACCATCACCGGCCAGCACCAGATGCACCTCGACCACGACCACCTGCTACCCCTGGTACGACCAGACATCACCTGGTGGAACGGGCAACGGTGCCTGGCCGTCATCGACGCCAAATACAAGGCACCCGGCAGCACCCCACCCCGCGACGACATCTACCAAATGCTCGCCTACTGCACCACGCTCAAGCTGACCCGCGGCCACCTCGTCTACGCATCCGCAGGAGCAGAACCAGTTAGCTACCAGCTCAAAGGCAGCGGGGTGCACATCGTCGTGCACCGTCTTGACCTGTCGACCCCTCTCACCGAACTGAACGAGCAGATCAACCAAATGGCCAATGCGATCGCAAGCGTCGAGGTCGCAAACGGCGTCTCAGCAACCCACACCGCAGGCCCTGACGCGGCAGCCAAGGACGGCGGTTACGCATCATGATCCAGCTGGTAGCAGACGGAACCTGGCACGGACTCGAGGACTATCTACACGCGGACGTCTGCAAGCGGGCCGCAATCTCGTACATCGGACCAGCAGCCGCAGAGCTACTCAATCTGACGGCCGACGACATGATCATCGTTGACGGGTCCGATGCTGCTCTGGTCGCCGGACAGGTTGACCCAAACACGATCAGCCGATGGCACAGAGCGGGCGTCGACGTCCGCACGTTAGCCAACCTGCACGCGAAGGTGATCCACCTCGAGGGCAGCGGCCATCCGGGTCCGGGAGCATCGTGGCGGTCACACCGTCACCATACCGGTGGAGGGTATGCGGGACTGCGCTGTCTCAGGCAGCCAGGAGGGGCTCAGCGCCGGGCCAGTTCCTCTCTGACGGCGTTCACTGCGTAGTCACGGAGGTATTCAGCGAAGCTCTGTGCTTCCTCTGGTGTCTCCTCGCATACGTAGTAGTCATCCCCTGCCACCACTCCGCTTGAGGTGATCGGCAAGGGGTTGGAGTACCGGTCCTCCATCCAGAGCCCGTAGACCACCTCCGGCGCGCGCCCCGCCGTCTTCTGCAAGGTGGCCTCATGGAGCGACAGCGCTTCCAGGAGTTCGGACGTGGATGCCTGGGTAAGCCGCTGGCCCCGGACGTTCGCCAGTTCCTCGCCCATCGACCAGGCCGCCCAGAGCGGCTTTGCCACGGAGATCACGATGGGTTGTTCGGTCACGTTCTGTCCCCTTCAGATGGTCAGGCTTGAAGCGGCCAGGGTACGACCAGTCGGAGGCACGGCGGCCAGGGAGGGCTCAGGAGGCGTCCTCCGCCGCGCGTCGCGACTCCTCCTGGATCGCGCTGGCCGCCTCCCGACTGGTGATGCCCTCCCGGACCAGGACGCCGAACAGGCGCTCCGCCCAGTGGGCCCTGATCTCCTCCAGGTGGGCCGGGTCCACGTTGTGCGTGCCGTCCAGGCGGATCACGATGTCCGATCCCCGGCGGCCAGGGTGGGGGACGGCCGGCCGCACTGGTGCAGCGGCCGTTCATCGCATAGGTGTAGCGCCCGACCCAACCAGTAGTGCTTTGTCGGGTTCTGTGGCATTTGATGTGGTGTAAGGATCTGATGGGCCGGTGGCAGGTCAGGCGGGCGCCGGTCCAGGTCGCGAGGAGTCGTTGCATCTCGCGGATAACCGCGTAGAGGGTCAGGCCGGCGCAGCCGCTTGTGGGTCCAGGCGCAGCGGCTTCTCGTTTCTGCAGGTCCGAGTGGGTGCGGCGGCCGCCCATCGCCAGAGCTGGCGAAGGGCGGCGAGCATCCGGCATTCGTCCAGGTGACGGTAGACCCCGCGAGGTGCCCAGGGCACGTCGCGGCGAGAGCGCTGACCTGATGGTCCACACCCGATCACCGCCTCATGGATCGCCGCGCTGACCGTCCAATGTGGCTTCCTGTGGCTCATCCCTTGACTTACCTGGAAAGCGGGCGTAAACAAAGCACAAGCAAAACGAAACGGCGGTGAAACAACACGATGTACGCCGAAGAACGACAGCAGGAGATCCTCCGCATCGCCCGGGACGTGGGCCGGGTCGAGGTGGCCGGCTTGGCCGACGGACTCAACGTGACGTCGGAGACCATCCGCCGCGATCTCACCATCCTGGAGCGGGCCGGGGTGCTGCGCCGGGTCCATGGTGGAGCGATCCCGGTTGAGCGACTCGGGTTCGAGCCCGCGCTGGCGGCGCGTGACGCGGTGCTCATCGAGGAGAAGGAACGCATCGCCAAGCTCGCCCTGAGCGAGGTGCCCGAGGAGGGCGCGATCATCCTCGACGCCGGCACCACGACCGCCCGGCTGGCCCAGCTGCTGCCGGTCGACCGGGAGCTGACCGTCGTGGTCAACTCGCCGGTCATCGCCGCGACCCTCGGTACCTACGCCAACCTCAACGTCCTGCTGTTGGGTGGGCGGGTCCGCGGGAAGACCTTGGCGACCGTCGACGACTGGGCGCTGTCGCCGTTGGCGGACCTCTACGTCGACGTCGCGTTCATCGGTACCAACGGCATTTCGGTCGAGCGCGGGCTGACCACCCCGGACCCGTCCGAGGCGGCGGTGAAGCGGGCGATGGTTCGTGCGGCCCGCCGCACGGTGGTGCTCGCCGATCACACCAAACTCGGCAACGACTATCTGGCCCGGTTCGCTGAGCTGGCCGACGTCGACCTGCTCATCACCGACAGCCGTGCCGACCGCGACCTGGTCGGTGACCTGGAGTCGGCAGGTGTGCGGGTGGTACGCGGATGAGAGCGGGCCGGGCATGATCGTCACCGTCACCCTCAACCCCAGCCTCGACCGGGCCGTGGAGGTCGACTCACTCACCCGCGGCGAGGTCATCCGGGCCGCCACAGCTCACCTCGACCCCGGCGGCAAGGGCGTCAACGTGTCCCGTGCCCTGCTGGCCAACGGGGTGCCGTCGGTAGCGGTGTTGCCGTCCGGCGGCGACGAGGGCAACCAGCTCATCCGCCTGCTTCAGACAGAGGGTGTCGAGGTCCTCGCCGTGTCGATCTCCGGAAGGACCCGTTCCAACATCACCCTGGCCGAGCCCGACGGCACGGTCACCAAAATCAACGAGCCCGGCCCGGCCATGTCCCGCGCTGAGTTCGACGAGGTGATCGACCGTGTGCTCGCCCGCGCCAGCAGCGCCGACTGGGTCGTGCTGTGCGGCAGCGTCCCGCCCGGCCTGCCCGCCGACGCCTACGCTCAGTTGTGCCGCAAGCTGCGCGCTGCCGGTGTCCGGGTCGCCGTCGACACCAGCGGTCCTGCCCTGCGCGAGGCCGCCCTCGCCGGGGCGACAGTACTCAAGCCCAACCGTGACGAACTGGCCGACGTGGTCGGCACCCCGCTGACTGACCTCGACGACGTGGTCGACGCCGCTCAGTGCCTGCGGAAATGGGGAGCCGGCACCGTCGTGGCCAGCCTCGGCCCTGACGGCGCTGTCCTGGTCGACGCCGACGGCGTCCGCACCGGCACCTGTCCGGTCGCCCGGCCCCGCAGCACAGTCGGCGCCGGCGACGCGCTGCTCGCCGGTTTCCTCGCTGCGGGCGCCCAAGGTGCCACCGCTCTCGCTGAGGGCCTCGCCTGGGGCGCCGCCGCGGTGAGCCTGCCTGGCAGCCGGATGCCCGGCCCCGCAGACCTGTTCCGCCACCACGTCACCATCCACCCCTAGCCGGACGAGCTTCTTCCCCCACGGCCGTCTGGTCCGCCCCTCGATGAAGGAGATACCCCCGTGACCTCCTCCTCCTACACACCAGAGGTACAGGGCCAGGGCCTCAGAGCCACTGTGCAACGCCTCGGCGGCTACCTGGCCGCGATGGTCATGCCCAACATCGGCGCGTTCATCGCCTGGGGCCTGATCACCGCGATGTTCATCCCAACCGGCTGGATCCCCAACAAGACCCTGGCCGAACTGGTCGGCCCGATGATCAGCATCCTGCTACCGGTGCTCATCGGCTACACCGGCGGCCGGCTGGTCCACGGCCAGCGCGGTGCCGTCGTGGGTGCGGTGGCGACAATGGGCCTCGTCGTCGGCGCGGACGTGCCGATGATCCTCGGCGCGATGATCATCGGGCCACTCACGGCGTACGTCCTCAAGCTGTTCGACGGCTCGGTCGAGAACAGGATCCGTCCCGGCTTCGAGATGCTCGTCGACAACTTCAGCGCCGGCATCATCGGCGCCGCGATGGCCATCGGCGGCGTCTACGGCATCGGCCCCGTGGTCGAATGGCTCACCAAGCAGGCCGGCTCGGGCGTCGACTGGCTCGTCGGCAAGGACCTGCTGCCGCTGACCTCGGTGCTCGTCGAACCCGCCAAGGTGCTCTTCCTCAACAACGCCATCAACCACGGCGTATTCGGCCCACTGGGCATCGCCGAGGCGGCAGACAAGGGCAAGTCGATCCTGTTCATGATCGAGTCGAACCCCGGCCCCGGCCTCGGTCTGCTGCTCGCCTTCATGCTCTTCGGCCCCCGCGCACTGCGCCCCAGCGCCCCGGCCGCGATCATCGTGCAGTTCCTCGGCGGCATCCACGAGATCTACTTCCCCTACGTGCTGATGAAGCCGAAGCTGATCCTCGCCATGATCGCCGGGGGTGCGGCCGGCGTCGGCACCTTCGTCATCACCGGCGCGGGGCTGGTCGCCACCCCCTCGCCGGGCAGCATCTTCGCCTACCTCGCGGTGACTCCCAAGGGCGGCCACTTCGGGGTCATTCTCGGCGTCGTGATCGCCGCCGCCGTCACCTTCGCCGTCGCCTCGGCCCTGCTCGGCTTCGGGCGCGGCGAGCCCGCCGCGGACGCTGACGGCCCTGACGAGAAGACGGCTGACCACCCAGATGAGGACAAGGCAGTCCACCCCGACGAGACCCTCGACAAGTCGGCGAAGCAGGAGGTCTGAACACATGTCCACCATCAACGGCACCGAGATCAAGAAGGTCGTCGTGGCCTGCGACGCCGGCATGGGCAGCAGCGTGATGCTGGCCAGCCAACTTCGGCGGCAACTGGCAAAGAACGCGGTGACCGTCGAGCACACGCCGGTCAACTCAATCCCCGCCGACGCGGACGTCATCATCTGCCACCAAGGGCTCGCCGCGCGGGCCCGGGTCAGCGCACCCGACACGGTGATCGTGCCGATCCAGGTGTTCATCGGCGACCCAGGCGTCACCAGGGTCGTGAACGCGGTGCAGCGCGGTGGTGAGCTCAGTGGCTGAGCTGCTGGCCCGTGACGCGATCCGGCTCGACGAACGGGCCGGATCGCGCGACGAGGCGATCAGCCGCTGCGGCGCGGTACTCGTCGAGATCGGCGCGGTAGCCCCGGCGTACGTGGACGCGATGCTCGCCCGCGAGCAGAGCGTCTCCACCTACATCGGGGAAGGCGTCGCCATCCCGCACGGCACGCTCAACAGCAAGGAGTCAATCCAGCGCGACGCCCTTGCAGTGCTGCGCTTCCCAGAAGGCGTCGACTGGGACGGCTTCGACGTGCGGGTCTGCGTCGCCATCGCGGCAGCCGGCGACGGGCACGTGGACATCCTCGCCCAGCTCGCCACGGTGCTGATGGACCCGGCGCAGGCGCAGCGGCTACGAGAGTCGACGAGCGTCGATGACGTGATCACTATCCTTGAGGGGAGCCCAACGTGAAGGTCGTCCGATTCCACGCACCCGGCGACGTCCGCATCGAGGACGCGCCCGAGCCCACGGCGGGCCCCACCGACGTGAAGATCCGCGTCCGGGCATGTTCCACCTGCGGCACCGACGTGAAGATCTCCCGCTTCGGCCACCACCACATCGCCCCGCCGCGCGTCATGGGCCACGAGATCGCCGGCGAGATCACCGAGGTCGGTGCTGACGTCACCGACTGGCGGCCCGGGGACCGGGTCCAGGTCATCGCCGCCATCCCCTGCGGTACGTGCGCCGAGTGCCGGCGCGGCCGGATGACCGTGTGCCCCAACCAGGTGTCGATGGGATACCACTTCGACGGCGGGTTCGCCGAATACATGGTCGTGCCGCACAACGTCCTCGCCGTCGACGGGCTCAACCGGATCCCCGAGGGACTCAGCTTCGCCGAGGCGTCCGTCGCCGAGCCCCTCGCCTGCGTCCTCAACGGCCAGAACCTCGCCGGTGTGGGGGAGGGCGACGACGTGGTCGTCGTGGGCTCCGGGCCGATCGGCTGCCTGCATGTCCGCCTGGCCCGGGCACGCGGCGCGGCCCGGGTATTCCTCGTCGACCTCAACCGCGAACGCCTCGACCTGGCCGCCAACCTGGTACAGCCGGACGCGGCGATCTGCGGCACCGAGACCGACGTCATCGACGCGGTGCTCAAGCTCACCGAAGGCCGGGGCGCCGACGTCGTCATCACCGCCACGGCCGCCGGCGTCGCCCAGGAGCAGGCGGTGCAGATGACCGCGCGGCAGGGCCGGATCAGCTTCTTCGGCGGCCTGCCGAAAGATAAGCCGGTCATCTCCCTGGACTCCAACCTCGTGCACTACCGCGAACTGACGATCGTCGGTGCCAACGGCTCCAGCCCGCAACACAACAAGGAGGCGCTGCGACTCATCGCCGACGGCTCCGTGCCGGTCGCCGATCTCATCACCCACCGCCTGCCGCTCGACCGCGCCCTCGACGCCTTCGGCATCGTGGCACGGGGCGAAGCGATCAAGGTGACGATCGAACCGTAGGAGGATCCGTTGCCCACCAGAACAATCCTCGTCGGCTCCACCAGCGGGCTGCACGCCCGCCCGGCGGCGCTGTTCGTCGCCGAGGCGGCGAAGCAGACGGTGCTGGTCACCATCCGCACCGGCGACAAGAAACCTGTACCGGCCCGCAGCATCCTCGCAGTGCTGTCACTCGGCGCCAAGAAAGGCACCGAGGTCACGCTGGAGGCCGACGGCGACGGCGCGCAGGCCGCCGTCGACACTCTGGCCGACCTCCTCGAACGTGATCTGGACGCCGTCGATGCGTGAACTTCGGGGAATCGGGGCTAGCCCCGGCGGTGCGGCGGGGCCGGTCTACCGGCTGGCCCCGCCGCCGGCCCTGCCGCCGTTGACGGAAACCATCGATCCCGCTGCCGAAAAGGCGGCCGTGCGGGAAGCAGTCCTCGCCGTCGCCGCCGACCTGACCCGTCGCGCCGACACCACCCTGGATGCGACCGCCGCCGAGGTCCTGCGCGCCCAGGTCATGATGGCGCAGGACGAGACTCTGATCGACGCGGCCTACAACGCCATCGACAGCGGCGCGGACGCTCCGCACGCGCTCACCGACGTGCTCGCCGGGCACCGATCCGCCTTCGAAGCCGCAGGCGGTTACCTCGCCGAACGCGTCAGCGACCTCGACGACCTGCGGGACCGCCTCGTCGCCGCGTGCCTGGGGCTGCCGATGCCGGGCGTGCCGGACCCCGGCCACCCGTACCTGCTCATCGCCAGCGACCTGGCGCCCGCCGACACCGCCGGTCTCGAACCAGACCTGGTGCTGGGCCTGGTCACGGCCGAGGGCGGGCCGACCAGCCACACCGCGATCCTGGCCCGGACCCTCGGCATCCCGGCCGTGGTCCGCTGTGCGGGCATCCTGGACGTGGCCGACGGCGCGTTGGCCAGTCTCGACGGCGCGAGCGGCGTCGTAGTGGCTGGCGTCTCCGCCGAGACGGTGCGCACCATCAACGCGCAGCGGCTCGCGGAGATCGAACGCCGCGCCCGCTCTCAAGGCCCCGGGCAGACCAGGGACGGCCATCCTGTCGCGCTACTGGCCAACATCGGCTCGGCCCGCGACCTCACCGGCGAGGTTGAAGGCGTCGGCCTGTTCCGCACCGAGCTTCTCTACCTCGACCGCAGCGACCCGCCGTCGCACGAAGAGCAGGTCGCCGCGTATCGCGACGTCTTCGCCGCGCTGCCCGGCCGCAAGGTCGTCGTGCGCACCCTCGACGCCGGGGCCGACAAGCCGCTGCCGTTCTTGCGTCAGGCCGATGAACCCAACCCCGCGCTGGGTGTCCGCGGTCTTCGGGTCGCACGGCAGACACCTACCGTGCTCACCACGCAGCTGGCCGCGATCTCGGTAGCGGCCGCGGCGACGGACGCCGACGTGTGGGTGATGGCGCCGATGGTCGCCACTGCGGCGGAGGCGGCCGCGTTCACCGAATCCTGCCACGAGTACGGCTTGCCGACCGCCGGCGTGATGATCGAGGTGCCGGCCGCTGCCCTGCGCGCCGGCCAGATGCTGCGCCACGTGGATTTCCTCAGCATCGGCACCAACGACCTCAGCCAGTACACGTTCGCCGCTGACCGCATGTGCGGCGACCTCGCTGACCTGCTCGACCCGTGGCAGCCCGCCCTGATCGCGCTCCTCGCCACCTGCACGACGGCCGGCGTCGAGGCGGGCAAGCCAGTTGGCGTGTGTGGAGAGTCCGCAGCGGATCCCAATTTCGCTCTGGTGCTGGCAGGCCTGGGCATCACCAGCCTGTCCATGGCTCCCCGCAGCATCCCGGCGGTGCGCGAGTCCCTGGCCGCGCACACCCTGGACGAGTGCCGCCAGATCGCCCAGGCGGCCCTTGCTGCCCCCAGCCCGGAGGCAGCCCGGGCGGCGGTGGAGGTGCTTCGCTCCAGCTCCGGGTGGGCGACGGCTGCACCTGACGAGGACATCCGGATCTGCAGCTGACAAGGCGTGGCCGTTATCAGGGACGCCCTAGCCGTGTCGTCCGGCATGCCCCGCCAAGGGCCGACTGCGTCTCTCCGCCCGCCTTTGCTGGCAATCACGCTTCAATCGGATGGGCGCCGTGGGCCAGAAGGTGCGCGGCCGGGAGCATCGAGCAGGTAGTCCCGAAGGTCGGGGCCAGTCAGGGTAGATCCAGCGTCAAAGCTTGTCCCCACCGGTGGCCGGAAGGAAATGTCAAACTACGGCAGTTAGGCAGCGTCTCGAAGTCGGGTACGGCGTGTCGGTGATCGATAGATAGCGAGGTCTCCGGTAGAGGGTTCGTCGACGAAGAAGAACCTGAATACCGGAGACCTCGTGGCCACCATAGCGGTGACGAGGCGGCACGACCTGACCGATGCCCGGTGGAGGGTGTTGGAGTCGCTGCTGCCTGGGGTAAGCGGCCCGGCCGACCGTCGCAGTGGAGCAAGCGCCAGCTGATTGACGGCATCCGCTGGCGAGTGCGCGTCGGCGCGCCGTGGCGGGACGTCCCGGCGTGTTACGGCTCCTGGCAGGCGATCTATGCGCTGTTCCGGCGCTGGCAGCGGGCCGGGGTCTGGCAGCAAATCGTCACCGGCTTGCAGGCTCGCGCCGACGCGGCCGGGTTGATCACCTGGGATGTCAGCGTCGATTCCACCATTGCTCGGGCCCATCAGCACGCCGCTGGCGCCCGGCGGTACCCGCAGCAGCAAATCGAGCCGCCCGGCGGAGTCGGCGCCGAGCCCGGCGACCATGCTCTCGGCCGCTCCCGTGGCGGGTGGACTACCAAGCTGCACCTGGCCTGCGAGCAGGGCGGCAAACCGCTGTCGATGCTGCTGACCGCCGGACACCGTGGTGACAGCCCGCAATTCGCCGCCGTGCTGGCCGGCATCCGCGTGCCCCGACCAGGTGTCGGTCGTCCCCGCGTGCGACCCGACCGGGTCATCGCCGACCGGGCCTACACCTCCCGCGCCAACCGGACCTACCTTCGGCGCCGGGGGATCCAAGCGTGCATCCCGAGCAAGGCCGACCAGGACGCCCACCGGCGAGCCAAGGGCTCCGCCGGCGGCCGGCCACCTGCCTTCGACCCGGAGGTCTACCGGCAGCGCCACGCCGTCGAGTGCGGCATCAACCGCCTCAAACGCCACCGAGGGCTGGCCACCCGATACGAAAAGCTAGCCGTCCGCTACGAAGCCACCGTCCACGTCACCGTGATCAACGAGTGGCTGCACGCACTTCGAGACACTGCCTAGCCGGGTTTGATGGCGGCGAGTTGGACAAGCAGCTGAACCAGCCGATAGGCGTCGGCGAAGTCAGCGGCGTGGAAGGCGACCGTTCGACCACCGCCGACGCGGGTCACACCCGGCACCAGAACGGCGAGGTCGACCGTGTACGGGCCGTACAGGTCGACCTCAACGTCCAGAGGCCCGGCAATCTTTGGCGGGGGGATCGATGCTCGCCGGGTGATCGCATCGGCGGCGGCGCGGCGCAGCCGCTTCCGTGCCTCCTGCGGATGCACGGTCACGGCGGCGGCCTGACCCAGGGCCTGCTTGACGGCGACGGTGACCGCCGAGGGCGCCAGCTCACTGAATTCCGCGCAGGCGCTGGGCCTGTCTCCGGCCAGTGCCGCCAGCGATCGTGGACGTCAGGAACACGTCGGCGGAACGGTCCAGGACCATCCTGACCCCCATGGCGCGCCGACGGGCCAGCGGCAATGTCACGCCAGGGAGACCCAGATGGACGTGCCACTTGGCGACAGGTCGGAACGCGACCCGACGCACCGGCAAGTGCTCGCGCCGGGCACTCCGTCGATCGCACGGGTGAGTCCCCGTTCGCGTACCGCCAGCAGGGCTGCGTGGGCGGGTGACCGGCGGTCTGCTCCCAGCCGCTGGCCGACGGCGGTGGGCGTGCCGGTACGCCGGCAAGCCCCCCGCGCCCCCGCCGGGGGCCGGGCCAGACCGGGGTAGGGTGGAGGGACGCCCGGGCCGGCGGGCCGGCG
>NZ_JBNCKU010000027.1:0-23388 GCF_049841715.1 Micromonospora sp. DT41 | reverse complement strand
GGTGTCCCCCGGGCGGCCTCCCGCCCGCGGGGTGGGGGGGGGGGGTCCCGGGGGGTCTCCCCCAGGCGGTGGCCCGCGGGGGGGGGGTGCGCGTGTCCGCGGCACCCCCCGCCGCGCACCGGCCGGGGGCCGGCCATGACGGTGTACGTGTCGCGGTACGCCGTGACCGGCGAGCCGGCGACAGACCGCGCAGCGGTGGTCCCGGCGGCGGTGGGACGGGGCTCGGCCGACCCACCACTGTTGACGCACGTCTGGCGGGTCTTGTTCGAGCAACAGGCCCGGAAGTGCCGCCGCCGATGAGTACGGACGGAACCGGTGCTGCCGAGCAGCACCGGCCCGTGCCGGCGGAGCATCTGCCGTTGCGTCCGCTCTGGCTGTGTCGCCGCTGCGGGCAGCCCTGGCCCTGCGGACGGGCGCGGCTCGTACTGGTCGCCGAGTACCGTGACAACACAGTAGGTCTCTTCCTATACCTGGCCGGCCTGCTCCATGAGGCCATCGACGACCTCCACCAGCTCGATCCGAGCACCGGCGGCGATGTCAAAGGCCTGTTCGACCGTTTCCTCGGCTGGCCCGCCCGACACCACGGTGGGGCTGAATCGCCGGGCTGACCGCGATCTCCCGCCGTCTCACGCTCTCTCCTTCTACCGCCTTCTCGGCCGCGATTACTGATCGCTTACTTGCTCTGCGACGTCTGGTGGCGCCGGTGCCGTGCCGGTAGGTTCAACCCTCCTGAGAGCTCTCGTGGCCAGGTGGAGGGATCCGGCAGCGTGTCGCAGGTCGAGAAGATCACTACGGAGCTACGTACGCTGGCCGCCGGGGTCGAACGTGCACAGGGTCTGGCTGCCGCTGCTGATCAGCAGGCGCAGGAGATCGTGCTGCGCGCGGCGGGTGCTGGGTTCGCTGCCGTCGCTGCCGGCATGGCGCGGGTGCGCGGAGCCATCGCCACCGTCCGGGGTGGACTGGATGGTCTGACCGGGGCTGTCGGTGATGCCACGAAGGTGGCCGCTGGTGTCCCGGAGCAGGCCAGTCCGGGGGAGACCATCAGCGGGCTGACTCCGGTGCAGAGTGCGGTCGACGGCATCCGCGACCAGACGGCCGCCACGATCACCCAGGTCGGTGAGGCGCAGCAGCTTGTCGTCGGGGTTCTGCAAGGTGGGCAGCCGGGGCCGCTGCTGCAGGCTCTGGAGAGCATCAAGCAGGTGCTCGTCATGCTGGTTCAGCGCACCGCCACCACCCGCCAGGCCGTTGACGCGGCGATCGCCGAGGCACGACAGCTGGGGTCTTCGGGAAACTGAGCGGGGCTGGCGGTGCCGTACCGACCAGCCCTGCCTCGGTTCCCACACCGTCCCCCGGCAGGGGCGTGACGACTCCGTGGACGCGCAAGCCCACCGGAGAGCGCGGCGGTTCGCCCACCGGCCGGCGTACCCGGATCCCTCCAAAGGAGGACGAACGCGTGCGGCGCTCCCTGGAACTAGAGAACCAGTGCGCCGATACCGTCGCTGCAGAGGGGTACCGGCTCCACCAGAACCCGACCCGGCAGGAGGTCGCGGAAGCGCGGCTCGGTACCGGTGATTCCGGGAAACCGGGCAAGGATCCCGACTACCTGGTCGAGGGACATGTCTTCGATTGTTACTCCCCGATGCCGGCGAAGAGCGTGCGAGGCGTGTGGAGCGGGGTAGCCGACAAGATCGACAGCGAGCAGACCCAACGGGTGGTGGTCAATCTCCACGAATGGCGTGGCGATCTCGGGGCGTTGCAGAGGCAGTTCGACGACTGGCCGATCGCAGGGTTGAAGGAACTGGTGGCGGTGACGCGCAGCGGGGCGATAATCCAGATCCTGCGACGAGACTGAGGGGGCTATCCATGGCGACCGAGTACCGCTTGACGCTGGCCGGCGACGTTCCGCTCGATGTGCTGGCCGGCGTCGTCGCCCCGGACGGCACCGAGGAGTCGGCGGCAGATGGCAGACCCCGGGTGTTGAATGCGGACCTCAGCGATCGGTGTGGTTACACGGTGAGCATCCACGCCGGATCCCACGGCTACTTCGAAGCCGAAGATGGTGACGGCTCGATGTGGGAGTGGGAACCGGAACGGTACGTCACCATCGGCTTCCGGCTGGTGAAGAGCGAATCCTCCGACCGGGCGACGCGGGAGATGCTGGCGAGTGTGGCCCGGGTGTTGGACGAGCGCCCGGAGGACGCCGCGCTGATCCTCGACGCCGACTGGCTGCTGCTGACCCGCTTCTCGGGAACGCTGCGCCGGCACGCACTGAGCTGGTGGGGCGTTCACGGCGAGGACGATCTTCTCAGCCGGTAAGAGGCTCGGCGGCCTGCCTATTCCGCGACTGGCAAGGGCCTCGGCCCTGACGCGCCCGCAGACGCAAGGACTTCGTCGGCCGGCCGCGGGCGGCATGGACCGTGCGATTGCCATCCTGGACGGTGAGGTCGTCGGCTGCCTCGTCGCATCGCGGAGCCAGGATGACCCGGCCGAGATCTACCTGCAGGACATGATGACCGACCCCAACCGCCGGCGTCGCGGATCGCCCGAGCATTGGTGGGACGATCTCTGATGTCTCACAACCTGGACTGCTGAGGCTGGCGGTGTCGGCGAACATAAGGATTTGTGTCCGTCATCACAAGGTGCTCTAGACGGGATCGACTTTCCGGTCAAAGTCACCTACCTTGACCGGCTCTCCAGTAGGCGTGGCCGGCTGGGACGGTCGGGTCGTGGGGACGGTGGGAACCGTTATGGCAGGTAGCGGGCCGGCGAAGATGGTCCGGCGCTGTGCCCCGTCGAGGGCGTGCCGAGGCCTTCGATCGTCGGATTGACTTGCTTGACAGCGTCGGTCTGGTCGAGAGGTACTGGAGGAACGTTCCCCTTGCGGCGAGCTTGTTCGCCGGGCCGACTGGTCGATGAATGGGCGCCCGTTACGGCCCTTCCTCGTCGTTGTGGCCTGGTCCGCCGGTCCGGTCGTTGGGGTGCCGACCGAGTGACAGGAGGACCGCCATGAAGGATCTTCTCCCGGCGGGTTGAGCCGACGCCGGTCCGGCCGCAGCACGGTGTGCTGCGGCCGGAGGGAGTGTCCCTGTCCGAAACGGTGCACCGGCGGTTGCCGGAAGCAGATGTGAGCCCGCCGGTTCGCGTCCCCGTCGCTGTCCATCTTCGTGTCCACGATCCGTGCCTGTCACGGTCGTGGCGATGACTGCTGCTCTGACCCGTCTCGGGCCCCTTCCGTGCGCTGCACGGAGTGTTCGTTAACACCTCAACAGTGATTAACAGCGCGACTTCCCTCGCGCGGTCCACCCTGCCGGGCAAACCCGCGACCCGGCAGGCGACCATCGCCGGCCGACCTCGCTCCGGTGCGAGCGCGATGCACATGGCCGTCCACGTTTGCCACGAGCGCCGTGGTCCGCATCGCCTCGGGATTCGGCCCGGCGGCGGTGACAGTTTCCGGGTTGGCCCCCGTTCGAGGGTCGGGCTTGGCGTCAGCGTTGACGTCAGTCTTCAGGCGGAGCCGACACCGCGACCGTTTCGGGCAGAAGAGCGCGTCTACAGATGTCGGCAGGGGCAACTCATAATGCAGACGATGGATGCACGTGGTCGTGACGTGAGGACTGCCGGTTGACGACGAGTATCGGTGAGTTGACGAGTGGGTTGCCCGCTGGCGCGTACGGCCAGAAACGCTTTGCTGTCCGCGTCGGACGGATCGCTGCCCGGCTCGGTGTGAACCGATTCGAAGCGTCGCTGTATCTGCAAGTCATGGTGCTGCCAGACCCGACCGAGCAGAACCTGTTGCGCTAAAACGGTTGGGACGACCGGCAACTGGCCGACCTCGGCTCGGCGCTGCTGACGAAAACGGCTGCTCGTCGAATCCGAGACACCCGGACGCCGCCTCGCCGTCCCCGGACCTTGGCGCAGCCCGAGGTTCGTGCCGCCCTTCGAGGCGTGGAGGTCTGCCCTGTACGGGTCGGCCCGGGTGAGGAGCCGCCCTATCTGTCGGTTCTGGTCACCCGCCCGCTGACCGACCTGTTCCATGACGCCGGCAGCCGCGCCCTTATCGATTCCCCCATGCTGCAGGCTGAACGCCTCCAAGACTTCCATGATCATGACCCTGGGCTGGTGCTCAAGGTATGAACTGCGGCACCACGTCGGCGAGTGCATGGTCGAGGATTTCCAGGCCCAGGTCCAGCTCCGCGTGACTGGAGGTGAGCGCCGGTGCGATGCGGAAGACGCCGCCCATGCCCGGCAGCTGCACCACGTTCATGTGCAGGCCCAGTTCCAGGCAACGCCCCGTCACTGCCGCGCCCAGCGCGTCGGCCGGTCGTTTCGACTCCCGGTCGCTGACCAACTCGAGCCCGACCAGCAGCCCGCGGCCCCGCACGTCGCCGACCACAGGGTGCCGTTGGCTGATCTCCTGAAGGCCCTTGCGCAGGTACGAGCCCAGTTGCGCAGCCTGTTCATCGAGCCGGTCGGCCTCCAGCACGTCCAGGACCGTGTTACCGACCGCAGCCACCAGCGGGTCCGAGACGTGCGTGGTGAAGAAGAGGAAGCCGCGCCCGTGCGCGGTCTGCTCGATCTCCGGGCTGGTCACCACAGCGGCCAGCGGCAGGCCGGCGCCGAGTGTCTTGGACAGGGTCAGGATGTCCGGCACGATGCCGTCCCGCTGGAACGCGTACCACTCTCCGGTGCGGCACAGACCGGTCTGCGCCTCGTCGAGGATCAACAGCCCGCCCCGCTCGTGCACCTTGTCGCGCAGCGCCGCGAGGTATCCCGGCGGCAGGTCGATCACCCCGCCGGAGCTGAGGATCGGTTCGACGATGCACGCCGCCAGGCTGCCCACCGACTGGGCGTCGAACAGCTCGAACGCGAACTCCAGCTGATGCCGCCAGTCCAGTTCGCCGCTGGGAAAGGTGAAGTCGGGCCGGTACGCGTTCGGCGTGGGGATGGCGAAGTTGCCGGGCGCCGCGGGCCCGTACCCCTTGCGCCCCGAGCTGTAGGTGGCGCTCGCCGCAGCCTGCGTCATTCCATGCCAGGACCGGGCGAACGAGATGATCTCGTGTCGGCCGGTGACCAGCTTCGCCATCCGGATCGCCGCCTCGTTGGACTCCGCGCCGGTGGTGAGCAGCAGGACCTTGTCCAGCGGCGCAGGCAGCGAGCCGGCGAGGCGGCGTGCCAGCTCGACCACGGGCCGGCTCAGCATGCCACTGAACAGGTGGTCGAGAGTGGCTGCCTGCCGCTGGATCGTGGCTACTACGGCCGGGTGCGAGTGGCCAAGGATCGCGCTCATCTGCCCCGACGTGAAGTCGAGCAGGCGGCGGCCGTCGGCGGTGAAGACGAAACTGCCCTCGGCGCGTTCGATGATTTCACGTACGAAGCTGCCCGCGCCGATGTAGCGGACCAGGTGACGATCGGCGTCGGACCAGAACGAATCAGCCATGGACCGACGCTAGGCAGCCCGGACAGACACGTCCATCGCACATTTCCGCTGTCGCTGTTAAGCAAAGCCGTACAGTCGGCGGTCATGACGCTGAATCCGTGGCGGCTGCGCCTGCTCGCCGACCTGGCGACCTACGGCACCGTCCGGGCCGTTGCGCAGCGCGGCAACCTGAGCCCGTCGGCGGTGTCGCAGCAGCTGACCACACTGGAACGGGAGACCCGGACCGCGCTGCTGGAACGCACCGGGCGGCGGGTGCGACTCACTGCGGCCGGAATGTTGCTTGCCGGCCGGGCTCGGGAGATCCTCGCGGCCATGGACGCGGCCGAGGCGGAGCTGCGCCGCCTCGCCGACGAGCCGGCTGGCACGGTCACCGTGGCCGCGTTCCAGAGTGCGGTGCAAGCCCTCGCCGAACCGGCACTTGTCCGTCTCGCGGCCCGACACCCGGATGTAAGCGTGGTCTTGCTGGAGTTGGAACCGCACGAGAGCATGCCGGCGCTGCGTCGCGGCGACGTCGACCTGATCATCACGACGGCCGACTTCGCCGGCGCCGAGCTCTCCCCGGAGATCCATGTGGTGCCGCTCGCCACCGACCCGGTCGTGCTCGTGCTGCCCCCGGGGCATCCGCTGACCAGCGCCGAGTCGGTCGCACTGGAGGCGTGCGCGCAGCAGCGCTGGACGTTCGACGTCGCCGGCTCGTACATGTCCGAGCTGTCCACCCGGCTGTGCCGGGAGGCCGGCTTCGAGCCCGTGGTGATCTGTCGGTTCAACAACTACATGCTGGCCCTCCAGCACGTGGAGAACGGCCGCTCGATCACCATGCTGCCGAAGCTGGCGGTGGACCCGCGATACCGGGTGGTGACCCGACCACTGAGCCCGCCGCTGACCCGGCGCATCACTGCCGGGGTCCGGCGACCGGCCGCGTCACGCCCCGAGGTGACGGCCGTGCTCAATGCCCTGAGAGCAGGTGACTGACCTTGGCCGGACCGTCTCCGTAATGTGCTGGTAGCACCCCTTGCGTACCAGGGCGATGCGCAGACGGCGCTGTTCGCGCGTCGGCCGCCTCTGCGACGGCGGCGGATCGGCCACCCACGTCCGCCAACAACCAGTAACTGGTGGACGTGAGATGGCAGCACCCGGATCGCCGCATTTGCGGATGCCGTGAAAGCTGCGCCTCAGCCTCCGGACCAGCGCGCTGTTAGCGAAAACGCCGTTCGCCGGTCAGGACAGCGTCCAGCCATCTAGCGGCACCGACGTCACGATCACCACGATGTCGTCCCGGACCCCCTGGATCGACACCGCCGCGGCCGCGTGGACCGGACGGATCAACACCGTCCCTGCCCGCACGGACCCGGTGGCCGTCGACGCGTTGCTCATCCGGGCCCGACGGCTGTGTCGCCTGGGCCTTGCCTACCGGGCAGGACCTCGACGCCGCCACGGTGGTGCGTGCGCTCGGGCACCTGGCTCGGCCAACCGGCCTGAGCGCCGTTTTAACAGTCGTCTCAGATTCGCTCGGTACGAAGTCGGCATCAGATAAGCGATGGACCGTCTCGTAGGAGGCTAGTGATGGCAGTCAACGCAGCGCCGTCCAAGGAAGCGCCGGCCGGCCGGTTGGCAGGCCGGTGGGTGCCGTGGTTGGTGATTGGCCTGTGGGTGGCGCTGGCGGCGGTGATGGTGCCGTTGAGCGGAAAGCTGAGCTCGGTCACTACCGACAGAGCCGTGGACACCCTGCCGGCCGGCGCCGAGTCCACCAAGGTGGCGGTGCTGGAGGACAGTCTCCCCGGCGGTGAGGACAACACGTTCGTGTTCGTGTACCACCGCGCCGGCGGCATGACCGACGCCGACCGCGCGACGGCCGAGCGCCACTACAACACCCTTGCCAAGCGGTACCCGCCGAAGGTGGCGGCCCCGGACGGCGAGGACGATGAGGGCCCATCGACGAGACTCTCCACCGACGGCAAGGCGATGATGTTCACCCTCGACGTGAGCACGACCTACGGCGCACCGGAGGCCATCGTCGGGCCGTTGCGTGACGCCGCGAAGGACCGCCCCGCCGGCCTGGAACTCGACGTGACCGGCCCGGCTGCGGTCGACGGCGACATGGACGCCGTCTTCGACGGCATCGACCTGCAGGTCTTCCTCACCACCGTCGTCGTCGTCACGCTCCTACTCATCCTCACCTACCGCAGCCCCGTGTTGTGGTTCATCCCGCTGGTGGTCGTAAGCGCGGCCGCACTGACCGCGATGGCCACCGTCTACCTGCTCGTCAAAGGCTTCGGCATCGTGGTCAACGACCAGAACTCGGCGCTGCTGACGATCCTGGTATTCGGCGTCGGCACGGACTACGCGCTGTTGCTCATCGCTCGATATCGGGAGGCACTGCACCACCACGAGAACGTCCGGGTTGCGATGGTCCACGCGTTGCGCGGCGCGGCGCCGGCGATCGTCGCGTCCGCGGCCACCGTGGTCGCCGGCCTGCTCTGCCTGCTCGTCGCGGACCTGAACAGCACCAGCGGGTTGGGCCCGATCGGTGCGGCCGGCATTCTGTGCGCGCTGGTGGCCATGCTGACGCTGTTCCCGGCGGTGCTCGTGGTGCTCGGCAGGCGGATCTTCTGGCCGGCCATCCCGCGGTTCAGCACGACCGTGGAGCAGAGGCCGGGGCTGTGGGGACGGCTTGGCACCGCCATCAGCCGCCGCCGGTGGGTGGCGACGCTCGGCTCGCTCGGAGTCCTCGGCGTGCTCGCCCTCGGGCTGGCGGGCAATACCGGCGCCTTGCGGGAACAGGACCAGTTCCTGTCCGCGCCGGAGTCGGTCACCGGCTTCACCGTTCTCCGCCGGCACTTCCCGGAGCTCGGCGGCCAGCCGATGACGATCTTCACGCTGCCGGCGTACCAGGAGCGGGTGCTCGACATCGTCAAGGGCACCCGAGGTGTGGCCACGGCCATCCCGGGTCAGACCAAGGGTGGCTGGGCCGACATCTCCGTGTTCCCGACGGACGCGCCGGACACCGTCGCAGAGTACGACACGATCAAGCGCGTGCGCACCGCCGTGCACGCGGTGAGCGGGGCGGAGGCGATCGTCGGCGGGCCGAGTGCGGAGAACCTCGACACCGAGGTGACCACCAGCCGCGACGAGAAGTTGGTGATCCCGCTGGTGCTCGCCGTCGTCCTGATCGTGCTCGGGCTGCTGCTGCGCGCGGTCGTGGCCCCGTTGGTCCTGATGGCCACAGTGGTCGTCTCATTCGCCGCAGCCTTCGGCGGCAGCGTGTTCGTCTTCGACACGATCCTCGGGTTCAAGGGCATCGACTATTCGGTGCCGCTGCTGGCATTCCTGTTCCTGGTGGCGCTCGGCGTCGACTACAACATCTTCCTGGCCAGCCGTGCCCGGGAAGAGGCCGTGCGTCTCGGCACCAGAGCGGGCATGCTCAAAGCCCTCTCCGCCACCGGTGGCGTCATCACCTCGGCAGGCCTGGTCCTGGCGGCCACGTTCGCGGTCCTCGTCTCACTTCCGCTGGTGATGCTGATCGAGGTCGGGTTCCTGGTCGCCTTCGGCGTGCTGCTCGACGCCCTGCTGGTGCGATCGGTCCTGGTGCCCGCCCTCACCCTGCTGATCGGCCGGCGGATGTGGTGGCCGAGCCGGCTGTCCCAACCGGTGGAGCCGCCGGACGGGCGACAGTCGCTCGACGACGACGAGGAGCCCTCGCTACAACGGTGAGCGCGGCGGCACGGGCGAGATCCGGGACGGAGCCTCAGGCCCGTCCCGGATCCTTTTCATGACCCGGCGGTGGGCCGCGTGATTCGACCGGGCGGGGCCGCGGCCGGAAGGTCGACTCGAAGCAGCGCGCCACCGCGCGCGGAGCGGGCGACGGTGGCCCGGCCGCCATGGGCGTCGACGACCCGCTGAACGATCGACAGCCCCAGACCGGATCCTGGCAACGCGCGGGCGCTGTCGGCACGGTAGAACCGGTCGAACACCCGCGGTACGTCGGCGGCGTCGATGCCCGGCCCGGCGTCGTCGACCTCGAGCACCGCCGACGCGCCCTCGGCACGGAGCCGGACCTGGACCGGCTGGTCCGCGGGGGACCACTTGCCGGCGTTGTCGATGAGGTTGAGCACCGCCCGTTGGAGTGCAGCGGGACGCCCGCTCACCCACACGGAGGTGACGTCGAGCGCGACCTCGATGTCGGGCACGCGGGAACGCGCCCGGGTCGCGGCGGCCACCACCACGTCGGCGAGGTCGAGGAGGTCGGTGCGCTCGTCGGTGACGTCGCCGCGCGCCAGGTCGGTCAGTTCGGCGGCGAGGGTGCTCAACTCGGCTACCTGGGCGCCGAGGTCATTGAGCAGCCGGGTCCGGCTCTCGGCCGGCAGCGCGCTGTCCAGGGTGCCGCGCCGATCGAGGCGGATCAGCAGTTCGACGTTGAGGCGCAGGCTGGTGAGCGGGGTCTTGAGCTCGTGGGCGGCGTCTTCGGCGAGCAACCGCTGGGCCCGCCGGGAGTCCCGGAGCGCAGCGAGCATGTCGTTGATCGACTGGATCAGCCGCCGGATCTCCCCGCCGCCTTCATCCGGGATGTCGGCGTCGAGATCCTGAGTGTGCGCGACGCGTACCGCGGCGGCGGTCAGCCGGTCGATCGGTGCCAGCCCGGCCCGCGCCACGGTCCGCCCGACAAGGGTGCCGCCGACCACGCAGAGCAGCCCGATCAGCAGCATGCCGAACCCGAACCGGTTGATCGGGCTGTCGTTGGCGACGCGGGCCACCTGGACCGCGCCGTCGCCCGCCCGTAGCGTGTAGATGAGGTAGCCGTCCTCGTCGATGTCATTCGACTCCATCAGGTCGGCCGACGCGCCCTGCGCCACGCGCCCGGCGTGCTCGCTGACCGGGGGCAACGCAGGCTGGCCGGCCGGTGTCCGGGTCGAGCCGTCGGGCAGGATGACCCGCACCAGTCGACCCGATCCGGGGTACGGCGGTAGCTGGACCTGCGCCAGACCGGCGCGCTCCGCGTCCGTCGCCAGGACGCGGGAGTCGGCGCGTAGCTGATCCTCGGCGGTGTCCCGCAGCTCCCAGTCCAGCAGCTCGCTGGCCACCTGGAAGGCCATGAACACGCTGACCGCGATGGCCGTCGCCGCGATCACCGTCAGCCTGGTCCGCAGTGACCGCCGGCGCCACCATCGGGTCAGCCGGCGCGGTTCCCGGCCGGCGGGCCTGCTCACAAAGGACTCTCCCGCAACGTGTATCCCAGGCCGCGCAGCGTGTAGATCAATCGCGGCTCACCCTCGGCCTCCATCTTGCGGCGCAGGTAGCTCACATACACCTGGAGGTTGTTGGCGGTGGCGCTCATGTCGAAACCCCAGATCGCCTCGAACAGCGCGTCGCGGGTCAACACCCGGGTCGCGTTACGCACGAGGACCTCCAGGAGCGAGAACTCGGTCCGGGTCAGGCGTAGCTGCCGCCCGCCCCGCCACGCCTCGAACCTGTCGGGATCGAGCCGGACGTCGGCGAACGACAGGACCTGCGGCTCCCCGTCGCCCGGCGTGCGCCGGCGCAGCAAGGCCCGCACCCGGGCCAGCAACTCCTCGGTGGCGAACGGCTTGGGCAGGTAGTCGTCGGCGCCCGCGTCCAGCCCTGCGACCCGGTCCGAGACCTGGTCACGAGCGGTCAGCATCAGCACCGGCAGATCCCGACCCGCCGCCCGCAACCGCCGGCAGGTCTCCAACCCGCCGAGGCGGGGCATCATCACGTCGAGGATCAGCAGATCCAGCGTGTCACCGCCGGCCCCACCGACCCCGTCGAGCACGGCGAGACCGTTGGCGACGGTGCTGGTGTCGTAACCCTCGACCTGGAGAACCCGCTCCAGCGACTCACGGATGGCCGCGTCATCATCCGCGATCATGATTCGCACGCCGACGCGCCCCCTTCCAATCGATGCTTTTGCCGCTCATTGTCCCCGATCAACCTGAGGCCAGGATTAAAAGGTCTGGGCGCACGGTGGACCGCAGCATCCCATTGCCATGATCAGGTGCACCGTTCTCGGCATGAGCGCGCACCACGTCGGGTTGCGGAGGCGCGTCCGGCTGAGAGGGCTCGTGCGTAAACACGGGTCCCGAACGCCTGGCCCGGGACCCGTCAAGGTGGGCTGATCTTCAGCTGGGCGGGATGGCGCCGATAAGGCGTATCCCACGTGGGCCATCAGCCCGTCGGTCGTTGGCAGCGCCGCGGGCGGCGGTTCCGCGCCAGAATCGGTCGAACACCTGGCTCTTGTCGGTCTCGGCGATGCCCGGTCCTTGGTCGGTGACGGCGAGCCACAGCCAGCCTCCGGCCCGGCCGGTTGAGACGGCGATCGCCCCACCTGCGGGGGAGAGGCGTACCGCGTTGGAGAGCAGGTTGCCGGCCGCTCGCCGCAGGGCGTCCGGGTCGCCGATGCAGATCCGCTTGCGCGGCCAATGCATCATTGAGAGACGCCAATGAGCCCGCCCAGGGGCTGTTAGCTCGACGTCAACTATGCCGTAGGAGAGTCGTATGGACCCGGAAGGGCGGTCCCCTGAGCCGCTTCCGAACGAGGCAGCTTCAAGGGTGTGGAGTCACCTTTTGCATGAGGACAACATGTTGATGCAGCGCGGCAACTTCTTCATCGTGGCGCAATCGATGTTGATTGTGGCTTACTCGGCGCTGGTGGTGCAGATGCCTATTGCATCACTCTCTGGGCACGCAGTGGCCGTCTTCGGGGTACTGCTTGCGATCGTCTGGCTCTATGTTGGCCACCGCCACCGCCGCTATCTCCAGCACGTGGACCGGCGGGCACGGCACTACCTGAGCGAATATGCCGCTACTCAAGGTGACCGTCCAAGGAGTCCGTTGTCTACCACGGCACTTCTCGCATACATGCTTCCGTCCTTAACTGTCCTTGTGTGGGTTACGTTACTGATCATGGGCTAGTGCGACTGCGCGGGTTCGTCGCCAGCGGTCTGGTGTCGCAGGCGTTGGCTCGACTGTTTGGCTGGACGGTTAAGCCACCCCCGGAAACTGCGGGTGTCTCGGTACCTGTCGTAGGCTAGTGCCGTGTCCAACAATGTCGGCCGGGTTGGCGCCGTCGGCGCTGGGCTGACGGCCGCGCGGGCCCGGCAAATGTCGGCGCACTCCGCACTAGATGTCTGCGTGAGGACGAGACGGGAGCCATAGGACTTTGCGAGCCAGTCCGGCGATCTCGAAGAATAATAGATGCAGGTCTTCCAGCTGCACCCCCACGCGCTTTGGCCTCGCGTTTCCCGGTCGCGCGGTACGGAACCGAGAACTGCGTAGGAGTCTCGATATCGTCAATGGATGCGCCCGGGCAGAAGGGGACCGGTCACGTCATTGGTCATGCCTCCTTCCTGGCGCCGCAGGGTGTCCGTCGCATGAAATAGCCGACATCTCCTTCGGTCACCCGATCAGCTGATCCAGAACGCCACGCTGTCGAGCCACCGCCGGTGCCTGCCTGCCATATGGCCCGCCAGATCGGCCGTCCGGATTTGCCGCTGTCGGAGCGCGGGCGGCGAGCACGACGGACCTGCGTACGCTGCCGTGGTGCAGATCGACTTGGTGGCCCTGATCGTTGACGAGTACGACCCCGCGATCGCGTTCTTCACCGACGTACTCGGCTTCGATCTCGTCGAGGATTCCCCATCGCTGACCACTGACGGGCGGCCCAAGCGGTGGGTCGTCGTCCGGCCGCCGGGTGCCCAGACCGGGATTCTCCTCGCTCGCGCCGACGGCGAACACCAACGTGCCGCAACCGGTAACCAGGTAGCCGGCCGAGTCGGGTTCTTCCTCCGAGTCGACGACTTCGACCCCGCTTACCGACGGATGGTCGAGGCCGGTGTCACCTTCGTCCGGGAGCCACGGGCCGAGCCCTATGGCCGGGTCGCGGTCTTCCTCGACATCGCCGGCAACCGGTGGGACCTCCTCGGATCCGCATGACGTCGCCGCAGGTGCCAGTCGAGGCCCTCAGGTCAGTCACCCTGATTTGCCGCGAGCTAGCCGACCGCACGGTGAGCACGCGCGTCCTCTATGGCAACTTCAGGTTCCGCCCGCCGTTTCCGCGGCTGCGGGCGGTGACCCGAGCGGTAGAGACGGACTTCGCCGCGCTCGACCCAGACGTGTGGGGCTGCGACGCGGTGCGAACCTGCAGCGTCTGCGATGGGCCGGTTGACGGTGAGCTTCGCCAGGTCTGGATCTCTGGCCTGGTCGCCACCGACGTGTTGCCGTTGCTGGCAAACGCATGCTCCGGGGCCTGCGTGGCGGCACTGCCGCAGCGGTACCTCGGCTACCTCCCGACGCCGCACACCGGCGGCCCGGACCTCGTTCAGCCGGCCGCCGGGCGATGAGGCGGCTACCACGAGACCACCCGCAACTGCCGAGAAGCGGATAGGCGATCAATCCTTTCTTGCACGCTGGTTTCCTACCAGGGTCAGCAGGGCTGCGTGTGTGTGCTCGTCGGCCGCCACGACGAGACCGCCCGCGCCGGTGTGAAGAGGTTGGCCGTCGATCCCGGTCACCACACAGCCGGCAGCCTGACAGAGGGCGATGCCGGCCGCGAAGTGGACACTGTCGCTCAGGTGGCCATCGGTTACGTAAGCGGCTCGTCGGCCGGCAGCGACCCAAGCCACCGCCAGGGTGGTGGAGACGACGCGTGGGCGGAACTGCCGGATGAACCCTTGATCGGCAAGTAACCGCGCGGCCCGGAAGACGCGCTCATTGGGAAACGGTGGATCGAGATTGACGTCCACCAGCCTCGACGCGGCCGACGGGGCAAGTCGCTCGTCCGCGCCGCCGTGACGCACGTGTGCCCCAGCACCGTCGGTCCAGAACACCTCATCGGTGAACGGGTCCGCCGAGGCTGCCACGCCGAGCTGCGTTCCGGTTCGCAGAGCTACGTTGACCGAGACGAGCATGGTGTGTACGGCGTAGTTCAACGTCCCGCACAACGGGTCGACTAGCCAACTGCGTCCGTTCCCGCCGGTTCCCGTGCGTCCGCTTTCCTCTCCCACCACGAGGTCGTCCGGCCGGGCAGCGTGCAAGACGTCGAGGATGGCGCGCTCTGCTTCGATGTCGGCCGTCGTGGCGAAGTCTCCCGCAGACTTCTCGAAGCGTGTCAGCGATGACCCGTAGTGCGAGCGCACGATCGCTGCGCCGGCTTCCGCGGTTTTGATGACCAGATCTCGGTCGCTGATCGACATGCACGCACGATAGATGCCGTCCTGGCTCCATTGCGGGCCGCGATCGGATATCCCGATCTGCCGCCGTCCGCGCATCGTGAGACATGGGCGAGTTTCGTATGCGGTTGGTGTGCTGGTCGGCGTGATGGATGATGCCGGGCGTGATCACCAGAGAGCGCGCTGTCGCGCTCGTCGAGGCCTTGCTGATCAGGCAGCGACGGGAGGGACGGCTGGTTGATGTGCCCGAGGTTGCAGTCTGCGGTGTCGAGGAGCACGTCCTCGGGTGGTTGGTCGGCTGGCAGTCTGTTGAGTACCTGCGTTCCGGTGACTTCGGCAAGATGCTGGTGGGACAGGGCCCGTACTTCGTAGATTGTGAAGACGGCAGCATCCACCACATACCAGCCGTGATATGCGGCACAGATCGATGGGCTGACGTATATCTGCAGCAGTACAAGGGCGTCAGGCCTCCGGATCCGCTGCTCGCTGAAGTCCGTGCCCTCGTACAGCGTGGGGACAGGATGGCGGCGCTGCGGTTTGTCCGTCAGCAGGCGCCGCGGATGAGCCTGCGCAATGCCCAGGCGTACGTCGACGCGGTCAGCGAGGGAGATGAGCCCTCGGAGTGCTTGGCGAGCCTCACTCGGGAGGAGCCAGAGCCGCTGTTACTGCCGATCGAGACACTTGCCGGCCCGTATGAGGAGGACGCTGGAGCGTAGGCCAACAACTGCGGGTTGGGGACGTCGGCCACACAGATGAAGACGACCCGAGGGCGAGCATCGCTGGGCATCCATCGCACGCTAGCCGTTGCCGCCGGCGAGGCACTGCAGGCGGCCACCGTGTGCTTACCTTCCGATATGCCGCACGCCATGATGTTTGACGAAGCAGATCCGCTCCTGAACCGGCTGCGGGCGCTCGCCCTGGCCTTCCCCGACGCGGCCGAGAAGATCTCCCACGGACATCCCGCTTTTTTCACCACCAAGGTCTTCGCGTACTTCGGGGGATCGGTGAAAGTCGACGGCGTCTACCGGCAGCATGAACATTCGGTGCTCGTGCTGGTTGATCCCGACGAGCGAGCGGCGCTGTTGGACGAGGACCGCTGCTTCGTGCCGGCCTACCTGGGCCCCTACGGGTGGATCGGGGTGGGCCTGACCGGAGACACCGACTGGGACGAAGTCGACGAGCTACTCGACGCCAGCTACCGACGGACGGCCGGGCCACGCAGGGTTGCCCGGCTCGACTCCCGGCGATCCCCAGCATGAGGCCGGCCAAGGCCACGAGGAGCGATGACCGCCGACAGCGCCGGCAGCCCTGCCAAGCGCACGGATCTCCCGCTGACAAGGCGCGGCGATCGTGAGGGTGCCACCCGATCGACCGATGCGGCTGCGGGAGCCAGCCAAGGCACTGGGCCGGCAGATGTCGGCGGTCGGCGGTGCGAGCCCGGTTTAGGGGAGCAGGTTGGGATCGGCGGGGTGCCCGCAACGGTGGGAACACGGCATGCACCCAGCGCCCGTACCACCGGAACTGCCGGAGGCCATGCCTTGGAAGTTCGACGGGTCGGCGGGCATCCGCTCATGCCGATGAGCGGATGCCCTGGGGCCGTTGGCGTGTGATGATCGGCTGCGATGAGCAGTGGTCGAGATGCGGATGTCATTCTCGGTGAGGCGCGTCGGCATCACCTGGCGCAGGTGAACGGCGTGCTTCGTCGCCCTGGCATGTATGGCAGGGACGAGATGGCCGAACGGCTTGTTCTCGAGGCGATGGCCGCCGTGGATGGAAGCCTTGAGCGGTGGTCGACGGAGTGCGATGGACTGCGCGAACGCGACGCGTTCACCCCGACAGGTGTCGGGGGCGCTTACAGCAGCATCTTGCCGGCAGGTGCCGTGCGTGATGCCACGGCCTCCGTCTACGCCGAGGTTGCCCATCGTCTCGGTTGGCTTGAGCTGGATCGGGCGCTGTCCGAGGCAGAGTATGAGCGGCTCAGCGCCGACATCAGCGGTTGGCTGTCGCGACAGCGGACGCTGGCCGACGTCATCGAAACGTTCGGGCCACCGTCAATCTGGATCGGCGGAACGAACCCGCTTTATCCCAAGACGCTTGCCTACACCACGGCCGATCGCGACCACGTCCTCATCTGCTTCCACGTGTGGAACGCTCTGGCGAACACTGCAGCCGAGACGGTGCTGGAGGGCGTCCACCCCGAACCGGTGCTTCTGGCCGTACGCCATCGACCGGGCACGTTTTCCGAGTCGTTCTCGTTCACGCCGGAGGGCCAGCAGCGCCGGCCTACTTCTGATCAGCGCAGCCCGCTCAGGTCAACGGTCTGGATCTTCCACGGTGACAACGCCCGATATGCCTCCGGAGTGTTCGACACTCTGGACGCTGGACTCGCCTGGGCTGCCGAGCGCCACGTGACCGGAACTCTGGCCGAGTACGCCATCGGGGGAGCCTACGACGTCGCAGTCAGCGAAGGCCGCTTCACGCCATCGAAGGCGCACCACGGCACCTCGGACCACGTCGCCGCCTTCAGTCCTGGGTTACGTCACGTCCATCTGACCCGTGGCCGCCAAAATCAATAGACATCACTCATGCCGTGGACCGCGTGTTCGTTCTCGCCGCTCGGTGCGCAGTCATGCCGATGACAGGGCACCGGAGCCGGCGTGGCGCCGAACCGCACCGGCGACTCAGTCCTGTGCTCACCCATCGACTGGCCTTTACCGACCTGTGGTCGGTGCCACATAACAGCATCGCCAGTCTGGGCTCCCTCATTGCCCGGTCACGCTGCCCGTGAGCGGGGAGGCCGGCCCTCTCAAGTAAGGCCGGCCTCTGCGCGTCACCCCGCCGCTCGGCTCATCGCGGCACTGGCCAGCCCGTTCAACGTGGTCAGGTCGGCCGCCCCCAGGTAGGAGTCCGACAGCATTGAGGCGGTCTGGATCTCCACAGCCATCCACCACGTTCCCGACCTCCCGGCCGCCGCTCAGGAGATCCGCCGCGTCCTGAAACCCGGTGGCCCAGTCCTGATCAGTTCCGCCTTCCCGGCCGGCACGAGGGCATCGCAGGCGGTATCCGAACAAGGTGCTTGTGCCGTTCGCACGCCGTATCGACAACGACGACGTGGCCTGCTGGGACGTCGACCGGGGCGGGCGAGTGGTTGTCGTGCACGACTTCGGCCGGGCGGTGGCGTGCCGCGCGCAGGGACATGGGCGAGAATGGGCCAGTTCGAACTCTGCGCAACTCTGGAAGGACCCTCCCTTGGCCGGTGGACTCGTAGCCCTGCTGGATGACGTGGCGGTGCTGGCCCGGGCCGCTGCCGCGTCGATCGATGACATCGGGGCGGCCGCCGCGAAGGCCGGCGCCAAGGCTGCGGGTGTCGTCGTCGACGATGCTGCCGTCACGCCGCAGTACGTGCGAAGCCTGGCGGCCGAGCGCGAGTTGCCGATTATCAAGCGCATTGCCGTGGGGTCGCTGCGCAACAAGTTCTTCATCATCCTGCCGGCGGTGCTGCTGCTCAGTCAGTTCGTGCCTTGGCTGCTCACTCCGATCCTCATGCTCGGCGGCGCCTACCTCTGTTACGAAGGCGCGGAGAAGGTGTGGTCCAAGATCGCCCATCACGGCGCCTCCGACACGGGCGAGGAGAAGGTGCAGGACGAGACGACACTGGTGTCTGGGGCGGTACGAACCGACCTGATCCTCTCGGCGGAGATCATGGTCATCAGCCTTAACGAGGTTATCGATGAGGCGTTCTGGTCCCGCCTGGTGATCCTGGCTGTCGTCGCCGTCGTCATAACCGTCCTGGTGTACGGCGTGGTGGCCCTGATCGTAAAGATGGACGACGTCGGGCTGCGCCTGTCGCAACGTTCCGGCGCCGTCGCCACGTTCGGCCGCGGTCTGGTGAGGGCGATGCCGGTGGTCCTCAGCGTGCTGACCGTCGTCGGCACCGCGGCGATGCTGTGGGTGGGCGGGCACATCCTGCTGCTAGGCACGCACGAGCTGAACCTGCACTTCCTGTACGAGGCCGTGCACCACGTGGAGGTCGCCGCCCACGACGCCACGGGTGTTCTCGGCGGGCTCGTCGGCTGGCTCGTCAACACGGTGGCCAGCGCGATCCTCGGGCTGATCGTCGGAGCGCTGGTCGTGCTTGTCATGACTCTCACGCTCCACCGCCGCAAATCCAAGCCTGCGGCTGCGACTGCGGCCACGACTCGTACTGACGGCACCATCCCCGGGCAGCCGAGCCGTGCAGCTCAGCGTCGCGACGCTCCTGCGGACCGAGCGCCGCGCGGTTGACCGCAAAGTCATCGCAACTCGACCACGGGGTCAGGCGCTCTGGTGCTGAACCGCGTTTAGTAGGTTGCCGAGGTGAGGCAGGTTGCGTAGGCCGGATTCCTGCATGGCGGTGGCGACGGCGACGATTCAGCCTCAGCGGGGGAGGCCTTGGCGACCCCGACGTCGATGATCGTGGCGGCGATGTCGAGTTGCTCGGTGTCTGATCGGTCGGGGCCGGGCGGCTGCCCGGAGGGGCGTATGGCGGGCGGGTCAGCGATGGCGCACCCGCCGGGGCCGCCGCCGGTGACGGAGGTCAGCAGCAGGAGGGGCAGGCCGATGCAGGCGATGAGGACGACGGTGGCGACGCCGATGATGGTCTTTGTCATGGTGGTGACCTCTCGGGATAGCAAGAAGGGGCCGGTCTGCCTGCGGATGTCCGGCCGGTGGCCGCGATGTGCGTTCTAGAGGCGGTAGAGAAGGCAGAGCAGTCCGGCGTGGGTCTCGCGGAGGAAGGCGACGATCAGGGTGCTGGCCGGGAACAGTGGGTGGCCCACGTCGAGCAGGTGCCGTAGCGCCAGTCCCAGTGGCCGGGTTCCAGGCGTACCAGAGAGCCGGCGAGGTCGAGGAACGCGGCGCGTCAGCAGCTGTTGCCGCTTGTCGTCGCGAAGTTGGTCCCACATGAGGACGGTGACGCTGGCCGCCCACAGGTCGACGAGGACACCGTCGATCTCGGCGTGCGGGATCTGTCGCTCAGCGCGGGCGGACGACCCTCGTTGTCAGATGCCCCTGGGCTGACCGCGTAACTCCCGGATCTGCCGATGAGCGGACGTGGTGATCGTTGCTCAGGCGGTGTTCGCGAGCGGCGAAGGGTTGAGTCTGGCAAAGCCTTCCTGCCGTTGGTAGGGGAAGTACGGGTACGGCGCGGTGCGGGTGCTGGCAGTGTCGAGCCGGGCTGCCTGTTCGGGTGTGAGTGACCAGCCGACAGCGTCGATGTTCTGCCGCAGTTGTGCTTCGTTGCGGGCGCCGATGATGACGGTGGCTACCGTGGGTCGTCGTAGTAGCCAGTTGACCGCGAGTTGTGGCACTGCTCGGCCGGTTTCGCGGGACAGGTCTTCGAGGACGTCGACGACGCGGAATAGGTGCTCGTCGTCGACCGGCGGGCCGTATGCGGCGGTGGCGTGCAGCCGGCTGGTGGCGGGTGGCGGTGTGTCGCGGCTGATCTTGCCGGTGAGTCGTCCCCAGCCGAGTGGGCTCCACACCACGGCTCCGACGCCTTGGTCGAGGCCCAGGGGCAGCAGTTCCCACTCGTAGTCCCGGCCGACGAGGGAGTAGTAGACCTGGTGTGCCACGTACCGGCTGCGGTGGTCCCGGTCGGCTGCGGCGAGGGACTTCATGAGCTGCCAGCCGGCGAAGTTGGAGACGCCGAGATAGCGGATCTTCCCGTCCCGTACCAGGTCGTCCAGTGTCGCTACGACCTCTTCGACGGGTGTTGCGGCGTCGAAGGCATGTAGCTGAAACAGGTCGACGTAGTCGGTGCCGAGTCGGCGCAGGGCCGCCTCGACCGATCGGATGAGCCGCGCGCGTGAGGTTCCCGCGTCGTTGGGTCCGTCGCCGGTCGGTAGACCACTCTTGGTCGAGATCAGGACAGCGTCGCGTCGGCCTTTGATCGCTTGTCCCAGCACCTCCTCGGACGCGCCGTCGGAGTACACGTCCGCAGTGTCGAACATGCTTATCCCGGCGTCCAGACAGATGTCCACGAGGCGTCGTGCCTCGCGGGCGTCCGTGTTGCCCCACGCGCCGAAGAGCGGTCCGGAGCCGCCGAAGGTGCCGGCGCCGAAGCTGAGTGCGGGCACGGTGAGTCCGGATGCTCCAAGTCGTCGGTACTCCACGATGACAGCCCCCTTAAAGGTACTCCAGTTCCGTTAATACGTCGGCTACGATAGCAGCCATCCGCAGTTAAGGGAACTGGAGACCCGTTATGGCCGTCGGTGTGATCCGACCCGGAGGGCGGACCGCCCGGGTCCGCGCCGCCGTGCTACGAGCTGCCGGTGACGCACTCGTCGAGCACGGTTTCGACCGTCTCGACCTCGCGGACGTGGCGCGCCGCGCCGAGGTGGGCAAGACAACGGTCTACCGCCGCTGGGGTACGGCCGCCGGCCTCGTCGCCGACTTGCTGACGGACATGGCGGAGCAGTCGCTGCCGCGAGCCGACACGGGATCGCTGATCGGGGACCTGCGCGCCAATGCCCGGCTCGTGCAGCGCACCCTGGTCGACTCGCGTCAGGGTGCACTGTTCCGGGCGGTCATCGTCGCTGCGACCTGCGACTCCCGCGCCGCCGAGGCTCTCCATCGCTTCTACGCCGTCCGGATCGCCGAGTGGGTCCCCTGCGTGGAGCAGGCGGTGCGGCGGGGGGAGCTGCCCTTGGACACGGACGCGGCCGAGGTCATCCGCGCCGTCTCGGCACCGCTCTACTACCGCCTACTCGTCAGCGGAGACCCCATCGACGAGGCCACGGCAGACCGGGCCGCCGAAGCGGCAGCGGCAGCCGCCCGCGCCGGGGTCCACGCGTCCACCAGCGGTCCCAACTGACGACACCGCCCATCCGGATCTGCCGCCGACCGAGCGCTACCCACCGTGACAGACTCCCGCGGAGGCCTGCGTCCGATCGTGCCGACAAGGGGACGCGCGGCCATGATCAGGTTCCCAAAACAGGCTTCCAGTAACAAGTAGAGTCGCGGCGTGACCAGTCAAGACGCCGAGGTCGAGGCGCGTGCCCGCGCCGCGCTCAACTCTTTCATCCTGCGTGCCCTGCGGGTCGAAGGTCACTCGCTGGCTACCGACCGCGCTGCTCTGCATCGGCTATCGCAATTTTCGTTCTCTGTGCAGGTCAACTACACGAACGGCACCGCGACCTGGATACAGGAGTTCCCACCGGAGGAGCAGGTCGAGTCCGCTGCAGCCCGTGTACGGCCACTGATCCTCAACGACGACCCGACCTACTACGCAAAGTTCTTCAAGGCCGCTGGCTACTTCCTTCAAGCGGCGGGGGCTCCCGAGGCCGTCATGAAGGAACTGCGAGGGCTCAAGCAGGAATGGGCGGAGATTCAGCCCAAGGGGCAGGGCGTCAGGGGCTACTTCGTCGAACAGTCCATGGCGGATTCGCAGCAGTCGCACCGGGCGACCGACAACGTGCTCGGCTTCGCGTGGATCTATGGCGACGTCGTGCACAACGATGCTGATCGCCTCGCCCAGACGCGCGTCTTCGGAGTCAAGGAGCGGTTCCGCGCCGCAGTCCCTCTGGTTGCGCGGATCATGGTCTTGACGATCGCCACGTTGAACTTCGCCCGTCTCCTGCATCGCGAAGGCTTGATCCCTCTCGATGACGGCATCTTCGAGACATCCGTCATCGTCACCGAAACGACCTTCCGGCAGGAGGGGCAGATCTACCTCGGCGAGCCGGATTCCTCCGACACACCGATGGTGCTGCCGCCCCCCGGCCAAGCCCTCGGCGATGGTTGGAAACCCATTCACCAGGCCCTCGCACTACCCACCACCGAGTCCACCGCACCTGAACAAGAGGCAGCCAACAGCGCGAAGCTGCACGTCCAGCTAGTCGATCCGGCCGGGACGGTGCTTGCCGCAGTCGACCTCAACCGCGTCGAAAGCACCCGGGACGCCGGAGGTATCCGTGTGGTGCTGGAGGAGGCCAATCGCGTCTTTCGGGTCGAAGACCGCTACGACTCGGCCGTCCTGAGCGTGACGCGCACCCTCCGGCTCACCGGCCTCGCCGGGCAGCCGGCTGCCGTCGTCCTGGCAGCGCTGAAGTTCCTCGCCAATTGCCGCACCCCGAACGTAGCCCGAGTCAGCCTCCGGCACACGTCGCCGGCGGAGGGCAACGTTGATCCAGCCTGGGCGCTCGACCCATCCGACGAGTTCCGGCGCGAATTGGACGCCCTGACCACGGCAGTCGAGGCATTGGCGGCTATCCAGCAGCACACGGCCGTCCCGATCCGCGTTCCCGACCTGTCTGCTGCCGTCTCCGACGAGGTCAACCGCTGGCTGTTCGCCGCGCGGCTGCTCGGCGGTGACGAGGTCAGCGGTACCTATCCCGAGGGCCAGTGCCTATGGGTTGGCCTCGATGACGAGGTCGACCTGCCGGACGACGGAACGGTCGGGATCGAGCTGCCCCTAACCGTCTCGGTCGGCGGGCAGCGGGTCGACCTGGGCACGATGGTGGTCTGGCTCAGCAACGCGACGCTGGTGGAACGCCGCCAGCACCAAGGGCGCATCTTCCACGCCCTTACGACCCCCGATCGACGCTATCGCTACCGGCTAGCGGACGAGGAGACCGCCGCCTGACCGGCCGCCGGCGGTTACAGCGAAGGGTGGTGAGGCTGTCAACGCCAGCAGAGGCGCACTTCTAATCTAGCTACAGAGGTTGAAAGGCTGAAGTTCGCACCGTCACGGTGGTTCGGGGTCGAGGGTCATGCCGGTGTTGGCGAAGA
>NZ_JBNCKU010000026.1:0-63929 GCF_049841715.1 Micromonospora sp. DT41 | reverse complement strand
ACACAGGGGACCGGCCCTTCGTCATGCACGTCAGCCGGCGGCGAGAACGAGCGACCCCGTGGCCCACCGACCCGAAGGGCCGGACCCACCCAGGGCCCGGCCCTTCACCGTCATACAGCCAGCCAGCCAGCCAGCCGGCCGCGAGCACGGCCGGGACCACATGGTCCGCCGGCCCCTTTGGAGCTGATGCCGTAAACGATTCAGCGTGTGGCTGTCGTGAAGCGATCCAGCGCGCTGACCGCCGCGAGAAGTCCGACCGTACGAGCGAACGGGATCGCCCGCGAGGCCACGTACCCGATGGGTTGCTGGCGATGGCCACCGTCTGCGGCCCACGATCGGAGGCACCGCACACACCCTGCAGTGCGTCCTAGGAGGCTAGGGGTGAGGAGGGCGACAGAGGCCGCCCGGGTTGCGTAACTAGCAAGACGGACGTACGGTTTTATTCGAGATCGGATCGGCTGATAAGTGTCCCCTAACTTCGGCGGCACCCCGGCCGGTACGACAGACTGCTCAGGACTACTCACGGTCGCTGGTGTGAAGGAGTACGACGTGGCGAGCCTCGACACCTTCGGTGCGAAGACCCAGCTACGCGTCGGAGACGCGAGCTACGAGATTTTCCGGATCGACAAGGTGGACGGGCAAGACCGACTGCCGTACAGCCTGAAGATCCTCCTGGAGAACCTGCTGCGGACCGAGGACGGCGCGAACATCACCGCCGACCACATCCGTCAGCTCGGCGGATGGGACCCCACCGCCGCCCCGAGTGTGGAGATCCAGTTCACCCCGGCGCGGGTGCTCATGCAGGACTTCACAGGCGTGCCCTGCGTGGTCGACCTGGCCACGATGCGTGAGGCCGTACGCGACCTGGGTGGCGACGCCACGAAGGTCAACCCCCTCGCCCCGGCCGAGCTGGTCATCGACCACTCGGTGATCGCCGACCTGTTCGGCCGCGAGGACGCGTTCGCCCGCAACGTGGAGCTTGAGTACGAGCGCAACAAGGAGCGCTACCAGTTCCTGCGCTGGGGTCAGACCGCGTTCAACGAGTTCAAGGTCGTCCCGCCGGGCACCGGCATCGTGCACCAGGTCAACATCGAGTACCTGGCCCGTACGATCATGGAGCGCAACGGCCAGGCGTACCCGGACACGGTTGTCGGCACCGACTCGCACACCACGATGGTCAACGGCCTTGGTGTGCTGGGTTGGGGCGTCGGTGGCATCGAGGCCGAGGCCGCGATGCTCGGCCAGCCGGTCAGCATGCTGATCCCCCGGGTGGTGGGCTTCAAGCTGCACGGCGAGATGCCGGCCGGCACGACCGCGACCGACCTGGTGCTGACCATCACCGAGATGCTGCGTAAGCACGGTGTGGTCGGCAAGTTCGTCGAGTTCTACGGCCCGGGCGTGAGCGCGGTGCCGCTTGCCAACCGGGCCACCATCGGCAACATGTCCCCGGAGTACGGCTCCACGGTGGCGATCTTCCCGATCGACGCGGAGACCATCCGCTACCTGGAGCTGACCGGCCGCGACGCGTCTCAGGTCGCGCTCGTCGAGGCGTACGCCAAGGAGCAGGGCCTCTGGCACGACCCGGAGGCCGAGCCGGCGTACTCGGAGCGCTTGGAGCTGGATCTCAGCTCCATCGAGCCGTCGCTCGCCGGCCCGAAGCGTCCGCAGGACCGGGTGCCGCTTGGTGCCGCCAAGACGCTGTTCCGCTCGGCGCTTACCGACTACGTCGCCGACGACTCCGCTGGTGAGCGTGACCTCAAGCCGGGCGTGGCCCGTGAGGAGTTGCCGCGCGGCGCCAACGGCCCGGCCGACGAGGCAAGCGCCGAGTCGTTCCCGGCCAGCGACCCGCCGGCCAACGAGTTCAGCGACCCGGCCGACGAGCCGCGCGACCTGGAGACCGCTGCGGTCGGCGCGGGCGGCCGGGCCACCAACCCGGTCCGCGTGACCGGCGCGGACGGCGTCGAGTACGAGCTGGACCACGGCGCTGTGGTGATCGCCGCGATCACCTCCTGCACCAACACGTCGAACCCGCAGGTGATGATCGGCGCGGCCCTGCTTGCCCGTAACGCGGTGGAGAAGGGCCTGAGCCGCAAGCCGTGGGTGAAGACCACCCTGGCCCCGGGCTCCAAGGTCGTCATGGACTACTACGAGCGGGCCGGCTTGACGCCGTACCTGGACAAGCTCGGCTTCAACCTGGTCGGCTACGGCTGCACCACCTGCATCGGCAACTCGGGCCCGCTGCCCGAGGAGGTGTCGGCCGCCGTCAACGAGCACGACCTGTCGGTGGTGTCGGTGCTGTCGGGCAACCGGAACTTCGAGGGCCGGATCAACCCGGACGTCAAGATGAACTACCTGGCGTCCCCGCCGCTTGTCGTCGCCTACGCCCTCGCCGGCACGATGGACATCGACCTGGCAAACGAGCCGATCGGTGAGGACAGCGAAGGCAACCCGGTCTTCCTGCGGGAGATCTGGCCGAACAGCGCCGAGATCCAGGACGTCATCGCACAGGCGATCGGCGCGACCGGGTTCAGCGCCGCGTACGCCGATGTCTTCGCCGGTGACGAGCGGTGGCAGTCGCTGCCCACCCCGACCGGCGACACGTTCGCCTGGGAGGACGACTCCACCTACGTGCGCAAGCCCCCGTACTTCGAGGGCATGCAGCGCGAGCCGCAGCCGGTCGTCGACATCTCCGGCGCCCGGGTGCTGGCCAAGCTGGGTGACTCGGTGACCACCGACCACATCTCGCCGGCCGGCTCGATCAAGGCCGACTCCCCCGCCGGGACGTACCTGGCCGAGCACGGCGTGCCGCGGCACGAGTTCAACTCGTACGGCTCCCGCCGGGGCAACCACGAGGTGATGATCCGGGGCACGTTCGCCAACATCCGGCTGCGCAACCAGTTGGTGCCCGGGGTGGAGGGCGGCTTCACCGTCAACCACCTGACCGGCGAGCAGACCTCGATCTACGACGCCTCGATGGCCTACCAGGAGGCCGGCATCCCGCTGGTGATCCTGGCCGGCAAGGAGTACGGGTCGGGTTCGTCGCGGGACTGGGCGGCCAAGGGCACCATGCTGCTGGGTGTCCGGGCGGTCATCGCCGAGTCGTACGAGCGGATCCACCGCTCCAACCTCATCGGCATGGGTGTGCTGCCGCTGCAGTTCCCGGTGGACACCACCGCCGAGTCGCTGGGGCTCACCGGCACCGAGATGTTCACCATCACCGGTGTGACGGCCCTGAACGACGGCGACACCCCGAGCACGGTGACTGTCACCACCGACACCGGCGTGGAGTTCGAGGCAGTGGTCCGGATCGACACCCCTGGTGAGGCGGACTACTACCGGCACGGCGGCATCCTGCAGTACGTGCTGCGCCGCATGATCGCCAACTGATTCGCGTACGGCTGTCACGAGGGCCGCTCCCCGCTCCGGCGGGGAGCGGCCCTCGCCGTACCGTGGTCATCGCAGCCGGAGCGCGACGGCGCGTGCCTCGGAGTCGGTGAGCGGCAGGAACCACAGGAAGCGCCGCACGATCGCGATCGGGACAGTCAGGCCCGCGCGCAGATCATCGAGCAGCCCTCGGAAATTGCTACGCTGGAGCGTCGGTGGGAACGCATCCGGGTCGAGGCGCTGCCCCGCGCGCGGACCCTGGAACTGCTGAAGGAAGCGGCGGCGGCATGGACCTGATCGGCGCCCGGTGGCGCAAGAGCACCCGCAGCGGCGGCAACGGCGGCGACTGCGTCGAGGTCGCCGCCAACCTGCCCGGCGTGGTCGGCGTACGCGACTCGAAGGACCCGGCCGGCCCGGTGCTCACCTTCACTCCGGCCGCGTGGACCCGGTTCCTGACGCTGACCCGCCGCTGAGCCGACCGCCGATGGTGGCACGCCTGTCGGGCGCTCGCGCTACGCTGCCGCCGATTCCGACCGGCACCCCGAGAGGCAACCCCATGGGCATGATCTTCAACGCACGTCGGCTGTCCACCGAGGACTTGGCGGCGGTGCTCGCCGATCCGGAGAAGGTCGGCACCCTGTTCCAGGGTGGCCCGGACGAGCTCGACCTCGACAAGGCGTGGCACGGCTTGCACTACCTGCTGACCGGCACCACGTACGAGGTCCGGGGCGACGCCGGGCCGGCGATCGTCGGTGGCGACCCGATCGGGCCGGACCTCGGCATGGGCCCGGCCCGGCTGCTCATGCCCGACGCCGTGCGCGTCGTGGCCGCCGGGCTCGACGCGGTGGACGACGCGACCCTGCGGGCCCGCTTCGACCCAGCGGCCATGTCCGAGGCCGAGATCTACCCGCACATCTGGGACGACGGCGACGACGAGTTCGACAACTACCTGCTGCCGAACTTCGCCGCGCTGCGCGACTTCTACCGCGACGCGGCGGCGCGCGGAGACGCCGTGCTGCTCGCCGTCACCTGAACCGCCGCGAATCGACGCGCGGCACCTGAACCGCCGGAAAACCGGCGCGCGGCGCCGGGCGGACGCCGGTAGCGTGCCGGCGTGGGACTCGACGCGTTCGTGTACTGCCGGTGCTGGCAGGACGGCCTCGCCTCGCCGTGCCCGGTCGGTCCGGTCGGCTACGACGAGGACGGCTGGCTCGCGCTGTTGCGGCCGTGGGAGAGCAACCGGGCCGCACACGAAACGTTCGACGCCTGGCTGGCGCAGGCGTGCCCGCACGAGGCCATGGAGCAGGCGAGCGAGCACGTGTCCAACTGGGCCGGCGTGCGACTGTTCCAGCAGGCGCTGCGCACCGCCGGCCCGGAGCGGTTCCCGACGCTCGCCACCGCGCTCCCAGGCGACAACGGCGGTTCGCTGCCTGCGGACCGGGCCGCAGTCGCGCTCGCCGAGCTGGACGCGTTCGCGCACACCGCCCGGATCGCGGACGAGGTCGAGCTGATCGACGAGGCGACCGGCCGGGTGCTGATGCAGTACGTCGAGGTCTACGACGGGATGTTCATGTTCGGCCCAGCCTTTCAGGCCGGAGTCGACAGGGACGGCTTCTTCGTCCTCGACCGCGCCGACCCGCCGGTCACGCTGTTCCGGGCCACCCGGTTCATCCAGCGTCCGCTGCCCGGCGACCAGGTGGAGTTCACCGTCGGCGGGACGCGGACCGTGGTGGCGATGCGGCCGGTGGGCGAGCACGGTGGGCCGCCGCCCGAGCGGCTCGCCGTGCGTACCCGGAGCCGGTCGGGCGACGACTTCGCCCACATCGTGGAGCCGCTACGCCGGCTGTGCGCGGCGTCGGTGACCACCGGCAACCCGGTGATGTGGTGCTGACGGGCAACCCTCACCACGGGATCACGCCCGCGTCCTCGAAGTAGCCGCCGGTAGGCCCGTCGTCGGGCAGCGTCGCCAGCCGGACCGCGATCGCCGCGCCCTGCTGCGGGGTCCGCACGCCCCGGAAGCCGTTCAGGTCGGTCGCTGTGAAACCTGGGCAGGCGGCGTTGACCAGGATGTTCGTGCCGGCCAGCGCCCGGGCGTACTGGACGGTCACCGCGTTGAGCATGGTCTTCGACGGCCCGTACGCCACTGACAGCGGCCCCGTCTGGTGTTCGCCGGCCGAGGCGCTCTGCCGGGCCAGTGAGCCGACGCCGCTGGACATGTTGACGACCCGGGGCGACGCCGAGCGGCGCAGCAGCGGCAGCATCGCCTCGGTGACCCGTACGACGCCGATCACGTTGACCTCCACGGCCGCCCGCACGGCCGCCAAGTCGACGTCACCGGGCCGCTGCCGCCCGCCGCCGGTCACGCCCGCGTTGTTGACAAGCACATCGAGCCCGCCGCCCTCTGTCTCCAGCAGCCGCGCGGCGGCTGCCACGCTCGCGTCGTCGGTCACGTCCAGCGGTACGCCGAACGCGTCCACGCCGTTCGCGCGCAGCTTCGCCACTGCTGCCTCCCGACGCTGCTCGTCCCGCGCGCCGACTCCCACCCGCCAGCCGAGCGCCCCCAGGCCGGCCGCGATCTCGTACCCGATGCCCTTGTTCGCGCCCGTCACCAGCGCGATCGTCCGTTCGCTCATGGTCTCGATCCTGTCCGCGCGGCGCGCGACCCTCCAACACCGCTTCGGTAGCGGGCGATACCCGACGGGTATCGACCCGGCGGTACGGTGGCGGGGTGGAGACGCGGGAGCTTCGCTACTTCGTGTCGGTGGCCGAGGAGCTGCACTTCGGCCGGGCCGCACGCCGCCTCGGCATCGCCCAGCCGCCGCTGTCGCGGGCGATCCGGCAACTCGAACGGCGTCTCGGCGTGACCCTGCTGGAACGGGACAGCCGCAGCGTCACGCTCACCGCGGCCGGTGCGGTGCTGCTGCGGGAGGGTCGGGCCGCTCTCGACGCCGTGGAGGCCGCCGACCGACGAACCCGCCGCGCCGGTCAGGCCACGGACGGCGACCCCGGGCTGGTGCTGGCGACAAAAGCGGGCGCGTCGAGCGAGCTGCTACCGAAACTGCTCGACGCGTACGCGGTCGAGCCGGACGCGGTCCCCGTCGAGGTGCTGCTGTGCGGCATCGGCGAACAGGAACGGCTGCTGCGCGACGGACGGGCCGACGTGGCGCTGCTGCACCTGCCATTCGACTCGACGACCGGCCTGGACTCCGAGGAACTGGTCACCGAGCAGCAGGTTGCGGTCCTGCCGGCCGGCCATCCGCTGGCCCGGCGGTCACACCTGCGGATGGCCGAGGTGCAGGCGCTGCCCGACCTGCCGATGCCGCGCTGGCCCCGGGCCGACGGGTCGTATCCGGACGGTCCGGGCCCCGAGGTCCGGGACCACGCCCAGTTGTTCCAGCTCATCGCGCTCGGCCGCGCCGCAGTGGTGCTGCCGGAGTCCTGCCGGTCGCTGCTGCTCGCCGATCTGGCAGCCGTGCCGGTGCCGGACGCGCCAGCGGTGACCACCGTGATCGCCTGGCCGCCGCACAGCCGGTCCCGGGCGATCGCCAGCCTCGTTCGGACCGCCACCCGCCTGTGACGCCGGCCCACCCGGTAGCCGACGTCCCGTAGGGAGCCGTCCCGGCCCGCACGGTGAGCAGGCCAGGCCGGCCGGGCGGCTACGGGGTGAGTTCGCCGGCCCGGGTCAGCAATGCGCGACGCTCGGCAATGGAGCCCACCGCCTCTGCCGCCCGGCGGAACAGGGTGGCGGCACGCGGCCTGTCACCCTGCCGGGCCACCAGGTCGGCCTCCACCGCCAGCGCGAGGGGATGAGCGTCCAGGGCGCCGCCGGCACGTGCCGCGTCGAGCGCCGCCAGCCCCTCCTCCGGCCCGTACGCATAGCCGTACGCCACCGCCCTGTTGAGCGCCACCACCGGTGACGACCCGAGGGCTGCCAGCGCGTCGTAGGCCCGCGCTACCGCCGGCCAGTCGGTCTCCTCGGCACTGGCTGCGGTGGCGTGGCAGGCGGCGATGCGGGCCTGCCACGCGTACGGGCCGTCGTCCCGGACCCGGGCCAGCGCGGTGAGCCCTTCGGCGACGGCCGCGCGGTCCCACCGGCGGCGGTCCTGCCGGTCGAGTGGGACGAGGTCACCGGCACCGTCGCGGCGGGCGTCGCGCCGGGAGTGCTGCAACAGCATCAACGCCCGCAGAGCGGCCACCTCGGAGTGCCCCGGCATCAGGGCGTCGAGCAGCCGGGCCAGCCGGACCGCCTCGTCGGCGAAGGCCGGCTCACCGTCGGGGAGGTAGCCCCTGGTGAACAGCAGATACAGCACGGCGAGGACGCCGGGCAGCCGCTCGGTCAGGGCCGGCCCGCTCGGCACCCGGTACGGGATACCGGCCTGCGCGATGCGGGTCCGCGCACGGGTCAGCCGTCGGGTCATCGTCGATTCGCTCACCAGCAGGAGTCGGGCGATGTCGGCGGTCGGCACGCCGCAGACGGTCCGCAGCGTCAGCGCCACCCGCGCCTCGATGGCCAACGCAGGGTGGCAACAGGTGAAGATCAGTCGTAGTCGGTCGTCCACCACGTCCTCCCCCGCCTCGGGTTCGGGCTGCCCGTCGGTCGGCCTGAGGACCGCCAGATCGTGCAGCTTGCGGCGCTCCACGGCGGCCCGGCGCAGCACGTCGATCGCCCGGTTGCGCGCGACAGTCATCAGCCACCCGCCCGGGTTGGCCGGCACGCCGTCGGCGGGCCAGCGCTCCAGGGCGGCGGTCAGCGCCTCCTGGGTGCAGTCCTCCGCCAGCGCCCAGTCGCCGGTCACGCGGATCAGGGTCGCGACGATCCTGGGGTACGCGTGCACGCCGGCGGCCGCGGCGGCCTGCGCCGCCGCGGCCACACCCCCGTTGACGTGTCCGTCGGCCGGGGCGTGCGTACCCGTGCCAGCCGGGTCGTGCCGGCCGGCCGGGTCGTCGTCGGTCCCGGCCACCCGGTCAGTCGGACAGGATCATGAGCGGGCGCAGTTCCAGCCGCCCCTCACGTGCCATCGGGTGTGCGCGGGCCACCTCGATGGCCTCGTCCAGGTCGGCGCATTCCAGCAGGTCGAAGCCCACGATCACCTCCGTGGTCTCGGCGAACGGCCCCTCGGTGGCGAGCAGGTCACCGTTGCGTACCCGGACGGTGGTGGCCGCCGAGGCCGGCGCCAGTCGGTCGCCGGTGATGCGGCGACCACTGGCGTCGTTGTCCGTCACCCACTTCTCGACGTCGGGTAGTTCGGTCGGGTCGGTGTCCGGCTCGCTGTCGGTGCAGACGAACATCATGTACTTCAACTGACGCTCCCTCGTGTGTCCGGGTTTCGTCAGCATGACGGTCGGCCGGGGCCGTACCGGACAGCGAGGCCGACAGAATTTTCCCCGGATTCCCGGTCAGTCGCCAGCGGCGGCGCGGCGCCGGGCCTCACGGGTCTTCATGGCGTGCTCCATCAGCGTGACGAGCACCTCCTTGCTCGACTCGCGCTGGCGGGCGTCGCAGAGCAGCACCGGCACGCCCGGGTCGAGGTTCAACGCGGTCTGCACCTCGTCGAGCCGGTAGTTCCGGGCACCCTCGAAGCAGTTCACCGCCACCACGAACGGGGTGCCGCGGCCCTCGAAGTAGTCGATCGAGGGGAAGCAGTCGGCCAACCTGCGGGTGTCGGCCAGCACTACCGCGCCGATGGCACCCAACGCCAACTCGTCCCACACGAACCAGAACCGGTCCTGCCCGGGCGTACCGAACAGGTAGAGCACCAGGTCGTCGCTGATGGTGATCCGGCCGAAGTCCATGGCCACCGTGGTGGTGGTCTTGCCCTCCACCCCGGACAGGTCGTCGATGCCGACCCCGGTCTCGGTCAACACCTCCTCGGTGCGCAACGGCCGGGTCTCGCTCACCGCACCGACCATCGTGGTCTTGCCCACGCCGAAGCCACCGGCGACCAGGATCTTGATCGCGGTGGGCAGTGGGGTCGCTCCCGCCGGCCGGTCAGAGTGCCCGTAGTCCATTGATTACCGCCTCGAAGATGCTGTTGTCGGGAAGACCGGCCGTGGTCTGTGGTTCGCGTACCTGCACCAGGCTGCGGGCCGCGAGGTCGCCGAGGAGGACCCGGATGGTGCCCACCGGCAGGTCGAGGTGGGCGGCGATCTCGGCGACTGACTGTATTCGCTGGCACAGGCCGACGATTGCCAGGTGCTCGGGTCCGAGGCCCGCCTCCGGTGTGACGTCGGCTCGGGTCGCGGTGACCAGGGAGATCAGGTCGAACGTGCCGGTGACCGGGCGGGCCCTCCCGCGCGTCACCGCGTACGGGCGGACCACCGGGCCCGCATGGTCGTCCACCCACTGGTGGTCCGCGGACTCTCCCTGCACCGTCATTGCCGTTACCTCTCGCCGGCCGGCTGGGCGGTGTCCCGCGAGGGCGAGGCAACGTACTTGCCGACCCGGGTGACGAGCATCGCCATCTCGTACGCGATCAGGCCGACGTCGGCGTCCTCGCTTGCCAGAACCGCCAGGCAGGCGTTTCGGCCGGCTGCGGTGACGAACAGGAAGGACGACTGCATCTCGATGATCGTCTGCTGCACCTGCCCGCCGCCGAAGCGCTTGCCGGCGCCCCGGGCCAGGCTCTGGATGCCGGCGGCCATCGCCGCGAGGTGCTCGCCGTCGTCCCGGCTCAATCCCTGCGAGGAAGCCATCAACAGCCCGTCGGAGGAGAGCGCGACCGCGTGCTCGGCCTGCTTCACCCGCCCCACCAGATCGTCCAGCAACCACGTCAGGTCGGCACTCGAAGCCGTCTTCTGGGCCACTTTCGTCGTCCTCTTCTCGCCCGGCAGTTTGCGCCGTACTCGTCTTGGGTCTGACCGTCACACCGCGCGGAAACCGCAGCGCCGACGCTCGGTCAGGTGGCTTGCGGTTCCTCGTCGGTCGGCTCGGGCGTCGCCGCAGGCGAGGCGCCGGACGCCCCGCCGAGCAGTCGTGCCGCGTCGGTGCGACCGCGTCGGGTGCCGCTCTGGTAGGAGCTCATCATCCGGCGCACCTGCTCCGGCGGGCGTACCACGTCCTCCTCGTCGGACTCCGTCGCCGCCGGGTCGTCGCGCAGCTCGGGCACGATGTTCGCCTGCCGGATCCGTACCGGCAGGCCGGAGTCGGTCCGGTCGGTCTCCGCCCGGGCCGGCACCGGGCCACCGTCGGCGGCCGGTTCGCCGGGGCCGGTCGCCGGCTCCGCGCGGTCGATAGCGGGCAGGCCGGTGGCGACAGTCGGCCCCTCCAGGGCCGACTGACCCAGGGGGCGCCGGGTCCGGGTGGGCAGCTCCGGCAGCCCGCGGGGCGGGGTCGTCCGTTGCCGGGTGGGGAGTACGACGTCCCCGTCGGCCTGGTCGGCGGCGCTGCCGGCCGGTGCCGGTGTCGCCAGCGGCGGCGTTTCCGGTGTGTTGGTGACCGACGCGGTCGGGTCCGATGCCGGTGTGGCCAGCGCGACCGGCGAGCGCCGGGCGGGACTGCCGGCGTCGCCGGCACCGGAGATCGGCGCCGCAGGCAGCGCGATGGCGGTCCCGGCCGGAGGTGTGCCGGTGTCCTCCGGGGCGACCCCGTTCTCGGTGACGAGCTCCAGCGGGATCAGCACGACGGCTGTGGTGCCGCCGTACGCCGATTCCTTCAGTCGGACCCGCACGCCGTGCCGCTCGGTCAGCCGGCTCACCACGTAGAGCCCGAGCCGGGCGGCGTTGGCGAGGTTCAACTCGGACTGGTCGACGATGCGGTGGTTGGCGGCGGCCAGGTCCTCCTCGCTCATGCCGAGACCCCGGTCCTCGATCTCGATGGCGAACCCGTTGGCCACCAGCTGACCGCGGACCTCCACTGTGGTGTGCGGTGGCGAGAACGACAGGCCGTTCTCGATGAGTTCGGCGAGCAGGTGGATGATGTCGCCGACCGCCCGGCCGGCGAGCGAGACAGGGCCGAGCGGCAGCACGTTGACCCGCGTGTAGTCCTCCACCTCGGCCACCGCGCCGCGCACCACGTCGACCATCGGAACGTTGCGCCGCCAGGCCCGGCCCGGGGTGGAGCCGGAGAGCACGATCAGGTTCTCGGCGTTGCGCCGCATCCGGGTGGCCAGGTGGTCGACCCGGAAGAGGTCCTCCAGCTCCTCCGCGTCGTGTTCACGGCGCTCCATGGCGTCCAGGAGGGTGAGCTGGCGGTGCACCAGGGCCTGGGTGCGCCGGGCCAGGCTGAGGAAGACGTCACGGACGTTGCGACGCAGCTCGGCCTGCTCCACGGCGGTGCGCAGAGCGGTCTCCTGGACGGCGTTGAACGCCTTGCCGACCTGGCCGATCTCGTCAGTGCCGAACTCCAGCGGGGGTGCCTCGGTGGCGACGTCGACCTCCTCGCCGCGACCGAGTCGTTCCACCACGCGGGGCAGCCGTTCATCGGCGAGCTGCCAGGCCGCCTGGCGCAGCCTCTCCAACTGGCGCAGCAGGGTCCGGGCCGTGGTGATCGAGACGACGACCGAGGCGATGACGGCGAGCAGACCCAGACCGGTGGCGAGCACGAGCCGGACGACGACCATCACCGCCACGCCGGTCGCCCGGTCCACGATGCCCTCACCGCCGGCGACGACCACGTCGTTCACCTCGGCCAGCGCCGGCTCGACGGTGCCGCGCCACTGCTCGGCGCTGACCGGCAGCTGAGTCGCCGGTCGGCCCTCGCGGATGATGCTGTCCTGTACGGCGCGCAGCCTGGTGAACGCCTCGCCCTCGACGAGTTGCTGGTAGCGGCGCTGGTCGGCGTCGGCGAGCCGGGAGCGGGTCTCCTCGCCGAGGAACCGCTCCGCGCCGACCAGGGAGACGTAGCGGGCGTACTCGGGCCCGCTCATCCGGCCGTTGCCGAACAGGCCGCTGAGCAGCGCGTCCTCCTGGGAGATCAGCTCCTTCATGCGGTTGAGCTGGATCAGGGCGGCCGCGTCGGCGGCGATCGCCTTGTCGTCGAGGCTGCCGGTGACGTCGTAGATCTGGAAGATCGACTCGATGGCGCCGGTGTAGGCGTCGGCCGCGGAGACCCTGTCGATCGAGCGGCCGAGCACCTCGGCGCGGGTCTGCTCGAGGGCGCCGATCTGGGCGATCGAGGCATCCAACTGGGCGTCGAGGGCCTTGCTGCCGGCCACGTCGACCTGCCAGTGACGGACCGAGTCGGCGAACTTCTCGGCGAGCTGCGTGGCCTTGCGCTGCTCGGCCTCCAGCGCCGCGCGCTGCTCGGCGCTGGGGTTGCTCAGGTACGCCTGCGTCAGGCGCCGCTCCAACTGAAGCTCCTGCAGCAGCGGCTCACTGGGCGCATAGACCCTGCTGTTGATCACCTGGACACCGAGCAGGTTGAAGCCGTCCCGCAAGGTGATCCACGCCGCGAACATCCAGAGCGCGACCAGGGAGAGCAGCAGGGCGACAACCTTGGTGCGGATACTCGTACCGCGAGAACGCATTGAACCGTCCCAGGCCGGGCGTTGACTCAGCTCATCAACGGGTGATCATGGATGCATCGTCCCCGCCACGGCGGGGCATACGAGGCTGAGGCTCTGCGTACGCTAGCAGTGTCCCCACAACCCCTCAAGTCGATGTTTTTGTTGCCTGGTAACCACAATCCACCACCGAACGGTCGGCGCCCGGCAGGCGAACGGCGGCCAGCCGGCAGGCGGCGAGCACCGCCGAGCGAACGATTGCGGTAGGACAGTACAGCTCCTTTCCGTACCACAGTGGAGGGTGCTCGGGACCTGTTGGTCTGTGCAGGTAGGCGTGCCCCCGGGCCACCGCGTCGGTGACCCGTGGCGCACCCGTCGGCGCCGCCAGCAACACCTGCAGGGCGTACGCGGTCTCCTCGACGGTGCCGGCCCACCGCCCCCACGAGCCGTCGGCGCGCTGGCTGTCCAGCACCCACCGGGCCGCCCGGTCCACGGCCTCGGCCGCCGCCCCTCCCCTGCCGAACTCCACGAGTGTCAGCACGCAGCAGGCTGTGGCGTAGTACGGCGACGCGTGCCAGCGGTCCCGCCACGCGCCGTCGTCGTCCTGGTGCGTGGGCAGCAGGACACTGAGCCGCTCGACCGTCCGGTGGTATCGCGCGTCGGCGTCGGGATGCGCGGCCACGTGCTGGCCGAACGCGTCCAGCACGTGCGCGTTCGTGGTCACCGAGAAGCCGTCCTCGCTCCCCGGCCAGGTGCAGAAACCGTCCGTCGTCTCGTACGCCCACAGGCCGGCCGGGTCGGCCGGTCGACCGAGTCGGGCCAGCGCGTCCAGGGCCACCGAGGTGGTGTCGGCGTCGGCGGGCAGCCCTTCGCCGGTGGCCACGCCCGTCCCGGCGGTGGCGGCGGTCAGGGTGTCCAACACGGCGGCCGGCGGGTTGACAGTGACGCCTGCCCGGCGCAGCCCGCTGAGCACCCAGGCCCGCTCGAACACGGTGATCGGGGTCGGGCAGGGCACCGGGCCACGGCCGTCCCGGATCAACTCTCGCAGGAACGCGTGGGCGCTGGGACCGGCGTCCGGGCCGGCCGCGCTCAACCAGGCGGCGGTCGCCGCCGGTGACGCGCCGACGGCGGTGAGGGTCGGGCCGGCGTCGGTGGGCATCGCACCGAGCACCTCGTAGAAGTGAGCCAGCTTCGTGGGCAGTGCCGCCCCGGCGGCCACCGCCGCCCGCACCGCCCGCAGCCGGTCGCCCCCGAGGCCCGGGGGCAGCGTCAGCGGCGGGGTGGGCAGTTGCTCCCAGGTCACCCGGTCCAGCCGGTCGTTGATCGACTCGACAAGCGCCGGGACGATGAGGTCCAGTGCCGGGGTGTCCGGCAGCGTCCGCGCGTCGGCGGCGAGCAGCCGGTCGCTGAGCACCGCCAGCCCTCGGGCCGCCGGGGCGAGCAGGCGCGTCCTGGTCCCTCCACCGTCGGCCAGCACGGCGAGCAGCGCGTCGGTGGCGCTCAGCGTGGGCACCAGGGCGTACCCCTCGGGTGGCCCCCACGCGCCGTCCAGGCGCTGTGCGCGCAGGAGGAAACCGATCCGCTCGTCGTGCCCGGGCAGCCAGGGCGCGTCGGCGACCAGCCGGGCGCTCTCGTACACCGAGGCGGCCACCCGCCCCCACGGCCGTAGCGCGAGGCCGGCGATCAGCTCGCGGGCGGCGTCGGTCGCCGGGTCGCGGCCGGTGGCGGGGTCGGCCAGGACGCGGAAGGCGCCGTCACTCATCGCGTTCCCCCCAGAAGTCCGACACCTGGTAGAAGCCGCCGGTGAAGGAGATCTGCCGGTGCAGGTAGTCCGCCTGGCGGGGGCACCGTTGCGCGAGGGCGGCCAGGTCTCCCCGGGAGCGGGTGGTGAGTTCGGCCAGTCGGGCGTGCACCTGCGCCGGGTCGTCGACGAGCAGCAGGGCGTTCAGGTCGCCCCACTCAGCGTCCCGACCGTGGGTGGCCAGGTCGTTGACCAGTCGCAGCACCCGTTGGACGCCACGTCCGGCGTCCAGCAGGTCGGTCAGCTGCGCGAGGGTCTTCTCGTCGCCGGTGGCTATCCAGTGGGTGACGTTGACGAAGGAGCTGCCAGAGTTGTCGGCGTTCTCCAGGTAGCGGTCCAGGTCCGGCAGGCGTCGCCCGGTGGTCGGGTCGGTCGGCAGGTTCTTCCAGTCCCACTCCCGAGCCGCGGCGGCAAGCATCCGGGCCAACTCGTCGCGCCAGATCGGGCGCAGCCGGGCGAACGCCGGCACGGTGGCCAGCTCGTCGCGCAGGTCCGCCAGCAGCCCGGCCAGGTGTCGCCCCGGTGGGGGCGCCGCGCCGTCGGCCACCGACAGGCAGTCGGTCACCACCTGCCGGACGTCGTCCACGGACCGGGCGAGGTAGTCGATCTGCCAGTCGGCCGCGAAGACCCAGAGCACGGTACGGGTGGTGATCCGCAGTTCGGCGGCGGTGTGCCACGGCGCGATGAAGGCGACCACGGTGGCCACCGAGCTGAGTAGCGCCGGGTCGAACGGTGCCGCGTCGAACAGCTCCGGGTGGGCGGCGGTGACGCCTTGGAGGTCGCGGACACCGCGCACGGCGAGCGCGCACACCCGGCCCTGCTCGGCGACCGGATCGGGACCGGTCTGCACCGGCCACGGTGCGCCGGTCACGGCACGACCGTGCCGGCGACCGGGGTGAGGATCAGCTCGGCCCGCTGCTTGGGCTGCAGCGAGGCGCCCATCCGGGGAGTCAGATCGACCGGTCCGCGCAGCCGGAAGCGGTAGCGGCTCAGCACGGTGCTGACGATGAGCTGCGCCTCCAGCAGGAACAGGTACTGCCCGAGGCACTGGTGCGGGCCCCCGCCGAACGGGAAGTAGGAGTAGCGGTAGCGCCGCCGCGGCAGCTCCGGCGCGAACCGCTCCGGGTCGAAGAGCGCCGGGTCGGTCCAGAACGTCGACATCCGCTGGGTGACGTACGGGCTGACAAGCACGGTGCCACCGGCCTTGATCCGGACGCCGCCGAGCACGTCGTCGCCGACCGCGGTCCGGGGGATCATCCAGCCGGCCGGGTAGAGCCGCAACATTTCGTCGAGGACCATCCGGCCGTACCGCAGCTCGGGCAGGTGCGCGCGGCCGACCCGTTCGGTGCCGACCACCTGCTCGATCTCGTCGGTCATCCGCTCGGCCACGTCGGGTCGGGACGCCAGCACCGGCCAGAGCCAGGAGAGCAGGGCGATCGTGGTCTCGGTGGCGGTGGAGAACATGGCCACCACGTCGCCGCGGATCGCGTACTCGTCGGGTTCGCTGCCGTCGGCGCGCGGCCGGCAGAGGGTGGAGATGATGTCGTCGCCGTCGGTGGGTCGGGCCCGGGCCTCCCGAATGATCGGCAGCACCACCTCGTCGATGGTCCTCACCGCCTCGTTGAAGGCGCGGTCGCGGGGCATCGGCACCGCGTACGGCACGAAGGGCACCAGCAGGCGCGGGAGCATCGCGGTGGTGAGGGTGTCCAGCGCGGCGCTGATCCGCAGCGCGTCGGGCACCGAGATCCGGTCGGCGAAGAGCACCCGCATGGTGGTCCGCAGCACGATCTTGGTCAGTTCGGCGCCGCCATCGAGCGGTCGGCCCTCCCGGGCGGGCTCCAGCCACTCGTCGACGGCCTCGTTGATCGCCTCGGCCATCCTGTCGACGAGCGTCTCGGCCCGCTTAGCGGTGAACAGCGGTTGCAGCGCACCCCGGCTGGATTCCCACACCTCGCCCTCGGCGACCAGGATGGCGTCGCCGACGATCCGGCGGACCGGCCGCCAGAGCAACCCGTCCCCGTCGCGGGTGTAGTTGGCAACGTTGTCCCTCAGGACGCGCTGCAAATGCTCCGGATGACTGACGAGGTAGGGGCGGAACGAGCCGAGATTGAGGCGAACGACCTCACCCTCGGCGTCGTCGGCGAAGCCGACAAGCGCGCCGAGGGGATCGCGGACCAGCGCGGGCAGGACGCGACGGAGCGGGATCATCCGGGGGTCGGTGCTGACGGGGGCGGGGCCGGCATCGGACACCTGGGGCATGGCGTCTCCTCGTCGGTCCGGCGGCCTCCGCTGTCCACTTCGGCCGGTCGGAGCTGTGGAACTTTCACCTTCTGGGCGACGGAAGCATCTCACCAAATCCGAGGCACCTCTAGACCTCTGACCCGTGAAATTCCAGGTCCGGGCCAGGTTCACCGCAAGGTGGACGACATTCATTTGTCCGAAGTGGATGGTCAGGGTAAGGCTCCGGCGCAGGTCGCGCCGCTTGACAGAAAACCGGAATTGTCCCGGGCCTGCCAAAACCGGCCCGCAGCAGCGACACTGCGTCGTCACAGCCCGCTGGGGTCCCGTACCGCATTGCGGGCACCGACGGCGGCGATTGGGTGCCGTCGGGCTTCAGCGGGTCGGCGGGGTGGCACCGGCCGGCGAACAGCGCCGGCGCGCGTGAGCCCGGACGCACCGGTCCCTGCGAATCCGGGCGACGCCGGGCACCCTGTGCCAGGCTCTCAGCATGGACGACAAGACCATCCTGAACCGGATCTCCGAACTCGTCGACGAGGAGCACCGGCTGCGCGCGGCGGCCCAGGCCCACGAGTCGGGCACCGAGGGCGAGACCAGCGAGCGGCTACGCGACCTGGAGGAGTCCCTCGACCAGTGCTGGGACCTGCTGCGCCGCCGCCGGGCAGCGCGGGAGACCCACGGCGACCCCGACGCACAGGGCGAACGCCCCAAGCCCGAGGTGGAGCGCTACCTCCAGTGACCGGCAGGGCGGGTCGGGCGGCCGCTCGGGTCACCCGACCCGCCCCGATCAGCGCAGGCCCGCCTCGCGCAGCAGCTCCCCGGTCAGCGCGCCGACGTCGACCTGTTCGGCGGTCAACCCCCGGGCCAGGAACCAGTTGCTTACCACCCGGACGTCGCGGGCCAGGAACTCCGGCCCCTGCGGGTTCGCCACCACGTCCACCACCTGCGGAAGGTCGATCACGACCAGCCGTCCCGAGTGCACGAGCAGGTTGTACGGCGACAGGTCGCCGTGCGCGTAGCCGGCCCGCGCCAGCACCCGCAGCGCCTCCCCGAGCTGACCCCACAGGTCACGTAGCTCGGTCGGGCCGGGTCGCAGCTGGGCCAGCCGGGGCGCGGCCTGCCCCGACGCGGCGTCGCCGACGAACTCCAGCATCAGTTCGGTGCCGCGCAACTGCACCGGGTACGGCACGGCGATCCGGTCGTGCCCGGCGCCGATCTCCCAGAGTCGGGCCAGCGCCGCGAACTCGGCCGCCGCCCACTGCCCGGCGATCATCTGCCGGCCGAACGCCGTCCGGCCAGCCATCGCCCGGTTCTCCCGGGACCGGCGTACCCGGCGGCCCTCCAGGTAGCCCGCGTCGCGGTGGAACAACCGGTGCTCGGCGTCCCGGTACCGCTTGACTGCCAGCAGGCAGGAACGGTCCGTGTCCGGCACCGCCCGGCGGACGAGGTGGACGTCCGCCTCCTTGCCGGTCTTCAGCACACCCAGTTCGGTGTCCTTGGCGGCCAACTCGGTGACCAGCCACTGCGGGTGTGGTTCCGGCCCGTGTACGGCGTCGTCCCAGGACGACCACCGCTCGCCCGTGTCGGGGTCGGGTTGGTCGTCGGGGTCAGCGGGCAGCTCGATCGGCCGCCCGCGCTTCAGATACTGCGGTTCGTCATCGTCGAAGCGGCTCTTGCCGCGGCTTCGGCGCTCCAGCGCCGGAAGGTCATGATCGCGCACTGTGGTGAGGTTCCCTTGGTCGAGGCTGGGTTAGGCAGCTGGAAGCGACCTGCGAAGACGGCCATGACCGACCCCCTCTCCTCGAACCGGGCCAACACCCGGGTGCACGATGCGCCGCCAATCCTCGCGGCGGCCCGAACGACACGTCAACCGAATTACCGCCACCGCACGGGGGCCGGGGCGTCAGCTCGCGAGCACAGTGGCGACGGCCGCGATCAGGCCGTCCACGGTGCGGCTCGGCGCGAACCGCACGTCGGACCAGGTCCGTCCCCGGTGCAGCCAGACGCTGGGCAGCCCGACCGCTGCCGCGCCGCCGATGTCCGCCTCGGGGCTGTCGCCGACCACCCAGGCGCCACGCAGCGGCATCCGGACCCGCTGCGCGGCGAGCGCGAAGATCCGCGGGTTGGGTTTGCTGACCCCGGCCTCTTCGGAGATCACCCAGTCGGCGACGTAGCGGTCCAGCCCGGTCCGTCGGATCTTCGCGTCCTCGACGCGTACGGTCCCGTTGCAGACCACCACGGGCACCCAGCCGGCGTCGTCGGCGATGCGCAGCGCGCAGGCGGTCAGCGAGTCGAGCCGGGTCTGCGCCACCACGCCGTCGTGCAGCTCCTCGACCAGGTCGATCGAGGGGATACGCAGCTCGTACCGGTCCCGGATGGCGTCGGCCAGGTCCCACCGGTCGGTCAGCCCGTCGGCGTCGAGGGAGATCAGCCAGTCGATGTCGGTGGGCGGCGCCCCGATGCCGCCCAGGAAGCGCTCACCCCAGCGGCGGAACGGCCCGGCCCGGTCCAGCAGGGTGTTGTCCAGGTCCAGCAGGAGCAGTGGCACTCGGGCACCCTACGGGACCGACGTGTCCGCCAACAGATGCCGTGTGTTTCGGCCTCGCTCAGGCTCAACAGGTAAGCGACACCCGTGGGCCGCCCTGGCTCGGCAGCCGGTCGGCGAGCATCGAATGGGCGGCCCGGGTGGCGGCGAGGACGGCCGGGTCCAGCGTCGCCACCACCACCGCCGTACCCTCGTCGGCGCCCCTGGCCAGGGTCCGTCCCTGCGGGTCGTACACCGCCGCGCCGCCGTTGAACCGCCACGGGTCGGCACCCCCGGCGGCGTTGGCGAAGACCACGAACATCGTGTTGTCCAGGGCCCGCGCCGCGTAGTACAGGTCCCGGCGGTGCTCGGAGCCGGCCAGATAGCCGCTTGGGCACAGGTAGGCGTGCGCGCCGTCGAGCGCTGCGGCGCGGCCGTGCTCGGGGAAGCAGCCGTCGTAGCAGATGCCCAGCCCGAGTCGCCAGTCGTCGACGAGCAGCGTGGCGCCCCGCCCACCCGGCGTGAACAGGTCGCGCTCGCCGCCCCACAGCTGCTGCTTGTCGTACCCGAGTCGGATACCGCCGGTCCGGTCGGCCACAAGCGCGGCGATGGTCCGCCGGCCGTCCGGGTGCCGGGCCGCGGCACCGACCACCACGGTGACCCCGGCCGTACGCGCCGCGTCGCGCAGCGGGTCGAGCCGGGGGTCGGCGACCGCTCCGGCCGGGTCGACGGCGACGTCGGTGCCACTCGGGTCGGCGGCGAGGGTCGGCGGGTGGTACGCGCAGAGGTACAGCTCGGGCAGGACGACCACACGGGCGTTCTGCCCGGCCGCCTGCCGGACCAGCCCGGCGGCGGCGCTCGCGTTGCCGGCGACGTCACCGGGCGTGGGAGTGGCCTGGACGGCGGCGACGGTCAGCGGCGCGGCGGGCACGGTGGGAGTCACCGGGCGATGGTAGCGGTGCCGATCCCGGCGAAATACCAAGCCGTACGTACGGTTTGCACGGCGGGGGGTGACCTGCGACGATCGACCCGTGCCAAGAGTAAGCCAGGACCAGCTCGACGCGCGCCGGCAGGAGATCCTCGCCGCCGCGCGCGCGTGTTTCGCCAGGCACGGCTACGAGGGGGCGACCGTCCGCCGTCTGGAGGAGGCCACCGGGCTCTCCCGGGGCGCCATCTTCCACCACTTCCGGGACAAGGACTCGCTCTTCCTCGCCGTCGCCGAGGACGACGCCGCCGTCATGGTCGAGACGGTCGCCCGCAACGGTCTCGTGCAGGTGATGCGCGATCTGCTGGCCCGCGCCGTCTCCCCCGACACGACCGGGTGGCTCGGCAGCCAACTGGAAGTGTCCCGCCGCCTGCGCACCGACCCCGCGTTCGCCCGGCGTTGGGCGGAGCGGTCCGCCGCCATCGCCGAGGCCACCCGGGACCGGCTGGCCCGCCAGCGCGACGCCGGGGTGCTGCGTGAGGACGTACCTATCGACGTGCTGGCGCAGTTCCTGGAGCTGGCCTACGACGGCCTGGTGCTGCACCTGGCGATGGGCCGACCGGCCGGCGACCTGGGCCCGGTGCTCGACCTCGTCGAGGAGGCCGTGCGCCGCCGCTGAGCCCGTTTCGCCGCGTGGCGGCGGTGCTCCACAATGAGGCCGCCGATCCCTCCGGCGACAGGAGCAGCCGATGATCGTCCACGCCGCGTCGGGCGACACCTGGGGCATCCCCGGCCCGACCTTCCTCCGGTTCTACCTGGTGGCGACCGCAGTGGTCGTCGCGCTCGCGGTGTGGCACCGGGTCCGGCTGGCAGCCGGCCCCCGGAGCGCCTTCGTCGAGCCGCTCGGCCCGCAGCAGGCGGCATACCTCAACGGTGGGCCCGGGCTCGCCGTACACGCCGCGCTCGGCGGGCTGCGAGGTAGCGGCGCGATCGGTGTCGGGCCGGACCGTCGGCTGCTCACCACCGGCCCGGCGCCGACCGGCCTCACCCCGCTGGACCAGGCCATCCACTGGGCGGCCCACCAGCGCTCCCGGGCCCGGGACCTGGGCCAGGACCAGCGGGTACGCACCGCGCTCGACCAGCTCCGCACCGGCCTGGAAGAGCGTGGGCTGTTGCCGACAGCGGCGCGGCGGGCCACCGCACGTCGGTGGGTACGGATCCTCGCCGTCCTGCTGGTGCTCGGTGTGGTGCGGTTGGCCGCCGGTCTGTTCAACGGCCGCCCGGTGGGCTACCTGGTGGCCACCCTGTTCGGCGTGCTGGTGGCGGTGCTGCTGCTCTGGCGCATCCCGCAGACCACCCGGGCCGGCCGGGCGGCGTTGCGCGACCTGCGCCGTCAGCACACCCACCTGGCTCCCGGATCGGCCCCCGCCTACGCCACCTACGGCGCGGCCGGCGCGGCGATGGGCGTGGCCCTGTACGGCGCCGCGTCGCTCTGGGCGATCGATCCCGGCTTCGCCGAGCAGGCCGAGATCCAACGGCAGGCGATGGCCAGCGGAGGCTGGTCGTCGGGCTACAGCGGCGGATCGTCGGGTACCACCGGCAGCTCCTGCGGGGGCGGCAGCTCCTGCGGCAGTGGTGGAGGTGGTGGCTGCGGCGGTGGTGGGTGCGGCGGATGACCGGCCCGTACGGCGTCGGCATCGGCTGGCGCCCGGAGATCGCCGGTTTCGTGGCCGAGCTGCCCGGGCTGCGGTTCGTCGAGGTGGTGGCCGAGTCGGTGCCCGCCACCGGGCCGCTCCCGCCTGGGCTGGCGCAGCTGCGTGAGCGCGGCGTGAGCGTCGTACCGCACGGGGTGCGGCTCTCCCTCGGCGGCGCCGAGCCGGTCGACCCGACCCGTGTCGCCCACCTGGCCGAGGTGGCACAGCGGTTGGGAGCGCCGCTGGTCAGCGAGCACATCGCGTTCGTCCGGGCCGGCGGGCTTGAGGCCGGCCATCTGCTGCCGTTGCCACGCAGCCGGGAGGCTGTCGACGCGGTCTGCGCCAACGTGGCCCGCGCGCAGGCCGACCTGCCGGTGCCGATCGCGCTGGAACCGATCGCCGCGCTGTTCGACTGGCCCGACGACGAGCTGGACGAGGCCGACTTCCTCACCGAGATCCTGGACCGGACCGGCGCCCTGCTGCTGCTGGACGTGGCCAACGTGCACGCCAACGCGCGTAACCGCGGCACCGACCCGCTCGCGCTTCTCGACCGGCTGCCGCTGGAACGGATCGGCTACGTGCACGTGGCCGGCGGGGCGGAGCACTGCGGTTTCTACCACGACACGCACACCGATCCGGTGCCGCAGGCGGTGCTGGAGCTCGTCGGCGCGCTCTGCGCCCGCAAGCGGCCACCGGCGCTGCTGCTGGAACGCGACGGTGGCTATCCGCCGGCCGCCGAGCTGCGCGCCGAACTGGACGCCCTGGCCGCGGCCGCGGGCTTCCCGGCAGTGACATGACAGGCGCTCCCCCGCCCACCGACGGTGGGCCGCCCGGAGGTCGCCTCGCCGAGCGGCAGGCGGAGCTGGTGGCGGCGCTTGTCGCCGGGGGCCCGCCGCCGGCCGGGTTCGCCACCGGACCGCTGGCCGCCACCCGAACGGCGCTGCTGCGCAAGCGTGCCGGCGACGTTGCCCGGCACTGGCCGCTGGTCGCCGCCGGCCTCGGCAAGCTGTGGTGGACGACGTTCGCCGGTTGGGCCGACGGCCGCCCCACCGCCGGTTCGCTACGCGACGGGTGGGACCTGGCCCGGCACCTCCGCGAGCGCAACGCGCTGCCTCCGGCGGGCGCCGAGGAGCTGGCCGTCCGGGAGGCGGGCCTGCGCTACGACGGGCGACAGACGCCGTGTCCGCGCCGGATGCCGGCAGTGGGCCGCGCCGGCGGCGCCGTCGCGGTGCAGATCGCCGGTCGGGTACGCCTGCTGCGCCCCGCCCCACGCCCACCGGCCCCCGTTGAGGATGGCGCACCGGATGCGGCAGGATCGGCCGCATGGATCTCGGACTGACCGACCGGGTGTACGTGCTCACCGGCGCCTCCCGTGGCCTGGGCTATGCGACGGCGCAGTGCCTTGTCGCCGACGGGGCGCGGGTGGTGCTGTCGGCCCGCGACGCCGACGCGGTGGCAGCTGCCGCCCAGCAGTTGGGCGGCCCGGAGCACGCTGTCGGGTTGGCCGCCGATCTGGCCGACCCGGAAACCCCGGAGCAGCTCGTCGCGGCGGCACGGGAGCACTTCGGTCGGGTCGACGGCGCGCTGATCTCGGTCGGCGGCCCACCGCCCGGCAACGCCGCGTCGATCACCGACGAGCAGTGGCGGCACTCCTTCGAGACGGTCTTCCTCGGCAGCGTCCGCGCGGCGCGTACCGTCGCCGCCGCCCTGCCCGAGGGCGGCGCGATCGGGCTTGTGCTCTCCACCTCGGCCCGCGGCCCGGTGCCCGGTCTCGGCATCTCCAACGGCCTGCGGCCCGGCCTTGTCGGTGTCGCCAAGGACATCGCCGACGACTACGGCCCGCGCGGCGTACGCGTCGTCGGTCTGCTACCCGGCCGGATCATGACCGACCGCAACCGGGAGCTCTTCGCCGCCACCGGCGACCCCGAGCAGGCCCGCGCCGAGGCCGAGGCAAGCATCCCGCTGCGGCGCATCGGCGACCCGGCCGAGTTCGGCCGGGTGGCCGCATTCGTGCTCTCCCCCGCCGCGAGCTACCTGACCGGCCTCACAGTGCCGGTCGACGGTGGCGCGCTGCGCGGCCTGTGACAGCGGGCGCAGGCCGGCGCTCCGACGCCGCCGGCACTGAACCGCCGACGCTGGCACGGTCGTCCACCAGCCGAGCCGGGCCGACGAGCGCGGATCTGCCGGCCGCCGCGGACTTGCCGGCCGCCGCGCACCTGCGGCCGACGCGCGCGGATCTCGCCGCCGCCGCCGACCGGACCATCCCCGACGTGCTCACGCCTGGCTTGGCGGTGCTCTTCGTCGGGATCAATCCCGGCCTCTGGTCGGCCGCCACCGGCCGGCACTTCGCCCGACCCGGCAACCGGTTCTGGCCGGCGCTGCACGCGGGCGGGTTCACCCCCCGACTGCTGCACCCGAGCGAACAGGACGAGCTGCCCGCCCTCGGACTCGGCATCACCAACATGGCCGCCCGGGCCAGCGCCCGCGCCGACGAGCTGAGCGCCGAGGAACTCCTCGACGGTGCCGCGATCCTGACCGACAAGGTGACCCGCAACCGCCCGCGCTGGGTGGCAGTGGTCGGCGTGACCGCGTACCGAATCGGTTTCGGCAGGCCGAAGGCCACCTTCGGGCCGCAGCCGGAGCCACTGGCCGGGGCACGGCTGTGGGTGCTGCCGAATCCCAGTGGCCTCAACGCACACTTCACGCCTGTCACGCTGGGTGCCGCGTTCGCCGAACTGCGGGTGGCCACTGGCCTGCCCGACCGCCGCCAGGCGTGAGCGTTCTGCTCACCGGCAGGTGCGCGGACCCTCGGGTCAGTTGGCGGCGGCGGGCGGCATCGCTTCGTCGGCGACGTACGTGCCCAGCGGCATGACGATCGGCTCGGGGCCTGTCGCGTCGACGAACGGTCGGGGCGAGTCGGCGACGGCGAACTGGGTCCGGTACAGCTCGGCGTAGAGCCCACCGACCGCTACCAGCTCGTCGTGGCGACCCCGCTCGACGATCCGCCCACCGTCGAGGACCAGGATCTGGTCGGCGTCACGGACGGTGGAGAGCCGGTGTGCGATAACCAGCGCCGTACGCCCGGCAAGCGCCACAGCAAGTGCCCGCTGAACGGCCGCCTCGCTCTCGGAATCCAGGTGTGCGGTCGCCTCGTCGAGGATCACGATCGACGGGGCCTTGAGCAGCAGCCGGGCGATGGCGATGCGCTGCTTCTCGCCGCCGGAGAACCGGTAACCGCGCTCCCCCACAGTGGTGTCCAGGCCGTCGGGCAGTGACCGGACCAGATCGGCGACCTGGGCACCGGCGAGCGCGGCCCAGATCTCGTCGTCGGTGGCGTCCGGCTTGGCGTAGCGCAGGTTTTCGGCGATCGTCTCGTGGAACAGGTGCGAGTCCTGGGTGACGACGCCGATCTCGTCGCGCAGCGAGGCGAGCGTGGCGTCGCGGACGTCCACCCCGCCGACCAGCACCTGACCGTCGGTCACGTCGTAGATCCGGGAGATCAGCATCGACAGCGTCGACTTGCCGGCGCCGGACGGGCCGACAAGGGCGACCATCTGCCCCGGCTCGACGCTGAACGAGACGCCCTTGAGCACCGGCTCGTTTATCGTCCGGTCGAGGGTGGAGACCTCCTCCAGGGAGGCGAGGGAGATCTCGGCGGCGCTCGGGTAGCGGAACCGCACGTCGCGGAAGTCGACACGGCCGCTGCCACGGGGCACCGGCACCGCGTCGGGCTTCTCCACGATGCCGGGCTTGAGGTCGAGCACCTCGAAGACACGGTCGAAGGAGACAAGCGCGCTCATCACGTCCACCCGGACGTTGGAGAGCGCGGTGAGCGGCCCGTACAGGCGGGTCAGCAGCAGCGCGAGGGTCACCACGGTGCCCGCGCTGACACCACCGGTCACGGCGAGCCAGCCGCCGAGGCCGTAGGTGAGCGCCTGCGCCAGCGAGGCGACAAGCAGCATCGCGACGAAGAACGTCCGCGAGTACATGGCGGACTGGATGCCGATGTCGCGCACCCGCTCGGCCCGCCCGGCGAACCGGCGGGCTTCGATGTCGGGCTGCCCGAAGAGCTTCACCAGCAGCGCGCCGGCCACGCCGAACCGCTCGGTCATCGTGGCGTTCATCTTGGCGTCGAGGTTGTACGCCTCGCGCGTGATGTCGGCAAGCCGCCGGCCGACCCGGCGGGCCGGAATGATGAAGATCGGCAGGAGCACCAGCGACAGGGCGGTGATCTGCCAGGAGAGGGTGAACATCACCGCGGCGGTGAGGACCAGCTGGATGACGTTGCTGACCACGCCGGACAGGGTGGAGGTGAACGCCCGCTGGGCGCCGAGAACGTCGTTGTTGAGCCGACTGACCAGGGCGCCGGTCTGGGTGCGGGTGAAGAACTGCAACGGCATCCGCTGCACGTGGTCGTAGACCCGGGTGCGCAGGTCGAGGATGATGCCCTCGCCGATGCGGGCGGAATACCACCGCTGGGCCAGGGAGAGCAGCGCGTCGGCGACCGCGAGCGCGGCGATGAACAGCGCCAGCCGGATCACCAGCCGGCCGGCCTCGGTGCCACCCCTGTTGATCGCGTTGATGACGTCACCGGCGAGCACCGGGGTGGCCACGCCGATGATGGCGGCCAGGACCACTGTGACCAGGAAGACGATGATGTCGCGCCGGTAGGGCTGGGCGAACGCCACGATGCGCCGGGCCACCCCGCTCTTGAGCCGGTGGGTGGAGACCTCGTCGCGGTTGCGCAGCGACCGGAGCATGCTCCACCCGGCCATGCCACCGCCGGACATGTGGTTGGACACGCTCACCTCCGGGTCATCGGGCGCACCGCACCGTCAGGCCAATTCTCCCGACGAGTGTGACAACCTCAGTCGTAACCCGGATCTTCCCGGACGGTCCTTACTATTCGCCGCGGCCGGCGAGGTCCCGCAGGCGGCGGGTCTGCGCCTCCCGCTCGGCGCGCTGCTGATCAGCGTGCGACCGCCCGGCGGCGCCGGCAATCAGCGCCTTGATCTCCACCACCGCGTCGCGGGCGCCGGCGAGCAGGCCCGCCGTGAGGTCACGGACCGCACCGTCAAGATCACCCGGGGGTACGACGAGTGTGGCCAGCCCGATCCGGTCCGCCTCGGTGGCGTCCAACCGTCTGCCGGTCGCGCAGATCTCCAGTGCCCGGGAGTAGCCGACCAGCTCGACGAGACGCTTCGTACCGGCCAGGTCAGGCACCAGACCCAGGGTCACCTCGGCCATCGACAGCTTCGCGTCGGCGGCCAGGACGCGCAGGTCACAGGCGAGCGCCAGCTGGAAACCGGCGCCGATCGCGTGGCCCTGCACGGCCGCGACGGAGATGATGTCCGGTCGGTGCAGCCAGGTGAAACCGGCCTGAAGCTCGGCGATCTGGGCCGCGCACTCCTGCTCGGACAGCGTGGCCAGCTCGGCGAACGAGCCAGGGCCGGACGCGCCGGCCACAGCGAGGTCGAGGCCGGCGGAGAACGCACGCCCCTCGCCACGGACCACCACGACCCGCACATCGCCGGGCAGGTCGCGGGAGAAGTCGCTCATCGCTCGCCACATCGCGGGCGTCTGGGCATTGAGCACGTCGGGCCGGCACAACGTCACCGTGGCGACCGGCCCGTCGCAGGCCAGCCGAACCCCGGTCGCCTCGGCGGTCACCGGGCAACCCGGGGCGCGGCGTTGGTGAACGACGCGGAGTGGCGGGTCACGCCTTCTTGCGGCGCCGGGCGCCGCCGCGCTGGCGCAGCTGCACCCCGGACTCAGTGAGCACTCGGTGGATGAACCCGTAGGAGCGGCCGGTCGAGGCCGCCAGCGCGCGGATGCTTTCCCCCGAGGTGTACCGCTTTACCAGGTCCTTGGCGAGCGTCTGACGCTCGGCTCCGACGATCCGGCGACCCTTCTCAGTGCTGGTGGCTGTGCCAGTGGCTGCCATGCTGTGTCCTCACGTCCCAGACTGTGCGGTTCGGATACGGTCCCACCTATTAGACCGCCTTGAACGATCATGCGCCAGATATCAACTCTTCGCCAACCGACACGCTATGCAATGTCAGCTTCCCGATAGAGTGATCCTCACAATCGGCTCCCCCGCGCCGGTCGGGTACGGCGACATCGGGCCGCACCCCGTAGCCTTCGGCCGTGATCGACCTGGTGGGCACCGCGGCCGGCGCGGCAGTCGTCTTCGCCGCCACCAACATCGACGACATCGTCATCCTGACGATCTTCTTTGTCGCGGCCCGCACCACCGGACGACCTCACACCTGGCAGATCGTCGCCGGCCAATACCTCGGCATCAGCGCGCTTGCGCTGGCAAGCGTGGTGGTCGCCGCCGGGCTGCTGGTGGTGCCGGACCCGTGGACCGGGCTCCTCGGCCTGCTCCCGATCGCCCTCGGCGTCCGCGCGCTGCGTGGCTCCGACGACGACGCTCCGACCACTGTCGTCACCGGGACGCTCGGTGTCGCAGGGGTGACGATCGCCAACGGCGCTGACAACGTGGCCGTCTACGTACCGGTGTTCCGGGCCCTGGGCCCCGCCGACAGCGTGGTGTTCCTGCTGGTCTTCGCGCTGCTCATCGCGGCGTGGTGCGCCGTCGCGGCGTGGCTGGGCGGGCACCGGAGGGTGGTCGGCCTGGTCGAGCGCGCCGGCCACTGGCTGGTGCCGGCGATCTTCGTCGCCATCGGGGTGGTGATCCTGGTCAGCTCCGGAGTGCTCGGCGCACTCGTCGACCTGCTCGGCTGAGCCGCCGGAGACGACCGCCCACGCCTCAACCGCGCAGGCTGGGCGCGGTCAGTCAACCTCCGGCTCGACGCGCGGTCAGGCCAGCTCGACCAGTTCGAGGAGGTCGTCGCTCCAGGCGTCCTCGTCGCCGTCGGGCAGCAGGATGGCCCGGTCCGGCTTGAGCGCCAGCACAGCGCCCGGGTCGTGCGTGACAAGCACTATCGCGCCCGGGTAGTTGGCGATCGCGTCGAGCACCTGCTCCCGGCTGACCGGGTCGAGGTTGTTCGTCGGCTCGTCGAGCAGCAGAACGTTGGCGCCGGAGCAGACGAGGGTGGACAGGGCCAGCCGGGTCTTCTCGCCGCCGGAGAGCACCCCGGCCGGCTTGTTCACGTCGTCGCCGGAGAACAGGAACGCGCCGAGGATCTTGCGCAGGTCGGTGTCGGACTGCTCGACGGCGGCGGCGCGCATGTTCTCCAGCACCGTCCGCTCCACGTCCAGCGTCTCGTGCTCCTGCGCGTAGTAGCCCAGCCGCAGCCCGTGCCCGGCGTGCACCTCGCCGGTGTCCGGGGTGAGCAGCCCGCCGAGCATCCGCAGCAGCGTCGTCTTGCCGGCGCCGTTGAGGCCCAGGATGGCCACCCGGGATCCTCTGTCGACAGCCACGTTGACGTCGGTGAAGATCTCCAGCGAGCCGTACGACTTGGACAGGCCGGTAGCGGTGAGCGGCGTCTTGCCGCACGGCGCCGGGCTGGGGAAGCGCACCTTGGCCACCCGGTCGGCGACCCGCACCTCCTCCAGGCCGGAGATCAGCTTCTCGGCGCGGCGGGCCATGTTCTGCGCGGCGACGGTCTTGGTGGCCTTGGCCCGCATCTTGTCAGCCTGCGCCATCAGCGCGCCGGCCTTCTTCTCGGCGTTGGCCCGCTCCCGGCGGCGGCGACGCTCGTCGGTCTCCCGAGCCTCCAGGTACGCCTTCCAGCCCAGGTTGTACACGTCGATGACGGAGCGGGTGGCGTCGAGGAACCAGACCTTGTTGACCACCGACTCCAGCAGCGCGCCGTCGTGGGAGATCACGATCAGGCCGCCCTTGTGGTTGGCGAGGAAGCCGCGCAGCCAGGTGATCGAGTCGGCGTCGAGGTGGTTCGTCGGCTCGTCGAGCAGCAGGATGCCGCCGCCGTTCTCGCCAGCGTCGCGGAACAGGATCCGGGCCAGCTCGATGCGGCGGCGCTGACCGCCGGACAGCGTGCCGATGGTCTGCGCGAGCGCGCGGTCCGGCAGGCCCAGGTTGGCGCAGATCCGGGCGGCCTCGGCTTCGGCGGCGTAACCGCCGAGGGCGGCGAACTGGTCCTCCAGCGCGCCGTAGCGACGGACCAGCTTCTCGTTGGCGTCCTCGGCCAGCTGGGCCTCGATCTCCTGCATCTGGGCCATGAGCACGTCGAGGCCGCGGGCGGAGAGCACCCGGTCGCGGCCGGTCACGTCCAGGTCGCCGGTACGCGGGTCCTGCGGCAGATAGCCGATGGCGCTGCGCTGGTCGATCTGACCGCCGTACGGCTGGCCCTCACCGGCGAGCACCTTCAACGTGGTGGTCTTGCCGGCGCCGTTGCGGCCGACCAGGCCGATCCGGTCACCGGGCTGCACGCGCAGCGTGGTGTCGGACAGCAGGATCCGGGAACCGGCGCGCAGTTCCAGGCCGGTGGCAGTGATCATCTGTTTGGGGCTCGCTCTCGGGGTCCGGAAGGCTGACTCGGGGCACGCGAAACGGCCGGCGGGCTCAAGGGCCCGACGGCGCGGGGCGGTTCAGCCTTCGCAGCGCAGCACCCGACAAGTGTACCGGGCGCGGCTGGACGCCCCGCCGGATTACCAATCAAGATCATCGGGTACCGGAACCGCTGTCCGGACCCCCTTCCGGACAGCCATGACAGAACGACATCAAAACGACACTCACGGCATACGGCGATCGGGGTCAGCATGGAACTCAACGAGCGGGCCGAACTCGACACGTCCCAGGTCAACGACCGGGGACGCGGCGGCGGAGGCGGCGGTGGCTTCGGCATTCCCCTGCCCGGCGGCGGTGGACGCGGCGGGCTGATCGGCATCGTGGTGACCGTCCTGATCGCGCTCCTCGGTGGCGGGTTCGGCCTGAACGCCATGACCAACGGCGACGAGGGCGGCGGGCAGGCCGGCGGCACCGACCTGGAGCAGCTGTGCTCGCGTGACAACCCCCAGCGCTTCGACGACGTACGGTGCCGCAACGTGCTCTACGTCAACAGCATCCAGGGCTACTGGCAGAAGGCGTACCCCGAATTGGGCAACGGCAAGTACGAGCCGACCGACACCAACTTCTTCCAGGCGGCGGTGAACACCGGCTGCGGGCAGGCCGACTCGGGCGTCGGCCCGTTCTACTGCCCCGCCGACCGGCAGGTGTACATCGACCTGAGCTTCTACGACGAGCTGGCCTCCCGGTTCGGCGCCAAGGGCGAGTTCGCCCAGCCGTACGTGCTCGCCCACGAGTACGGCCACCACGTCCAGAATCTGCTCGGCACCAACGAGAAGGCCGGCCGGGGCGACCAGAGCGGTCCCCGCTCCGCCTCCGTACGCCTTGAGTTGCAGGCCGACTGCTACGCCGGCGCCTGGGCCAAGTACGCCACCGAGAGCAAGGACAAGACCGGCCAGGAGCCGCTGTTCAAGTCCATCACCCAGGCCGACATCAGCGAGGCGATGCAGGCCGCCGAGGCGATCGGCGACGACAGCATCCAGGAGCGCTCCGGCGGCCGGGTCAACCCCGACCAGTTCACCCACGGCACCTCCGAGCAGCGCCAGCGCTGGTTCCAGCAGGGCTACGACCGCGGCGACCCCAAGGTCTGCGACACCTTCGGCACCGACCAGCTCTGACGGGTCGACGACGCCGACGTGGGCGTCCCGACGGCCGGCACCGGCCGTCGGGGCGCCCTTTCGCATGACCGGCGTGGCGTCGTGGCTGCCCGGTCAGGCGGGCGGGGCGGGATCCCGGACCAGGACGTGGACCGCCCGGGCGGCGGCCACCGAGGCGACAAGCACAGCGTGGCGGGGCTCGGGAACGTCGAGCAGCCGCCCGGCCCGCAGCGCGGCGAGCGGAGCCAGGCGCCGGTCGGCGAGGATGCCGTCCACAGTGCGCCGGTCGCCTCCGGTCACCACGGCGTCGAGCGTGCCGGCCTCCGGCAGCAGCAGCCGCACCGCGAGTTCGACAGCCTCACCGAGGGCGGCCTTCGCCTGGTTGTCGCGCCGGCGGGCGAAGCGGTGCTGGGACCAGCCGCCGGCGGCGGTACGACCCTGCACGTAGCTGCTGTCCACCTTGGAGACCACCAGGGCCTCGCCCACCGCCACGCCCACCGCGACAGCGCTCTTGCGCGCCAGCAGCAGCCCGATCCGGCGGGGTGCGGTGACGGCGGCGAGGAACCCGGGCAGGTCGTCGCCGGGGTCCGCGCCCGGCGGGGCGTGCAGCTCGGCGGTGGCACCGTCGGGGGCGGCGAGCAGCAGCCCGTACCCCTGGATGGTCGTGGTGGGCGGGCCGTGCCGGTCGGTGAAGCCCTGGACCCAGCGCCCGACGCGGGCCGGGTCGACCTCGACCCAGCGGCCCCCTCCGGCTGCGGGTCGGCTGCTCATGGGCCCGAACCTACGGCACCGCGGTGCCGGCGGCCCGCCCGGCCACCCGCATCGCCCGACCAGACGCCGTGGTGTTCGCGCGGAGGCGGAACATCGGCCTGATCCCTCAACATCAAGACATCGACTGCCCGCAGTACCCTCGCCGCTGACGGATGGCGGTACCGGCCCGCTGCCGACAGCGGTCGCCGCCGCGCCCATCGACGAGGAGACGCGCGTGGAGCCGACGAAGGAGCAGACGGAGGATCCGGCCGACACCCAGGCCGCCGCCCCGGCCGGCGGCGCGGCGGCGGCAGGCGTCCGGCGCCTGCGGGTACGGGACCTGGTCTGGTTCCCGCTGGGACTGGCCCTGCTCTTCCTCGGTGTGCTGCTCCCCCTCCGAGAGGCGTACGTCGTCGGCTGCGTGATGGCGCCGGCAGGTGTCGCGACGGTGGTCTTCAGGATCTGCGCAGGGATGCTCACCACCCGGCCGCGCCCGGTGCTCGTCGTCACTGTGGCTCTCGCGACGGTGGTGGCCGGGGCGCTCATCACCGCGCCGCGAGTGGCCATGGCCCGGCTGGACGCCCCTTTCCTGTGGCGGATGCCGGGACCCGTTCTCGAAGTCGAGGTCCTGCCACAGGTGCTGCTCACGAGCGACGACCGAAGCCTGTGGGGGCACGACCCGGAGACGGGCGCGGAGATCTTCACGATCAAGAGGAGCAACGGCCGGGTCTACGTCGGCCCGGACGGTGGCATCTTCGTGCAGAACAGGGAGCAGAGCAGGTACTTCGACGCCAAGGGCTCGCTGCTGTGGGAGCAGGCGCTACCTTCTCGCACATCCACCAGAACCAGGGTCCTTGTCCAGGAGGTGGTCGCCATGGGCACCGGCATCGTCGTGCTGCGCGACTGCCTCATCCCCGGCCCCGGATGCGTCTACACCGGGTACGGGACCACCGGGGGCGTGGCGTGGACGTTGTCGGGCCACGACGGCAAGCCCGTGATCGGCGCCATGTCCCACCGGAAATCAATCACCACCGACGGCATCACCGTCGCCCCCACAGTCGTCACGATGACCGCCGAGGAGAAAGTCCGGGGATCGCGTGTGCCCGGGTCGACAGTCGTACGCGGGGCCGACGGGCAGGTGATCGGCACCATGCGCGGCGACGCGAAAGCCGTCATCGGCGACACTGTGGTGCTGGACGTCGGCGACTGCCAGTTCGCCGCCGCCCGGGGAGGTCAGATCCTCTGGACCACCCGGGGCATGCCCTGCGAGGAACGCACGGGCGACCGCACCCACCCGCCGCGCTACTACAAGAGCCGTCTCTACCTGCCGACGTTCACCGACGGCGAGATGACCGGCACCGCCACCGTCAACCTCGACGACGGGCAGTGGCGGATGACGGGCCCGCTCCTGACGGGCAGCTCGGACTACTCGCTGCCCGCGGCCACGGCAGGCGTGGCCGGCGACGACGTCTGGGTCGAGCGGCACGGTTCGCGGCTCACCGCCGTGGACGCCGCCACCGGCAGGGAACTCTGGACCCACGACGCACCGGGCAACCTTCCAGCCGGCGTCGGAAACGGAACCGTCGTGGTGACCTCCCTACTGGACGGCAGGCTCACCGAACTCGCCGGGCATCCCCTGATCGGGGACAAGAGGACGGCCTACCTCGTCACAGTCCTCGACGCCCGCACCGGGCAGACGACCGCCCGCCTGGTCATGACAGCCCGGGTGTCGCCTCCCGAGGGCGTCGGCGTAGCGCCAGGGCGAGCCTTCATCCAGGGCTGGCCGCTGAGCGACGAGGACGACGAGTACGACGCCGGCGTCGTGGGCCGGCGAGGCGCGGCGCGATAGGGCGACTGCCGGGTGACGGGGCGGCCCGGACCGGTCAGCCGGGCAGCATGGCGGCCACCGCAAGCGCGGCGATGAGCGCGCTGGAGACCAGGCCGGTGAGCAGCCGCCCGCGCGGTCCGGTCAGTGCCCGCCCGACCATCGTGCCGCCGCCCGCGACGAGCAGTTGCCAGCTCGCCGACGCCAGGAACACACCGGCCACGAAGAGCGTTGCCGCGCCCGGGCCCGCAGCGGCGGTGTCCCGACGACCGAGCACCAACGCGGTGAAGTAGAGCACCGTCATCGGGTTCAGCAGGGTCAACCCGAGCAGTGCCGCGTAAGCCCGCCCGGGCGTGCTCAGACCCCGTCCGACGGGTGCCGTCGGCGTATGCCGCGACCGGTGGGCGGACCAGGTCCGCCACAGACCGTGCGTGGCCAGACCGAGCAGGACAACGGCGGCGACCACCCGTAGCGGCCCGGCGACCGGCGCGATGATCCCGGCCAGGCTCGCACCTCCGAGCGCGGCGGCCGCCGCGTAGAGCCCGTCGGCCGTCGCCACCGCGAGCGCCGCGGCCGCGCCGACCCGAAACGAGGTACGCGCGCTCAGGCCCATGATCAGGATCGCGATCGCGCCGACGGGGATGGCGACGCCGTAGCCGGCCACCAGACCGGCCAGGAGCGCCCCGCTCACGGGCGTCGGTGTCGGGTCGAGGCCCGTCCCCGGACCGGCCGCTGTCGACGTACGGCGGTGGCCGCACGGACAGGGACCTGCATCGGGTACGCCTCAATCACACGCGCATCCTGCGCGCCGAATCCACGCCCGCGCCACCGGATTTCCCGCGCCTTCCACCTTGGCGGCGACCAAGATTCGCGCAACCTCGGGGATGTTGCTGCCTCCGAGGTGCCGGAGACAGCACTATCGCTGATGTTGCGCGGATCTTCGACCTGGTGTGGGCGGAACGCGTCGAGCGCGATGCCCCAGGGGGCATCGCGCTCGACGGGCAGAGCCGACCGGAGTCGACTCAGACGTTGAAGCCGAGGGAACGGAGCTGGTCCCGGCCCTCGTCGGTGATCTTGTCGGGGCCCCACGGCGGGAGCCACACCCAGTTGATCCGGATGTCGTTGACCAGGCCGCCGCCGGGGCCGGTGGTCAGCGCCTGCCGAGCCTGGTCCTCGATCACATCGGTAAGCGGGCAGGCCGCCGAGGTGAGCGTCATGTCCAGGGTGGCGATGTTCTCGTCGTCGACGTGCACGCCGTACACCAGACCGAGGTCGACCACGTTGATGCCCAGCTCCGGGTCGACGACGTCCTTCATCGCCTCCTCGATGTCGGCGATCATGGCCTTGCTGACGCCGGCCGTCGGGGCGGCGGCGTCGCCGGCACCCGAGGTGGCGGCACCGTCGGTCGTCGCGGCACCGTCGGTCGTAACCGCGTCGGTCTGCGGCGCCGCGGTGGCGTCACCAGCCTCCGGCGTCGCCGCGGTAGCGGTGTTCTCGCTCATGCCGTCCCTCCGCTTCGCTGCGTGATGCCATCCGGCACCACCGCTTTGCACCTGTGATTCCCGCGCTGCCGGTCGCTCACGCCTTCACCTCCGGGCTCGCGCCCACACCGGCGCGTGCCGCGGCGTCCTTGAACGCCATCCACGGCAGCAGCGCGCACTTGACCCGGGCGGGATAGCGGGCGACACCCGCGAAAGCCACCCCGTCACCGAGTACGTCCTCGTCCGGCGTGACCTGACCACGACCGGACATCAACTCGACGAACGCCTCGTGCACCTCGAAAGCTTCCCCGGCGTCCCGGCCGCGCAGCAACTCGTGCAGCACGCTCGCCGAGGCCTGGCTGATCGAGCAACCCATCCCGTCGTACGAGATGTCGTGCAGCACGGTGCCGTCGGTGGCCACCCGGACGGTGACCTCGTCGCCGCAGGTCGGGTTGACGTGGTGCGCCTCCGCGACCCGGTCACCCGCGTCGTCGGCGTCGCGCAGGCCACGCCCGTGCGGATGCTTGTAATGATCCAGGATGATCTCCTGGTAGAGCTGGTCGAGCTGCACCATCAGTCGAACACCTTCCGCACCTGCTCCAGACCGGCCACCAGAGCGTCGATCTCCTCGGTGGTGGTGTAGAGGTAGAACGAGGCCCGGGTCATCGCCGGGACACCGAACCGGCTGCACACCGGCTTGGCACAGTGGTGGCCCACCCGCACCTGCACGCCGAGCGAGTCGAGCACCTGACCCACGTCGTGCGGGTGCACGTCACCGAGCGCGAACGAGATGGTGCCGCCCCGGCCGACAGGCACTGTCGGGCCGAAGATCCGCAGGTCACGCACCGAGCCGAGAGCGTCCAGCGCGTACGCCGTCAGCTCCTTCTCGTGCCACTGGATGGCCTGCATGCCGATCCCGGTCAGGTAGTCCACCGCCGCGCCGAGCGTCACCGCCTCGGCGATCGGCGGGGTGCCCGCCTCGAACCGGGCCGGCGGCGCGGCGAACGTCGACCGCGCCATGGTGACCGTCTCGATCATCGAGCCGCCGCCGAACACCGGCGGCATGGCCGCGAGCAGCTCACCCCGGCCCCAGAGCACGCCGATGCCGGTGGGGCCGCACATCTTGTGCCCGGTGAACACGATGTAGTCGGCGTCCAGGTCGACCACGTCGATGGGCAGGTGCGGCACCGACTGCGAGCAGTCCAGCAGCAGCAGGGCGCCCACCTCACGGACCCGCGCGGTGATCCGGGACGTGGCGTTGACAGTGCCCAGGATGTTCGACATGTGCACCAGCGAGACGATCTTCGTCCGTTCGGTGACCAGGTCGTCAAGGCCCGACTCGTCGATCCGGCCCTGGTCGGTGACCGGGAACCAGCGCAGGGTCGCGCCGGTCCGCTCGCAGAGCAGCTGCCACGGGACGATGTTCGAGTGGTGCTCCATCTCGGAGATCACCACCTCGTCGCCGGGGCCGAGCCGGAACCGGGGGTCACCGTCGGGGCGCAGCGAGGCGTTGGAAAAGGCGTACGCCACGATGTTGATCGCCTCGGTGGAGTTCTTGGTGAACACCACCTCGTCCGGGCTCGGCGCGTTGATGAACGCGGCGATCTTGGCCCGTGCGCCCTCGTACGCCTCGGTGGCCTCGGTGCCCAGGGTGTGCACCGAGCGCGACACGTTGGCGTTGTGCCGCGCGTAGTGCTCGGCGAGCACGTCGAGCACCTGCCGGGGCTTGTGCGAGGTGTTGGCGCTGTCGAGGTAGACCAGCGGGTGGCCGTTGATCTCCCGTTCCAGGATCGGGAAGTCGGCGCGTACCCGGGCCACGTCGAAACGCGGCTCGTCGTCGTACTGCGGCATCCCCTGGGGGATCGCGATGCTGGTCATCTCGGCAGCGCCTCTCTCGGTCAGGCCCGGGCCGTGCCAGCTCCGGCGGCGTACCGCTCGTAGCCCTCGGCTTCGAGCTTGTCGGCCAACTCCGGGCCGCCCTGCTCGACGATCCGGCCGGCCACGAAGACGTGCACGAAGTCCGGCTTGATGTAGCGCAGGATCCGCGTGTAGTGGGTGATCAGCAGCACGCCGGTGTCGCCGGTGTCGCGGACCCGGTTGACGCCCTCGCTGACCACGCGCAGCGCGTCCACGTCGAGGCCCGAGTCGGTCTCGTCGAGAATCGCGATCTTCGGCTTGAGCAGCTCCAACTGGACGATCTCGTGCCGCTTCTTCTCACCACCGGAGAAGCCCTCGTTGACGTTGCGCTGGGCGAACGCCGGGTCCATCTGGAGGCGCTCCATGGCGCCGCGCAGCTCGCCGCCCCAGGTGCGCAGCTTCGGCGCCTCGCCGTCGATGGCGGTCTTGGCGGTACGCAGGAAGTTGGCCACCGAGACGCCGGGCACCTCGACCGGGTACTGCATGGCCAGGAAGAGGCCGGCGCGCGCCCGCTCGTCGACGGTCATGGCCAGCACGTCCTCGCCGTCGAGCGTGACGGTGCCGCCGGTGATCTCGTACTTGGGGTGACCGGCGATCGAGTACGCCAGGGTGGACTTGCCGGAGCCGTTCGGCCCCATGATCGCGTGGGTCTCACCGGACTTCACGGTCAGGTCGACACCGGCCAGGATCGGCTTGAGCTCACCCTCGGGCAGCTTGACCGACACCTTCAGGTCGCGGATCTCCAGGGTGCTCATTATCGGGTCACTCCATTACTCGGCGTCAGGCTGAGGTAGATGTCGCCGTCGCGGACTTCGACGGGGTAGACGGGTACGGGTTCGGTGGCCGGCAGGCCGGTGGGCTCGCCGGTGCGCAGGTCGAAGCGGGAGCCGTGCAGCCAGCACTCCAGCGTGCAGCCGTCGACCTCACCCTCGGACAGGGCGACAGCGGCGTGCGAGCACTCGTCGTACGCGGCGTAGAACTCGCCGTCCTCGCCGTGCACAAGCGCGATCGGGGTGCCGTCGACGTCCGCGCTGATCGCGGTGCCCTTCGGCACGTCCTCGGTGGAGCAGATCCGGATCATCAGGCGCCGGCCTTGGTGAGCCGGGCCTCGATGGCGTCGCCGAGGCGCTCACGCAGCGACTCCACCGGAATCTTGTTGATCAGCTCGGCGAAGAAGCCGCGGACCACCAGGCGGCGGGCCTCGCCCTCCGGGATGCCCCGGGCCATCAGGTAGAACAGCTGCTCGTCGTCGAAGCGGCCTGTCGCGCTGGCGTGACCGGCGCCGGCGATCTCGCCGGTCTCGATCTCCAGATTGGGTACGGAGTCGGCCCGCGCGCCGTCGGTGAGCAGCAGGTTCCGGTTGATCTCGTACGTGTCGGTGCCTGTCGCCTCGGCCTGGATCAGCACGTCGCCCACCCAGACGGTGCGCGCGTCCTCGCCCTGCAGGGCGCCCCGGTAGCCGACGTAGCTGCGGCAGTCCGGCACGTTGTGGTCGACCAACTGCCGGTGCTCGAGGTGCTGGCCGGAGTCGGCGAAGTAGACGCCGTACAGCTCCGCCTCGCCACCGCGACCGGTGTATTCCACGCTTGTGAACTGCCGGACGAGGTTGCCGCCGAGGGTGACCTGGACGTGCACCACCCGGGCGTCCCGACCAAGCTTGATCTTGAGGTGCTGCGCCTGCACCGCGTCCTCGGCCCAGTCCGCGACGGTGACAAGGGTCAGCTTCGCCCCGTCGGCGACCGTCACCTCGACGTTGTCGGCGAGCGTGACCGAGCCCTCCTGGGAGAACACGACTGTGGCCTCCGCGAACCGGCCCACCTGCACCTGCGTGCGGGCCAGGGACAGCTCCTCGGGGTACGCGCCAAGCAGCCGCACGACCACCGGCTCGGCCACGACTGCTTCGGCCGCCACCTCGACCAGCGCGACCCGCGCCGCCCCGCCGTGGGCCAGCGCGCTGACCCGGTCGACAGGCACCAGCACCGACGCGACGCTGGCGTCGGACGGCTCGACGAGCCGCACCGACACCCCGGCCGGCAGGTCCGGGTGCTCCACAGTGACGCCCCGACCGGTGGCGGCCGAGGTGTCAGCCGTGGCCAGGCCGCGGAGGCGCTTGAGCGGGGTGAAACGCCACTCCTCCTCCAGGCCGGTGAGGGCCGGGAAGTCGGCGACGTCGTACGAGCGCAGCGCCTGCGACTTGGTGCTGGGCGGTGGCGCGGAAGCCTGGGTAGTCATGTCTTCCTTGGTCTGTTCTGCGATTGAGCGGAGGGTCGGTCGGGGTTGGTCGCGGCCCGGCCCGCCGGGCAGGGCTCGGACAGGGGCCGCGTTTCGCCCGACGGGTCAGGCGGGATCTGCCGGCTGGGTCAGCCGACCGCGCCCTCCATCTGGAGTTCGATCAGGCGGTTGAGCTCCAGGGCGTACTCCATCGGGAGCTCCTTGGCGATCGGCTCGATGAAGCCACGCACGATCATGGCCATCGCCTCGTCCTCGCTCAGACCCCGGCTCATCAGGTAGAAGAGCTGATCGTCGCTGATCTTGGAGACGGTCGCCTCGTGCCCCATCGCCACGTCGTCCTCGCGGATGTCGACGTACGGGTAGGTGTCCGAGCGGGAGATCGTGTCGACCAGCAGCGCGTCGCACTTGACAGTGCTGCGGCTGTGGTGCGAACCCTCAAGCACCTGCACCAGACCCCGGTACGAGGTGCGGCCGCCGCCCCGGGCGATCGACTTGGAGATGATCGTCGAGGACGTGTGCGGCGCGGCGTGCACCATCTTGGCGCCCGCGTCCTGGTGCTGGCCCTCGCCGGCCATCGCCACCGAGAGCACCTCGCCCTTGGCGTGCTCGCCGGTCATGTAGACCGCCGGGTACTTCATCGTCACCTTGGAGCCGATGTTGCCGTCGACCCACTCCATGGTCGCGCCCTCGTGGCAGACGGCGCGCTTGGTGACCAGGTTGTAGACGTTGTTCGACCAGTTCTGGATGGTCGTGTAGCGGCAGCGTGCGTTCTTCTTGACGATGATCTCCACGACGGCGCTGTGCAGCGAGTCGGAGGAGTAGAGCGGCGCGGTGCAGCCCTCGACGTAGTGCACGTACGCACCCTCGTCGACGATGATCAGCGTCCGCTCGAACTGGCCCATGTTCTCCGTGTTGATCCGGAAGTAGGCCTGCAGCGGGATCTCCACGTGCACACCCTTCGGCACGTAGATGAACGAGCCACCGGACCACACGGAAGTGTTCAGCGCGGCGAACTTGTTGTCGCCGACCGGGATCACCGTGCCGAAGTACTCCTTGAAGACGTCCTCGTGCTCGCGCAGCGCCGTGTCGGTGTCCAGGAAGAGGACACCCTGCTCCTCAAGGTCCTCACGGATCTTGTGGTAGACGACCTCGGACTCGTACTGCGCCGCGACGCCGGCGACCAGCCGCTGCTTCTCCGCCTCCGGGATGCCCAGCCGGTCGTAGGTGTTCTTGATGTCCTCGGGCAGGTCCTCCCAGCTGGTGGCCTGCTTCTCGGTGGACCGCACGAAGTACTTGATGTTGTCGAAGTCGATGCCGGTGAGGTCCGCGCCCCAGGCCGGCATCGGCTTGCGGCCGAACAGCCGCAGACCCTTCAGACGCAGGTCGAGCATCCAGGCCGGCTCGTTCTTCTTGGCCGAGATGTCCCGCACCACCGCCTCGTTGATGCCGCGCTGGGCGACCGCCCCGGCGGCGTCCGGGTCGGACCAGCCGTACTCGTAGCGACCCAGGGCGGCGAGCTGCTCTTCCTGGGTCAGGGGCTGGACGATCTGCTCGGTCATCTATCTGTCCTCACAGTGGTGACGGGATTACCGGATTGTGCGCGGCTCGGTTGGGTCGGGATGTGCGTGGTGCACACCCCGTCGCCGTGCGCGATGGTGGCCAGGCGCTGCACGTGGGTGCCGACCAGGCGGGAGATCACCGCGGTCTCGGCCTCGCACAGCTGGGGAAACTCGGCGGCCACATGCGCCACCGGGCAATGGTGCTGACAGAGCTGGCCACCGGAGGCGATCGTGGTCGCGTTGGCAGCGTAACCCTCGGCGGTGAGCGCTCCGGCGAGTGCCTCCGCCCGCGCGAGGGGGTCGTCGCCGGCGTCCTCCATGGCGGCGCGGCACCGCGACTCCAGGGCGGACACCTGCTCGGTGGCGAACGCCTCGACGGCGTCCGAGCCGCCGCTGCGGGCGATCCAGCGCAGCGCGGCGGTGGCCATGTTGTCGTAGTGGTGGGTGCCGCAACGACCCCGTGCCGCATCGGTGAGCAGGAACACCTTGGCCGGGCGACCCCGACCGCGGCTGCCCCGCACCGTCTGCTCCCGGGCGACGACGTCACCGTCGGCGAGCATCGCGTCCAAGTGTCGGCGGATCGCCGCCGGGCTCAGGCCCAACGCCATGCCGAGCTGTGCGGCGGTGGTGGCGCCCCGCTCCAGCAGCAGCTGGGTGACCCGGTCGCGGGTGGAGATCTCGGTCGCCGCGAGTGCGCCAGGCGTGGTCACGACGGACGCGCCGACGGACGCAGGGGCCGTCGGCTGCTGCCCCGAGAGCGCCGCCGCGTTTTTCACAACGCCAACGTTACGTAATTACCCGGAGGGCCGCAAACCCGGGTCCCGGTGATCCGAACCACCGACCCCACCGAGTCGGAAGAACCTCGATCACTACGGTGCGTAGGATTTGCGCCGTGAACCGAATCGCCCGTCCGGTCTCCGGCACCCTGCTGCGCCGCCTCGCGCTCGCCTCGATCATCGCGAACGTCGGCATCGTCGTCACCGGCGGGGCCGTCCGTCTGACCGCCTCGGGCCTCGGCTGCCCCACCTGGCCCCGGTGCACCGAGGACTCGTACGTCACCACGCCCGAGATGGGCGTGTACGGGGTGATCGAGTTCGGCAACCGGCTGTTGACCTTCGCGGTGGGCCTGATCGCGCTGCTCACCCTGCTGGCCGTGCTGGCACACCGGCCGCGCCGACGCGGGCTCCTTCCGCTGGCCGTCGCCGTCTTCCTTGGCATCCCCGCCCAGGCCGTCATCGGTGGCATCACGGTGCTCACCAACCTCAACCCGTGGGTCGTCGGCCTGCACTTCCTCGCCTCGATGGCGGTGATCTCCGCCGCGTACGCCCTCTGGCGGCGGATCGGCGAGCCGGACGGCCCCACGGTGGCTGTGGTGCCTGCGCCGCTGCGCACCCTGGCCCGGCTCACCACAGGCGTCAGCGTCGCCGTGCTCGTCGTCGGCACCTGGGTCACCGGCAGCGGCCCGCACGCCGGGGACCACGGCGCGGCCCGCAACGGGCTGGACCCGGAGTCGATCTCCCAGGTCCACGCCGACGTCGTCTTCCTGCTGATCGGCCTGACGGTGGCGTTGATCTTCGCGTTCCGGGCGGTCGGCGCGGCAGGGGCCACCCGGGCCGCCATCGTCCTACTGGCGGTGGAGTTGTCCCAGGGCGTCATCGGCTTCGTGCAGTACTTCACCCACGTGCCGGCGCTCCTGGTGGGCGCGCACATGCTGGGCTCCTGCCTGGTGCTGCTTGCCACCCTCTCGATGCAGTGGTCGACACGTGAGCGCCGCCCCGCCGAAGCGCCGAGCCCTCGGGCCGCCGCCCCGGCCGAAGCCGTCCCCGTCACCGCCTGACGGCCGAAACGCCTTGATCGACTCGCCTTCCTTGAAAACGGGGCATCCGGGTGAGGTGGATGCCCCGGTTTCAAGGAACCCGAGTGGATCTCCCACGGATCGGCCGGTCTGACCGCTGGCTGCGGGGTCGAGCTGGGCTGTGGCCCACTGCATCCGCTGGCCCCGCCAGCACACCGAAGCCCGCCCGACGCACCGCACCGCCGGCGCCGCCTGCCACACGGCACCCGCCGGCACCGACTGGCGCACCGCCCTGGCGTAGCACCCGTCAGCACCGCCCTGGCGCGCCGCACCCGGCGCGCTTCGGCGCCAGGGGTACGGCTGACGAAAAAGCGACCCGGGGTTTCCCCCGGGTCGACTGTGGTGGTCGGTCAGTTTCAGATTTCTATTTTCAGCGGGCCATCGTGCGTCGGGCCATCGACCGCCAGAGGTCGTTGCTCGGCCGCATCTGGTCCATCAGTTCACGCTCCCAGGCGTTCTCGACGGTGACTCCCGCCTGAGCGCACGCCTCCCGAGCCGTGACGGTGTCGTCGGCGAACTGGTCGCCCCACGCACCGTCGGAGCCCACGAGGACGATTCGCGCGCCACGCTTGCCGACGTACTCGATGACCGCCTTCGCGCCGCCGTGCCCGGCGGCAAACGACCTGAGGCCCGCAACCAAGCCCTGCGGCGCCTGCTCGCTGGTGGTCTGCTCGGCCGTCAGCGTCGTATCGGAACCATCTGCCATGACGCGAAGCCTAAGCAGAGTTCCACTCGTGCGGGCGAGAACCATGAAGCTTTTGTGATGCCAATTACCTACAGGTTTAAGTAAGAGCACAGGTCAACTGCCCGCCTATATCCGGACTTTTGCTGGCGAAACGCCGTGTCAAATCAACCCTGAGGCACCACAGGTTGAGCCGATCCGACTCATAACGAAAGTTACTCTGATGTGACGTTAAACCTGGACAACTCATCCATCGCCATGATTAGTCACTGGATTCCGCCACCGCCGGGCCGGACGAGCCACCGCCGGGCCGGACGAGCCACCGCCGGGCCGTGCGGGTGCGGGAAACGTCAGATGAGGGCGTCGAGGGCGACGGCCACGAAGACGATCGTCAGGTACGTCGTCGACCAGTGGAACAGCCGCATCGGCTTGATCGCCTCGCCCCGGGTCGCCCGGCGGCAGAGCCGGTGCGCCTCGACGATGAAGATGGCGCCCACCACGAGGGTAGGCACGCCGTAGATCGCGCTGAGCCCCAGCGGCCAGACGGCCAGGGAGGTGAGCACCGTGAGCCAGGCGAAGATCAGGATCTCGGCGTTCACCCGGCGGGTGGACGCCACAACGGGCAGCATCGGGATGCCGGCCCGCGCGTAGTCGTCCTTGTACTTCATCGCGAGGGGGTAGAAGTGCGGCATCTGCCAGAAGAAGACCACAGCGAACAGCCCCCACGCGGCAGGCGCCAGGGAGCCGGTCACCGCCGCCCACCCGATCAGCACCGGAGCCGCCCCGCAGGCGCCACCCCAGAACGTGTTTGTCGGGGTCGAGCGCTTGAGCCACATCGTGTAGACGACGTCGTAGTAGACGATCGCGGCGAGGGTCAGCGCTGCGGCGAGCAGATTCGTGAACACCGCCATCAACGCGATCGAGATCGCCGCCAGCACCAGACCGAAGACCAGCGCGCTGCGCGGGGACACTGTGTGCGCCGGCAGCGGTCGCCGCTTGGTGCGGCGCATCAACTGGTCGATGTCCCTGTCGATGTAGCAGTTGAGCACGCTCGCCGCGCCGGCGGCGAGCGAGCCGCCGATCAGCACCACTGCCATCAGCCACAGCGACGGCAGGCCCCCCTCGGCGAGCATCATCGCCGGGACGGTCGTGACCAGCAGCAGCTCCACGATCCGCGGCTTGGTGAGCGACACGTACGCCGAGACGACCGCGCGCACGTCCCGCCGGGCCACCGGACGCTCGACCGAGCGCACCGGGGGTTGCCCGGCGGGGTTGCTCGCGGGGCGCTCGGTGATCATGCTCACGGATTGCCACCTTCCGGCATCGGCACGGGGATCGGTTTGGCTGGCCCGCTGCGGGCCTGCACACCGCCCCACACACTACGCGTCGTCGTTTTGGCTGCCCGGCCGACCCGACAACGGTGCGGGCCGTCACACCACAGGGGTTGAACGAATCGCGCTGCGCCACGTATTGCACAGCATGCAGAGATCCCCGGGCGGGCGTTTAGGGGCGCTCGATAGGGTCATCAGTGAGGGTTCCGCCCATCTGCCGAGGAGCACAACCATCGTGGCTGCCAACCGACCCGCGCATTCCGAACTCAACTGGTCCGACCTCGATCGCCGGGCTGTCGACACCGTCCGCGTGCTGGCCATGGATGCCGTGGAGAAATCCGGCAACGGTCACCCGGGCACCGCGATGAGCCTGGCACCTGCTGCTTACCTTCTCTTCAACCGGGTGATGCGACACAACCCGGCCGACCCGAACTGGCCGGGCCGCGACCGGTTCGTGCTCTCCGCCGGGCACTCCAGCCTGACCCTCTACATCCAGCTCTTCCTGTCCGGTTACCCGCTGAGCCTCGATGACCTGAAGTCGCTGCGGCAGTGGGGCTCGCTCACCCCGGGTCACCCCGAGCACGGCCACACGCCCGGAGTGGAGACCACCACCGGCCCGCTCGGGCAGGGCCTCGGCAACGCCGTCGGCATGGCCATGGCGGCCCGCCGCGAGCGCGGCCTGTTCGACCCGGAGGCCGAGCCCGGCACGTCGGTCTTCGACCACGACATCTGGTGCATCGTCTCCGACGGTGACATCGAGGAGGGCATCAGCCACGAGGCCAGCGCTCTGGCCGGGCACCAGCAGCTGGGCAACCTCACGGTGATCTACGACGACAACGAGATCTCGATCGAGGACGACACCCGGATCGCCAAGAGCGAGGACGTGGCCGCCCGCTACGAGGCGTACGGCTGGCACGTGCAGACCGTCGACTGGCGCAGCGGTGACGCCGACCAGGGTGAGTACCACGAGGACGCCGAGGCCCTGCACCGGGCGCTGGTGGCGGCGAAGGCCGAGACCGGGCGCCCCTCCTTCATCGCGCTGCGCACGATCATCGGCTGGCCGGCGCCCAACAAGCAGAACACCGGCAAGATCCACGGCTCGGCGCTCGGCGCCGACGAGGTGAAGGCCACCAAGGAGATCCTCGGCTTCGACGCGGAGCAGACCTTCCAGGTCGACGAGGAGGTGCTCGGCCACGCCCGGCAGGTGATGGGCCGTGGCTCCGACGCGCAGCAGGAGTGGACCACCGCGTTCGACGCCTGGAAGAAGGCCAACCCGGAGCGCGCGGCACTCTACGAGCGGATGGCCGGCCGGGTGCTGCCCGACGGCTGGGCCGACGCGCTGCCCACCTTCCCCGCCGACGCCAAGGGCGTGGCCACCCGGGCCGCGTCGGGCAAGGTGCTGGAGGCCCTCGCACCGGTGCTGCCGGAGCTCTGGGGCGGCTCGGCCGACCTGGCCGAGAGCAACAACACCACGATGAAGGGCGAGCCGTCGTTCATCCCGGCCGCGCACGCCACCAAGGACTTCCCGGGCCACGAGTACGGCCGCACGCTGCACTTCGGCATCCGTGAGCACGCAATGGGCGCGATCCTCAACGGCATCGCCCTGCACGGTGGCACCCGCCCGTACGGCGGCACGTTCCTGGTGTTCAGCGACTACATGCGGCCGTCGGTGCGGCTGGCCGCGTTGATGAAGCTGCCGGTGACGTACGTCTGGACGCACGACTCGATCGGCCTGGGCGAGGACGGCCCGACCCACCAGCCGGTGGAGCACCTGACCGCGCTGCGCGCCATCCCCGGCCTGGACGTGGTCCGCCCGGCGGACGCCAACGAGACCGCCTGGGCGTGGCGGATGGCGCTGGAGCACACCGACCGGCCGACCGCCCTGGCGCTGAGCCGCCAGCCGCTGCCGACCCTGGACCGCGACGTCCTGGGCAGCGCGGACGGCGTGGCCAAGGGTGGCTACGTGCTGGCCGAGGCGTCAAACGGCAAGCCGCAGGTGATCATCGTCGGCACCGGTTCCGAGGTGCAGCTCTGCCTGACCGCCCGGGAGCGGCTGGAGGCCGACGGCACCCCCACCCGGGTCGTGTCGATGCCCTGCCAGGAGTGGTTCTACGAGCAGGATGAGGCCTACCGGGAGTCGGTCCTCCCCCGCGGGGTAAAGGCACGGGTGAGCGTGGAGGCGGGCATCGCCATGTCCTGGCGCGGCGTCGTCGGTGACCTCGGCGAGAGCGTCAGCCTGGAGCACTACGGCGCGAGCGCCCCGCACACCGTGCTCTTCGAGCAATTCGGGTTCACCCCCGACCGGATCGTGGCGGCGGCTCACGCCTCGCTGGCCCGGGTGGGCGACATCACCGGTTTCACGACCGGCAACTGAGGGAGCGTGGACGGCATGACTGACAAATTGAGTGAACTCACCGCCGCCGGTGTGGCGGTGTGGCTCGATGATCTGTCCCGGGTACGACTCAGCTCCGGCGGGTTGGACAAGCTCCGGCGGGAGCAGCACGTCGCGGGGGTGACCACCAACCCGACGATCTTCGCGAAGGCGTTGAGCGACGCCGACGAGTACAACTGGCAGTTGCACGACCTCGCCGTCCGTGGCGTGGACGTCGAGGAATCGGTACGCATGCTCACCACGTACGACGTGCGGTGGGCGTGCGACGTGATGCGCCCGTCGTACGACGCGAGCGACGGTGTCGACGGCCGGGTCTCCATCGAGGTGGACCCCCGCCTGGCGCACGACAGCGACAAGACGGTCGCCGAGGCGAAGGCGCTGTGGTGGCTTGTCGACCGGCCCAACCTGTTCATCAAGATCCCGGCCACCGAGGCGGGGCTGCCGGCGATCACCGCCACGCTCGCCGAGGGCATCAGCGTCAACGTCACGCTGATCTTCGGCCTGGACCGCTACTCGGCGGTCATGGAGGCGTTCCTGGCCGGTCTGGAGCAGGCCAAGGCCAACGGCCACGATCTGTCCACCATCGGCTCGGTGGCGTCGTTCTTCGTCTCCCGCGTCGACTCCGAGGTCGACAAGAGATTGGATCGGATGGCCGACAAGGCCGCCGACAGCGCAGGCAAAGAGCGCGCGCTGGGACTGAAGGGGCGCGCAGCCGTCGCCAACGCCCAGCTGGCGTACGAGCGGTACAGCGAGGTGTTCTCCTCCGACCGGTGGAAGGCCCTCGCCGCCGCCGGCGCGCACCCGCAGCGGCCCCTGTGGGCGTCCACCTCGACGAAGAACCCGGACTACCGCGACGTCATCTACGTCGAGGAGCTGATCGCCCCCGGCACTGTCAACACCATGCCGGAGCCGGTCATCCACGCGTACGCCGATCATGGTGAGACCCGCGCGGACACCATCACCGGCGCCTACGACGCGGCCCGCGCCGTCTTCGCGGACCTGGAGTCGGTGGGGGTGGACATGGCCGACGTGATCGCCACCCTGGAGCGCGAGGGCGTGGAGAAGTTCGAGGCCAGCTGGCAGGAGCTGCTCGACGGCGTCCGCAAGTCGCTGGAGGCTGCGGCGAAGGGCAAGGGCGCGCCGAACAAGGCCGCCAAGGGCAACGCCAAGGCCGCAGAGAAGGCCGGTGGTAACGCATGAGCGAGCGAATCAGCAGGCTCAGTGCGAATGTGCCTCATGACGGCACGCAGCGAAGCGGAGTGGCGGCATGAGTAACCTTCTCGACGGGCCCGTGGAGGCCGCCGGTGGTCTGGCCGTGTACGGCGCGGACGCCGTTGACAAGTCAGCGCCCGCCTCGACCCGGGACGCGCTGGTAAAGGCTGGCGTCCCGGGCAGGTTGGCGGCGAAGGACGCCGGCCTGTGGGGTCCGGACGCCGAGGCCGAGGCGAAGATCCGGCTCGGCTGGGTGGACACCCACCGGCACAGCCGGGAGCTGCTGACGCAGCTGGCCGAGCTGACCGCGGAGCTGGCCGACCTGGACCACGTGGTCCTCGCCGGAATGGGTGGCTCGTCGCTGGCCCCCGAGGTGATCACCCGGACCCTGGGCCGGCCGCTTACCGTGCTGGACACCACCGACCCGGGCCAGGTCCGGGCGGCCCTCGGTGACCGGCTGGAGCGCACCGTCGTGGTGGTGGCCAGCAAGTCCGGTTCGACTGTGGAGACCGACAGCCACCGGCGTGCCTACTGGCAGGCGTTCCTGGACGCCGGGATGAGCGAGGCGGAGGCCGGTCGACACTTCGTCATCGTCACCGACCCGGGTTCCCCGCTGGCGACCACCGCCAGCGAGATGGGCGCGTTCACAGTGCTCGCCGACCCGAACGTGGGCGGCCGGTACTCCGCGCTCACCGCGTTCGGGCTGGTCCCCTCCGCGCTGGCCGGGGTCGAGGTCGCCGAACTCCTCGACCAGGCCGACGCGCTCGCGCAGTCGCTCGACGGGGACCGCGACAATCCGGCGCTGGCGCTTGGCGCCGCGCTGGGCGCCGCAGCGACGCTGGCCCGTGACAAGGTGGCCCTGGTGTCCGACGGCACCGGCATCGACGGGCTCGGCGACTGGGCCGAGCAGCTGATCGCCGAGTCGACGGGCAAGGCCGGGGTGGGCATCCTGCCGGTGGTGGTGGAGTCGCCGCAGAGCCCCGGCGCCACCGGGCCGGACGTGCTGACGGTGAGCTACGGCGGCGCGCTTGCCGCCGGTGACATGCCCGGCGGCGGCGCCAACCCGGACGTGGCCGTCAACGGCCCGCTCGGCGCGCAGTTCCTGGCCTGGGAGTACGCCACCGCCGTGGCCGGCGTGGTGCTCGGCATCGACCCGTTCAACCAGCCGAACGTCACCGAGTCCAAGGAGAACACCAACAAGATCCTGGCCTCGGGTCTGCCGGCGGAGTCGCCGTCGTTCACCGAGGGCGCGATCGAGGTGTACGCGCCGCAGGGCGCCCCGGACAACCTGGCCGGCGTGCTGCGCTGGCTGCTGGACGGGCTGGGCGAGGACGGCTACCTGGCCGTGATGGCGTACCTGGACCGCTTCGCCGACGCCGACGCGGCCCGGCTGCGGCCGCTGCTGGCCGAGGCGGCCGGCCGGCCTGTCACATTCGGTTGGGGGCCGCGGTTCCTGCACTCCACCGGCCAGTACCACAAGGGCGGCCCGCAGGTGGGCAGCTACCTACAGGTGACCGGCGCGGTCGCCGAGGACCTGGCGGTGCCCGGCAAGCCGTACACCTTCGGGGAGTTGCAGGCGGCGCAGGCCGCCGGCGACCGGGAGGCCCTCGCGGGCCGGGAGCGCCCGGTGCTGCGGCTGCACCTGACCGACCGGGCGGCCGGCGTCGCCCAACTGCTCGACGCGGCCGGTGAGCTGCGCACGTGAGGATGGACGATGTGACAGACGCGGAGCGAGAAGGCAGCGTGAATCCGCTGCGCGACCCGCAGGACCGCCGGTTGCCCCGGATCCCCGAGCCGTGCGCTCTGGTGATCTTCGGGGTGACCGGCGACCTGGCCCGCAAAAAGCTGCTTCCGGCCGTCTACGACCTGGCCAACCGAGGTCTGCTGCCACCCGGCTTCGTGGTGCTCGGCTTCGCCCGGCGCGACTGGGGTGACGGCGACTTCGAGACCCTCGCGTGCGAGGCGGCCCGCAAGCACGCCCGTACGCCGTGGCGGGACGAGGTGTGGGCACGGCTGGCCGGCAACATCAAGTTCGTGGGCGGGTCGTTCGACGACGATGCCGCCTTCGACCAGCTCGCGTCCACGCTTGACGGCCTGCGGCAGACCCACGGCATCACCGGCAACGCGGCGTTCTACTTCTCCATCCCCCCCGCCGCGTTCCCCGTCGTGCTCAAGCAGCTGGCCCGCACCGGAATGGCCGACAACGACAAGTCCGGCGGCTGGCGCCGCGTGGTGGTGGAGAAGCCGTTCGGCAACGACCTGCCGTCGGCCAAGGCGCTCAACGACCTGGTCGACGACGTGTTCACCAGGCAGGACGTCTTCCGGATCGACCACTACCTGGGCAAGGAGACGGTCCAGAACATCCTCGCCCTGCGGTTCGCCAACAACCTGTTCGAGCCGCTGTGGAATTCCAAGTACGTCGACTCGGTGCAGATCACAATGGCCGAGGACGTCGGCATCGGCACCCGCGCCGGCTTCTACGACACCGTCGGCACCGCCCGCGACGTGCTGCAGAACCACCTGCTCCAGCTTCTCGCCCTGGTGGCCATGGAGGAGCCGACAAGCTTCGACGCCGACGAGATCCGGGCCGAGAAGCTGAAGGTGCTCAAGGCGATCACCCTGCCGAAGGACGTGGCCCGGGACACCGTGCGCGGCCAGTACCTGCCGGGCTGGGTGGGCGGCGAACGCGCTGTCGGCTACCTGGAAGAGCAGGACGTCCCCAGCGACTCCACCACGGAGACGTACGTGGCGGTGCGGCTGGGCATCCAGAACCGCCGGTGGGCCGAGGTGCCGTTCTACATCCGGGCCGGCAAGCGACTGCCCCGGCGCGTCACCGAGGTCGCCATCATGTTCAAGAAGGCGCCGCACCTGCCGTTCAACGACGCCGACATGGAGTCGCTGGGCAACAACCAGTTGGTGATCCGGGTGCAGCCCGACGAGGGTGTGGTGCTCAAGTTCGGCTCGAAGGTGCCGGGCACCACGATGGAGGTCCGCGACATCGCGATGGACTTCCAGTACGGCGAGGCGTTCACCGAGTCCAGCCCCGAGGCGTACGAGCGGCTGGTGCTGGACGTGCTGATCGGCGACCGCACGCTGTTCCCCGACGCGGCCGAGGTCGAGCAGAGCTGGCAGGTCATCGACCCGCTGGAGCACGCCTGGGCGGGCACGACGCCGGAGCCGTACCGCGCTGGTGAATGGGGGCCGCGGGCAGCCGACGAGATGTTGGCCCGCGAGGGCCGGGCATGGCGACGCGCGTGAGCGAGCAGACCAGGAGGCTCCAGTGATCGGGCTGTGGGACACCACCGGCAACGAGGTGGTCAAGGCGCTCGCCGCCGAACGGCGCAGCGCCGGCGGTGTGGCCAGTGGCATGGCGCTCACCCTCATCGTGGTGGTCGACGAGAAGCGGGTACGGGAGGCAGAGGCTGCGGCGACGATCGCCGCCGCAGCCCACCCGTGCCGGCTGCTGGTGGTGGTCCGCTCCGACATCGAGCGGGAACGCAACCGGCTGGACGCGGAGATCGTGGTCGGCGGCCGGCTCGGCCCGTGCGAGGCTGTCGTCACCCGGATGTACGGGCGGCTCGCCCTGCACGCCGAGTCGGTGGTGATGCCCCTGCTGGTGCCTGACGTACCCGTGGTGACCTGGTGGCACGGTCCGCCTCCGGCGGAGATCGCCACCGACTTCCTCGGCGTGGTCGCCGACCGGCGGATCACCGACAGCGCGCAGGCGGCGGATCCGATCGCCGCCCTGCGGCAGCGGGCCCACGACTACGCGCCTGGTGACACCGACCTGGCGTGGACGCGGATCACCCCGTGGCGGACCCTCGTTGCCGGCGCGTTCGACACCACCCAGGCGAAGGTCACCGAGGCGACCATTGTCGCGCCGCCGACCGACCCGACTGCGGAGCTGATGTCGGGCTGGCTGTCCAGCCGGCTCGGCATCCAGCCGGCCCGGGTGGACACCAACGAGTTCCCCCGGATGCGGGAGGTGCAGTTGACCTGCGCCAACGGTGACCGTCTGACGCTCACCCGCGAGGACAGCATGGCGGTGTTCCGGCGGACGGGCCAGGACGACCGGACGCTGCCTCTCGTCCGTCGGCCGCTCGGTGACGAACTGGCCGAGGAGCTGCGTCGGCTCGACGCCGACCAGGTGTACGCGGAGGCGCTGGGCGCCACGGTGGGGCTGCGTGGGCTGGAGCAGCGTTCTCCGCAGCGGGTGCACGTCTGGAAGGATCCGGCAACCGCCCGGCGCGCCGAGGCCGGGGTGACCGCGCACAGCGGCACGAGCGAGCGCTGAGCCGGGTCACGTCAGCGGGGCGGGGCCGGGACGTCCCCGGCGCCCGCCCCGGCACTTCCGGGGCAGCCCGCCCCGGCACGATGCGACAGCGACCGCCGTGCGCGGTCGGGAAACGAAGGCACAACCGATGAGTGAGGCGAGTGTCGCCGTCCACGCCGACGCCGACATGCTGGCGCAGGCCGTGGCGGCCCGGCTGCTGGTGAAGCTGCTCGACGCCCAGGCCGACAGGGGTGAGGCCGCTGTGGTGCTCACCGGTGGCCGGATCGCGGCGGCCGTGTACCGGGCTGTCGGGCAGTTGCCGGCCCGCGACGCGGTGGACTGGTCACGGGTCGACGTGTGGTGGGGCGACGAGCGGTTCCTGCCCGCCGGCGACCCGGAGCGCAACGAGACCCAGGCCCGCGCCGCGCTGCTGGACGTGGTTCCGCTGGACCCGGCCCGGGTGCATCCCATGCCGGCGTCCGACGGCCCGGCCGGCAACGACCCGGAGGCTGCCGCCGCCGGGTACGCCGAGGAGCTGGCTCGCGCCGCCCGGCCGGGGCACGCCACGCTGCCGCACTTCGACGTGTTGATGCTCGGCGTCGGGGAGGACGGTCACGTCGCATCGGTCTTTCCGGGGCATCCCGTGCATTACGAGACCCGGCCGGTCAGCGCGGTGCGGGGCAGCCCGAAGCCGCCGCCGGTGCGGACCACGCTCACCCTTTCGGCGATCAACACGGCCGAGGAGGTCTGGCTGGTGGCCGGTGGCGCGGACAAGGCACGCGCGGTGGGTATGGCGCTGGCCGGCGCCGGGCCGGTGCAGCTGCCGGCCGCCGGTGTGCACGGCGTGCACCAGACCCGCTGGCTGCTCGACCGGGCGGCAGCCGCCGACGTGCCGGCACGCCTGCGCAGCCTGCGCTAAGTGAAAGGAAGGGCCCCTTATTAGCGCCTGGGCGTTAATAAGGGGCCCTTCCTTTCACTCACCTCGGCGGCGGCGCAGCGCGGCGAGGGCCTCGGCCAGCAGCGCCTCACCCTCCTCGGCGGTACGCCGCTCCTTCACGTACGCCAGGTGGCTCTTGTACGGTTCGGCGCGGACCCGACCGGGCGGGTTCTGTTCGTCCTGCCCGGCGGGGAGGCCGCAGCGCGGGCAGTCCCACACCGGGGGCGCCGCAGCCTCCGCCGCGATCCGGATGTCGGTTCGGTGGTCGTTGCGGCACCAGTAGGTGACGTCCCGGCGCGGGGCGGGATGGTGTCGCTCGTCCGGGCGGATCGGTGCGGACCCGACCCGGGCTCCTCGGATGACGTTGCCATTCGGCACGGCTGCTCGCTCCTGTCGTCGGAGGGGACCCGCAGCCGTCAGGGATGGGCGGCGGGCGACGCGGTGTGCAGCGGAGAAAAGCCTGCGCGCGGCCCGTCGAGTGACGAACCGCGCGCAGATTGTACGACTTCGCGAGCCTGCTCAGGCAACGCCGCTCATCTGGAGGCGGAGCCAGAGCCCCAACCCGACGATGCAGGCGAACCAGATGATCCCCACCAGGACGGTGTAGCGGTCCAGGTTCTTCTCCGCCACCGACGAGCCCGCGAGGCTGGAGCTGACGCCGCCGCCGAACATGCTCGACAGACCGCCGCCCTTGCCGCGGTGCAGCAGGATCAGCAGGATCTGCAAAATGCTGGTGATCGTCAGCAGCACGATCAACACGTATGCGAACCAGATCGGCATGACTGGGGGAAGTCCTCTCGTAGCGATCCTCGCCCGGTCTGATCGGGCACGGCGGCACCGACCGGCGGACGGGCGGTGTCCAGGATAGCGAGCGATCAGCGAGCGATGTGCTCCGGGAACCTGCAGATCTGCGCGAATTCCTCAGCGTCCAGGCTGGCGCCACCCACCAGGCCCCCGTCCACGTCCGGCTGGGCCATGATCGAGGCGGCGTTCGACGCCTTGACCGACCCGCCGTAGAGGACCCGCACCTGGTCGGCGGTCTCCTGGTCGAAGCGCTCCGCCACCCGCTGACGGACCGCCGCGCAGACCTCCTGGGCGTCCTCCGGGGTCGCCGTCTTGCCGGTGCCGATCGCCCACACCGGCTCGTACGCGATCACGACCTGGCGGACCTGCTCGGCGGTGAGCCCGGCGAGGCCCCCGTCGAGCTGCTGTGAGCAGTGCGCCACGTGGGTGCCCTGCTCCCGGATGTCCAGCCCCTCCCCCACGCACAGGATCGGGGTCAGGCCGTGCGTGAGCGCCGCCTTGACCTTGGCGTTGACCACCGAGTCGTCCTCGTGGTGGTACGCCCGCCGCTCCGAGTGCCCGACCACCACGTACGTGCAGCCGAGCTTGGCGAGCATCGAGCCGGAGATGTCCCCGGTGTACGCGCCCCCGGCGTGCGGGGACAGGTCCTGCCCGCCGTAGCCGATCAGCAGCTTGTCGCCGTCCACCGCGGTCTGCACGGTGCGCAGGTCGGTGAACGGCGGCAGGACCACCGTCTCGACGTCGGTGAGCTGCTTCTCGTTGAGGCTCGCGGCCAGCTTCTGCACCAGCAGGTTGGCCTCGAGGTGGTTGAGGTTCATCTTCCAGTTGCCGGCCATCAACGGCCGGCGGGTCGTGCTCGCCATTCAGTTCTCCAGGGCCGCGATGCCGGGGAGGGCCTTGCCCTCGAGATACTCCAGGGAGGCGCCGCCTCCGGTGGAGATGTGGTTGAAACTCGACTCGTCCAGCCCGAGGGCACGCACGGCCGCCGCCGAGTCACCGCCACCGACGACGCTGAACGCGTCGGCCTTGGTGATCGCCTCGGCGATGCCTCGGGTGCCGTTCGCGAACGCCGCCATCTCGAACACGCCCATCGGGCCGTTCCAGAAGATGGTCTTCGCCTGCGACAGCGCGGCGGCGAACCCGGCTACCGTCTCCGGGCCGACGTCGAGGCCGAGCCGGTGACTCGGGATGCCGTCGACGCGGACCGTGTCGTGCGCGGCGTCCGGCGCGAACGCGTCAGCGACAACCACGTCGACCGGGAGCATGATCTTGCCCGAGGACCGCTCCAGCAGGTTGCGGCAGGTCTCGACCATGTCCTCCTCCAGCAGCGAGGTGCCCACCTCCAGGCCCTGGGCCTTGAGGAAGGTGAAGCACATCCCGCCGCCGATGAGCAGCCGGTCGACAGTCGGCAGGAGCGCCTCGATCACCGCCAGCTTGTCGGAGACCTTCGACCCGCCGAGCACCACCACGTACGGCCGCTCGGGCTCGCTGGTCAGCGTGGAGAGCACCTCGACCTCGCGCAGCACAAGTCGACCCGCGACGTGCGGCAGCCGCGCCGGAACGTCGTAGACGCTCGCGTGCTTGCGGTGCACGGCGCCGAACGCGTCGTCGACGTACGCGTCGCCGAACGCGGCGAGCTGGTCGGCGAACGCGCCCCGCTCGGCCTCGTCCTTGCTGGTCTCCCCCGCGTTGAAGCGCAGGTTCTCCAGCAGGGCGACCTGGCCGTCGGCCAGGCCCTCCACGGTGGAGCGGGCGGAGTCGCCGACAGTGTCGGTGGCGAAGTGCACCGGCGCGCCGAGCAGCTCACCGAGCCGCCCGGCGACCGGGCGGAGGCTGAACTGCGCGTCCGGCTTGCCCTTCGGGCGGCCCAGGTGCGAGCAGACGACCACCTTCGCGCCGGCCTCGACAAGTGCGCCGAGCGTCGGCAGCACCGCGCGGATCCGGCCGTCGTCGGTGATGTCACCGGTCTGCTTGTCGAGCGGGACGTTCAGGTCGGCGCGCACGAGCACGCGCCGACCCGACACCCCCTCGGCGAGCAGGTCGTCGAGGGTCCGGATGCTCACAGCGACGAACCGACCAGCTTGACGAGGTCGACCAGGCGGTTGGAGTAGCCCCACTCGTTGTCGTACCAGCCGACGACCTTCACCTGGTTGCCGACGACCTTGGTCAGCGGCGCGTCGAAGATGCACGACGCCGGGTCGGTGACGATGTCGCTGGAGACGATCGGGTCCTCGTTGTAGACCAGGATGCCCTTGAGCGGGCCGTCCGCGGCGGCCTTCAGCGCGGCGTTGACCTCGTCCACGGTGGTCTCGCGACCCACGTTGACGGTCAGGTCGGTGACCGAGCCGGTCGGGATCGGCACCCGCAGCGCGTACCCGTCGAGCTTGCCCTTCAGGTCCGGCAGCACCAGGCCGATGGCCTTCGCGGCGCCGGTCGAGGTCGGGACGATGTTCAGCGCGGCGGCCCGGGCACGACGCAGGTCCGAGTGCGGCGCGTCCTGAAGGTTCTGGTCCTGGGTGTACGCGTGGATCGTCGTCATCAGACCGTGCTGGATGCCGAACGTGTCGTGCAGGACCTTCGCCATGGGGGCGAGGCAGTTCGTGGTGCACGAAGCGTTGGAGATGATTGTGTGCTTCGCCGGGTCGTAGGTGTCCTGGTTGACACCCATGACGACGGTGACGTCCTCGTTCTTCGCCGGAGCGGAGATGATGACCTTCTTGGCGCCGCCGTCGACGTGCGCCTTGGCCTTGGTGGCGTCGGTGAAGAAGCCCGTCGACTCGATGACGACGTCGACACCGAGGTCACCCCACGGGAGCTTCGACGGGTCCCGCTCGGCGTACGCCTTGATGGTCTTGCCACCGACGGTGATCTCGTCGGCGGTGGCCTTGACCTCGTGCGGCAGGCGACCGAGGATGCTGTCGTACTTGAGCAGGTGGGCGAGCGTGGCGTTGTCGGTCAGGTCGTTCACCGCCACGACCTCGACGTCGGCGCCCGACGCCAGCACTGCCCGGAAGAAGTTACGGCCGATCCGGCCGAAGCCGTTGATGCCAACCCGGATGGTCACAGGCCCATCTCCTCGCGTTCTGGTCCGCCGGCTGCGACAACGGGCCGGCGAAGTGGTGTGCGCCGACCGCTGGAGCCGGCCGTTGACGGTTCATCTCGGCCACCCCGCCGCGGTCTGAGGACCTGACCGCCCGAGGCGGTGAGCACGACGAGGAGTGCCTGTGTCGGCCCCCTTGCCGTACTCAGCGACCATATCCGAGCGTGCGGGACCACGCTGCGCCGGGTCGTGCTCCCGGGCGCACCGTGCGGCCCTACCGTCCTATCAGACCACGAGCATGTCGGGCGTGACGGCAGCTTCGGTATCCGGGATGCCCAGGTCGCGGGCCCGCTTGTCGGCAAGCGCCAGCAGCCGACGGATCCGCCCGGCGATGGCGTCCTTGGTCAACGGCGGCTCGGCAAGCGCCCCCAACTCCTCCAACGACGCCTGCCGGTGCTCCAGGCGCAGCCGGCCCGCGTCGGTCAGGTGGTTGGGCGCCTCGTCGGCGAGGATCTCCAGCGCCCGCGTCACCCGGGCCGCCGCGGCCACCGCCGCCCGCGCCGAGCGGCGCAGGTTCGCGTCGTCGAAGTTGGCAAGCCGGTTGGCAGTGGCCCGCACCTCGCGGCGTACCCGACGCTCCTCCCACGCCAGCACGCTGGAGTGCGCGCCGATGCGGGTGAGGAGCGCGGCGATGGCGTCACCGTCCTTCACCACCACCCGGTCCACCCCGCGTACCTCGCGGTTCTTCGCGGTGATGCCGATCCGGCGGGCCGCCCCGACTAGCGCCAACGCCGACTCCGGGCCGGGGCAGGTGATCTCCAGCGCGCTGGACCGACCGGGCTCGGTGAGTGAGCCGTGCGCCATGAACGCCCCGCGCCACGCCGACACCGCGCAGCAGACGTTCGCGGCCACCACGTGCGGAGGCAGCCCCCGCACCGGCCGGCCACGCACGTCCAGCAGGCCGGTCTGCCGGGCCAGGGCCTCGCCGTCCTTGACCACCCGCACGATGAAGTGGCTGCCCTTGCGCAGCCCGCCGGAGGCCAGCACGTGGATCTCGCTGGGATAGCCGTAGACCTCGGCGACCTCCCGGCGCAACCGGCGCGCCACCGCCCCGGTGTCCAGCTCAGCCTCCACCACCACGCGGCCGGAGACGATGTGCAGCCCACCGGCGAAGCGCAGCAGGGCGGCCATCTCCGCCCGCCGGCAGCAGGGCTTGGGCACGTCGACCCGACTCAGCTCGTCCTTGACCGCGGCCGTCATCGCCATTGTGCGTCCCCTCACGGACCTGTTCCGGCGTGTCGCCGGAGATTACGTACGTGTCTAACGATCGGCACCCAGGACAGGCACCAGCGCGGCGCCCAGGGCAGCCGGATCATGGCGGGGAGTGCCGTCGGCGACGGCGACGGGAGCGAGGACCAGGCGGGCACCAAGCGATTCTGCCGCACGTTCGACCGGTTCGGGGTCACCCACCGCCTTGGCGTCGGCGAGCACGAGATCCACCTTGAGCTCGGGAAGGTACCAGTGCAGCGCCGCCAGATGATCAGCGACGGACAGCCCGAGGGTCTCCTTCTCCGCCGCCAGGTTCAGGGTGACCAGCCGCCGGGCCGAACTGGACACGATCGCATCGGCCAACTGCGGCACCAGCAGGTGCGGCAGGACACTCGTGTACCAACTCCCCGGCCCGAAGATCAACCAGTCCGCCGCGCCGATCGCCGCGAGAGCCTCGGCGCAGGCCGCCGGGGCCGCCGGGGTGAGCCGCAGCGACTCGACCCGGCCGGTGGTGACCGCCACCTGGTGCTGTCCGCGTACCGTGCACACCTCGTCCGGAGCGGACGGGTCCGCGCCGCGTACCCGTGCCTCGATGCCGACCGGCTGGCGGGACATCGGCAGCACCCGCCCCACCGCGCCGAGCATCGCCCCGGCGTGCTCCAACGCCGCCACCGGGTCCCCGAGCAGCTCCATCAGGCCGCAGAGCACCAGGTTGCCCACCGCGTGCCCGGCCAGCCCGTCGGGGTCGAGGCCGTCGGCCGCCGTCGGGCTCCGGGCTGTCCCGCCCGTCTGGGGTACGCCCGCAGCCGGGGCGGCGGCGAAGCGGTGCTGGAACAGCCCGGCGCTGCGGCGGGTGGCCGGATGGTCGCCGGCCAGCGCGACAAGCGCCTGCCTCAGGTCACCCGGAGGCAGACCGCCCCGCGCGGCGCGCAGCCGACCACTGGACCCCCCGTCGTCGCCGACGGTCACCACTGCGGTGATGTCCAGGTCGAGTTCGGGGGCGCAGTGGCGCAGCGCGCGCAGCGACGCGGAGAGCCCGTGACCGCCGCCGAACGCCACCACCCGGCGCGCCGTCATTCGCGCCCCAGGTCGCGGTGCTGGGCGTTGGCCGCCAGCCCGGAGTGGCGCAGCCTGCTTGCCAGTTCCTCGGCGATGGCCACGCTGCGGTGCTTGCCGCCGGTGCAGCCCACCGCCACAGTGAGGTACCGCTTGCCCTCCCGCTCGAAGCCCGTGGTGGTGGCGTTGACCAGGTCGGCGTACGAGGCGACGAACGCGTCCGCGCCCTCCTGACCGAGCACGTACGCGCTTACCGCCTCCTCCCGCCCGGTGTGCTCGCGCAACTCCGGCACCCAGTACGGGTTCGGCAGGAACCGGGCGTCCAGCACGAAGTCGGCGTCCGGCGGCAGGCCGTACTTGAAGCCGAACGACAGCACCGTGAGCCGCAGGCGGCGGGCGTCCTCGCCGCCGAACAACTCCTCGATGCGCCGACGAAGCTGGTTGACGTTGAGGTGGCTCGTGTCGATGATCACGTCGGCCTGGTCGCGGGCCTCCTCGAGCAGCCCACGCTCCACGGCGATGCCGTCGGCGAGCCGCCCGTCGCCCTGCAACGGGTGCGAACGCCGGACGCTCTCGAACCGCCGGATCAGCACCTCGTCATCGGCGTCGACGAACACCACCCGGGGCGAGAAGCCGCGCTCCTTGAGCTCACGGATCGCCCCGGCCAGGTCCGTGGAGAACGCGCGCGAGCGCACGTCAAGCACCATCGCGGTACGCCGGGCCGCGCCACCGGCCTTGAACGCCAACTCGGCCATGTCCAGCATCAACGCCTGCGGCAGGTTGTCCACCACGTAGTAGCCGACGTTCTCCAACGCCCGCGCGACGGTGCTGCGGCCACCGCCGGAGAGCCCGGTGACCACCACGAGGGTGGTTTCCGACTCGGCTGTCGACTGCTCGTCGGTGACCGCCGGGTCCTCGATCCGGTCACCGACTGTGCGCCCCTCGCTCACCCATACCCCCAAGCCGTGGCGCCGCGGCCGCCATCGGCCGCGAATGGTCAATCAGCGACTCTATCTCCCTGGCCGGGGTCGGACGGGCACGCGCTGCCGGGTCGACCGGGGCACCGGGCCGCAGGTCGCCCTCCCGACAAAACCACCCCTTGATAACGATCAGTAATCATCAATACGATTTGGGTGATCGCCGCAGCTCAAGACCACTTTTGGAGGGTGCGATGCACGATCTGGCGGACAAGAACAAATACGTCGGCTTCCTGTTCATGCGGATCAGCCCGGAGTACTTCGCGCTGGGCCGCGAAGGCATCCACGAGGTCTCCGCCGAACACGCCCGTGATCTGGCGCGCTTCGCCAAACAACTCACCCACGTCGTCTGCACCGGGGTGAACGGCAGCTACGACCAGGTCACCATCGTCGAGGGCGACACCCTCGAAGAGATCAACGCGGCGGCCACCGCGTTCCGGATGGGCAGCAAGGCCCGCTACATCGAGATCGTCGACATCGTGGTGGGGATGAAAGCCCCGCCGCGCGGGCTGGCCAACCGGTCCAGCCAAACCGGCTGACCGCGGAACCCGCCCGCCCGACGCTCCCCCGGGTGCGCCGGACGGGCGGTGTCGGAGTGGGCTCGTAGACTCCGCGGATGGCTTCCCCCACCGACGTGCGAGCCGAGGCCGCGCTGGACGCGCTGCGCCGGGTGTTCGGCTACGACGCCTTCCGCGGCTTCCAGCAGGAGGTCATCGACCATGTCGTCGCCGGCGGCGACGCGCTGGTGCTCATGCCCACCGGTGGCGGCAAGTCACTGTGCTACCAGATCCCGGCCCTGGTCCGCGACGGTGTCGCCGTCGTGGTCTCCCCGCTTATCGCGCTCATGCAGGACCAGGTGGACGCGCTCACCGCCGTCGGCGTCCGGGCCGGATTCCTCAACTCGACCCAGACCCTCGACGCCCGACGTCGGGTCGAGGCCGCCTTCGTCAACGGCGAGTTGGACCTGCTCTACCTGGCACCGGAGGCGCTCGGCGTCCGCTCCACCCTCGCCCTGCTGGACCGGGGCCGCATCTCCCTGTTCGCGATCGACGAGGCGCACTGCGTGTCCCAGTGGGGGCACGACTTCCGCCCCGACTACCTGGCGCTGTCGATGCTGCACGAGCGTTGGCCGCAGGTCCCCCGGATCGCGCTGACCGCCACCGCGACGAGCGCCACCCGCACCGAGATCGCCACCCGGCTCAAGCTCGACGACGCCCGGCACTTCGTGGCCAGCTTCGACCGGCCCAACATCCAGTACCGGATCGTGCCGAAACGGGAGCCCCGCAAGCAGATCCTGGCTCTGCTGCGCGACGAGCACCCCGGCGACGCCGGCATCGTCTACTGCCTGTCCCGCGCCTCGGTGGACAAGACGGCGGAGTTCCTCACCGCCAACGGCATCGCCGCCCTGCCCTACCACGCTGGGCTGGACGCGGCCACCCGCGCCGCCAACCAGCAGCGCTTCCTGCGCGAGGACGGCCTGGTAATGGTGGCCACCATCGCCTTCGGCATGGGCATCGACAAGCCCGACGTCCGCTTCGTCGCCCACCTCGACCTGCCCAAGTCGGTCGAGGGCTACTACCAGGAGACCGGCCGCGCCGGCCGCGACGGGCTGCCGTCCACCGCCTGGCTGGCGTACGGGCTCCAGGACGTCGTCCAGCAACGCAAAATGATCGAGACATCCGACGGCGACCTCGCCCATCGCCGCAATCTCGCCGCACACCTGGACGCGATGCTCGCGCTCTGCGAGACGGTGCGCTGCCGGCGCGTCCAACTGCTCGAATACTTCGGCGAGACCACGACGGCCGCCTGCGGCAACTGCGACACCTGCCTCAACCCACCGGAGTCCTGGGACGGCACCGTCGCCGCGCAGAAGCTGCTCTCCACAGTCTTTCGCCTCGACCGCGAACGCAACCAGCGGTTCGGCGCCGGGCACTGCATCGACATCCTGCTCGGTAAACAGACCGACAAGATCAGCCAGTACGGCCACGACTCCCTAACCGTCTTCGGCATCGGCACCGAACTGAGCGAGGCCGAGTGGCGCGGCGTCGTCCGGCAACTGCTCGCCGAAGGGCTGCTCGCCGTGGAGGGCGACTACGGCACACTGGCCCTCACCGAGGCCAGCGCCGACGTACTCGGCCGCCGACGGGTCGTGACGATGCGCCGCGAGCCGGAACGGCCGACGTCGAGTCGCTCGTCGAAGCCGCGCGGCGCGGCCACCGTGGTCGCCGACCTGACGCCGGCCGCCGCGACGCTCTTCGAACGACTGCGCGCCTGGCGTGCGGCGACCGCCAAGGAGCAGGGCGTGCCCGCGTACGTGGTCTTCCACGACGCCACACTGCGACAGATCGCCAGTGACGCGCCCACCTCACTGGCCGAGCTGTCACGGGTCAGCGGGGTGGGTGAGAACAAGCTCGCCAAGTACGGCGACCAGATCCTTACCGTCCTCGCCGCCGAAACCAGCCCGGCCTGATCACGCCCGGACGCTCGTGTCCGACCGCGCGCCACCGGCCCGCCCACGTCCGGCGGCCACGACGTGGCGCCCGCGCCGGCGGTTGGCATTGCCCCCGCGCCGGCATCTGGCAGTGCCTCGCGCCCAACGGCCACCACCTGGGCCGCGCCAGGACGTGCCTGCGTGGTGCTGGTGGACCAGCCGTCCGCCGCCGGCTGGCCCGCCACCGCCCTGGGGTTGCGGTGTACTTGCTTGGGTGCGGTGGCATGGCGAAGGGCCGGGCCCCTTGTG
>NZ_JBNCKU010000025.1:1742-64001 GCF_049841715.1 Micromonospora sp. DT41 | reverse complement strand
CCCAACCGCATCGACAATGAACGATCACACGCGCGGGGCCGGAACGCCCGACATCAGCCGTGAACGATCGAGGCTAACCGATGGCGCTGACTCCTATAAGGGCGGTGCCTACAAGCAGAGCCAGCTCACGCAGGCGATCAGCGCCTCGGGCGCCGCCAGGGACCCGGTGCGGGTCTTCCCGATCGCCTACGGTGTCGACGCGAAGGGGGAGATGTTGGAACAACTGGGCACCATCGCTTCGGTCAGTGGCGGGGGGAGCTACCCCGCAGTGGACCGTTCGACAATTCGGGAGGTACTGCTTGAAGTGATCAGCAACTTCTAATTCAGCGGGAACGGAGGCCGTCGTCCTGGCCCTCAGCGATCACGGTGGTCACGTAGCAGAGCAGGGCCGCAGTTGTACCAGCGATCACACCGGCCATGCCGCCGGCCACGGCCGTCACAACACCCCCACCGAGGGCACCGAGCAGGCCGGACACCACCGCCGGTCCGGGCCGCCAAAATCGGAGGCCGCGCGTCTTGTCTCTGGTGACGACTATTTGAGGCGCAGGCACCGTCTCACCCGTTGCCGCCGGTTCCTCAGGCGCCATCGCGGGCGAGTCACCTTCGGCGGCCTGCTGCTCCGACGGCTGATAGGCGCGATTGCGGACCAGGGGCAGGTCACTGAGGTTGCCGTGGTCACGGCGATCCGGTCTCGGGTATGACTTTCGGGGCAACCCGGCGTGCAACTCGCGGTAGATGTTATTGAGAGTCAAAAAACCCTGGTTCGACAGACTGCTGATCCCTTCCTTCAGCAAAATCAGTAGAGCATCAGTGAATGCAGTGTTCCGTAGTCCCGGGGGTGCGGTACTGGCCTGGTTCCGTCCCGTGGAGGTCAACACGTAGGCACCCTCAATATCCTGCAGGTCGTTCTCGAGGCCCATCTGCGCGTGTACATTCCCCGAGAAACAACAGTCGAGGATGACGATCTTCCGTCTGGCGCGGCTGTCCAGCACCGCCTCCTTTATGTGCTTGTAATCCAAGGCGCTCGCGTGATCGTCGCCGGAGGATCTCTCGCTGGTCAGATAGAGAGCTGAATCTTTTGGGCCCAGGAAACCGTGTCCCGCGTAGTAGAACAACAGCGTGTCGGTCGCCTTTTGGGCTGCCTCCCGAAGCGGACCAGTGATCGCCGTCTGGTGCGACGGGTTCAGGACAATCTGGACATTGTCTGGTGGGAGCCCCCAAATGTTGCCGTCAGTGAAAGCCTTCTCCAGGTCAGTCAGATTGTTCTGGACCCCCGGGAGAGCCCTGTAGCGCCTGTCCCGGTAGGAGGCTGTCCCGACGAGGAGCACTCGGGATCGAGCGGGATCAGGAACTGGCACGTCTACTTGCCCTCGTCCTCGAATAGCTGCACGATCCGTTCGATCGTTGCGGGGTTGCCGGTGATCTCCAGCCTCTCTCCGTTTCGGATGAGCGTGACTTTCTGCTGCAGGCTGGCAGGACGGCTGTCCCGCCAGGCGAGTATCGCGACAACGAGTGCCGCCGCGTCCAGGCCCTTGTCGGCGACAAACTGCAGGACATCGCCGACGATCCCCATCTGGTCTGGGTCTAGCACCTTGTCTACCGGCTGTGCGATCGCGTGCTGACCGACGTGCGAGTCGTCGCGCAGCCACGCCCGTAACGATCGCAGGTCGTCGGGTTCTGGATCACGAGCGGGCATGCCGGGCTGATCCGCCGTGCCGACCAACCCCAGTCGGAAGGAGACCACCAGGGCGTCGGAAGTGCTGCCGGACTCCGCAGGGGATGTCAGGTCTGCCACGGTTCTCCCTTCCCGACGTGCGCAACACGCACCATCAATTCACGAAAACGTATGCCCCCAAGCGTACAAAAGAATCCCCCGCCGCCGGGGCCACGGAGGGCGGTGTCGGCCACGCCAGTCCCATCCAAGGCCCGAGAAGCGCAACCAACCTATGCAGAACAGGGGCGTCGTGGCTCGAGGTGACATCTGTTCGGACAGTCGAATGCCCGACTCAAGCCAGCCGAGAGGGTTCAGCCAACCGCCCGGGGTCCCACGGATCTTGGTCATTCACGTACCGTGGTCCTACCTCGCCGTGGCGGGCAAACTACGGACAGGCTTGAACGAGCAGGAAGCCGGGGGGGCGAATGCAGCAGGGCAGCAGGCATCAACGCCTCAAACTGGCGAGTCTGGACTTCCTGGGCGACGATTCCGCCTTACGCGAGCAGGCCGATCGTGCGCTACGCGAGACGAGACGTGAGCTGCGACCCGAGGAGTGCCCCGGGGCGGACCACACCGGCGCCGTCCGCGTAGTGGTCGGTACCCAGCGAGAGGTCTCAGCTGTCGCGATCGCTCGCGACTGGCGCAGCCGGCTCGGCCCCAGCGGGTTCGCCGATGCGCTCTTCGAGGCGTACGCCGCCGCCGTGCAGGCTGCCCTCGAACTGGCGGCTCTCCTTCGTCTGCAGGCGGAGGAGAGTGGTCCTGCATCGCCGGAACGGGAACCACTAGACAGGAGCCCCGAGCGGGACGTCGACGAGCACACCTGGCTGCGCGACACCTGGCGAACTCTGTCCGACCTCGACGTAGAGCTCGACGCTGCGACTCGCCTGCCCAAGCGGACGGACGAGTCGAGCATGTCGAGCCCGAACGGCTGTCTGACGTTGCACATCCGCGGAGGCGGCATCACCGGCATCACCGGTGACGTCAGACGGATCGCACGGGCAGACGCGGGTCAGCTGCAGTTCGAGGCCCGTTCCCTCTTCCGCGCGTTCGAGCTGGCCACCGCCAGACGGACTGGATCGTGAGGTAGTGAGATGGCTGACCTCAACGTCATCACCGATTCGCTACGCGATGAGGGAGGTAAGTGGCTGACGCTGTCGGACCGGGTCGCTGCCATCAAGGTCGCTGCGGAGCAGCTGCACCTCGACCCGTCGGCCTTCTTCATCGGTGACGCGAACGTCCTCATCCACTCGCTGGCATACAACGACTTCCACACCTTCATGGTTGCCGTCCTGAATGGAGCGGTGACCGAATTCGAACAGGTGGGCAAGGCCCTGCGGCACATCGCCGACGAGTACGACCGGGCCGACGAGGTCGTCTCACTCGACCTCAACAAGATCTACAGGGCCTAGCGACCCACCGCGCGACGTTCGGAGAGGGCACGGAGCACCCCATGCAGCCAGGTACCACTGATCTCGAGTACGGGGAACCGTTCAACAAGGCGTTCGACCACATCCGCTCCGGCATCGACACGGCGATCGCCACGTTCAACGAGATCGTCGAGCAGGTACAGCAGTGGAAGTGGCTCCTCGGACCCGCAGCACTCCTGTGGATCAAGCACAGCCTGGACAGCACCAAAACGGCACTGAACGCCGTCCTCGACCGCGTCGAGCAGGCCCTGGAGCATCAACTGCCCGTGCTCTCGCTGATCGAGGTCAGCTTCCGCTGGGTCAACGACGTGAAGACCCCGGTCTCCGACCTTTCCTCCGCCACCACCGACCCGGCGAACGAGAACCTGCCCAAGTGGACCGGCGACGCCGCGAGTGCCTACAACGCCAAGGCGCTCAAGCAGAAGGCCGCGGTCGACGAGTCCGTCGTCAAGTCGGAGTTCATCAGCCAGTGGCTGTTCACGATCGCCAAGGCGAACGTCGACTACGCCGTCGAACTCGCGAAGATCGTCACGGGGCTGGTCGGCAAACTGGTGCAGGCAGCCGGTGAAGGGGGAACTGTCATCGACCTACCGTGGGCCATCTCCACCCTCGCCGAGTCGGTCGGAGACCTGGTCACCGCCGGCCTGGACGTTCTGCTCACCATCGGCCAACGCTTCATCGACGCGCTGGGCAACATCCGCGACATTGCCACGCAGGTCGGCGACCACTCGAAGCTACCCGGTGGGCGGTGGCCCGAGGCCGTCCGCGGATGACCGTCGGGGGCATCACACCGTGGGTACGGCCGCCTGGGTCGCCTTGAGCAACGTCAGCGCCTTCGGCGCGAGCGTCTCGGTGGCGGCATACGAAGCACCGCCGACGGCCAACCAGACCTTCACCACCAGGTTGCCCGTGCGCGCGCGGACCATGTACTCGGCGTACTTGAAGCCGGGCTCGGAGCGCCTGGTGTAGGCCTCGGCCTCGTCGCCCACACCGGTGATGACGCCGGCGGGAGTCATCACCGTCACCTGCGCCGTGGCCCGGTAGAGCAGCCGAGCCTCCTGCTCGCTGACTGGCGTGGACGCCTCCACCCGCAGGTTCGCCTCATGCCCGTCCTTCGTCCGCATCTCGAACAGACACGACGCACCCGGCTGCCCCAGCGGTGGCTTCGGATCAGTGCGGGCCACCGTCAAAGACAGCTCCGCCAACGGCCGAAGATCAGTACGCTTACACAGGTCCAGGTCTTGAGCGCGGTAGACAGGGCCGACCGAGGCGGCAGGTGCGGTGGCGGCAACGCTGCTCGTGGCCGGACCGGCGGTCGGCGCAGCCTCCGGAGCCGAGGCATCGTCGCAGGCGGCAGTGGCGAGCACCGCAACGAGCGCCACGACAAGACGAGAGACACCGGCCGACGCAGACACGTCTCGAACATACCGGCTGCGGAGCTGGCAGACTGCCCGAGCGACGAGCCACTATGGTGCCGGGTATGACTGCCGCAGAGACCCCGGAGCAGATCGCCCGGACCCGGATGGTCACCGCCCGGGCGGTCCTGCAGGGCCAAGCCGACCTGCGGACGTACCCCTATCGCCTGCTGGCCGTGGTCTCCCATCACGGCCTCGGCGGCGGCAAGGTCAGCGATGCGGTTGCTGCCGCCGAGGTCCTGGGCCAGTTCGGCTGGGACCTCGTCAACATCTCGGAATTCGCCTCCAACAAGATCGTCTACGCCTTCCTGCGGAGACGGTGACGATGACTCCCGGACCCTGCTGACCTGACGCGGCTGAGCAGGTGACCGCCATCGCACCGTAGCGTTCCGTGGATCTGCTGATCGCACTACTGGGGTGTCGCGCCGCCCAGCGATCTGCAGGAGGTTAACGCTCACCCGCGGCGAGGCCCGCAGGGGTGGATGCGGTGGAACGGGCTGTCGACAGGCCAGAACTGATGGCTGTTCTTGCCCGCAGGTCGGTTCGGCGCCTGCGATCGGCCCTACGGGCCCCCTCCAGTACGAGCACGTCCCGTTGACCGAGCAGTCGGGAGCCTCGACAGTTGGCGCGCGGTCAGTTGAATACCGGAAGGGCTACGACGGCGGCATGGGTCGAGGTTGCTCCGGCGTGCCGGACGGGTCAGAGGAAGTCCCGCCAGAACGCCACCGTCGCCTTCGGGTTCCAGCGCTGATCTGTCCTGTCCATACCCGGGCCGCCGAACTCCTGATGGATGTAGTCGACCAGGTCCATGCCGTAGTAGATGATGTCGGTCTCCACGATCGAGAGGACTGGGTGCCCGACGGTTCCACGCCCGGCGGGCAGGAACCGATGTCCGTAGACGGGTACCAGCCGTGGTGCCTGCGCAAGCTTGAGCCGCGCGGTCTCCAACGCCTCATCGCGGCCTGCCGGCCGATCGCCCCAGGTGTCGTGCCATACCGTGTTGTGTTCCACGTCGAAGAGCACCCCTTCCACGGGCCACTCCAGGCGCTCCCGAATGGCACCGGAGGTGGCATCGCGCCAGTCCGGCCAGGGCCTCTCCCACGCATAGGACACGTCCTCCTCTGGCTCGAACGGGACGTTCAGCGGCAGCCCCGCCGCAAGGAACGCGCGATGGTCATCGGCGAACTCGAAGCCGTACGTCCGCTCGATGCGATCGAACTCCTCATCCGTCAGGCCCGGCGCGATCTCACAACACCCGGTCTGCGCGAGTCGACGCGCCGCCTCCATGCCCAGTCGGGCACCATCACCCTTGATCACGCCGGCACGATAGTGCTTCGGGCCGGCCAGGATGAACCGATATCGTGCTGCCGTGACCGGCTCTGCAGAGCGTCCGCTGCTCTTCCTCGATGTTGACGGACCCCTCATTCCGTTCGGTGGGACACCGCAGCAATACCCACCTTGCGAGACGGACACTGAACCACGAGTGACCAGCTCGAATCCGCTTCTGGGCAGGATCAATCCCGAACACGGACCCCGGTTGACGGCGCTACGGTGCGATCTGGTCTGGGCCACGACATGGATGGACGACGCAAACGAGACCATCGCGCCACGGATCGGTCTGCCGCAGCTGGCGGTGGTGATCTGGCCGGAGCCGACCGACACCGACGAGCAGGACGAGCGGAACGGGCTGCACTGGAAAACCCGCGCCCTCGTTGATTGGGCCGCAGGCCGCCCCTTCGCCTGGGTCGACGACGAAATCACGAACACCGACCGAGCCTGGGTGTCAGCACATTACGCAGGACACGCCCTGCTTCATCGCGTCGATCCCCGTCAGGGTCTCACTGATGCTGATTACGCCGCACTTCTGGACTGGCTACACAGGATTCAGGACACATCGCCGCGTGGTGCGGCCTGAATCCCCAACCAGAGTTGGGTGCCGCGACACGCCGACGACTCAAAGTCGAGAGCCTCACTAGGCTCACCCAGATACCGGGCCGGCCGCCGCTGGTCCGACATGAGCCCAAGACCGTGCGGTTAATCCTGCGTCCGGCTGCTGCGCCTTCCATCCAGCTGAAGGCTGAGGCTTACCTCTGCGGACGGGCGTTGATCTGCTCGACGGGCGGGAGCCGCCGAACGGGTTCGTCACCGATGGAGTGAACCTCCAGGCAGCACAGATAGCCCTCACCATCGACGAGTAGCACAATGCCGGCGTAGAACTCGTCGTCGCTGATGTCAGCCGACACTGGTGCACCGGACAACACCGTGGCCGGCGCTGCGGCGCGGTCCACAGCAAGGTTGACTGTTAAGCAGCCGCACCCGCAGCTGCCCTCGACTGTGGCGAACGGCAACTGTGCACGCAACTCGTCGTGCCCGGGGAACGGCACGGACAGCAGCCGCGCGATGACGTCCCGCTCTATGTCGCTGAGTGGGCGAGGTATGTCGTCGCCGGTGTCATACCGCCGCCTGATGGGGCAGGCCGGCATGTAACCGCAGCAGCCGGACCTTGTCCTCGCCCAGGATCGGGCGAGCACTTTCGATCAGCTTGTCGACTTCACGGGCACGATCACGGGATGGCCCGTCATAGGTCATGGCCGCCTCCCGATCGAGCCATGGCCGACGGTTATCGAGACCTGACCGGGGATGCACAGCGGATTGATGGGTTGCACGCCACTACCGGGCTCCCCATTCGACGACGCCGGTGAGGTCGTTGGTCACGCGGTTGAGCGAGATCCACGATCCACCGGGAGGGGCCTGCATACGCCAGTCGTTGTCACGCCAAAGCAGGGTGAGCGTAAGCACGTGGTAGCGCGCGGTGCCTGCTGACAGGGCGCGTAGAACTAGCCCGATGACGGCGGTGTCGGGGCTGTAGGACTGGTAGCTGAAGCCGGCGATCTGGCTCAGCTCGCCGGGCTCCGACGAGTGGTCGGGGTTGGCACGTAGGGCGGCCAGGAGCTGGTCGCGGTTATTGCTGGGGAGGAACTGGCGTTGGACGGTGGGTTCCCAGCAGTCGCGACCTGCGGAGGCTGATGAGCGGATCATGATCTGCGCCGCCGCGATAAGAGCGCCGTCGGGCGTGTGTGCGTAGCTCACGGCAGTTCCGCCGGCGATGCGGGTAGGGCCGGCCGTCGCGCTGACCGGCACGGCGGTCTGGCCGACCAGCTCCCACCGCACACCGGCCGGCGGGGCGATCGGCACAGCGGTGGCCAGACTCTGCGCCTTCGTGGTGCCGTCAGGGACCAAAGTCGCGAGTGGCGTCGTGCCGGTGGCATCGACTTCGTCTTCGCCGCCCCGTGTGATGGCGAGCAACACGGCGGCGATGACGACGATCGCCACGAGCGCTGCGGAGACGATGACGCCGGGCCGCGTCCACGGCGGATGGTCGACGAGGTCCCGGCGGGCAGGGCGGGGCATTGGTGATCCTCCTGAATCAGCGCGGTGACCACCGATCTTGCACGGCTATCGGCAGCACAAACCAGATGAATGATCTTCGTGGTGCGGAGAAGGCGTGCCAGCCGCCGTTGTGTCGGAACTCGCCGTCGTTGGGTGACGGCGCCCCCGCTGTTGGACTGACCCGGCTGGCACGAGGTGTCCCGGTTTCCCGGAAGGTCTGCCGCGATCGTTGTCCGACTCGACCCAGCGACGACCGCGTGCCTTCAACGTGCGGAAAACGCTGGTCGATGCTGAATCTCAGCGCAACACGCCGTCCGTGCCGTCGTCGTCCGGGCCCCATACGTCGTCGTCTTCCCTGAGCCAGGTGCCGTGTTGGGACTCTTCGTTGCCGTCGCCGGACCCGCTGTTCGTCCCAGTCAGGCCGCCCCGGACGCCACCGCCGACCGCCCGGGCACCCGTGCTGCCAGACCCACCCCGGCCGCCCGCGCCGACCATGCCAGGCCCCATCGCCGCACCGCCCCTGCTGGACGGACCATTGGCACCGCGCCCGGCACCACCGGTACCAGCCGCGCCACCCGTCATCGGCGACATGCCGAGGCTGACCGGGCGGCCCAGGGAACCACCGCCCGGAATGGGGGCACCGGCCCCGCCCAGGCCTGCCGTGCCACCAAGGCCGCCGCCCCCGGCGCCCAGGCCGGTCGAGCTGGGCACACCACCGCCGGCACCAAACCCGGAGTTCACGCCGGTGAGGGTTCCCGTACCTGCGCCTGCGCCGGCCAAGCCGCTGCTGTACTCGCCGGCCAGAGCACCGCCACCGAGGTCGCTGCCGGCGCCCGAGGGCTTGCCGCTGCCGCTTGGGGCATTGCCGTCGTAGCCGCCAGTGCCGGAGGAGAGGTCCGGGTGGGTGACCGAGCCGACACCTCCCCCGCCAGAGCTGACGTGACCGGTTCCCAGAGAAGGTTCACCGCCGAGACCGCCGGTTGAAGGCCCTCCACCGAGGCTGGCCGGCTGGCCGGCACCGCCGGTGCCCGTCGGACCTTCCAGGTCCACCCCGCTCGGGCCGCTGCCCGTGCGCTTCTCCGACTGAGTGCCTCCGGGGGTCTCCCGCTCCCGGGCTGCATAGTCGTCGCTGACCTGGTCGTAGGCTTTGCGCGCGTCCTCGGTGTTGTTGTTGAAGAATTCGCCGATCCGGTCGTTGAGCTGGCCGAGCTTCTCCATCGGCCAACTACCCGCGAAGTCGGCCCGGATGCTCGCCTCGAACAGCCTCGTCTCGATGACTATGGCACCGTTGCGGGCCGCTGCCAGGTCACCCACGCACCCCTGTGGGACCGGCATCGCGTTCTGCGCACGCTCCAGGTCCTGCGCGGCGGTTTGCAGGACGGTCACGATGCTGTGCTGACCGCTGCCCGACTCCCGGGCACCGTCCACGATCGTCTCGGCTTGCTTGGTCAGCGCTTCCATGTGCGTACGGAACGCGTCGTACGCCGGGCCCTTCCAGCTCTCGCCGAGGTCACGGATGTCGGCGTCCACCAGCCGTTTGACCTCCTCGATGTTGCCCAGCAGCGCCTGCCAGCCCAACGCGGCGCTGGTGATGTCGGCCGGCCGGCCTGCGACCAGCACCTGCCGCGCCATGTCCTCCCAGCTCGGAGTGCTCACGTCAAACTCCTTCCGCGCTGCTGCCCGGAGCGGGGCCGCCGGCCCTCAGGGCTCGCTGCATCTCCTGCGCTGACATCTTGTTCGCCTCTTCGGCGGTGTCGTACTTGCGCTTCACCTCGCGCAGCGCATCGGCCGCCCGATACAGGTCGTTGGAGAGATTCGTCAGCGACTGCGAGGTCGTCTGGTGTAGACCGTGGTGAGCGGCGGCCAGACTCAGCCCTTTGGGAAAACCGCCCAGCGCGCCGCCGGGGCTGGCCAGCGCCGCTTCGCCGCCGAGCAGGTCCTTGATCTCCTCCATGTCGACGGCGAGCCGGCGCAGGTAGCTTGCGTGGCGCTCGATGTTGTCGGCGGCCGCCTCTAGGCGGTCCGCCTCCCACTCGGTGACGTCGCGCTGACCGGGCCCGCCCATGAGCTGTGACGGTGCCGATCCTGCGCCGGCGCGGACGTCATCCTGACGGAACCCCACGGCCGGCCCGTGCGCAGCCACCGTGGCGATGGGCCGCAACGGGCTGCCCGCTGGCATCGCGTCGGCGACGCCGGGCGGCACCCGCGTCCAGCCCTCCACCTGTGGTGGGCTGTTGCCCTCGTCGCTCATCTCCGTCCTCCCCGTTGATCGGTCGGTGGTGTGTCAGCGCTGGTGCGGGCCGCCCAAGCCCTGGGGCGGTGCGGTCCCGGGCTGCGCCGATCCGCCGGGCTGCCCCGGTAGCGAAGTGGGCGGAGGGAATGGGGGTACGGGCTGCGGCCTGGTCTGACGTGGATGAGGATGCTGCGCAGCATCTGACCGCGGGGGCGGCGTACCTCCCGGCGGGCCGTAGCCGGGCGGCGGGACGGCCGGGTGCCCGTACCCGGGCGGCGGGAACCCCGGACCACCCACCAGCGCTCTGCCCGGTTCGGGTCCGACCGGCGGCGCGGTACGGCGGCGCCGGCGGCGGGCGACGACTACGGCCAGCACCACCGCGGCGATGACGACGGCCAGGCACAGCACGCCCGCGACCATGAGGCCGGTCTTGTTCTTGACCTTGATGGCGACAGCCGGCCGTTCGGTCTGCCCGGCGCTGGGGGAGGTCGTCGCTCCATTAGGCTGCGCGCCGGCCGCCAGCAGCGGGTTGCCGTCTACGGCTGGCACCGGCCGCTGCAGCGCGGCAAGCGCGTCCACGGCGCCGAAGCCGAACTCCGGATCCCGACCCGGCACCCCCGCGTCCCGGGCCGTCCGGATCAGGCGATTGATCACGTTCGCCGCGTCCAGGTCCGGGTAGCGTGACCGCACCAGCGCGACCACCCCGGCCATGATGGCGGTCGCCTGACTAGTGCCCGATGCAACCGCGTAGCCGTTGTCCTGCACCGCCGTCGGCACGGGAGCGATGATGTCGTCGCCCGGGGCCGCGAGGACCACCTCAGGGCCGGCGACCGAGGCGCGGGCGAGGCCTCCCGATCGGGTTGTCGCGTTCACCGCGATCACACCAGGCGCGTTCGCCGGGGAGTCGACCGTCCGACCGCCCGCGCCGGTCGCCGCGACGAGCACGACGTTCTTGCTCAGGGCGTACTGGACCGCCTCGACGATCCGGATGCTGGCGGGCTGCTCGAAGCCGATGGACAGGCTGATCACGTCGGCTCCGGCGTCGGTGGCCCAACGGATGTCCCGCGCCACCTCAGCGTCGTTGCCGTTGCCCTCGCTGCCGCTCAGCGCGATCGGCAGGACCTTCGCCTCCGGCGCGATGCCGAGCTGCCGGTTCCGGTCGCCGCCCCGCCCGACGATCAGGCCGGCCATCGACGTGCCGTGGCCCTCCTCCTTATCTCGGTCGATCCGGCCTTGCGGAGATCCCGCCGGGGCGGCACCGGGGCGGCCGGCCAGTTGGCCGGCGAGCGCCGGGTGCGTCGCGTCGACGCCGCTGTCGATGACAGCGATCGTCACCCCACGCCCCTTGGTGATCTCATGGGCCTGCGGGATCTGCAGCGCGTCGAGATACCACTGCAGGCCGCGTACCGTGTCGGCCGCCGACGCTGGAGCTGGCACGCCCACCACCCCGGACCCGACCACCGCGCCGACCATCGACACGGCGACGGCGAACCTCAGCACCGATCGGCGACCTCTACCCGTACGCACGGCACTCCCCGAACCTCGTCGACTAGCTACGCGTTGCGGCTCCGGTCCGGCTCGAGCCGGACCGGAGCCGCACGTCTGATTTTCTCAGCCTTGCACTTTGGTTGGCCTTGCTCATTTCGGTGGAGACGTCGTTGCACGGCCAGCACCGACGGCGCCGCCGTTCTCATTCAAATCTTGCCGACGTCCGGACGGCGGGGAAGTCGCTGCTTCGATCTCAAACACCAGGTTCCGCCCTTCCGTCTCTTGTGGCGGCGGATCCGCGAGGCGGTCCTCCACCGCATGGCCGCCAACCAACCCGGCCGCGTTGCAGGTGAGACGCTAGCGCAACGCGTCAAGATCCCGCCACCCTGCGTGACCAGCCGAGCCGGCGCGACACCTCGTGCAGGTGATCCGACGGTTGCCATCCACGCCAGACTCGTCGGCAACCCGCCGCGCGGTTCGCCACCGCTGCCGGGCCGGAGGTTGGCCAACCGTTGGCCAACGGTTGGATCGCCGTTGGGTGGCCAACGCACTGCTCCCCCAGCAAGCCCGCCGTCACGACCGCTCTTGGTGGTCGTGAGCACGGGCCAGCCGGTGTGGAAGCCACCCACCGATGACCAGATCCTCCGCGACACCCGAGAACCCCAGCGGGCCGACCCCTTCGTCCCGAGACGGCAGACCCGACCCATACGCCGACAGCTCCACCTTCGGCCACCACCGCGACTTCCTTCACGTCGACGTCATCGTCGGTGGCTCGCCGATCTGGATCTCGGTGTGGCGCAGCGGCGCCCCTAGCGAGACCAGCGCGTCCACATTTCGCCGCCTGCTGGCGCGTCGGATCATCGCCGTCTACAGCCGGCGCGGCGCAACCCTGGTCGACTTCGACGGCGACCCGACCGTTCGCGACGAGAGCATTGCCGCGGGCCGCACCTACCGCCCAATCACCCATGCTGCGGACCTGGCCGGCCTCGACACCGTGGAGCAGGTCGACCTGGTCGTGCTGCGCTGGCCTCGACCTCAGCCGCTCGCGCGACCCAGGCCGGTCGACGGTGCGGTGGCCGATCTCTTCCGTGCCCTCCATCTGGTCATCACGCCGGACGGCTTCGCGGTCCTCATCGTCGAGCAGCGTCCGACCCAACCGGCGCCCGCCGAGGTCGTTCACCTGACCGGGCTTGTCCCCGAGGCTCACGCCGGTGGGATGAACTACCTCCAGCACGTCCTCGCGATCCCCGCACCGGTAGGCCTCACTGCGGATAGCGCAGACCCCACACGGTCGGCGGCCAATCTGCACGGCTCGCCGACGGCCCTGCACCTGCTGGTCTTCGTCGTGCGAGCAGGCCACCGTGACTGACCAGCCGGAGACTGCCGCCCACTATCGTCCGTCGCGTCGCCGCCCAGCCCGTCCGCGGGTACGGCCGATCAGCTACCGGCAGGCGTGCGCCTACATCAGCGCCCACCACCAGCAGCTCGAACGACCGCGAGGACACACGTTTTCCCTCGGACTGACCAACCACGCCGGCAACCTCATCGGGGTCGCAATGGTCGGCCGTCCCGACGCACGCCACCACGACGACGGCCTGACCGCCGAGGTCAGCCGCCTGGCGACCGACGGGCCACGCGACGCGTACTCGGTCCTGCTCGCCGCCGCGTGGCGAGTCGCCCGACGCATGGGCTACCGACGCATGATCACCTACACCCGCATCGACAGGCCCGCCGCCGGCCTACGGGCCGCAGGTTGGAAGGTCATGACCGAAACCCCTCCCACACGCGGGCGGAATCGGCTCAGCCGGCACCGAGCGCCGCGCGGCACCGGCGACGCAACCCGCACTCACTGGCAGGTCACCACCGAGGACTGGCGCACCCGAACCGAAGCCGCCGACCGCGTCCCCCGGCGGGCCAGAGATGGACAGGATCCACGGTGACCGGCCACACCGCAGCCGCCCACGCACCAGCGGATCAGTTGCTCAACCACCGCGACGGATCCATCGGCACGCTGTGGCCGGTCCTCGACGACTGCTCGACCTGGAGCGTCACCCCATGCCAATAGACGCAGGAAAGATGCTCGCTGGCCTGCCCCCTTCTTGGCGAGGTTTCCTAGAGGACTGGCATCGGTCATTGCGGTCCGGGAACTATCCGGAGACGACCCGCTACAACTATCTGCTCGCTGCGGCGCAACTGGCCCGCTACCTGCAGGATCGCGCGGAATCGGCACCTGACACGTCGGAGGCAGCACACGATCCCACTGCCGTGGCCCGGGCGCACGTGGAGGAGTTCCAGGCGTGGATGGTGGAGACACGCTCACCCGCAACCGCCCTGAACAAGCACAAAGCTCTGCAGCAGTTCTTCAAATGGCTGGCGCTCGACGAGGAGGAGATCGATCGATCTCCGATGGAGCGCGTTCGGCAGCCCAAGACGCCGCAGAAGCTGATACCGATCATCCGCGACGACGACACGCGACGCATCCTGGAGACGTGTCGCGGCAGAGCGTTCGTCGACCGGCGAGACGAGGCGATCATCCGCCTGCTGTACAACACGGGTGCCCGGCTGTCCGAGGTCGCCAACCTTCATGTTGACGATGTCAGCCTCGCCGACACAGACACTGTTCGCTACCACGGCAAGGGTGCCAAGGACCGCCGGGTACGACTGGGACCCAAGACGGCGCGGGCCATGAGCCGCTACCTCCGAGCACGGTCCCAGCACAAAGGAACGCTCCTTGCGGAACTCTGGCTCGCGGACCGAGGCGTACGGGCGCTTGCGGCCAACGGCATCAAGCTCATGCTCAAACGTCGCGGTCGCCGCGCCGGCGTCGCCAACGTCCACGCCCACCGCTGGAGGCACAACTTCGCCCACGAGTGGAAGCGCGCCGGCGGCGACACAGGCGACCTGATGCTGCTGCTCGGTTGGACCTCAGACGACATGCCCCGGCACTACGGCGCAAGCGCAGCCGCCGAACGCGCCCAGGAGAGCCAATCCCGTGTCGGGATCGGTGAACGTGTCTGAGCCCGAAGAACGGAAAGCCGGGTCGACGGGGCTGACACCCGAGCAGCGTCAACGCCGGGCACGTATAGCCGCCCACGCATCCTGGGCCAAGACGACCGACCGCCGCGCCCGCACGGCAGCCGGGACGCAGGGCTTCCTTGATCGCTTCGAGCGACAGGTCGACCCCGAGGGCCTGCTCGATGCAGATGTACGCGCGGAAATGGCACGACACGCCAGGACGGCGTACATGTTGCAGCTGGCGGATCTGTCTCGGAAGTCCCGCCGTCGGCGTGCTGGAGACACACAGCACTGAGAGCGCGTTCTATGGTCGGACAGCGGGTCCGGTCGATTGGTGAAGCTCGGGCCGTAGACATGCATGGATCGAGTGGCAGTACCCTTCTGACCTGACCGACGCCGAGTGGGAGATCATTGAGGCGATGCTGCCTTCGCCGCAATGGATGGGCAGACCGGAGAAGAATTTCGCCGGGGTCGTCGACGCCATCCCGTACGTGGTGCGCACCGGCCGCACGTGGCGGTACCTGCCCGTCGACTTTGCAGCGGTTTTAGGTCACCGACACCCTCGGGCTCTTGGTCACCGTCTGGGTCCTGACCGCCTCGTGGCAAGACCCAGACGGCGCAAGGGCCTCGCCACCTACCCGGCGACCACCATCCGGCACGCCTTCGCCGACTCCGGCTTCGCCGGCCGCCTCGTTGACTGGGCCCGCGACCCCCTCGCACCACCAATGAAGATCGTCCGTAAACCGGCCGACCAGCAAGGCTTCGTTGTGCACCCGCGCCGCTGGTCGTCGCACGGACCCTGGCCTGGCTTACCGACCACCGCCCCCTGGCCCGCGAGACTACGAAGCCCACCGAAAACTTCAGAAGCCATGATCCGATGTGACGCCCTCGGCGGCATGCTCCGTCGCCTTACCCCGAGGCGCACCCGCCACCGGCCACCGGCCACCAGCCACCAGCCACCAGCCACCAGCCACCGAACCCAGACCTGAACACACCCGACTACCGCAGAAGTGCAAGGTCCTGCGATGCTGTTCCATCTGGGCACATCCAGGCGGTCCCACTTCAGTTGGTGACGACAGCGCCAGGCGGCAGAGGCAACTGATAGGTCCTCGTATCCGGTAGCTGTACCCGGACCTTGATCTGCCAGGGCTCCGCCGTTTGGACCATGACGACCGTGCCGTGGGGGTCGCCTGGCGTGGCGAACGTTCGGCCTTCCGCCGTGGTTACCTCGATCTGGCGGCCGGCCGGAACGGCCACAAGGACATAGGTTCCGCGCCCCGGAAGGTGGCGGACCACCACCACCCCCAAGCCTCCGGATCGCTCGGTGCCACAGACGGCGTCCTCGGCAACGCAGGCGAAGTCGTAGGAGATGTAATCCGACTTACGGTTAAAGGCCCCAGAATTGGTGGCTACCCACAGTTCGGCCGACTTGCCGCCGGCTGCCGCCTCCTCCGGTCGCGCGGACCGCTTCACCAGCACCAGGTCTTCATCCCCCGCCCGCCCGGCAGCCAGAACCTGTTGCGCAGTCACCACCGATCCGCTGTCCCGGCTCAGCCGCCGCACGGTCTCATCAATGTCCTGTCCAGCCGGCGCGACTGGACTCGCGGTGGGCGCGCTCAGACCGAGATCAGTTTCAGCGACCACCAGCCCTCCGGCGGCCACCGCGAATAGAGACAGCCCCACCACCGCTCCTTGCCTCCGCCGACGTCGTGCCCGGCTGCCCCTGACGACCCGAGCCGCCAAGTCGCCGGGCACCTTGTGCGCCTCGACGGCACGGTCCATGAGTGACCGCAAGTCAGAGTCGTTCATGGCGCTACCCCTCCACTAGTTCCGGCGGACACGACACGGGTGTGGACAACATTCCCCGCAGCCGGTCAAGGCCTCGCGACGACTGACTCTTGACTGCTCCGATTGAGCAGCCGAGCGCCTCTGCTGTCTCCTTCTCAGACCAGCCCGCCCAGTGCCGCATAACCACAACTGCACGCATGCGGGGTGGCAGCGAGCGAAGCGCCCGCAGTAGGAGGGCGCGGTCGTCTGCACGCGCCATCTCGTCCCCCGCTGCAGCCTTGTCCGGCACCTCTGCAACGCGCCGACGGACCCAGGGCGATCGCCACCGGCTGACAACACGGTTGGCGATCGCGCGGCGTACGTAACGTTCGGGATCGCCGTCGCGCAGCCGACCCCACCGCGGATAGGTCTGCTCCAAGACCGTCTGCAGGACATCTTCGGCGTCCGTCGGATCGCCACACATCAAGATGGCGAACCTGAGGAGACGTTGGCCACTGCCGTGCACGAAGTCCTCGAAGTCCTGGATGCTCAAAGGTGGCTCCATGTCCTGATAACGCTGCAGCTACAGCAAAGGTTGAGTCACTCGAGCGGCTCGGCCGATTCGCCGAGCCGCTCGGTGGCGTGCCGGTCATCGCCACAGAAGAAATCTCTGGGGCGATGACCGGCTCACGCGACGAGTGCTGACACCATGATCCCGACGCAGAACGCTGCTCCGACCCAGCAGAGCAGGTAAATCCGCTTCTTCCGAGCGGAGAAGGCGGTCGCCCAGGAAGAGGCGCTGCCCGACGCCACTGACGACCAGACCATGATCACCCGACCGAACCCGAAGCTCACACCCAGCAGAGGTGCGAGCCACCACGGGGCCGCCAGTACGGCGACTCCGACGAGGACGTATGGCAGGTGAGTTGGTACGTAGGTGCGCATACCAGAGCCCATCTCGAAGCCAAACTGCAGCGCACCCGCACCATCCGCTCGAACCAGGATGTCACTTGGAACCTGCCGACCGTTCTGAGGTAGCCGAAACGGCACAATCTTGGCGTCGCAGGCGATACAGAGCAATGTCAGCGCGGCGAGCAACAGCAGCCGTGCCGTCAACGGAAGTACCGTCTGCGCCAGCGCCGCAGGGAGTAGGGCCAACATACCGGTCCCCGTAGCGCCCAACATCAAACCATAGTTGAAATATCGAACGTTCTTTGTTCCTCGCCAGACCGACGAGGTCAGCAAAGCTGCTGAGTTGTGGCTTCAAATGGAGCCCGACGTGGAAAAGCCAGCGACGACTCCGACCGAACAGGCCGCCAGAATCGCCCCAATAATGGGCTGTAGCCCAGCGCCGACAATCGCGACGAGGCTACAGCCGACGACGACAGCCCACGTCGCCTCGAACGGTCTACTTAGGCGACCGGCCGCAGAGGCTGATGTACTTCCACCGCGCGGCATCACAAATCAGCCACCCGACCGTTTGCACGAGGTGGTGTACCACCAGTAGTCGCCTGTCGCGGTTTCCACGTCCTTGAACTTTCCGTCCCAGCACGAGACGCGGCCGCTCCCGCCATCCCAATACCACCCCGCGTAGCCCCCACAAGCGGGATCCCAGTAGTGGTATCGTCGCGTCGAGCCGTCAATGTTCCTGGTATCGGTCCGGTGATACCCGTCCGAGGCACACCAGGACGACCCGATGTACTGCCTTCCCCAACATGGAATGTCACCACCAGGGGTATCGTAGGCCATGCAATGCTGTGGATGACGCGATGTCCGAGTGGCCGCGTAGGCGGGAATGCGATCACCTACCCAGCCGAGCATTGTCACGGCTAATGCTCCACCGCCGACGAGCGCCATCCGCAGAAAGCCGCGTCGCTCGTACGTGCTGGGCTGACGCGCGGTTGCGGAAACTTCGGAGTCAGGGCGGTTCGAGGCAAACTGACGAGATGATCCTGATTCGGGCAGGATCACAACTTCCGGAACTCGATCAAGTAGGCCGGGCATATTCCTCTCCTTTGCTCGTTGCTGGCTAGCTGGACACCGCACTACTGCTATTCATGATCTCGTAGCACCTCTTACGCAGAGCCACGGCCGATCCGACCGGTTCAGCGGAGAGTAATTCACCATTCGAATCAATGATGAGAAGGGCTGGCTGGTATGCGAGCAGGAACGGCGAGGTCAGCTCACCAGCGGTCTTCAGCTCAGTTCCTTCGGGTACAAGCCATTCCGTCGAGCCGTCGAGGCTGATCGTCACTGGCCGGTGCCCCACGCCTTTGAGGTCTTGCGCCACGCCGCGCCATTCCTCGAAGGCCTCGGCGCAGGTGGGGCAGGTTTTCGTGACAGCGAGAGCGACCGTGCTGAGCGATCGCTCCGGCGCAGCTAGCTCGGGATATAGCGTCCGGTTCGGGTGTGTCCCGCGAGACTGCAGCTCACGGATCTGGACGACGAGGCCGCCGTAACCTAGGGCGAGGAGCGCGATCGCTAGCCAAGCCGTAACGACTGCGGCTGACAAAACAGTGAACATCTAGCCCCTAACCTCAGTTCGACCACTGAATGTCGAGGGAGTCGAGCAGGTCTTCCAACGCTGCTTCGGTTACCCGCTCGTCACGGCTCCTGTCGTCGGGAATCAGCGCAACCGCGGAGTTATTTACATGCACGAACGTCTCACCGCGCTGAGCCCCGTTCACATCAAGCGACTTCTTCCACACATGTCCGGTGCCGACTCGCAGGCCGTTCCCGTCCGGCACCAAGGCGCCGGCTTCCGTCAGTGGATAGAAGGTGACCGGGCCAGCACCCGAAATGTCCGTCGTTCCGGCCATGTTCCACAGCACGACACCGCTTCCAGCCAACGGGCGGAGGACGAGCCCGGCAGGCGCGTCAGCGATGTCGATCAGGTCGAGAAGGGCGACCACCGCCGTCATGTCCGGCCCACTGTTAGCGCCCCCGAACATCAGGTCGTGGTGGGGCCCCTTCCAACCGATAAACCAGCCGTCGCGTTCAGCATTTACGGCGCGCAGAAGGGTGGACGATTTGTACGTGATCCGGTCGACAACTTGAAGTTTCTGACTCTCCAGGTTCTTGTCGACATAGCCAGGGCGTCCGATAGTGACACCGACCGAAACTGTCTTGCTTGTCAAGCGCATCTGCCAAAACCAGTCGTCCCGCAGTCCGTTTACCCTGCAGGCAAATGAAACTCGACGCCCATCTGGCGCCACAGTTTTGTAGGTCTTTACCGTCATGAGATCCCTCTCTTTACTGGACGACATGCGACTCGCGCCACGTGCACCTGTGGGTAGAAATTCCCCGAGCGCCAAGCTGATGGTCAGTCTGGTCAATCCACCCATAACTCCGATGGAATTGCGGGTTGACCGCTCAGAGGGGACGTCCGATTTCGCGCCGACAGCGCTGGATGTTCGCGACCAGCGGAGAGGAATCCGACCTGGGCGACCTTCCTCGACCCACAATACTGGGCAGGTCGCGCAACAATCGGCTTCGCATCAAGTAATCCCCCGTGTAAGAGCGCTCAGATCATCACTCCACGATGGATCTTATATTAGTGGCCCCCAATGTCAACCTCGTAGTCCGGCGGCCCGAGTGTGTACTCATGTCCAAGTTGGACATGTTGTGCCACTATTGGGACCATGAACCCCGATTATGTCGGTTGTCGATGGACCATTCGGTGTGTGGTACCCGTGCGTCGGGTGGCGCCCTGATTGTCGAGGTACTCCAGCAGCGGCACGGCGACGCGGCGGCTGGTGCCCCAGGCGACGCGGGCCTGGCTGACGGTGAACGGCTGCTCGATACCCTCGAGTCGGCGCACCGCCTCGGCCGGCGCGTCGGGCAGCAGGTAGACGTCGTCGGCGACACGACAGAGCAGGCCCGCCCTGACCGCGGCGCCCAGGTGCTGCCGCGACAACCGGTGTCGTACGAGTTCGTCGGCGCTGGGTGCAGCGAACGGGTCCTTACGAAGCCGCGCGCAAATCTCGTCGAGTACACGGCTCACTGGTTCGGGGAAGCAGATTCTGGTCTCCCTGCGATGCACGCCGCCACTGCCGAGGACGAGCCCCGCCTCGGTGGCGAGCACTCCGATCAGCCGGAGATCGGTGACGCCGGCCCTGCGTGCCGCCATCTGCGGCGCGAGACCGGTTGACAGCGGATTCGCCGACATCCACTCGTCGACCGCTGCGCTCAACGTGGACACCCAGGTCTTCCAGAGGGTCGGGTCGACCAGCCACTCGCCCGCGACGACGACGTCTGCCGGTGCCGGGGCCTGCTGGGCCAGGACGCCTGCGGTTACAAGAGCTTCGCGCCGGACAGCCCCGCGGCGGGTGATCTCGGCAACCACATCGGGCCGATCCGTCATGCGCGACAGTTGCGTGGCCCGACGTCTAGCGTCGCCTCGCGCGGGGAGTTGCGGGGGCATGGTGTCGAGGACGACGATGCCGGCAACGATGTGGTGGGCACCTGGGTCGCGCAGTAGGCCCCGCTCACCCATGTGTAGGGGCAGCCCGGTGGCCAATGTGAGGCGGGCGGCGTCCGGTCCGAGCATTCTCAGGCGTACGGGCACTGCCGCCGACCCGACGTGCAGGACGAGGTGAGACGGCGGCCTGTCGACGTGCCGCACCAGTCGTACGTCCATTGTTGTGACCTGGGCGAACGCGCCCGGCTGGACCAGCGCGTGCCCGCGGCGGATGTCGTCGGCGCCTAGGCCGCGCAGGTTGACCGCCAGCCGGGATACAGCCTCGGCCCGTTGGACCTTGGTCTTGAGGCTCTGCAGGCCGCGGACCTGTACAGTCCTGCCCGCGGGTTCGAGGACGAGGTTGTCGCCAACCGCAATGGTTCCCGACCCGAGCGTTCCGGTGACCACGGTGCCGCTACCCCGTATCGTGAAGGATCGATCGATCCACAGTCTCGCCGGACCCGGTTGGGGCGCCGGAAGTGCCCGCGTGAGTTCACGCAGAGCGGCGCGCAGAGCATCGAGGCCGTGGCCGGAGGCCGCTGACACCGCGACCGCGGGCATCCCGGCCAGACCGGTATTCCGCAGCCGTTCGCGTGCCTGAGCAATCGCCGGGCTGGGGTCGGCGAGGTCGCAGCGGGTGACCGCAAGGACGCCGTGGCGCACGTTGAGGGCCTGCAGCGCCGCCAGATGCTCCGTCGACTGCCGCCGCCAGCCCTCGTCGGCGGCGACGACGAACAGGACGGCGGTGACCGGCCCGACGCCAGCCAGCATGTTCGACACGAACCGCTGGTGGCCAGGCACGTCGACGAACGCTGTCATGTGCTCGTCATCCAGGGTGGTCCAGGCGAACCCGAGGTCGATGGTCATGCCGCGACGGACTTCCTCGGCCCAGCGGTCAGGTTCCATGCCAGTCAAAGCCCGCACCAACATCGACTTGCCGTGGTCGACGTGGCCAGCCGTGGCGATCACGAACACGCGCGCTCCACAGCCTCGGCCACCGCGTCGTCCTCGGCCAGCGGGACGCAGCGCAGGTCCAGAAGAAAGTGGCCATCGTGGACCCGGCCAACCACGCACGGGATACCGTGGCGCAGCGGCTCGGCGAGTCCTGACGGGAGTCGGACGGCCCAGCCTGGCAGCCGCAGGCCCGGCGCCGAGCCGCCGCCAACGACACCGTCGCTGGGCGTCACCGTCGCCGCGATGCCGCTGCCAACCAGCCGAGCGGCCAGCTTGCTGGCGCGTTCCCGTAATTGCCCCTCGTCGGCGTTCAGGGCTGAGGTGGTGGGGGTAACAGGCCGGCGAAGGGTCGCCTCCAGCGCGGCGAGGGTGAGTTTGTCGACGCGCAGCGCTCGGGCGAGAGGATGGCGGCGCAGCGTCTCGATCACTTCGTGGCCGCCGAGCAGGAGCCCCGCCTGCGGGCCGCCGAGCAGTTTGTCGCCGCTCGCGGTCACGACCGTCGCGCCTTCGCGCAGCCAGGTCGCAGCGTCCGGCTCGTCGGGCAGAAGCGGTTCCGGCCGCAGCAGCCCCGACCCGATGTCGGCAACCACCGGAACCGGTAGCCCGGCCAGCTCGGCTACGCCGACTGCCGAGGTGAAGCCTTCGATCCGGAAGTTGGAGGGGTGGACCTTGAGGATGAATCCGGTCCGCGGGCCGACGGCCTCGGCATAGTCGCGCAGGTGCGTCCGGTTGGTGGCACCGACCTCGCGCAACCGGGCACCGGTACTGGCAAGCAACTCGTGCAACCGGAAACCGTCACCGATCTCCACCATCTCGGACCGGGCAACGACGATCTCCTGGCGCGCTGCGAGCGCGGTGGCAGCCAGCACGATCGCGGCCGCCCCGTTGTTGACCACATGTACGTCTCCGGCGTCAGGCACTGCGGCCCGAAGGGCATCGAGGGCGCTACGGCCGCGGCGGGCACGGGCGCCGGTGGTCACGTCGTACTCGATGTCGACGTACCCTGCGGCCGCGGTGACCGCCTCGACGGCCGCGGCCGACAGCGGCGCGCGGCCGAGGTTGGTATGTAGCACCACGCCGGTCGCGTTGATGACCCGGCGCAGCAGCGCGGGCGGCGGCGACAGTGCGGCGAGCGCGGCCGGCAGCACTTCGGCAGGCTTAAGCCGGCCGTCCCGGGCCCGCTGCTGGGCCTCCCGGACAGCCTCCTTCACAACGCCGGCGCCGAACAACCGGTGTGCCTCCGACAGACGTGGATCGGCGAGAAGAGTGTCGGTACGGGGAATGTGCCGGCGCGGGTCGCCGGTCACCCGGCGACCAGGGTGTGATTGCCATCGGCGGGAACCAGCTCGCCGATCACCTTGGCGCCGGGGATCTTCCCCGCATCCAGCAGGCCACCCGAGGTCTGCGCCTCGGCGAGCAGCAGCCGCTCCAGGTCGATGACATCCGCGCCCCAACGCGTGTGCGGCCGCACCCAGTCGAGGTCGCAGCAGCTGCCTCCGCTGACGGACCCGTCCCGGGCAGCCTCCCGGGCGCCGTCCGGGCACGGCGTCGCGGCCGCGTCGACGACCGCTGTCACCCCACTGGCGCGGGCAAGCTTATGTAAGTGCCCGAGCAGGCCGAAGTCGGTCACGTCGGTCGCCCAGATAACCCCGACGGTAAGGTCGGAGGGAGAGGCGTCCCGGTTCAGGGTGGTCATCGTAGCGACCGCGGCCGGAAAGACGTAGCCGGTCACGTCGTCGCCGATTTCCAGACCGACGAGCAGTTCGTGAGCCGGCGCGGTGAGCAGACTGAAGACACCGGCCAGCGCGGCGTACCAGGTCGGACGCAATGAGTCTTCTACCGAATCCATCGACGTACCGCCCCCGTAGACGTCTTTTGGCGGAGGCGGACAGGAATCGAACCCGCCGGCCAGGCTGAGCCAGGCCCACCCGCTTTGAAGGCGGGGGAGACCACCAGGAACTCAAACGCCTCCATGCGCGGATAGACTCTAGCCCGAGTACCGTCGGGCTCGTGCTCCGAGTGTGACGGTCAAGCTGACGTAGCTGTATTACAGCCGTTCGCCACCGCTGGGACACCGGGCTTGGTCCAGCGGCAGTAGCGAAGACGCCTTCAACTTTGCCTGCGATGTCCACATGAGACCTATCAAGTTCGATGCCACCACACACTAGGACCATGCCGTCAGACCCCGAGTGACTTACGATGCAAGCCCTCGACTTCCGATGTGGACCCACATGGTCCGGCCGCGTTATCGTCCATCGCGATCAATCGGATTCGGGATTCTGTACGGGGGAAGCATGCTGGAGCATCGGGCCGCGTTGCAGGCGGTATTGGACGTAGATGTCCGCCCGCATGCGGCGGACATCGATCGATCAGGGCGATACCCTCGCTCCGCGATTGCTGCTCTCGGCGACGCTGGTTTGCTGGGCCTGACGAGTGCTCGCGAGGTGGGCGGCGCCGGTCTGGGGCTGGACGCGGCCGCTGAGGTAGTTGAGGCCCTCGCCGGGGTGTGTGGATCTACCGCGATGGTGACATTGATGCACTACGCGGCGACCGCCGCTATTGAGCTGAGCGGGCCGGAGGACGTCCGTCGGTCGATCGCTGCCGGCCGGCACGTTACTACGCTCGCCTTCTCCGAACAGGGCTCACGCAGCCACTTCTGGGCGCCGCAGTCGACCGCAACCAGTAGCGGCGACAAGGTGCGCCTCGACGCTCGCAAGAGCTGGGTGACGTCCGCTGGCGAAGCCGACAGCTACGTCTGGTCGAGCCTGCCACTGGCCGGGGACGGGATGACCCTGTGGCTGGTCCCGTCGGCAACGGCAGGGCTGGAGGTGGCCGGGCCGTTCGATGGTGTCGGCCTCCGGGGTAACGCTTCCCGCCCGATCACCGCGACCGACGCGGTGGTACCCGCCGACGCGCTGCTCGGCACAGACGGCGCTGGCCTCGACATCGCACTGGGAGTGGTGCTGCCGGTGTTCACCGTGCTCAGCGCCGCGTTCTCGCTTGGCGTGTCGGAACGCCTGGCCACGCTGGCAGCCGAACACCTCAACCGAGCCCGCCTCGACCACCTGGGGCAGTCCCTGGCCGAGCAGCCGATCCCTCGGGCCGCGTTCGCTCGGATTCGGACGAGCGTGGACACCACCCGGGCGTTCCTGTCTGCCACTCTGGCCGCCATGAACGCCGGAGACCCCGCCGCCCAGTTGCGGGTTTTGCAGGTCAAGGCGGTCGCCGGGGAGACAGCCGTGTCGGTCGCCGACGAGGTGATGCGCCTGGCCGGTGGTTCGGCGTTCCGCAAGGAGTTGGGCATCGAACGGCATTTCCGGGATGCTTTGGCTGCCAGGGTGATGGCGCCGACCACCGAGGCGCTATACGACTTCACCGGCCGGGCGGTCCTCGGTCTGCCGCTGTTCGATGCTCCGGCGGTGCCGGCATGACCGCCTTCACGATGGGCGCGGTTGCCTACGATCCGAAGGTCGTGACCATCTGGGACGGCTTCCGGGTCTGGCTCACCGCCGCCGGGCTGCCGTTCGACTACGTCCTCTACTCCCATTACGAGCGGCAGGTCGAGGACCTGATCGACGGGCGCATCGACGCGGCCTGGAATTCCCCCCTCGCTTGGGTTCGTGCCCGCCGGCTCGCCGGTACGCGGGGCCTGCCAATCCGAGCGCTGGTCATGCGGGACACGGACCGCAACCTTGCCACTGCGGTCGTGGTCCGCGTCGACAGCGACATCGCCTCGCTCGACGACCTGCGGGGACGGACGGTCGCGACCGGGGCAGTCGACTCACCCCAGGCGACGCTGCTGCCGCTGGAGCACCTTCGCCGTTACGGCTTGCAGCCCGGCACGGACTTCACAGTCCGCCGTTTCGACGTTGGGGTCGGCTTGCATGGCGACCACGTCGGCGGGGAACGTGACGCCGCTCGGGCACTGATCGCCCGCGAGGTCGACGCCGCCTGCGTGCTCGACGGCAACCACCTGCTCTTCACCAAGGAGGGGGTTCTGCCCTCCGGGAGCACCCGGCTGCTCACCACCACTGATCTCTACGACCACTGCAACATGACGGTCACCGGTACCGCCGACCCGTCCCTGGTGGCGCGGTTTGAGGAGCTGCTGCTGTCGATGTCGTACGCCGACCCGGCCATGCGCCCGCTGCTGGACCTGGAGGGACTTACCTCCTGGGAGCCTGGCCGTACGGACGGATACAACCTACTGGAATCGGCGGTCACCGCATCCGGCTTCTACGACGGGACGGGAAGGGTAACCGCCGACGAGTACCAGCCGTGAATTTGGACCTGGCCGGCCTGGCCTTCGACACCGGCGGCCGCCTGCTGGTACAGAAGACTCTGGCCGGCTTGCCGCCGGGAAGCACGATCACGGTCACCGGCCGCGACCCTTTCCTGACCCTGCACCTGCGGGCCTGGTGCCGGACGGCCGGCCACAGCGCGACCACCGACGACGGCCGGGTCCAGGTCGTCAAGGGCCGCCAAGACGCCGACCGCTGGGCGCGCGCCGAACGGGCCGGCGAACCCGGCACGGTAACCCGCCGCCCGCCCGGGCACTGGGGGCTGGCCGCCCGCGGCGCGCTACTCGAAGCAGGCGGGCCTGAGCCGGCCTACGACCTGGCCGACCGGGACGTCGTCTGGGCCGACCTGGCACCCCGGCTCTACGCTCACGCGGCCGCCGCGCAGTGGGACCCGGCGACCGCAGTCCCCTGGGACTCGCCTTTCACCCTGCCGGCGGACATCGAGGCTGCGGTCGTGCAGATCATGACCTACCTGGTCGAGAACGAGCAGGCCGCCCTGGTGATCCCGGCTCGGCTTCTGACCCGCATCCACCCGCACTTCCGTGAGGTGGTCGGGCTACTCGCGGTTCAGGCCGCCGACGAGGCCCGGCACGTCGACGTCTTCACCCGCCGGGCACTGCACACCGGTGGTCGGATAGGCACCTCCTCGGCCGGCGGACGGGCATCCCTGGCTTCCCTGCTGACCGAGCCGGACTTCACCCTGGCCTCCTTCCTGCTGTCGGTACTCGGCGAGGGCACCTTTGTGTACCTGCTCACCTTCCTCGATCGATACGCCCCCGACCCTGTCACCCAGACGGTCACCCGACTGGCCCGCGCCGACGAGGCCCGGCACGTGGCGTTCGGGGTGGCGCACCTCGAACACCAGTCGGCATCAGACCCGACGATGCTCGGCCGGCTGCGCGGCGCCATCGAACGGCGCCACGACGTGCTCATCGACACCGCCGGCCTCAATCAGGACGTGTTCGACGCCCTGCTACTGCTCGCAGCAGGCGATTGGACCCCGGAGGCACTCACCCGCGGCCATCTCGCCGTGCAGCAGTTGCAAGCCGACATGGATACCGGACGTAGACGCCACCTGTCCCGGCTCGGCTTCCCCGACGACGAAGCCGCCGAACTGTCCGCGCTGCACACCCGCAACTTCATGTGAGGCTCATACTGCAATGGGGTCGAGGTTCGGTCGACAGAGCTTCACGTTCGGCGTTGAGGCAGGACTGTGGCTCGCGGTTCGAGGGTCACCCAAGGATCCCACCATCGGGGTATCCACGCGCTGCCCGAGTGCTCAGGCTTCGCGACAGGCCCTCACCGAGGTGGCGTATACCCAGATCCGTTAATGGTCGATCCGGCGAGACGGCCTGCCGAGTTTCCCGTTCGGCTGAACCTTGCTCACCGCCCACCGAGGGTCCGGGCTGGCCATCCCATCCCATTGAACCGGTGCTGCCGTGCCGGATCGTGTCCTCGTCGGCTCGAACGAGGCGGGCGAATCGCCCGGCACCGTATTCCCTCCCGGGAGGACGCGAGCACGACCATGGTCCGCCGTAGTCGGATCAGTGAACCGAGCTCCGGCGGGTGATTTCCAGCAGCTACTGATCTTCCTGGTCGCCGAGCCGCCGCACGCGTACTGGATCTGCCACCGCCACAGCCCGGCAACCCTGACGCCGGCCGGCAGGCAGGCCACAACCTGACTCGGCGTGCATGGATCCTCTACCGATGGGAGGGCCGCCCCAACCGTCGCCGATGACCACCACCGTTCGCGCGACCTCTAACTCGGTTCAGGTCCGCCGATCGACGACGAGGACAACGGGGTCGGCCAGCCCGTACTCGGATCGACCGTGTTGCCCGCGTCTACACCCCTTCCCCGATGCCCAGTTGCACCTGGATCTCCTGCGCCCGTTCGGCCGCCGCGCTGGCGCCGTAGTGCCGGGGCATGTCCTCCGAGGTCCAACCCAACAGCAGCATCAGGTCGCCGGTGTTCCCGCCGGCACGCTTCCACTCGTGGGCGAAGTTGTGCCGCCAGCGGTGAGCGTGCACGTTCGCAACGCCCGCGGCGAGACCCAGCCGCTTCAGGCGAATCTTGATGCCGTTGGCCGCCAACCTCCGGCCACCGCGGTCGGCGAGCCACAGATCCGGCAGCTCCGAACCCTTGTGCTTGCCTCGCGCCCGTAGGTAGCGGCTGATCGCCCGGGCCGTCTTCGGCCCGAATCGCACCCGGCGGTCCTTGGCACCCTTGCCGTGGTAGTGCACCGACTCCGTGTTCAGGTCGACGTCATCGAGCAGCAGGTTGCCGACCTCCGACAGACGCGCTCCGGTGTTGTAGTACAGGCGAATGATCGCCTCGTCGCGCAGGTGCGGGAAGGTCTTGCCCTTGCAGGCGTCGAGGAGCTTCTTCGTGTCCTCGTCGCGGATGATCGGGATCAGCTTCTGTGGAGTCTTGGGCTGCCGAACCCGATCCATCGGAGAACGGTCGATGTCCTCCTCGACCAGCAGCCACTTGAAGAACTGCTGCAGACCTTTGTGCTTGTTCAGCGCGGTCGACGCGGACCGGGTCTCGATCATCCACGCCTGAAACGCCTCCGCATGTCCCCGGGTCACCTCGGTGGGGTCCTCCGCGGCATCGACGGCATCAGGGTCGGGCGAGTGCTCGGCCAGGTAGCGGGCCAACTGTGCCGCGGCGAGGAGGTAGTTGTACCGGGTCGTCTCCGGGTAGTTGCCCGCCCGCAGCGTCCGGTCCCAGTCCCGCAGGTATCCCGCCCAGGTCGAGGACAGGTCGGTGGTGAGCTTGTTCAGGTCCAGTAGAGCCATGTCGGTCACCCGTCGAGTCAAGGGGTCGATAAGCGGCGTGCTCGACCTCGACGAACCACCATGAACACAAAAAAGAGGGTTTCCACAGGCTCTGACCTGTGGAAACCCTCTCGCTGTCGGGACGGCCGGATTCGAACCGACGACCCCTTGACCCCCAGTCAAGTGCGCTACCAAGCTGCGCCACGTCCCGCTCTCGCGAGGTCTCCCCTGCGACAGCCGGTACAGCTTAGCGCAGCTCCCGCCGCCCGTCCGCACAGACCCCACCCGGTTCAACTCGGCACTGAACCACCACACAACCCCTACAGCGTCCTAGGAGGGTGGGGTAAAGAAAATGCCGGATGGGCATACCCGCCCATCCGGCATTTCTGGGGAACAGCGTCAGCCGTGCGCCTTGCCCCGGCCGCCGGGGCCGAGCTTCTTGCGGGGGCGGACGGAGATCTCGATGGGGCTGCCCTCGTACCCGAATTCCTCGCGGAGCTTGCGCTCGACGAAGCGCTGGTAACCGGCGTCCAGCGGCCCGGTGGTGAAGAGCACGAACCGTGGCGGCGCCACCCCGGCCTGGGTGGCGAACAGGATGCGCGGCGCGCGTCCACCGCGTACCGGGTGCGGGGTGGCCTGCACCAGCGCGGTCAACCACTGGTTGAGATGCGCGGTCGGCACCCGGGTCTCCCAGCTGGCGAGCGCCTTGTTCAGCGCCGGGGCCAGCTTGTCCACCGCACGGCCGGTCATCGCCGACAGGTTCAGCCGGATCGCCCAGGGGATGCGGCGCAGCTCCCGGTCGATCTCCTTGTCCAGGTAGTACCGACGGTCGGCGTCGACCAGGTCCCACTTGTTGAAGGCGATGACGAGCGCCCGGCCGGCTTCGGTCACCATCGACAGGATCCGCTGGTCCTGTTCGCTGATCGGCTCGCTGGCGTCCAGCAGGACGACTGCCACCTCGGCGGCGTCGATGGCCCCCGCGGTACGCAGGCTCGCGTAGTACTCGGTGCCGCTTGCCTTGCCGACCCGCTTGCGCAGCCCGGCGGTGTCCACGAGCTGCCAGGTCTGGCCGCCGATCTCGACGAGGCTGTCGACCGGGTCGACTGTGGTGCCGGCGACCGAGTCGACGACCGCCCGGTCTTCACCGGAGAACCGGTTGAGCAGGCTGGACTTGCCCACGTTCGGGCGGCCGACAAGCGCCACCCGACGCGGCCCGCGCGGCCGGTTCTCCACGATCGTCGGCGCCTCGGGCAGCGCGGCGAGGATGGCGTCCAGCAGGTCGCCGGAGCCGCGCCCGTGCAGCGCCGAGACGGGGAACGGCTCGCCGAGGCCGAGTGACCACAGCGACGTGGCCTCCATCTCGATGGAGGTGTTGTCCGCCTTGTTGGCCACCAGGATCACCGGCTTGGCGCTGCGGCGCAGCATCTTCACCGCTGCCTCGTCCACGTCGGTGGAGCCCACCATCGCGTCGACGACGAACAGCACCACGTCGGCGGTGACCACCGCGATCTCGGCCTGCGCCGCGATGGCCGCGGCGCGGTCCTTCGCGTCGGGCTCCCAGCCCCCGGTGTCCACCACTGTGAACGCCCGGCCGTTCCACTGGGCGTCGTACGGCACCCGGTCCCGGGTCACCCCGGGGACGTCCTCGACGACCGCCTGCCGGCGACCGATGATCCGGTTGACAAGCGTGGACTTGCCCACGTTGGGACGGCCGACGACGGCCACCACCGGCTGCGGGCCGGTGGGTTCCTCGACGGCGACGTCGGGCTCACGCAGCTCGACCCACCCTGCGCCGTCGCTACTCATGCCACCCCCCGCTCGGCGAGCAGGTCACGCAGCCGCACGACGACCTCGTCGATGCCCAACTCGGTCGTGTCCAGCACGACGGCGTCCGGCGCCTGCGCCAACGGGTTGACCTTGCGGGTCGAGTCGAGCCGGTCCCGGCGGGCCAGGTCGGCAGCGGTGGCCGCCACGTCGGCGGCGTCCTCGGCGCTGCGCCGGGCAGCGCGGGCCGCCTCGGAGGCGGTCAGGAAGACCTTCAGGTCGGCGTCCGGCGCCACGACCGAGCCGATGTCGCGGCCCTCGACCACCATCCGGCCGGCGTTGACGATCATTTCGCGCTGCCGGGCGACAAGCAGCTCACGGACCGCCGGCACCGCGGCCACGGCGGAAACCGCCCCGGTCACCTCGGTGCCACGGATGTCCGTGTCGACGCTCACGCCGTCGACTGTCACGCCGTACCCCTGGGGGTCGGTGCCGATGCGCAGGTCCACCTCGCCGGCGACCTTGGCCACCGACGCGGCGTCCGTGAGATCCACGCCGGAGCGCAGCACGGCCCAGGTGACCGCCCGGTACATGGCACCCGTGTCCAGGTAGCGCGCACCGATGCCGGCGGCGAGCCGCCGCGACACGGTGGACTTACCCGAACCGGACGGCCCGTCCACAGCGACCACACATCGCCCGGTCCGTACGTTTTCCTCCACCGTGTCCTCCTCAGCCCGTACCTCACGGATCGCCCGGTGATTCGGCGCCGCAAGCGGTTGTCAATCGTCATCAATCATGCCCGGGCCCTCTGGTGGGCCCGCGCGCGAAGCCGCCGGAGGCGACCCACGCCACCCGGGCGACCGCGTCCCGGCCGTTCCGCAGCCTACCGGCTGCCGTACCCCGAACCTGGGGGTCAGTCACCCACCGCGTGGAACAGCGCGGCGACCTCCGCGTTGGTCAAGCGCCGGAGACGCCCGGTGCGCAGGTCGCCCAACCGGATCGGCCCGATTGAGGTACGCACCAGCCGGGTGACCGGGTGCCCGACCTCGTCCATCAACCGGCGGACGATGTGTTTGCGGCCCTCGTGCAGGCTCAGTTCCACCTGAGCGCTCTTGCCCAGGGTGCCCACCACCTTGAACGAGTCGACAGTGACCGGCCCGTCCTCCAGCTCGACGCCTGCGAGGAGTCGCTTGCTCAGGTTGCGCGGAAGCGGCCCGACCACCTCGGCCAGGTACGTCTTCAGCACCTCGTACGAGGGGTGCATGAGCTTGTGCGCGAGGGTGCCGTCGTTGGTGAGCAGCAGCAGGCCCTCGCTGTCGGCGTCGAGCCGCCCGACGTGGTAGACCCTCTGGTCCAGCCGCCTACCGATGAAGTCGGCAAGCTCGTTGCGGCCCTTGTCGTCCGCCATGGTGGTGACCACCCCGCGCGGCTTGTTCATCGCCACATAGACCAGGCGGGTGTCGACCTGGAGGCGTTCGCCGTCGACGTGGATCACGGCGATGGCCGGGTCGACCTTGTCGCCGAGCTTGGCAACGCGCCCGTCGACAGTGACGCGGCGGCGGAAGATCAGATCTTCGCAGGCGCGCCGGGAGCCCACGCCGGCGGCGGCGAGCACCTTCTGCAGGCGCTCCGCCCCCTCGAAGACGGGAGCATCGGGTTTCGGGGAACGGTTATCGGGTCGCATCAGCAAGCTCTTCTACGTCGTCGGGCAGGAAGGGGGCAAGGGGCGGCAGCTCGTCGACGGTGTTCAGCCCGAGCTTCTCCAGGAACAGCGTGGTCGTCCGGTAGAGGAAGGCCCCGCTGTCAGGTTCGGTGCCGCACTCCTCGACCAAGCCTCGGGTGACAAGCGTACGGATGACGCCGTCGCAGTTGACACCCCGGATGGCCGAGATCCGCGACCGCGTCACCGGCTGCTTGTAAGCGACAACGGCCAGAGTCTCCAACGCCGCCTGGGTCAGTCGCACGGACTGCCCGTCCAGGACGAACCGCTCGACGTACGTAGCGTATTCCGGCCGCGTGTACAACCGCCAACCGCCGGCCGCCCGGCGCAGCTCGAACCCGTGCCCCGCGGCCGTGTAGCCGGCGGCGATCTCGTCGAGCATCGGCCCGATCCGCTCGGCCGGCTGCTCCAGCACCTGCGCCAGGACCAGCTCACTGACGGGCTCGTCCACCACCAGCAGGATCGCCTCCAGCGCGCCGCGCATCTCGGCGTCGGACAACTCCGGCGCGGGCTGCGTGACAGCCGTCACCCGCCGCCGCCCCACCGGGCCGTCCCGCCGGGGTACGCCCCGAGCACCGCCCAACTCCCCCGCACCCGACTCGCCCGCCGGCTCACCGGCACCAGGCTCGCCGGCACCAGGCTCACCCGAGATCTTGGAAAAATTCGGCCCTGGGAGGGGCGGTTCGCTTCCAAGATCTTCCGGGGCCATCGACGGGGCGGTGACGGACGCGGGTTCGGGCCGATTGGTGGCGCGTTCTTCGCCTCGCTCGTCGGGTTCGGCGGCGGCGGGAGACTCGACCGCTTCGGGGGTGCCTGGAGACTCGACGGCCTCGGAGGTGGGAGCCGGTTGGCGAGGGCGCTCCCATGGGGGGATCCAGGCGGCGGCCTGGTCGGCCAGGGAGTCCCGACGCTGCTCGTCACTCATGCCGCTCGCCCTCCATCGTTCCCGTCCGGTCCACTCCCCCGGCCTCCCCCGCCCGCCCCAGCTCCAGCACGAGACCGCGCTCCCCCTCGGGACCGGCCTCCAGCACGGAAGCAGGCTCCCCCTCAGGAGCAGGCTCCAGCACGGAAGCGGACTCCCCGCCGACAGCGGGCTCCGGCACGGAAGCAGGCACCGGCACAGAACCGGGCTCCGGCACGGGAGCAGGCTCGGGGTCGGCGGGGGTGCCTGCGTACTCGTCGACGTGCAGCTCGGTTTCGCCGTCGACCGGGCCGGTCCAGCGCACCGTCAGCTCCTCAAGTGCCTGCTCCTGTACGAAGGACACCAGGCCCTCCCGGTAGAGCTCCAGCAGCGCCAGGAACCGCGCCACCACCTCCAGAGTCGCCTCGCAGTCGGCGCAGAGCAGCGAGAACGTCGCCGTGCCAGCCCGGCGCAGCCGGGAGGCGAGGATCGCCGCGTGTTCCCGGACGCTGACCCGGACCATGTGCACGTGGGCGATGGAGACCTCCGGCACGGGTTTCGGGGTCATCGCCTTGACGGCCAGCTTCAGCAGCCGCTGCGGGCCGATGCCGAGCACCAGGTCGGGCAGCGCCTCGGCGTAGCGGGGTTCCAGGCTGACCGCCCGCGGATACCGCCGGCCGCCCACTGCCTCCAACTCGGCGATGTGCGCCGCCGCCTCCTTGTACGCCTTGTACTGCAGCAGCCGGGCGAAGAGCAGGTCCCGGGCCTCCAGCAGGGCGAGGTCGGCCTCGTCCTCCACCTCGGCGGAGGGCAGCAGCCGGGCCGCCTTCAGGTCGAGCAGGGTCGCGGCGATGAGCAGGAACTCGCTGGCCTCGTCCAGGTCCCACTTGTCGCCCATGGCCCGGATGTAGGCGATGAACTCGTCGGTGACCGTGTGCAGTGCCACCTCGGTGACATCGAGCTTGTGTTTGCCGATGAGTTGCAGCAGCAGGTCGAACGGGCCGGTGAAGTTGGCCAACCGCACGGTGAACCCGGAGGCCTCGGCGGTGGGGAGCACACCGTCGACCTCGGCGGCCAGTTCGGCGGCGACCGCCGGGGCGGTGGCCTCGTGCGGCCCGGCCGGCGGGTCGAGGGGTGGCGCGGTCACCGGACGACCGTAGTGCACGAAGCGGGCACGGGGTGTTCCGGCTACCGCTCCGACTGGGCGGCGATCACCTCGCGGGCCAGCTGACGGTAGTTGCGCGCGCCGGACGACGCCGGATCCATAGTGGTGATGGGAGCACCGGCCACGGTGGACTCGGGGAACTTGACCGTCTTGGTGATGACCGTCTGGTAGACCTTGTCGCCGAACGCTTCCACGACCCGCTGCAACACCTGACGGCAGTGGGTGGTGCGGCTGTCGTACATGGTGGCGAGGATGCCTTCGAGTTCCAGGTCGAAGTTGAGCCGCTCACGCACCTTGTCGATGGTGTCCAGCAGCAGTGCCACACCGCGCAGGCTGAAGAACTCGCATTCGAGGGGGATGAGCACGCCGTGCGCGACGGTCAGCGCGTTGATCGCCAGCAGGCCGAGTGACGGCTGGCAGTCGATGAGGATGTAGTCGTACTCCTTGCGCACCGAGCGGAGCACCCGGGCGAGGGCCATCTCGCGGGCGACCTCGTTGACGAGCTGGATCTCGGCGGCGGACAGGTCGATGTTTGCCGGCAGCAGGTGCAGGCCCGCCACGTCGGTCTTGATGAGGACGTCCTCGGCGGTCACGTCGTCCTGCATGAGCAGGTTGTAGACGGACAGGTCGAGGTTGTGCGGGTTGACCCCCAGCCCCACCGAGAGCGCGCCCTGCGGGTCGAAGTCGACGAGCAGCACCTTGCGGCCGTACTCGGCGAGCGCCGCGCCCAGGTTGATGGTGGTGGTGGTCTTGCCGACGCCGCCCTTCTGGTTGGCCATCGCGATGATGCGCGCCGGGCCGTGCCGGTCGGTAGGCATCGGCTCGGGGATGGGCTTGCGCATCGTGTAGGCAGCCGGGTCCGCAGGACCCAGGTCCGCGCCGAGCGTGGCCTGCTGCTCGCGGAGCTCCGACGTCCAGGTCTCGGCACGGTCACCGTTGCCAGCCATGTCCTCGTTGCCCCCTCCCGACGACCCACCCGGCGTCGGAGCCGTCCGACGTCCTTCGCGGCGCCGCTGCGCACCCCGGTCGTATCGCTCCAGGAGGTCCGCGCCGATGCCGACTGTACGCCACCGACCAGCAGGGCGTTCGGCACCGGCCCGGCGTGTCGGGCCGACCGCTGCCAGGGTTTCAGCCGAGGGCGCGCGGGTGGGCGGTGGCGTACACCTCGCGCAGTCGCTCGACGGTGACCAGCGTATAGACCTGGGTGGTGGTCACCGAGGCGTGCCCGAGCAGTTCCTGGACGACCCGCACGTCGGCGCCGCCGTCGAGCAGGTGGGTGGCATACGAGTGGCGCAGTGTGTGCGGGGACACCGCTGCCGGCCCGTCGACCGGCAGGCCGGCCCGTCCGGCGGCGCGACGCAGGATCGCCCAGGCGCCCTGCCGCGACAGCGCTCCCCCGCGCGCGTTGAGGAAGACCGCGGGGGTGCCCCGGCCCACGGCGGCCAGGCCGGGGCGGGCGCGGACCAGGTAGGCGCGGACCGCCTCGACGGCGTACCCGCCGATCGGCACCAGCCGCATCCGGCCGCCCTTGCCGCGCAGCAGCACCGTGCCCTCGTCGGTGTCGAGGTCGTCGATCGCGGCGCCGATCGCCTCGGAGATCCGCGCGCCGGTGCCGTACAGGAACTCCAGCAGCGCCCGGTCGCGCAGTGTGAGGGGCGCGTCGTCGCCGGTCGCGGTGACCGGGCCGGCGGTCTCCAGCAGCCGGACCACGTCGTCGACGGGCAGCGCGCGGGGCAGCCGGCGGGGCGGGGCGGGTGGGCGGAGGTCGCGGCTGGGGTCGGCCCCGGCCAGCCCTTCGCGCAGCGCGAAGCGGTGCAGGCCGCGGACCGCGCTGGCCGCGCGGGCGGCGGACGACACCGCAAGGGGCGGGTGCGCGTCGTCGCCGGCGCGCAGGCGGGCCAGGTGCGATTCGACGACCCCGGGGCCGACCGACGCGAGGTCGGCGATGCCGGCGGCGGCCAGCGTCGTGAGGTAACGGTCCAGATCCCGGCGGTACGAGGCGAGGGTGTTCGCGGACAGGCCACGTTCCACTGTGAGGTGGTCGAGGTAGCCGCGGACGGCACGGCGCAGGGCCGGCGCGGGCTCGTCGCCAGCGCCGGCCCTGGCCGCGATGCCGGTCAGTACGCCACCGTTCTAGGCCAGCGCGTCGGCCAGCGGGAGCACGTCCATGCCGTGCGCCTCGGCGACCGGCCCGTAGGTGACCTTGCCGTCGTGGGTGTTGAGGCCCAGCGCCAGCGCCGGGTCGTTGCGCAGCGCCTCGCGCCAGCCGTTGTTCGCCAACTCCAGGGCGTACGGGAGGGTGACGTTGGTCAGCGCGTACGTGCTGGTGTTCGGGACCGCGCCGGGCATGTTCGCGACGCAGTAGAAGATCGACTCGTGCACCTTGTAGACCGGGTCGGCGTGCGTGGTCGGACGTGAGTCCTCGAAGCAGCCGCCCTGGTCGATGGCGATGTCGACGAGCACGCTGCCCGGCTTCATCCGGGAGACCAGCTCGTTGGAGATCAGGGTCGGGGCCTTCGCGCCGGGCACCAGCACCGCGCCGATGACCAGGTCGGCGTCGAGCACGGCCCGCTCCACCTCGTACGCGTTGGAGGCGACGGTCTGCAGGTGCCCCCGGTAGATGGCGTCGGCCTGACGCAGCCGGGCGACGTTCTTGTCCAGCAGCAGCACCTCGGACTGCAGACCCAGCGCGATGGCGGCGGCGTTCATGCCGGAGACCCCGGCGCCGATCACCACGGTCTTGGCCGCGTACACGCCGGAGACACCACCGGGCAGCACACCCCGCCCGCCGCCGGTACGCATCATGTAGAAGGCGCCCACCTGCGGGGCGAGCCGGCCGGCGACCTCGGACATCGGGGCGAGAAGCGGCAGCGACCGGTCGGGCAGCTCGACGGTCTCGTACGCGATGCCGGTGACCTTACGGTCGATGAGCGCGTCGGTGCACTCCTTGGAGGCGGCCAGGTGCAGGTAGGTGAAGAGCACCTGACCTTCGCGCATCCGGTGGTACTCCTCGGCGATCGGCTCCTTGACCTTGAGCACCAGCTCGGCGGCGTCCCACACCTCGTCGGCGGTGGCCAGGATCTTCGCGCCCGCCGCCGCGAACTCGTCGTCGATGATGCTGGAGCCGACTCCGGCGCCGGATTCGACGAAGACCTGGTGGCCGCTGCGGGTGAACTCGTTGACGCCCGCGGGCGTGATCGCCACGCGGTACTCGTGGTTCTTGACCTCGCGTGGGATTCCGACCTTCACGATGCAGACACCTCTCTTCGGGGCTGCGTCCCCCGACTGCTCGGTGCCGCGACGGCCCCATTGCCGCCACGGTTCACCGGTCCCGTCGGCGGCAGTCTAGGCGCGCCCGGCCCCACCGAAAGCCAGCACTGTGGCATCCGGTGGTCGGGTGTCCTGACGGTGTGTCAGGGCACCTACCAGAGGCCGGCGGTGCGACCCCACCTCAGCCGTCAGGACAGTGTTCGCCATTATCGTCCCATCTGGCGGGCGCGCCTGCGGACAGCGGCCGAGTGGATCACTAATGTGTCCGCCCATGACAACTCCTCCATACCAGCCCGGCTACGGCCCGGGCCTGTCCGACAAGAGCAAGGTCGTCGCGGGCATCCTCGGCATCCTGCTCGGCACCTTCGGTGCCGGTCGGTTCTACACCGGGCACACCAAGATTGCTGTGCTCCAGCTCGTGGTCAGCATCGTGACCTGCGGCGTCGGCGCGCTCTGGGGCGTCATCGACGGCATCATGATCCTGGTGAACGGCGGCACCGACGCACAGGGCCGCCCGCTGCGCGACTGACCCACCGCACCAACGTGAGAGGGGCCCCGCGGCTGACCGCGGGGCCCCTCTTTCGCGTACCCCCGGAAGGGTTTGCGGGATCAGCGTGGCAGCGGCGTGTCCGCCCGGCGCAGCGCCGAGAAGCCGGTGTCCCGGGCGCGGGCCGCGGCCAGCAGACCGGCCACCGCGGACGCGTTGGTGATCTCGCCGGCCAGGACCATGCCGACCGCCTCGTCCAGGTCCATCCGGACGATCTGCAGGTCGGCCTCCTCGTCGCGGCGCTCGTGGCGCTCGTTGGCCGGCACGTCGGCCAACTCCCGGGCGAGGTAGACCCGGACCAGCTCGTTGGTGAACCCCGGCGAGCTGTGCAGGTCGACGAGCACGTCGATCCGCGCGGCCGTGAGGTCGGCCTCCTCGGCCAACTCCCGCAACGCGGCGGCCGGCAGCTCCTCACCGGAGACGTCCATCAACCCGGCCGGCAGCTCCCACAGGTGCCGCCCGACCGGGTGCCGGTACTGCCGGATCAGCACCACCTGGCCGGCGTCGTCGAGCGCCACCACCGCCACCGCGCCGACGTGCCGCACGATGTCCCGCAGCGCGGTCCCGCCGCCGGGCATCGTCACCTCATCGGTGACCACGTCGAAGATGCGGCCCCGGTAGTGCTCGTCGCGGGAGCGCACCTCGTAGCGGTGCTCCAGAGCGCTCACGACGCGGACGCGGCCTTGGTCGCGGCGCCGTTGCGGGCGGCCTTGCGCGTCGTGGGGGCCTCCCCCGCCGGGTCCAGGTCGACAGGCAGCTGGTCGGCCTGCGAGTACGCCACAGCGGCCTTCACGAACGAGGCGAACAGCGGGTGCGGCCGGGTGGGGCGGCTCTTCAGCTCCGGATGCGCCTGGGTGGCCACGAAGAACGGGTGCAGGCTCCGGTCCAGCTCGATGAACTCGACGAGCCGGCCGTCCGGCGACGTGCCGGAGATGTGCAGACCCGCCTTGGTCAGCGCGTCCCGGTAGGCGTTGTTGACCTCGTAGCGGTGCCGGTGCCGCTCGCTGACGTCCGTGTCGCCGTACGCCTCGGCCACGAGCGAGCCCTCGGTAAGCGTGGCCGGGTACGCCCCGAGCCGCATGGTGCCGCCCAGGTCGCCCTTGCCGGCGACGATGTCCTCCTGGTCGGCCATCGTGGCGATCACCGGGTGCGCGGCCTGCTCGTCGAACTCCAACGAGTTGGCGCCGTCCAGGCCGGCGAGGTGCCGGGCCACGTCGATGGTCATGCACTGCAGACCGAGGCAGAGGCCGAGCAGCGGGATGCCGTTCTCGCGGGCGTACCGGGCGGTGCCGATCTTGCCTTCGATGCCGCGTACGCCGAACCCGCCCGGGATGAGGATGCCGTCCACGCCGGCCAGGGCCGCCGCGGCGCCGGCCGAGGTGACGCACTCGTCGCTGGGCACCCAGCGCAGCTGCACCCGGGCCCGGTGACCGAAACCGGCCGCCCGGATCGCCTCGCTCACCGACAGGTACGCGTCGGGCAGGTCGACGTACTTGCCGACCACCGCGACGGTCACCGTGTGCCGAGGGCGGTGCACCCGCTCCAGCAGGTCGTCCCAGCTGGTCCAGTCCACGTCCCGGAACGACAGGCCGAGCCGGCGCACCACGTACGCGTCGAGGCCCTCGCGGTGCAGCACCTTCGGAATGTCGTAGATGCTCGGCGCGTCCGGTGCGGCGACGACCGCCTCCCGGTCGACGTCGCAGTAGAGCGACAGCTTCTCCTTGAGCTTCTCCGGGATCTCCCGGTCGCAGCGCAACACGATGGCGTCCGGCTGGATGCCGATGTTGCGCAGCTGCGCCACGGAGTGCTGGGTCGGCTTGGTCTTCAGCTCGCCCGACGGCGCCAGGTAGGGCACCAGCGAGACGTGCAGGTAGAAGCAGTTGTCCCGGCCCAGGTCGTGGCGGACCTGGCGGATCGCCTCCAGGAACGGCAGCGACTCGATGTCGCCGACAGTGCCGCCGACCTCGGTGATCACCACGTCCGGCACGACGCCGTCGTCGTCCGGGTCGGCCATCGCCAGGATCCGCGACTTGATCTCGTTGGTGATGTGCGGGATGACCTGGACGGTGTCACCCAGGTATTCGCCGCGCCGCTCCTTGGCGATCACGTCGGAGTAGATCTGGCCGGTGGTGACGTTCGCCTTGCCGGACAACGCCCGGTCCAGGAACCGCTCGTAGTGCCCGACGTCGAGGTCGGTCTCAGCGCCGTCCTCGGTGATGAAGACCTCGCCGTGCTGGAACGGGTTCATCGTTCCCGGGTCGACGTTGAGGTAGGGGTCGAGCTTCTGCATCACCACGCGCAGACCGCGCGCGGTCAGCAGATTGCCGAGGCTGGAGGCGGTGAGGCCCTTGCCCAGCGAGGAGGCGACGCCCCCGGTGACGAAAATGTGCCTGGTCGTCCGTGCTGATGGGGCCAAGGCCTGCTCCCGTGTCGTCTGTCGCGGTCATGCAGACCGCCGTGCTCGATCACCAAAGTGATCACGCGATCCACGGGATTCCACGGTAACACCTCTGCCGCGGGTAGTCGCAGGCCGCACCCCGGGCGGGCCACCACCGGGTCACCACGACGACGCCCGGTGCTCAGGGCGCGGCAACCTCCGTCGATCCTCTGTCGGTTCGCGCCTGCGGCGCGGTGTCGCTCGGCACCCGCTGCGCGGGGGCCACCGGCGACGCCAGCGCGCCCTCTGCCAGGCGGTCGCCAGGCGGCGCATCCTCTGCCGGGTGGTCGCCGGGCGGCCGTGCGTCGCCGCCGGCCCCGTCCGGGCCGGGATGCGCCGGCCCGTCATCCGCCGCGGGTTGCGGCGGTCCTTCCGTCAGGGCGGCGTGCGCCGGCCCGTCATCCGGGGCGGGGTGCGCCGGGCCGTCGTCCGGGGCGGCGCTGGGCGGCGGTGTGACGGACCGTGGTGGGCCGGCGGGCGGCGCGCTGGGCGGCGGTGTGACGGACCGTGGTGGGCCGGCGGGCGGCGCGCTGATCGGCCGGGGATGACCGGCTCCGAGCGGTCCTCCGCCGCCGGTCGGGCCGTCGCTCCCGCCGGCCGGGCCGGCGCCGCCGGAGCCGCGTTCGTCGTCGGCACCGTCGTCACGGGTACGGCCCGTGCCGGGGCGGGTGCGGTCCGCGGCGTGCCCGAGAACCCGCAGCGACGCCAGCGCGGCCATCGGCACCACGAGGGCGGTGGCCGCGCCGGCCACGTCCAACGCCGCGCCGTCGAGCAGGCCACCGAGCACCGCCGCGACAGCGGTGCCGGCAAGCGCGGCCCGTACCGCCGGGTAGATGCCGAACAGCCGCATCAGCCCACCCCAGGGCTGCATCAGGGCGAACCACACCACGAGCGCGCCGACCAGGGCCAGCACTGTCAACGGGCTGTTCACGAACGTCTCGAAGTTCGCGGTGCTGGAGCGGTGCACGGTAAAACCGCCGGTGCCGTCGCCCACTGCGGACAGGAACCGGCCCAGGCTGCCGCGTTCCGCCGCCGGACGGCGCAGGTCCACCACGGCGAAGCCGATCCCGACGGCCAGGGCTGCCATGGCGGCCCACGCCAGGCGGCTGATGGTCAGCCAGCCACCGGCGCTGATCACCGCGGCAACGCTCAGGCCGGCCGTCAACGCGATGGCCCCGACCGGATCGGCGCCCAGGTACGGGCTGCCGACCACCACGACGGCGAGGCCACCCACGGCGACCATCACCGCCGGCCGCCAGCCACGGTGCACCCGCTGGGCGAGCCAACCGCCGGTCAGCAGGGCACCGGCGAGGAACACTCCCAGCCCGACAGTGCTCAGCCCGGAGTACCGGCCGCCCTGCAACGCCGAGTAGCCCACCACGCCGTTGAGTTGCAGGCGGGCTCCGGTGAGCACGTCCAGCCCGACGACAAGTGTGGTGAGGCCGGCCGCCGCGCCGAACGGGCCGAGCGTGTTCGCGTACCCGGGGGCGAACCTGACCGCCGCCGTGCCGCCGGCCACCAGCAGCGCCGTGACCCCCGCGAAGATCCACCCGGGGTGCTCGCTACGCCACCAGGGGACGGCGTCGGCGAGCAGCGCGGCCGGCACTGTCAGCGCCGCCGCGACAAGCAGCACCTCCACCACCGCCACGACCCGCGGGGACGCCGGGGTCGGGCCTGCCGGTCCGGCGTGCGGGCGGGCCCTGCGCAGCAACGGCAGCACCGCCAGGGCCAGCAGCACCTGCACCCCGGCGAGCAGCGTGAAGAACCTGCCGGACACGGTCCGCTGGGCGGCTGCCTCCCGGTCGGCGTCGGCCGGAGCGTTGATCGCGGCGGTGAGGTCGCCGGTGCGTTCACCTGTGCTGACGGCGGGCCGGCCGAGGAAGAGCCGCTCCGGCATCGGCCGGCCCAGAGCGGCCAACGCCGTCGGCGCGAGGTCGACAAGTTGCAGGTAGCCGTCGCGGCCGGTGCTGGCCGAGGTGAGCCAGCCGCGTTCCCAGCCCGGCCCGTCGGCGACCGCCACGTGCAGCCGTGACGGCTGCTCGGTGTCGGAGATCCCGGCGACGAGCACCAGCGACTGCGGTGGCCGGGCGGCCAGCACCCGGGCCAACTGGGCGTCGGCCGCCCGTGCCTGCTCGGCACGCGCCGTCGGCTCGGCCCCGTCCACGGTGCCGAGGTCGACGATGCTCAGCACGCACGAGCCGAGCAGCGCACTCGGATCGGCGGGCAGCCCCGCGGCGTACCTGTCGACCCGGCCGAACGGTCGGGCTGCGGCGACGGCCGCGCCCGGACCAACAGCGACCGAGCAGCGCACCGACTCCGACAGCGAGCCGGGCACGGTGCCCCAGGGCAGCCGCTGCTGGTTGTACTGGACCACGCTCTCCTGGTCGGGCAGGTTCGCGCCGATCCCGTCCGGTTGCTCCACCGTCACCCCGACAGGCGGGCACCCACCGGCGGGCCGGCTGCCGTTCCACCCGGCGAAGCTGCCCGCTCCCAGCGTCAGCCAGCCGTCCACCGGGCAGGTGGGCCGGTGCGCCGAGCGCACCGACAGCGAGCCGATCGAGCCGTCCTGGGCCATCCGCCACAGCGTCGGGGTGCTCTCCGGGCTGACGTCCTCCCAGCGCAGCCCCGCGACGCCGACGACCACCACGAAGTCCGCCGTGCGCTGCGGAGTGCCCTGCGGCGGCCGGGCCGCCAGCGCGGCGACGCCCAGCGCCACCACGAGCACCGTCAACAGTGCGGGCGCGAGTCGGCGCAGCATCACCGGTGTCCCGTCATCGGCGCGTCGGAGCCCGGAGCCGCCCGACCTGCGGGTTCCGCAGCCAGTTCGGCGTACAGGGCCGCCAGCACGGCGACCGTGTCGGCCTCGGTGGGCCACGTCGCGGCCCGCTCGGTGCCGCGCCGGGCCAAGTCGGCGTGCGCCTGCGGGTCGTCAAGCAGCGCGCGTACCGCCGCGTCGACCGCGTCGACGTCACCGGCGGGGACCAGCGCGGCGGCGTCGCCGACCAGTTCCGGCAGGCCACCCACATCGGTGGCGACAAGGGGTACGCCGGCCCGCATCGCCTCCTGGGCGAAGAGTTGGCGGGCCTCCCAGTCGCTTGTCACCACGGCCAGGTCGGCGCCGGCGAGCAGGTCGGCGACGTCGGTGCGGTGCCCCAGCAGGGTCACCGGTGCGCGGGCCGCGGAGGTCCGGGCGGCCAGCGGCAGGTACGCCGGGCCGCTGCCGGCGATCACCACGACCGGCGGCGGGGTACGCGTGCGCCAGCGGGCTGCGGCGTCGATGAGCACGTCGTAGCGTTTCTGCGGGTGCAGCCGGCCGACGGAGACGATCAGCGGCTGGTCCGGGCGTACGCCGAACTCGGCCCGCACGGCGGCGCGACGGCGACCCGGGGCGGGCAGTGTGGGGGCGGCGACCGGGGCGAGGCGGGCGTCGGTGGCGCCCAGCGCGACGGCCCGCTGCACCAGGTCCGTGGAGGCGCCGAGGGCCACCCGGGCGCCCCGGGCCACCATCCGCTCGACGAGGCGGGACACCCCGCCGCGCAGGCCACCGGCGAGCACCGCGTTGTGCCAGGTGACGACAAGCGGCGCGCTCGGGCGGGCCAGTACGGCGACCAGTCCGGCGCGCAGACCGTGCGCGTGCACCACGTCCACCCGGGCGGCGGTCAGGGCGCGCCGCAGGGCGAGCACCGCGCGGGCGTCGGCCGGGGTGGGGCTGGCCGGGATCTCCACCGGCGTGAAGCCGGCGCCCACGCCGGTGAAGTCGAACTGCTCCTGGGTCGCCGCCGGCCCGCAGACCACTACTGTGGCGCCGCCCGCGACGAGCCCGCGTGCCAGCGAGCGGACGTGTTGGCCGACCCCGCCGGTGCTGGAGGCCAGCAGCAGCGCGACCGTTCCCGACCAGCCGGCGGGCAGGCTGGGCTCCGTCATCGCGACCCCCGTCGGTCCCCGTTTCCAACGCTCACCGAACCGCCGTCTCCTTCCCGTCGCCCCGCTCCGGGGGGATCGTGTCCGGCGTCGACGTGCCGGCCCGGTCCCGTGCTCCCCGTCGGCGGAGCCGACGCGCCACCCCGTGCAGCAGCGGCCGTACGTCCCGGCGGTCGACGAACCAGACCACGACGAGGAACACGACACCGACCAGAACTCCGGACAGCATGCCCTGACCGAGTGCCGCGGCCATCGTCGGGGTGCCGTCGCCGGCCGACTGGAGCAGTCGGCTCAGGCCCAGCCCGGCGAGGGCGGCGAGCACCCCGGCCAGCACGCCGGCGGTTCCGGCGCGGGCCGCGCCCGCAAGCGCCGGACGGCCCGCGCTGCGCAGTACCGCCGCGACCAGCAGCGCCCCGAGCAGCAGCATGCCGACCGAGTTGGCTGCCGTCACCGCGAGCACCCGGTCCCGCAGCGGCAGCAGCGCGCCCAGCAGCAGGACGGCGGCGGGGACGGCCAGCCAGCCGACCGCTGTGGCGATGGTCGCCGCGCGGGTCTCGCGCCGGGCGTAGAGCGCCCGGGTGAGCACCGCGAACAGGCCGTAGCCGAGCAGGCCGGGCGCGAAGCCGATGATCGCTGCGGCGGCGGTCGGCGCGGTGGCGGCGGGGAAGAAGAAGTGCCCGACCGGCCCGGCGGTGCCGATCAGCGCGGCCGCGCCGAGGCAGCCGAAGAGCAGCACGCCACGGACCGCCGGGGCCAGGGTCGCCCGGTAGGTGTCCTCGTCGCCGGTGGCCTGGGAGGCGACAAGGGTCGGGTACGCCGCCACCGCGAGGGGCACTGCCAGCACCGCCCACGGCAGCAGGTAGACGGTCTGGGCCAGGTTGTAGACGCCCGGGTTGGTGGCGGCGCCGTAGGTGACCTGGTTCAGGCTGACGATCAGGGCGACCTGCTGGGAGGCGACGGCGACCGCGCCGGCCACCGCCAACCCGCCGATCCTGCTCCGCGCGTCGGTGGGGAACCCGAAGCCGGGTCGCAGCCCCAGCCGGAGCCGGCGGACCGGGATCAGCAGCGACAGCGACAGCACCACCACGCCGAGGGTGGTGCCCGCCGACAGCAGCAACTCCCCGTCGGCGCTGACGCCGCCGACGGTGGCCAGCCGGCCCTGGGTGGCGGTGAACGCCAGGTAGACGACGATCACGGTGAGGCTGGACAGCAGCGGGGCCAGGACCGGCCAGGCGAAGCGGCGGTGCGCCTGGAGCACCCCGGTGAGCACGATGCCGATGCCGTACAGCGGCAGCTGCGGTGCGAAGACCCGCAGCATCCGGGCGCCGCTCTGCTGCTGGGCTGCGGTGAGGCCGTCGCCGAGCGTCCCGATCAGCGGCCCGGCGAACAGCACCACGAGCAGCGCGAGCGGCACCAGCAGGGCAAGCGTCCAGCTCAGCAACGCGCCGGTGGTCCGTGCCACAGCCGTCCGGTCGCCGGCTTCGACCGCCCCCGCGAGCAGCGGCACGACAAGGCTGGCCAGTGCCCCACCGGCGACGATCTCGAAGATGAAGTTCGGCACCGCGTTTGCCACCACGTAGGCGCCGCCGAGGTCGGTGGGGGCCAGGCTCCAGGTGAACACGGCGGTACGGCCGAAGCCGGCGAGCCGGCTGAGCACGGTGAGGACGGCGATGAGCGCGGCTGCCCCGGCCAGCCGGCCGGCGCCGGCGAGGGGTGCCGGTCTGGTCACGTCAGTCGGCGCGCCGGCCCAGTGCGTCGAGCTCCCGCAGCCCCGGCGTCGACTGGATCACCGACGTGAAGCTGACCTTCTCGCTGGCGGCGGTGAGACCGGCGAGCACGGCCAGCAGCCCGGCACGGCCGAGCGGGCCGGTACGCGCGGCGAGCGCGACACCGAGCAGCGCGCCGAGCGCGTTGGCGCCGCTGTCGCCGAGCATGACGTCCTCGGCGAGGTCGTCGTGGAGCAGGCCGGCGGCGGCACCTGCCGCGCCCGAGGCGATGCCGCCGTGCGGGCCACCGGTCAGTGGCGCGGCGAGCAGCAGCCCGGACTTGAGAGCCCGTCCTGGCCGCAGGTCGAGCAGGTTGAGCAGGTTGGCGGTGCCGGCGATCACTCCGGCGCCGAGCAGCACGTCGACGCCCCTGCCGAACACACCGTGGCGCTGCCGGCGCGGGTGCGCGGCGACCCGGGGGTCGGCGGCGAGCAACGCGGCGGCCCCAAGGCCTGCGGCGCCCACCCCGACGACCTTGACCATGCCGGCGGTGACCCGCCCCTCGCGCAGCGCGGCGAGGTGCCCGGCGAAGCCCTTTGCGGCCTTCTGCTCCGGCCGCGAGCCCACCACGTCGTCGTAGAGCCCGACGCCGCCCGCGCCGAGACCGGCGACCAGGGCGGCACCGCCGGAGGCGGCGCTCGTGGCACCGAACGCGCCCACTGCGGACGCGCCGGCGGCGAGCGCCGGCCCGGCGGCCAGGGTCACCGTCCGGCCCCGGAAGTTTGTGCGCTCCAGCGCGGGCCCGACCGGTGCGGTGCGCACCTCCCGCAGCGCGTACCGGGCGGCGGCGGCACCGGCCCCGGCGATCAGCAGCCGGCCCAACGCCTTCACGCCACCACTCCGCTGCGCTCGGCGGCGGCGTCGGCCGCCGCAGTACCCCGCCTCAGAATCACGTGCTGCGCTCGCTCGCGCACCACCTCGGCGGTTACGGACATGCGGGTACGTCGTTCGCTCACTGGGGCAGTCTAGGCAACAGGCCGGAGGTGGCGTTGTCTCCGACGCCGTACTGGCCGGCCTTCTTCTCGGTGAGCTGCTCTGCCAGGGCGAGGCTGCTGACGAACTGGCCCTGCACGGTGTTGGCGTTGTCGACCGTGGAGATGGTCTGCGACAGCACCGGGTCGCCGCGCACCACCGCCACGACGTTGCCACCGGCGGAGCCGTTGCCGCTGACCACAATCGATCCGGTCCGGTCGAACTGCTCGGCGATCTTGACCACCGACTCGTCGCGCCGGTCGGAGTCCTTGTCGACGTACGGCTGGCCGCTGACCACGACGACGCCCTCCGCCGGCCCGGTGACCTTGTTGTTGTCGGTGGTCAGGTAGCCGGCGTTGTTGTACGCGGCGAGCACCGCCCGCCGGTCGGCGTCGCTGACCGGCGTGGTGCCCTGTGGCCGGTCCAGCAGGACGCTTGCCAGCAGCGCGCTGGACGTCTCCACGCCGTGCCCGTTGCCGGGCAGCCCGGTGGTCTGCGCGGTCGGGCGGGCGGCGGTGACGGCCAACTCCAGCAGGTTGGAGTTGTTGTCCGGGTTGATGAACTTGTCCTGGAGGTCGACGCGGCCGGTGATGGTGGCACCGGCCTGCTGGAGCTTCTTGAGCACGGCCTCGGTGTGGTCGCGGCCGTTGGGAAGGCTCAGCACCACGACCCGGCGACCGGTGAGGGTGCCCGGCAGGACGACCTGGGACACCTGCTCGGCGAACTCCTCTTCCAGCGCGAGCTGCTTCTCCATGCTGTTGACCTGCTGACGCCACTGCTGGTTGTCCTTGCGCAGCCCGGTGACCTGCGCCTCAAGTGAGTCGGCAACCGGGCCGTTGAGGGCGGCTGTGCCGACCACCAGGCCGATCGCCAGAGCCAGGAACACCGCGGTGAGGGACACCACGTGGTAGCGGAAGTTGATCACGCTTGCAGCCTCTTGATCGGTCGGGAACTAGAAGAGCCGGTACAGCTGGAACACGAAATTGTCCCACCACTCGGCGACCACGCCCAGGTACGCCTTACCGACTGTAGAGACGGCCACCGCCGAGGCCATCGCTGCGATCGCCGAGAGCACCAGCAGCAACAGCGACGAGCCGGAGATGCTCTGCCGGTAGAGCCGGCTCACACCCTTGGCGTCGACAAGCTTGCCGCCGACCTTCAGCCGGGTCAGGAACGTCGAGGCCATTCCGCCGCGACCCTTGTCGAGGAATTCGACGAGTGTGGCGTGGGTGCCGACGGCGACCAGCAGCGAGGCGCCCTTCTCGTCGGCCAGCAGCATGGCCAGATCCTCGCTGGTCGCCGCGGCCGGGAAGGTGATCGCCGGCACACCGAGGCCGTTGACCCGGGGCAGGCCGGGCGCCCGCCCGTCCGGGTAGGCGTGCACGATCACCTCGGCGCCGCAGCGCAGCACGTCGTCGGTGACCGAATCCATGTCCCCGATGATCATGTCGGGCGTGTATCCGGCCTCGACGAGCGCGTCGGCCCCGCCGTCCACGCCGATCAGCACCGGCTTGAACTCCCTGATGTACGGGCGCAGCACGTCCAGGTCGGCCTTGTAGTCGTAGCCGCGCACCACGATCAGGCAGTGCCGACCCTGCATCTGGGTCTCGATGTCCGGGACGCCCACGCCGTCGAGCAGCAGGTCGCGTTCCTGGCGCAGGTAGTCCATCGTGTTGGCGGCGAACGCCTCCAACTGCACCGACAGGCCCTCCCGGGCATCGGACATCGCCTTGGCGACCGACTCGGCGTCCTGCAGGGTGCCGTGCGCGACCGGCTCGTCACCGGCGTACACCGTGTTGCCCTCGATGCGGACCTGGTCGCCCTCGCGGATCTGCTCGAAGACGCCCTCCCCCAGGTCGTCCAGGAGTGGGATGCCGGCGGCGATCAACACCTCGGGCCCGAGGTTGGGATAGCGGCCGGAGACCGACGGCTTGGCGTTGAGCACCGCACCGACACCGACAGCTACCAAAGAATCGGCAGCGACCCGGTCCAGGTCGACATGGTCGATGATCGCGATGTCACCCGGGCGCAGCCGGCCGACCAGGCGCTTTGTCCGGCGGTCGAGGCGCGCGGTGCCGAGGACTCGGCCCGGCTCCGTGTTTCGGTTCCGGCGCAACGTGGGTAGACGCATCGTGACCATCCTGGCATGTGAGGCAGGCTTTTCTGTCGCGACATGCCTGAGCAGGGCCGCCTACCCAGGGAAGCACACACCGGCACAAGCCGGTGTGCTTGCGCTCACAATACGCGGCGTCACAACCGCCTTTCCTTCGCCGCCACCGCGAGAAGCTCTTCCGCGTGGGCGATACCCAGATCCGAGTCCGGCAAACCTGCGAGCATCCGGGCCAGCTCCCGGGCGCGTTCGGTGTCCTCCACGACCCGGACTCCGCTTGTCGTCACCGCGCCGCCGGTGTCCTTCGCCACCACCAGATGCCGATCGGCGAACGCCGCCACCTGCGGCAGGTGGGTGACGACAAGCACCTGGTGGGTGCGCGCCAGCCGGGCCAGCCGGCGGCCGATCTCCACTGCGGCCTGGCCGCCCACCCCGGCGTCGACCTCGTCGAAGACCAGCGTGGGCGGGCCACCCGAGCCGGCGAACACCACCTCGATGGCGAGCATCACCCGGGACAGCTCACCGCCAGATGCGCCCCGCTGCAACGGCAACGACGGCGCGCCCGGGTGGGCCAGCAACCGCAGCTCCACCTCGTCACCGCCGTCCGGGGCGACACCCACCTCGACACCGTTGACAGTCAGCGTCGGCTCGGCCCGGCCCGCCGGCCGGGGCAGCACCGCCACCTCGATCCGGGCGTGCGGCATGGCCAGCCCCGCCAGCTCGACGGTGACCTGATCGGCGAAGCGGACCGCCGCCTCCTGCCGGGACACCGACACCCGCGACGCCAGGTCGGCGACCTCGACGGCCAACCGCTGCCCCTCCGCGTCCAACTCGTCGAGCAGGTCGTCGGACGTGTCCAGATCGGACAGCCGCGTGCGCGCCCGCTCGGCCCAGGCGATCACCCCGTCGACGTCGTCGGCGTACTTGCGGGTCAACGCCCGCAACGCGGCCCGCCGCTCGTAGAGGTGCTGCAACCGGGCCGGGTCCGCGTCAAGCGTCGCCAGGTACGTCGACAGCTCCGCCGAGACGTCGGTGACGAGCGTGGCCGCCTCCTCCAGCCGGGCCGCCAGCTCACCGAGCGCCGGATCGGTGCCGGCCTGCGCCTCGAGGGTGCGCCGGGCGGTGCCGAGCAGCGCCGCCGCGTCGGGTGTCTCGTCGGCCGCGTCCGCACCGCCGGCCACACACAGCTGGGCCAACTGCGCGGCCGTCCGCAGGCCCTCGGCGTGCTCCAGCCGCTGCGCCTCGGTCTTCAGATCGTCGTCCTCACCGGGCTGCGGATCGACCCTGGTGATCTCGTCCAGGCCGAGCCGCAACAGGTCAGCCTCCTGATTGCGCTCGCGGGCGTTGCGCCGCCGGTCGGCCAGGTCGTCGACCACCCGCCGCCAACCGGTGTACGCCTCGCGCAGCGCGTCGAGCAGCTTCTCGTGCGCCGGGCCGGCGAACCGGTCCAGTGCGGCCCGCTGCTCGGCCGGGCGCAGCAACCGCAACTGGTCGGACTGGCCGTGCACGGCCACCGCCTGCTCGCCGACCTCGCCCAGCATCGACACCGGCATGCTCCGGCCACCGACGTGGGCACGCGAGCGGCCCTCCACCGTCACCGTGCGGCTCAACAGCAGCGACCCGTCCTCGTCAGGCTCACCACCGGCGTCGGTGATCCGCGCGTGCACGGCGTCGGCAGCCCGGCCCCGCAGGCGCAGCCGCCCCTCCACCACCGCCCGGCCCGGCTGGGCACGGACCCGCCCGGCGTCGGCCCGGCCGCCGAAGAGCAGGCCGAGGCCGGTCACCACCATGGTCTTGCCCGCACCGGTCTCGCCGGTGATGACGTTCATCCCGCCGGTCAACGGCAGCGTGGTGTCCTCGATGACGCCGAGTCCGGTGATCCGCAGCTCTTCCAGCACAGCACCCGACAGTAGACGCGTGGGCCGACAGTGACCAGCCGCCGAGCCCGCCGCAACCCCGCCGATGGGCCGTGGCACGGCCCGTACGCAGGCGACGTACAGTCTTGCCCCGTGTTGGACGTGATTGGCCTGACCTCGGCCGAGGAGGAGCTGTACCGCTGCCTGCTCCAGCTCACCACGGCCCGCGTCGACGAACTGGCCGGTCGGCTGCGACGGCCCCGGGCGCAGGTGCTCGAGCAGGTCGAGGCGTTGCGGGCCAAGGGCCTCGTGCAGCCCACCGACAGCGATCCGGACGCCCCGCTGCGCCCGACCGCCCCGGACGTCGCCCTCGGCGCGACGCTGCTGCGCCGGCAGGAGGACCTGGAGGCGGCCCGGCTGCGGGTCACCCAACTGGCCGAGGAGTACCGCGCGGGGCTGCGCCGCCACCACGTCGACCACCTGGTCGAGGTGATCAGCGGCACCCGTGTGCTGCGCGACCGGCTGCGTGATCTGCAGAACTCGGCGCGTACCGAGGTGCTCTGGTTCTGCCGGGCGAACCCTCTGGCCATGGCCGGCCCGGAGAACGTCGAGGAGTTCGACGCGCTGGCCCGTGGTGTCAGCTACCGGGCCATCTACGAGCGGGATCTGCTGCTGGAGCCGGGTGCGCTGGCCGACCTGACAAAGGGGGTCGCCGCCGGCGAGCAGGCCCGGGTCCTGGACCGTCTACCGGTCCGGCTGGCCATCGTGGACGGCCGTACCGCGATCTGCCCGCTGGTGCCCGACCGTGACGGCGGCGAGCCGAGCGCCGCGGTGATCGGCCGCAGTCAACTGCTCGACGCGTTGCTCGCCCTCTTCGAGAGCCACTGGCGGGTGGCCACCCGGCTGCGGCTGGACGACCCGCTCAGCGTCGCGGCCACCGACAGCCGGCGAGCCGACGCCGACAACAGGCACACCGACGACCGGCACACCGACAGCTACCAGCCGGACGCCGACGAGGCACGGCTGCTGTCGCTGTTCGTGGCAGGCGTACCGGACAAGTCCATCGCCTCCCAACTCGGGGTGAGCCGGCGGACCGTGCAACGCAGGATCGCCGACCTGATGGCCGCCGCCGGCGTGGACACACGACCCGGGTTGGCGTTCCAGGTCGCCCGGCGCGGCTGGCTCTGAACACCCACAGGGGCGGGACGGCACCTGGCCGCCCCGCCCCCGTCCACGATCAGCGCAGCCCGTACGCCTGAAGCACTGTCTGGTCGACGGTGTTCCCGGCCCGGTCGGCGGCGTGCACCCGCAGCGACACCGTTCCACGCCCGGCCGGCACCGTTGCCGTGTACCGGGTGCCCGACCCCTTGGTCGCCACGGTGCGCCAGGTGGCGCCCCCGTCGAAGGAGACCTGCACCGTCACGCTGGTACCGCTCGGCGCGGCAACCCCGGCCGGCTGGCGCAGCGTCAACCCCAGGTGGTGCGGCTTGTCGCCGCGTACCGTGCCGAGCAGGTCGGCCGGCACCCCGTAGTCCACCTGCAACAGCGACAACGGCTTGGCGGCGCCACCGGCCGGCCGGGCGGAGCTGAACTGCCAGGCAGTCTCGGTGCGGGTCGCGTAACGCCACGCGGCCGAGGACCGCACGGTGGTCATCTCCAGGCGGTAGCGGGCCGATCCGGCGGTGGTGGGCACCGACGCCCAGCCGTCGGAGAGGTCGGCGATCTGCCGCCCGTCGCGACTGACCCGGACCTGGACCGTGTCCGACTCCTCGCTGTCGCCGCCCACGCTGAAGTGGCCTGCCGCGTCGACGAACTCGGGCACCCGCAGGTCGAGGGTGTCACCGGTGCGGGTGGGCACCTGCGCCCCGCTGGCCGGTACGGCCGGGCGGACCACCGGCGCGTGCCAGGTCTCGACCTCCCGGTCGTCGGCGGCGTACCGCCGGGGCTCCTGGGTCAGACCGCCGGTCAGCTGCCCCCACTGCATGAACATCGACTTGTGCAGCACCCGGTGCTGCCACCAGGTGTCCCCCGCGCTGACGAACTCCTGGCGGGTGGTGCCGTTGCGGACCAGGCGCTGGTCGTCGTTCCACGAGTACTCCTGCCACGGACGCCAGCCGAACCGCTGCTCGGTGGCCCAGCCCGCACCCATGTCGCCGTAGCTCGCTGTCACCTCGGCGGTGTTCTTCGCCGTCACCGTGTGCACGATCCGCTCCGGCACCCGGTCCTTCGACACCTGCCACACGTCGTAGAGGTAGGGGCTGTCCACTGTCAACGTCAGGTCCAGCGTCGTCCGGCCCTTACGGGCCGCCGCGATCAGCCGCTGCCCGTCGTCGTACGCCACCACCATCGACGGGATCGCGAGGCGGTCCCCGCCGGGTCGCCACACCGTCCACGCGCTGAAGTCCGCAGACCGGACGATCAGCACCGCTGCGGCGCCGGCTCCCGCGGCCGCGGCGACCTGCTCCTCCTCGGAGCGGTCCGGGTCGCCTGTCAGAAGCGCGGCGGCTCCCCGCACCCGGTTCAGCTCAGCCGGGCTGCCGGTGCCGGCCCACACCAGCGGCAGCTTGCGCCGGCCCGTCGGCGCCGGTGACATACCCATGAGGTTGATGTCCAACGGGCCGGACACCCCGCTGATCTTCGCGTCCACCATCGGCGCGACGAGCTGCCAGCGCGAGGCGAACTCGAACTCGCCCTGCCGTACCCGCCGGGTCGGATTGACGTTCACCTGCTGCACCGTGCTGAAAGCCATCACACCGTGGTCGATCTGCCGGCCGTTGCCCAGCACCCGGTGCACGTAGTAGCTGAGTGTGGCCCGCTGCTCGCTGGGCTTCGGCGTCTCGATGCGTACCGGCGTGCCCTTGCGCGCGTCGAGCACCACTGTCAGGTCCCGGTCGACAGTCAGCTCCGGCTCGATGAGCTCCGTCAGCTGCTCGTCCAGTGGGGCGCCGTGCTCGACCATCGCGGTCAGCAGGTACGTGCCCTCCTCGACGCGCAGGGTGCCCTCGCCCGGCCACCAACCCAGGTAGTCCGACTCGGGCTGCTCACCGAAGAGCGTCAACCCCGGCGACAGGGTCAGCTTGCCTTGCCGGTCCAACACCTTCACGGTGACCTCGTGCAACGGGCCGCTGACGGTGAGCCCGACCGGAGTCCGCACGGCGACGCCGTTCGCGCCGGTCGCCACCAGCCAGCCGCCGTGCGGTCCACGGCCCAGCTTCGCCGGATCAGCGCGCAGCGGCACCGCCACGCTGGCACCCGCCGGCACCGTCACCGCACCGGCGACGGAGACACCGTCGGTCTCGGCCACGCCGGTGTCGAGGTTGCGCAGGTCCAACGCCAGCCGCAGGGTCTGCGCGGCCTTCGTGCCGTTCGTGTACGTCACGGTCCGCTCGACCGCCGCACCGCCGGTGCTGACCCGGCCGAAGCCTGCGGTGGCCGAGGCGTACACCTGCTGCTGAAGCGCCCGGGGCACGTCGACGCGACCGCCGCCCTGCTCGAAGACGGTAAGCGCCGGGTTGGCCTTCGTGGTGCTGACCAGCGCGTCCTTGAGCTTCGCGGCGGACCAGTCGGGGTGCTCCTGGGCAAGGATCGCCGCCGCGCCGGACACGTGCGGCGTGGCCATCGAAGTGCCCGACGCGGTCGTGTACGCGTCGCCCACCGGCGTACCCATCGTGGTGCCGGCGGCCCGCGCGGCGACGATGCCGACGCCCGGCGCGGTGATCTCGGGCTTGAGGCCGTTGTCGCCGAGGCGTGGGCCGCGGCTGGAGAACGTCGCCAGGTTGTCGTTCCGGTCGACAGCGCCCACGGTGAGCGCTGCGGTGGCCGCGCCCGGCGAGCCGACGGTACGCGCCTCGCCCGCGTTGCCGGCGGCGACCACGAAGAGCGCACCCGTCTCGGCGGTCAGGTCGTCCAGCGCGAGGCTCATCGGGTCGGTCCCGTCGGTGGGGTCGCCGCCGAGGCTCATGCTGACGACCTTCGCGCCGGAGCGGGCTGCCCACTCCATGCCCTCGATGATGGCCGAGGAACTGCCGGACCCGCCGTCGTCGAGCACCTTGCCGACCAGCAGTCGCGCGCCGGGCGCCACGCCCTTGCGCAGCCCGTCGGACGCCACGCCACTGCCGGCGATGGTGGCCGCCACGTGGGTGCCGTGACCGTGACCGTCGCGGGCGCTGCCGCTGCCGGAGAAGTCCCGCGCCTCGACGACCCGATCGACCAGGTCGGGGTGGGTGTTGTCGACGCCGGTGTCGAGCACCGCGACCTTCACGCCGGCGCCGTCCCGGCCGGCCGCCCAGGCCGCCGGTGCGCCGATCTGCGGCACGCTGTGCTCCAGAGCGGGACGGACCCGCCCGTCCAGCCAGACGCGGGCGACACCACCGCCCAGTCGAGGTGCGGCGGCGGTCGTGGTCCGGGCCGCCGGGGTGCCGGCGAGGGAGGTCCACAGGCCGCCGAGGTCGCCCTTGCCCACCCGCAGCGCCGCGCCGTTGATGCTCTCCAGCGGTCGGGCGTCGGTGGCGCCGGCGAGCGGCCGGACCCGGCCGGCGGCCGGCTCCTGGTAGCGCACGATCAGCGGCAGGAAGCCCTGCGCGGCGTCGCCGTACCCGTCGGCGGCCAACTCCTGCACGTCGAAGAGGTTCGCGTCGAGGACCCCGCTGGAGACGTAGGGCAGGACGTCGCTGGGCAGCACCCGCAGCCCGCCGTCGACCTCCAGGGTCTGGAAGATGACCCGCTCGCGCCCGGGGCCGGGACGGACGGTGGCGGCGACCCGACCCGGGGCCGCGGGCGCCAACTCCACCTGGTCACCGGTGATGAGGGTGATGCGGACGGGCACGGCGCCCGGGGCGGACGCGCCCAGGCTCGGGCCGGTGGGCGGGGCGGGCGGCTCAGCGGAAGCCGGTGCGGCGAGGCCGACCACCAGCGCGCCGACCACGCCGACGGTGAGCCAGCGAGGGGACCAGTGCATACGATGCGCTCCTTCACTCCGGTAGGCCCGCCATCCGTAGATGAGGACCGATCGGAGTCTGCGGCGCGACGCAGCACCAGGTCACTAACCTTCGACCGCCGCAGCGGCGACATGGCGCCAGGTGGACAACCGCCGTACACCGAGGGTGTGCCCCACGGTCACTGGCGGCTGCCACGCCACCCGTGCACGGGCAGCCCGAACTTGGCGACCAGCCGGTCGGTGAACGGCCGCGGCTGCAACCGCACGATGCGCACCGGCAGGGTGCCCCGCCGCACCGTCACCCGCGCGCCGGGCGGCAGGTCATAGACCCGCCTGCCGTCGCAGCAGAGCACGGCGAGAGTGGTGAACGGGTCGACGGTGATCACGAAGGTGGACGTGGGTGCGGTGACAAGCGGACGGCTGAACAACGCGTGCGCGCTGATCGGCACCAGCAGCAGCGCCTCCACCTCCGGCCAGACCACCGGCCCACCACCGGAGAACGCGTACGCCGTGGAACCGGTCGGGGTCGCACAGACCACACCGTCGCACCCGTAGCGCGACAGCGGCCGCCCGTCCACGTCGACGAGCAGTTCGAGCATCTGCGCGCGCTCGCCCTTTTCGACGCTTATCTCGTTGAGCGCCCAGGACTCGATGGTCGGGCCACCGTCGAACTCGGCTGTCACGTCAAGGGTGAGCCGCTCGTTCACCGTGTAGTTGCGCTCGACGACGTCCCGGACCGCGGTGTCCAGGTCGTTGATCTCCGCCTCGGCCAGGAAGCCGACCTTGCCGAGGTTGATGCCCAGCAGCGGCACCTTCGCCGGGCGGGCCAACTCGGCGGCGCGCAGGAAGGTGCCGTCCCCGCCGAGCGCGAAGACGATCTCGGCGCCCTCGGCGGCCTCCGGCCCGACGACCGGAAGGACACCGGGCAGATCGAGGTCGTCGGCTTCCTCGGCGACCACCCGTACCTCGAAACCGGCGGCGATCAGGTCGGCCGCGACCGACCGGGCGTGCTCGGTGCTGCGGCGGCGGCCGGTGTGGGTCACCAGCAGCGCGGTCCGGCTCATCGGCCCGACCACCTGTCCACGACCGAACGGCCCGCCACCGTCGTCCCGCCACGGCGGCGCGTCCCGCGCACCGTGGCGGGACGCTCGCTCCACTCGTTCACCCTGGGACCTCCTCCGCCGCCAAGCCCGGCTCGTCGCCGGCCGCCGGGCCGTTCGGCCCGGCCGCCACCACGGCCCGCACCCGCTGCGGGTCGGCCGATGGCGCGCCTCGGCGCAACCATACGAAGAACTCCACATTGCCGCTCGGCCCGGGCAGCGGGCTGGCCGCCACGTCCGCCAAACCGAGACCGAGCTGCGCCGCCGCCGCGGCCACGTCGAGCACCGCCTCGGCGCGCAACGCCGGGTCGCGGACCACACCGCCGGCGCCGACCCGGTCCTTGCCGACCTCGAACTGCGGCTTCACCATCAACGCCAGGTCGCCGTCGTCGCTGGTGCAGCCGGCCAGCGCCGGCAACACCAACCGCAGCGAGATGAACGACAGGTCGGCCACCGTGAGGTCGACAGGCCCGCCGATCGCAGCCGGTTCGAGGGTACGAACGTTCGTGCGTTCGAACACCCGGACCCGCTCGTCGGTCCGCAGCGACCAGGCGAGCTGCCCGTAGCCGACGTCCACGGCCACCACCTCGGAGGCGCCGGCGCGCAGCAGCACGTCGGTGAAACCACCTGTCGACGCGCCGGCGTCCAGGCAGCGCCGGCCGGCGACGCGCAGCCCACCCGGGGCGAACGCCGCCAACGCGCCGGCGAGCTTGTGGCCGCCCCGTGAGACGTACTCCTCGGCCGGGTCCGCTCCGGTGACCAGCAGCGGATCGGCGGGGTCCACCATCGCGGCGGCCTTGCGCGCCCGCACCCCGCGCAGCTGGACGCGCCCGGCCTCCACCAGCGCGGCGGCCTGCTCGCGTGAACGAGCCAGACCGCGGCGGACGAGTTCGGCGTCCAGCCGGTTGCGACGTGCCATTGGTGGTTCTCCGGTCCGTGGGGCTTGGTGGTCCGCTCAGGTCTGGTCGATGGTGGCGAGGGTTTCCTGGAGCGTCTCGTAGGCCGCCTCGTACTGCGCGATCTGGTCAGCGGGGGCGAGCGTCGCCGCGTTGGCCATGGCACGCACGGCGGCGTCGACCGCCGGGTGCCGTGCCTCGTCGCCCTCGACCTCACCCATGTCCGAGGGCGGGGCGGGACGGTTGTTCACCGGCGGCCCGGGGCGGGCCACGGACGGCGGTCCCGGCCGGCCGGCGGCGGGCGGGCCGGGCCACGCCGCCGGGGACGGGCCGGGCCGGGCGGCGGGCTGCCCCGGGCGGATGCCGGGCGGCGGGCCGGGGCGCGCGCCGTCACTCACGAGTCAGCCTCCGGGCGCCGCTTGCGGGCTGTCGCCTTCTTGGCGGGCATGACAGCCGGAGTCGGAGTGTCGTCGGTGGTGCTGATGGTCGCCGGTGGCTTCTTCATGACGGCCTTCTTGGCGACCGCCTTCTTGGCCACGGCTTTCTTCGCGACCGCCTTCTTGGCCACCGGCGCGGAGACCGGCGCGCCGGCTGGGCCATCCGACGGCACCAGACCCTCGTCGGGCGACGCGACGCGCGTCGGGTCGGGCTGCGGCGTGGGGCGGGCGGGCGGCTCGGCGGCCGGTCCGGCGGCGGGCGTCGTGGCCTGCTCGGTGGCTCGCGCCTCGCGCAGCTGCCGTTCCAGGTCATGCACCCGGCGGGTCAGCTCGGCAACCTCGTCGGCGGTGGCCAGACCGACAGCGCCGAGGGCCCTGTCGACCTCGAAGCGGACGAGCTTGGTCAGCGCCTCCCGGTTGGCCGCGCCGGTGGTGACAAGTTCCTCGCCGAGTGCCTGGAGTTGAGCGGCGGTCGCGCCGCCGGAGCCGACGAGGCGGCGCACCGCGTCCTGGGCTTTCTTCCGGGGCGCCTCCGCCAGGCCCATGGCCAGTTCGAGGTAGGCGCGCCACGCGTCCTGCATGCCTGAGTCCTTCCATCCGGCGGGGTGTGCAGGTGTCACGCTACCGGGCGCCCCGGACGCTCCCGTGCGGTACGGTGCCGAGGACGGCATGGCGATCGGCGAGGGGGAGATGTGGCCAGCGTGGACGAGTGCCGGCAGGCATTGCAGGACCTGGCCGCGCGCCTCGATCGCAACGCCGAGACGGTACGCGACAAGGTCGACCTGGAGCGGACGCTGGCCTGCCGGATCACCGACCTGGACACCGCGTTCCACGGGCGCATCAGCGGCGGCCGGCTTGTCGAGCTGGCCGACGGCGACGATTCCAAAGCCAAGATCGCGCTGAGCACGTCCAGCGACGACCTGCTCGCCCTGGTCCGCGGCGACCTGGACGTCACAAAGGCGGTGACCTCCCGCCGGGTGTCGATCAAGGCCAACCCGTTCGATCTCATGAAACTGCGCAAGCTGCTCTGACTGGCGCCCTCGCCAGCCGCTCAGACTGGCGCCCTCGTCAGCCGCCGGTGGGCAACCCGAAACTCTCCAGCGCGTGGGCCGCGTCCGCACCCACCGGGCGGATCTCCGGCAGCGCCGGCTCCGACCACGCCGCCGCGCAGAGCGCGGCCAGCGCGTCCAACGACCGGCCCGAACCGGCCAGCTCCAACGTCCCGTCGCGGCCCGTCACGGACCAGCCGCCGGTGTCCGCCGTGCCCGGGACCCGCACTGCGGCAGCCGGGTCGAAGAGCCCCGCCAGGTCCCTCGCGACGTACGTCGGACGCCGCTGCGGCTCGGCGGCGAGCAACTCGGCTACGCCGCTGACACCTGTGAGTACGAGCAGACTGTCCAGCCCCGCCCGACGGGCGCCCTCGATGTCGGTGTCCAGCCGGTCCCCCACGACCAGGGTCCGCCCGCCGTCACTGCGCCGGGCGGCGGTCTCGAACAGGGCCGACTCCGGCTTGCCGACCACCAGGTCGGGATCCCGCTCCAACGCCGTCCGCAGCACTGCCACCAGGGAACCGTTGCCCGGCAGCGGTCCCCGGGCGCTGGGCAGCGTCCGGTCGGTGTTCGTGGCGACCCAGATGGCCCCCTGCCGCACCGCGACCGACGCCTCGGCCAGCTCGGTCCAGCCGACCTGCGGGCCGTAGCCCTGCACCACCGCCGCGGGCTTCTCGTCGGCGAGGGTGACCGGGGTCAGGCCGACCGCGCGCAACTCGGCACGCAGCGCCTCCGCGCCGACCACCAGCACCGGCGCACCGGCGGGCAGCCGGTCACGCAGCAGCTCGGCGGCGGCCGCAGCGGAGGTGAGCACCTCCTCCGGCCGAGCCGGCACACCCATCCCGGTCAGCAGGTCGGCGACGTCACTGGACCGACGGGAGGCGTTGTTGGTGGCGTACGCCACCGATCGCCCCTCGGCGTGCAGGCGGGCCACCGCGTCGACCGCGCCGGGGATCGGCCGGTCGATCAGGTAGATCACCCCGTCCAGGTCGAAGACGACAAGGGTGTACCCGTCGACCAGCCGCTCCCCGGCGTCCGTACTCACCGCTGCGTCGACTCCGACTCGTCGCCCCGGGCCGGGACGGTCGCGTCGTTCACCGCGTCGGCGTTCGTGGTGTCGTTGTTCACCGCGTCGTCGTCGCTGGCTACCGGAGTCCGATCGACGGCAGCAGGCTCGGCCTGTCCCCGCTCATCGTCGTCGTCGTCATCGTCATCGTCATCATCGTCGTCGTCGTCGTCATCGTCGTCGTCGTCATCGTCATCGTCATCGTCGTCGTCATCGTCATCGTCGTCGTCGTCATCGGTCAGCTCGGTGTCGGGCTGGGCCGGCACGGCGCCCGGGGTGCCGGGACCGGCGACGGCCTCCTCGACCGCCTCGTCCTCGTCGTCGCCCTCGATGACCACGCCGTCGAGTTCCAGCAGCCGCTCCGCGGCATCGGTCTCGCCCTCGGTGTCCACGTCGGCGGCCCGGGAGAACCACTCGCGGGCCTCCTCGCGCCGGCCCACCGCGAGCAGCGCGTCGGCGTACGCGTAGCGCAGCCGCGCCGTCCACGGCACCGTCGCCTCACTGGTGAGGTCCGGGACCTGGAGCATCGCGACCGCGGCGTCCTTCTGCCCGAGGTCACCCCGGGCGCCCGCGGCGACGATCAGCAGCTCGATCGCGACGGCCTGGTCCAGCTTCTCCTGGTCGGCGCCACGGAACAGGTCAATAGCCCGCTCCGGCCGGCCCAGAGCGCGCTCACAGTCCGCGAGCACAGCCACGTGGCTCTGCAATCCACTCATCCGGTGGTACGTGCGCAGCTCGGCGATCGCCGTCTGCCACTCCCCCGCGTGGTACGCGGCCAGGCCGACCGCCTCGCGGACGGCCGAGATGCGCGACGCGAGCCGTCGGGCGGCCAGCGCGTGCGCCAGCGCCTCGGCCGGATCCTCGTCGATCAACTGTCCAGTGGCGACCAAGTGTCGGGCCACCGTCTCGGCGACCGGCTTGTTCAACGAGAGCAGCTCAGCACGGACGTCCTTGTCGAGGTCCGTGGCGACGATGTCGTCCGGCAACGCCGGGGCCGAACTGCGCCCGCCCTCGGCCGACTCGGAGCCCGTGCCACGGTCGTCCCGCCGGTAGTCGCCCTCACGACGCGGCCGCTCATCAGCGCGGGAGCCTCCGTCTCGGTCCCCACCGCGGTAGCCACCTTCACGACGGTCACCGCCTCGGAATCCACCGTCGCGGTCGCCACCACGGAAGCCGCCCTCACGGGGCGGGCCGGAACGACCACGGTCGCCCCCACCCTGGTAACCACCCTCACGACGGTCACCACCACGGAAGCCACCCTCGCGGGGAGCACCCGAGCGCGAACCATCACGATCGCCACCACGGAATCCACCGTCGCGGTCACCGCCACGGAAGCCGCCCTCACGGGGCGGGCCGGAACGACCACGGTCGCCCCCACCCTGGTAACCACCCTCACGACGGTCAC
>NZ_JBNCKU010000025.1:573-1644 GCF_049841715.1 Micromonospora sp. DT41 | reverse complement strand
ACCACCACGGAAACCACCCTCGCGGTCACCGCCACGGAAACCGCCGTCACGCGGCGCACGGGAGGCGTCGCGGTCGCCACCACGGAAGCCACCCTCACGGGGCGGGCCGGAACGACCACGGTCGCCCCCACCCTGGTAACCACCCTCGCGACGGTCACCACCACGGAAACCACCCTCGCGGTCACCGCCACGGAAACCACCTTCACGGGGAGCACCCGAGCGCGAACCATCACGATCGCCACCACGGAAGCCACCTTCGCGACGGTCACCGCCACGGTAGCCACCCTCGCGGTCACCGCCGCGGTAGCCACCCTCACGCGGAGCGCCAGGCCGGGAGCCACCCTGGTAGCCGCCCTCACGACGGTCGCCACCCTGGTAGCCGCCCTCACGGCGGTCACCGCCACGGAAACCGCCCTCACGCGGCGCACCCGAGCGTGACCCGTCGCGGTCGCCACCACGGAAACCGCCCTCGCGACGGTCGCCACCACGGAAACCACTGTCGCGGTCGCCGCCACGGAAGCCACCTTCGCGGCGGTCACCGCTACGGAAACCACCGTCGCGGTCGCCACCACGGAAGCCACCCTCACGCGGCGGACCGGAACGGCCACGGTCACCGCCACCCTGGTAACCACCCTCGCGGGGAGCACCCGAGCGCGAACCATCACGGTCACCGCCGCGGAAACCGCCCTCGCGGCGATCGCCACCCCGGAAACCACCGTCGCGGTCACCGCCACGGGAACCGCCTTCGCGGTCGCCACCACGGAAGCCACCTTCGCGGCGGTCACCGCCACGGAAACCACCGTCGCGGTCGCCACCACGGAAGCCACCCTCGCGGGACGGACCGGAACGACCACGGTCACCGCCACCCTGGTAACCACCCTCGCGACGGTCACCACCACGGAAGCCACCTTCACGCGGCGCACCCGAGCGCGACCCATCACGATCGCCACCACGGAAGCCACCTTCGCGGCGGTCACCGCCACGGAAACCACCCTCGCGGTCGCCACCACGGAAGCCACCCTCGCGGGACGGACCGGAACGACCACGGTCACCGCCACCCTGGTAACCACC
>NZ_JBNCKU010000025.1:0-475 GCF_049841715.1 Micromonospora sp. DT41 | reverse complement strand
CGCGACGGTCACCACCACGGAAGCCACCTTCACGCGGCGCACCCGAGCGCGACCCATCACGATCGCCACCACGGAAGCCGCCCTCGCGGCGGTCACCGCCTCGGTAGCCGCCCTCACGCGGGGCACCGGATCGCGAGCCGTCCCGGTCACCGCCACGGGAACCGCTGTCGCGACCGCCGGCGTATCCGCCTCGGGTGCCGCCTGCGCTGTCTCGGTCTCCCCGGTACGGGGGCCGGTCGTCGCGCCGCGCACCGCGGTCGCGTTCGCCGGAGCCGTCTTCGTTACGACGGGGACGGTCTCCGCCCTGCGGTCCTGAACTCACAGGTACATCCTTCCTGATTGCGCCACCAATGGCGCCACGCAGTCGAGGGCCGACCCGGATTGGGGCGGCCCTCGACTGGAAGATTGTCCGGCGGTGTCCTACTCTCCCACACCCTCACGAGTGCAGTACCATCGGCGCTGGAGGGCTTAGCTT
>NZ_JBNCKU010000024.1:0-68015 GCF_049841715.1 Micromonospora sp. DT41 | reverse complement strand
CGGCCCTCGCGGCGCAGCCACTCGCCGTAGACGAGATGGGTACGAGCGAGGTAACCGCCCATCCGGCTGTGCTTGAGCTGCGCGATCGCCTCGCGGTATTGATCCTCGGCTGCCGATCCGGTGCTCGTCAGCGCCTCTGAGCGCGCCGCCATTCCCAGCGCCCACGGCGTCCCGCTGGCACGAGCCCGGGAGCAGAGCTGCTTCATCGCCTCGATCGCTCGTTCTGGTCGATCGGCGCGGACGGCTGACTCGATGAGCTCGAAGTGGACGAGATTACTGAGCGCCAGCTCTGGGGACTCGAATGCCCGCGCCGCAGCGTCCTGCGCGGCCGGATAGTTGCCCAGCCCGTTGTGGAGCACCGCCATCGCGTACTGAGCGAAGGAGGCCTCCGTACTCTCGTCGGAAAAGGCGACGTCCTGGGCGGTTAGGGCGTTGAGCGCCGTGGTCTCCGCCTGGTCGCCACGCCAGGCACTCAGGATGATGTGAGCGTGCCGCAGCTGTACGCCGCCGGTGGCCTGCGTGATGGTCGTCGCCTCGGTGGCGAGCTCGCCGGCTCGGGCGAGTTCGCCCATCAGGACCGACGTGATGGACAGGAAGCGCAGCGAGTCCGGGAGCGTCGTCAGCGCACCGGCCTCACGAGTCAACTGGACGTTACGGCTGGCCAGTAGGTAGAGCAGTTCGTCGTCGAGGATTGCCACCGCGTTGCGGCCGGCCAGCCGCAGCCAGCGGTCGCTCTGGCGGTCTTGCTCGGGGTCCGTGAGCGGGCTGTTGCGAAACGCCTCCAGGGCATGCCGCAGCCTAGGCGCTCCCGCCGCATATCCACTTGTCAAGGTTTTCGTGAGGCCATCAAGCAACAGGTCCGACGGCTGCGGCGACCCTGGCGGTGCAGGTGCGGCCCGAGCGGCCTCGGCGACCTCCAGGACGCCGCGGTCGGAGTCACCGGCCACGAGCGCCGCGTCGAGCGCGTGCAGGTAGGTCTCACGGGCCAGGGCCGCATCGAGCGGGGTGAGGGTCCTGGCTGCGTCCAGCAGCATTTCCGGCACCTCGCTACTGCGCGTGGTGTGGAACGTGACCTGGGCACGCAGTAACTTCAGGCGGGCTGCTTGCAACGCGTCCAGCGGCCCGGCGGCCGCGATCGTCAACAGCCTCAGCGAGCTCTCGGGCGCACCGGCCTCGTGCTTGGCGTGCGCGGCTACCAGCGCCCGTCTCGTACGCTCGGCCGGCTCGGGAGTCAGCTCGGCGGCTTGCTGCAGGAACGCCGCTGCGGCAGCCCACCCGCCGCGGGCTCGCGCCCGGTCGGCCAATTGCTCAAGTTCTGCGGCGGCTTCCTCGTCGGTGCCGAGCACGGCCTGCGCACGGTGCCAGGCGCGCCGGTCGGGGTCGAGCTGCGGGTCGGTGACAGCGGCCAGCGCGCGGTGTGCGCGGCGGTGATCGGGTGGTGTGGCGGCCCGGTACACCGCCGAGCGCACCAGCGGATGGCGAAACCGCACCCGGGTGTCGATCTCCAGCAGTCCGGCGGCTTCGGCGGGTGCGGCCTCTTCGCGGGCAATCCCCAGGTGTGCGGCCGCGCGCCACAGCAGCGCTACCTCGCCAGTCGGCTCGGCGGCCGCGACCAACAGGAGCAGTTGCGTCTCGGCGGGCAGGCTACCTGAACGGCGCTGGAAGCTCTCCTCGATGCGGTGAGGCACGCTCGACGCGTCCGGCAGTTCGAACCCGCCGGCCAGCTGCGTCGGCGGCGTGCTTCGGGGAAGTTCCAGCAGCGCCAAGGGGTTGCCGCGCGACTCGGCGATGATCCGGTCGCGGACCCCGTCGTCCAGCGGTGTGGGGACCGCGGCGGCCAGCAGCGCCTGCGCGTCGGTCTCGCCGAGCCCGTCCAGGCGCAGCTCGGGCAGCCCGGAGAACGGGCGAACGTCGCCTCCGTCGTGGTCGCGCAGTGCGAACACCAGCGCCAACTGCTCGGCCGCCACCCGACGTGCCACAAACGCCAGCACCTGAGCGGATGGCTGATCGAGCCACTGCGCATCGTCGACGAGGCACAACAGTGGCCCTTCCTCGGCGACCTCGGCCAGCAGGTTAAGGGTCGCCAGCCCGACCAGGAACCGGTCTGGCGCGGCACCGGCTCGCTGCCCGAACGCCACGCCCAGGGCAGCCTGCTGCGGCTCGGGTAGCGCACCCGCGCGGTCCAGCAACGGCCCGCACAGCTGGTGCAAACCGGCGAACGCGAACTGCGTCTCAGACTCCGCTCCGGCCAGGATCTCCGTCCGGAACCCCAAAGGAGCCGCGACGTCGCGGGCATATTCCACCAGCGCCGTCTTCCCGATGCCCGCTTCTCCGCGCACCACGAGCGCCCCGCTGCGCCCCGCCTGCGCCCGGGCGAGCAGTTGCTTGACCGCTTCGCACTCCGCGTGCCGGCCTAGAAGATTCGCCAGTTTCATTCCCACTCGAATCTGTCGGCACTGTAAAAGTAAGTAATTGTCACCGACGCGAACCCCGTCCGCCAACCCTAGTTCTAAACCGTGGACGGGGGTGGGCAATTCGGTCGCCGTATGCCGGGCCTGCCCGCACAGCAGTCCCTTTGCTGGTCTGGCCCGCCCGGGCAACGGCCATCCACCGCTCTGCACGGTGGCGACATCAGGGGCTTCCACCGACGCGAAGGCGACGCCGCCGATGCCAGCCTGAAGACAACGCCATCACCGGCAACGACCGGAGCAGCGCCAGACCTCGTCCGTCCGGGAACGGCCCTGACCCGCGAGGTCGCCCCCCGCTTCGGACCGTCGACGCGAAAGGAACCGCCATGTCTGTCAGCGCTGTCATCGACGTTGCCAGGCGGAACCTCAGCCGCAGCGGTGTTCGTGCCGAGTCGTGTTTCACGAGTGCGGCTGGGTCGCCGACCGGACTTGATCAACGTGGTGAGTCGGTGATCGAGAGACGGCAGGGTCTCCGGTAGATGATTCTTCGACCAGAAACTGAGCAGTGGAGACCTCGCGGCCAGCGCTGCGGTAAGGAGGCGGCACGCCGTGGCGGGACGTGGCGGCGAATCATGGCCGGATTGCAGCTGACACGGACGCAATCAGCATCTCGAAAGGACATCGAATGATTAGGGAAATCCATGACAACACCGGGGCGCTCGTAACGGTAGAACTCAACAAAGATCGCCCGATCGGCACCTACACCATCAGCCTCACTGAGGGGTCACCCGTCGGTCGTGTGGACTTCGTCGACTCCGCCAAGGTGGATGGTGAGCGAATCGTCTTCCACACCGAAGTAGACCGACAGTTCGGTGGACGGGGCCTGGCTGGGCTGCTGGTCCGCGAGGTCCTCGGGGACAGCATTCGCACGAGTGTCACCGTCGTTCCGGTGTGCCCGCTGTTCGCGGACCATTTAAAAAGGCATGGTCATGAGTTCGTCGCGGATGGCGGCAAGTTCCGTCCGCCGACACCTGCCGACTTCGCGCTCGTCAGGCGTGCTACGAAGCCCCACGTTTCTTCTCCGCGATGAGGGTGCAGGGAGGATCATCAATGACCGCGCACACGATCAGCGAGCAGCGGACCAGACCGTGCGCCGCCCAGAAACTCGACCCGCGCCCGCCCACCGACCTGCCCCTCGCCGGGGAGCCCAAGCGGCACTACCGCGACCGCACCTGGGACGTCGAGGCGCCCTGCCGTCTTCAAGAGTTGAGGCTGACCATCCTCGACGCCAACAGTTCACTGCTGCGGGTCCTGGGCCGTTCGCCGACGGTTGCCGACATCGCCGCCCACCTCAAGCTCACCGAGGACGAGGTCCTGGAAGGCCTGGAGGGTGCCCGCGCGTACAACGCGGTGTCGCTGTTCACGCCGACCGGCGACGGCGACCGGGCCGCCGAACTGGATGACCTGCTCGGCGGTGAGGATGGCAAGTTCGAGCTGTCCGACCTGCGGGTCGCTCTGGGCACGGTGCTGGCCACGCTCACCGAACGCGAGCAGCGGATCCTCACGCTGCGCTTCTACGGCAACCTGACCCAGTCGCAGATCGCCGAGCAGATAGGCGTGCCCCAGATGCACGTGTCCCGGTTGCTGGCTCGGGCCCTCGGCAAGCTGCGCGAGCAGTCGGACGGGACGTACTAGTGGGCGCGGACGGCGGCCCGGGCACCGTTGTGCGTCTGATAACAGATCCCCCTACCGCAGGCGTCAAGAGGTGCCTTCCTTGCCGCGGTCGGTGCTTTCCGAGGTGTCGTACGACCTGCCGGTGCGGGCGCCGCCAGGGCCGGCAGCATTCATTTCTCATCGCCGGGTACGGCTGTCCACGCCTCCCGGGGATCGACCACGGTCGGCGACGTTCGGCCGAGCCCCACCCACGCCCTGCACCCGGTCACCGCCCTCACCGCCATGTGAGACCTCTCCCAACGCGCCGACAATCAGGAACGTTCGACCGGACGGCGTCGCGTCGCACCAATCATCGGGGGCAGCCGCACTCGAAGATCTCGATTGCGGCTTCGACGCCGATGACTGGCAGAGAAGGGCCGGGAATATCAGTCGCCCCTCCCGAGGTTCAGAGCTAGCGTGATCGCCATGTTCGGCACCGTCGGCTCTGTGCGGCCCGCAGGTTTCCACCTGCCGGCTGCCGCCGACGTGTGCGCATGGCTGGCTGACACCCGAGGCTGACCCTCCTCCCGCTCCGGCAGAACCACGGAGGAGGGTGGCCCGGTGATCCGGCGCGCTGGTGAGCGCGCCGTGACATGCGGTTCTGGCGCGGTTTTTCGCGGAGTGGCATCCGCCCGCGTTCGTCGTCCGCCAATTCGTCTCCAGTGTGGAGCTCATCATGGCCAAGAGCCAATTCGTGCGCGTGAAGCCGCACCTCAACATCGGCACGATGGGTCACGTCGACCACGGCAAGACGACCCTGACTGCCGCTATCACCAAGGTCCTCGCCGACCGCGACCCCGCCGTCAACCGGTTCGTGTCCTTCGACGGCATCGACCGGGCGCCGGAGGAAGCGGCGCGCGGCATCACCATCAACATCGCCCATGTCGAGTACGAGACCGAGACCCGGCACTACGCCCATGTGGACATGCCCGGCCACGCCGACTTCGTCAAGAACATGATCACGGGGGTGGCGCAGGTCGATGGCGCGATCCTGGTTGTCTCCGCGCTTGACGGGGCGATGCCGCAGACCCGCGAGCACGTGCTGCTCGCTCGGCGGGTCGGCGTGCCCTACCTGGTGGTGGCGATGAACAAGGCCGACGCCGTCGAAGACCCGGAACTTCTCGACCTGGTTGAACTCGAGATGCGGGAGTTGGTGTCCGAGTACGGGTTCCCCGGCGACGAGGTTCCGGTCGTACGGGTGTCGGCGCTGCGGGCCCTGGAGGGCGACCCACGCTGGGTTTCCTCCGTCATGGAGCTGCTCGACGCGGTCGACCGGTACGTCCCGGTGCCACCCCGCGAACTCGGCGAGCCGTTCCTCATGCCGATCGAGAACGTGCTGACGATCTCCGGACGGGGGACGGTGGTGACCGGCGCTGTCGAGCGGGGCGTGCTCCGTGTCGGCGACCCGGTGGAGGTGGTCGGTCTCAGCCCAACGCTGTCCACTGTGGCAACTGGGCTGGAGACGTTCGGCAAGTCGCTGGCGACCGCCGAGGCCGGGGACAACGCCGCCGTGCTGCTGCGCGGGGTCAAGCGTGACCAGGTGCAGCGGGGTCAGGTGGTGGCGCTGCCGGGCAGCGTCACGCCGCACCAGCGGTTCCGGGCCAGGCTCTATGCGCTGACCACCGCCGAGGGCGGGCGCCACACGCCGTTTCTCGCCAACTACCGGCCGCAGTTCTACTTCCGCACCACCGACGTGGTCGGGTCGGTAGACCTCGGTGATCTGACGATGGTCCTGCCGGGTGACACCGTCGACCTGTCGGTGGAGCTTGGCAGGCCGATCGCGATGGATGTCGGGCTCGGCTTCGCCGTCCGGGAGGGCGGCCGTACCGTGGCCGCCGGCACCGTGACCGAACTACTCGACTGAGCTACGTGGCAGGGCCCCTTGCCGGCAAGGGGCCCTGCCACGTACGGCCCTGCTCAGCTGCGCTGGCCGAGCCCTCCGTAGGACCGACTCCGTGGCATTCCACCGGCCTGTCCCTCGCGGTGAACGCCGCAGCGAACCGCTCACCTGCGGGTCAGTACCCGCTCAGCAGCGCACGCCGTACCCCGATCTTCGGTTTCCGTGTCTCTCGCAACTCGGAAACCTGGACGGGGTACGGCGTGCGCTGCTGATCAGGGTCGAGACCCTTCCACGAGAACGTCACGGGTGCCATCGTTGGCTAGCCGCGAGCTGCGGCCCTCGAGAGCGCGGACGCGGGTCGAACGGCCGCCGAGTGCGGTGTTCGCAGAGGGCCGCTGCGCCGGGTGCGCAGCCAGACCACCAAGGCGGTGATGACGACAACTGCGCTGGGAACGAGGACACCGATCGTCGCGGCGCCCGCTGCGCGATCCGTGACGACGTTGGCGATATCGGTGCGCAGCGCAGCATCGAACACGAAGGACAGGGTGTTGTACCCCGCGTGTAGCACCACTGCGATCTCGATACCCCCGCTGCGCCAGGTGATGAGCGTGAGCCCGATGCCGAAGATCAGGTACCAGAGGTTCAGCCAGATATCGGTCGACAGGTGGATGACCGCGAAGGCGACGCTGGAGACCAGCACACCGACGGCGAGGCCCGCCCGTGCTCCGCGCGTCCAGCCACCGGCGACGCGGAAGATGAGCCCACGGAACCCGTATTCCTCACCCGCGGCCTGCAGGGGCGTGAGCAGGAGCGTGGCGAGGAGTATCCACAGGACGTCGGTGTAACTCCATTCGGTCTGTGGCAGCGGCACCCAGTAGTGAAACGCCATGACGGCAACCCACGCGGGGGTGATCAGAAGCAGCGCGCGCCCGAAGATGTCGAACCGGAACCGCGAGATCACCGAGTGCAGCGACGGGCCCTTCACGCCGTAGAGCCACCGCTGGATGAGCATGCTCCACGGGATGATCAGTGCGACGGAAACCATGCCGGCGGTGTGCATCAGAGGCGTCCACTCGGTGCGGCCGTCGGTGTCGATGGCGGCGTCCACGAACGCCGCCATCAGGCTGAGAGCGACGCCGGACAGCGTCATCCCGCCGATCAGAAGCACGATCGCGAGGATGCCACGACCGATACGACGTCTCTCCCCGGCCAGCACCCTGTGGTACTCGACATCGGGCGGAACGGTGTGCGTTTGCTCGGTCATGGCTCACGGCACCTCGACGACGTAGGTGAGTGCGGCCCACGCCAAGAGGGTGCCAACCGTCGTCCAGATGACGATGGAGACGGCCTGCCAGAGCAGGACCCACCGGCGTGGAGTTCCGCCGCCCACGAGGATCGCCGACGTGATCTGGGTCGGAATGGCGAGAGGACCGAGGATGCTCGCACCGGGGACGCCGAAACGCATGAGCCATCTGTTGAAGCGCCGACGCCCCTTCGACTCCGGCTTCGTGGCTGCCGTCTCCTGGTACGTCTCCCCGAGGGCGCTCGATCGCGCTCCTGCGCCTCCGCCTACCCCGACCAGGCTGTCTCGGCGATCGACGATTGTCGTCCTGGCGCGTGAGGTGACCGCGACGACCAGCAGCACGCACAGAAAGTTCCCTGCGGCTGCTGCGACGCCTGCGACAATCGGATGGAGACCGCCGGCTATGCCGATGATGGCTGCTCCCTCACCGTCGACAAACGGGATCGCGCCCGCCAGCATGACGATGAACGGCTGGACGATCCCGGGCACTTGGGCGACGAGCTCCTGGAAGTTGCTGATGAGCTGCTCGATGGGAGTCATGTCTGGTCCTCACTTTCCTGTGATGTGGGTGCGTCATGTGGCGGCGCGGCAGTCCTCGCCGTCGAGGGAGTTACGAAAGGTGCACAGGTGGCGTTGACCTCGCCGGTGTGCGTCCAGAGCGGCCAGAGGTGGCGAGCCAGCGCGGACCGTTGCCTAGGTGGATCACGTGGTGGCCTTGTCCTTGTCACGGGCGGGTCGACGAGGCGAGTGGTCCGATGGCAATGCGGTGGAGATCGTCGATGTCAGCGCAGTGCGCCACGGCGGGTGGACCGGAATCGCGTTGTCCAACGCGTCCATGTCGGTGCGCTCGTCCGCACGGACCAGGCCCTTCGCCGCGGACTGGAGCGCTTCCCTGAAGGATCGGGCGCTCTGGAACCGGTCCTTTCGGTCCTTGGCGAGCGCCGTGAGGAGAACCGCGTCAAGCGCCGGAGTCACCTCGGTGCGGTAGGCACTGGCGCGCGAGGGCTCCTGGTGCACGTGCTGATAGGCGACGGCAACCGGGTTGTCACCGACGAAGGGTGGCCGCCCGGTCAGCAGCTCGTAGAGCAGGCAACCCGCGGAGTACAGGTCGCTGCGGGCGTCGGCGACCTCACCGCGCACCTGTTCGGGAGAAAGATACTGGGCGGTTCCGAGGAGTTCGTGGGTCTGCGTTGCCGGGGCGGCACCACCCTCGACACGCGCGATGCCGAAGTCCACGACCTTGATTGCGCCGTCGAGAGTGACCATGACGTTGGCGGGCTTGATGTCGCGATGGACAACGCCTGCACGATGGCTGAACTCGAGTGCCGACAGGACCGCTATCTGATGCTGGATCGACTCCTCCAGCGTGAGCGCGCCCTCGCGGAGTCGGGCCCCCAGCGACTGGCCGGCGACGTACTCCATGACGATGAACGGAACGGCCGGCTCGTCCGCCCGGCTGCCTTCGACGTTCTCATGTCCGACGTCATGAACGGCGACGATGCCGGGGTGATTGAGGCGGGCGACGGCCTGTGCTTCCCGCCGGAACCGGGACCGGAACAGCGGATCGCGGGCTAGCTCTGCGCGGAGCACCTTGACCGCGACCCAGCGCTTGAGCCGGATGTCACGAGCCAGGTGAACAACGGCCATGCCGCCCCTGCCCAGGACGTCGCAGAGCTCATAGCGTCCGCCAAGCACACGATCCGTACTCATGGGTCCTCCCAACTTTCTCGTTGTCGGTGCGTACCGGGAACGGGTTCGACGTCTGGTCTTCAGACGCCCGCCACGGGCTCCGGAATCCATCAACTCCGGGTACGCCGGGGTCCGGATGCCCGATCCTGGCGACGTCATCAGGCTCGCACCGCAGGCCGAGCCCTCGCGTCGGTCACCACCACGTAGGTCCTCACGGCCCAGCGCCACCGAGAACCACTGAGGTGGCAGGTGCTAACTTGCAGCTTCCGCACTTCGCATCAGGGACGCCTACGGTGTCGGCTACTTACATCTGGCGCGTTGACGGGAGGCACAACGTGACGGATCTCGTAGGCCGGCGTTCAGAGCGTGACGCGGTCGAGAAGCTCATCTCTCTGGCTCGGTTCGGGCGCAGCGGCTCTCTCGTGGTGCGCGGAGAAGCCGGCATCGGGAAGACCGCCCTGCTCGAGCACGCCCACCAGACGGCACTCGCCTCGGCCTTCCGGGTGGAGCCCTTGGCCGGCGTCGAGTCCGAGACGCAGTTCGCGTTCGCTGGGCTGCACCAGTTCATCGGCGCGAGCCTCACGGAGTTCATCGAGGCCTGCGTCCGTGCGGGGCAGCCGGAGCGCGCGACCCAGGCGATGGAACAGTTCGACGCCTGGGCTCGCGCCAGCGGCACGTCGTGGGCGCTGGGGCTGGCGGCGAACTCACGGGCGCTCATGGGCACCGGATCATCGGCCGAAGATCAGTACCGTACGGCGATCAAACACCTCGGGAACAGCCGGATGCGCGGCTACCTCGCCCGCGCCCACCTCGTCTACGGTGAGTAGCTACGTCGCGAGGGCCGCCGCCGCGACGCCCGAGATCAGCTCCGCACCGCCCACCAACTCCTCACCGACATGGGAGCGGAGGCGTTCGCGGCTCGCGCCGCACGCGAGCTGCGCGCGACCGGCGAGCACCCAAGCACGCGATCCTCGCAGTCGACCGACGAACTGACCGCCCAGGAGCTGCACGTCGCGCGCCTGGTGGCCACCGGAGCGACATCCCGTGAGGTCGGCGCACAGCTGTTCCTCAGCCCTCGGACCATCGAGGCCCACTTGCGCAACATCTTCCGCAAGCTCGGCATCACCTCACGCCGTCAGCTCAAGGAGCTGCACCTTCCCTGACCAGGCGGGCGCGGGCATCACGAGTATCGGTGATTTCTACCGACGCGAAGCCGCACCGCTGTTGCGAGCCTGATGAGATGCTCCAATCCGAATCGCCCTTCCCGGCAGGCACATCCTTCGTCCTTGAGGAAGCGCAGGTCATCACCACGCTCCAAACGCTGCACGGCCCAATCGGACCGCGATGAAGGTCTTCATCCTGGGCATCAGTGGCGCCGTGGGCAGGTTGCTCGCCGATGACCTGTCCAAGCGCGGCGACACCGTATCCGGCTTGGTGCGTCGGGACGAGCAGAAGTTCGAGCTCATGAGGCGGGGCGTCCACGCATTCGTAGGTCAGCTCGCGGACATGAGCGTGGACTCCCTGGGATCGATGCTCCGTGGGGTCGATGCAGTCGTGTACACAGCGGGATCGAACGGCGGCGCCAGGGATGTCACGGCAGCGATCGACGGCGAAGGCGTCATCAGAGTTCTTGAGGCCACAACTCTGGCGGGGGTGCACCGCTTCACACTGGTGTCCGTGATGCCCGAGGCCGGGCGCGACCAGGACCTCAGCGACGACGAGGAATTCTACTTCGCGGTCAAAAAGATCGTCGATGTCGTGGTGAGCCAGAGCCACCTCGACTGGCTGATCCTGCGGCCGTCGATGCTGCTTGACCGGCCGGGAACCGGCAGCGTGTCCCTCGGCCCAGCCCAGCCGCACGACGAGATCGCGCGCGAGGACGTCGCCGCCACGCTAGCAGCGCTGCTCCACGAACCACGGATCCGGCGTCAGATCCTCGAACTCACTCAAGGATCAACGCCGATCGCCATCGCCGTCAGCGCGAACCTCCCTTGACGGCCCCTGTACCGCGCCAGAACCCACCGCCGCGCAGCTCGGCCGCTCCAGCGAAAAGGTCGACGCCACGTGCACCTGGTTGATCGCCGCCGTGCGGGCCTTGCTCCCCGCGGTGGCGAGTTGGACGAAGGACGGTCGTTGATCCGCTTCCCGGTCGCTCATGCGGGTACCGCCGCTGGTCAGGACCGAGGAAGGGATCCCCATGACCGAGCGGGACGAGCAGCGTGACGGGCAGCAGACCGAGGTGCCGCAGGACGAGGCGGCCCGTGGCGCCCGGGCGGTACAGGACGTCCACGGCGGCAGCATGGCGCCAGGGCTGGTCGACGACACCGGTCACCCGGTGGCGCAGGCGCCGACCGACCGGTTGACCGACACCGAGGGAGCGGACTGAGGCGCCGGCGTCTGGCTGGGCGGGAACGGCCAGCCAGACGCGGCAACCACTGGACGCTGGGCTGCGGACGCGGGTCGGGCCGTCCCGAGATCTCGGAACGGCCCGACCCTGCTGGTGCCTGGATTGCGGAACGCACCGGATCAGACGCTGATCCGACCGGCCCCGGCACCTGCGGTGACGATGGACTTCACATTGCAGGCAGTGTCGAGCTGGTACGCGTACGGGATGCTGGCAACGCTGCCGCCGGGGCGGGAGCAAATCGTGATCGCCGTGTGGAAGATGTGCGCGAACGTTCCGGGAGGCGGTCCTGTGCCCCACCTCGACCTGTCGGAGAACTATCCCGGCAAAATGCTCCGTGCCTACGTTCGCGTACTCTGCGCGGGACGTTCGGATGCCGGCGCCGCGTAGACGTCACGTCAACGGCGATCTGGATCGGTCTTCACTCGATCCCCACTGTAGCCGCGGTCGCGCAGCGCCTGGTGGAGCGAGCAGTTGGCCGTCGACGGGTTGAGCATCGAGCGTATCCAGATCGTACGCCGAGCCGCCGAGGGCGTCGCCGTCGCTGCCCTGTACGGGAAGAGGACGATGCGAGCATCGCGACCGCTCGTGCCCCTGGCTTGGGCTCGCCACTGACGGCACCTTTCACCCGTCCCAGCTGACGCTTGTGAATCTCGCAGACGGCGGCGGGGTGCCGGCCCGCTCAGGGCAGCCGCACATCTTTGAGTTGCCGGCGGGAGGTGATGCCGAGTTTGCGGAAGATGTTGCGCAGGTGGGCTTCGATGGTGCGGGGACTGAGGAACAGTTGTGCGCCGATCTCCCGGGAGGTAGCCCCGGTGGCTACCAGCCGGGCGATGTGCACCTCGTGTGGGGTGAGGGCGTCGGTCGGGTGGGCGGTGCGCTTTCGTGGGTGTTCGCCGGTGGCGCGGAGTTCGCGGGCGGCCCGCTCGGCGAATGCGCCCGCGCCCATGTCCGACAGCAGTTGATGGGCGGTGTGGAGTTGGTCGCGCGCGTCCTGGCGCCGCCCTTCGCGGCGCAGCCACTCGCCGTAGACGAGCCGAGCACGAGCCGCGTCGCCGGCCATCCGGGACTTTCCGAGCCGTTCGATCGCTTCGCGGTAGTGCTCCTCGGCATCAGGCCCTGCGCTGGTCAGCGCTCGTGAGCGCGCGGCCAGGCCCAGCGCCCACGTGGTGCCGCACGCAACTGCGAGTGAGGTGAACTGCTCAAGTGCGAGCGCTGCTCGTGCCGGCTCGCCGGCACGGACGGAAGCCTCGATGAGCTCGGGTAGGCACGCGCTGCTGATCGACGGTTCGTCAGACCTGCACGCCCTCGTCGCCGCTTCCTGCGCGACCGAGTAGTTGCCCAACCCGTTGTGGAGCACTGCCATCGCGTACTGAGCCAGGGAGACCTCCGCGCCCTCGTCGGGGTAGGTGTCATCGCTGGCGACGGTGGCGTCGAGCGCGGTGGTCTCGGCTTGGTCACCACGCCAGGCGTGGAGAATGACGCGAGCATGGCGCAACGGCACGCCCCCGGTGGCCTGTGTGATCACCGTGGCCTCGGTGGCCAGCTCGTCGGCGCGGGCGAGATCGCCCGTCAGGACCGATGTGATGGACAGGAAGTTCAGTGCGGCGGGGAGCGTCGCCAGCGCGCCGGCCTCACGAGCGAGCTGGACGTTGCGGCTGGCCAGCACATGGAGCAGCTCGTCGTCGAGGATCGCCACGGCGTTGCGGCCGGCAAGCCACAGCCACCGGTCGCTCTGGCTGCACTGCACAGATTCCGCCTGCGGGCCGTCGCGGAACGCTTCCAACGCGAGCCGTAGACCTGGCACTCCCGCCGCACAGCCCTTGCTCAAGGTCGTCGTGAGCCCGTCGAGGAGCAGGTCCACCGGTCGCGTCGGCGTCCCGGGTGCGGGGGCGGCCAAGGCCGCTTCGGCGATGCGCGCCGCGTCACCCCCTCCGTTGATGATCGCCGCATCCAGCGCATGTAGGTAGGTCTCGCGGGACAGCGCAGCGTCCAACGGGGCGAGTGCCTTGGCGGCATCCATCAGCATGCCCGGCACCTCGGTGCCTCGGGTCAGGTGGAAGGCGATCTGGGCTCGCAATAGGTCGAGATGCGCGCGTTGCAGGGAATCCAGCGGCTCGAGCGGTGCCATCGTGAGCAGGTCCAGCGCGCTGTCGGACGCGCCGGCCTCGTGCTTGGCGCGGGCGGCTCCCAGCATCCGCCGAGCACGGGTGGCGTGATCGGGGGTGAGGGCTGCCGCGCGCTGCAGGAATGCGGCTGCGGCGGCGAGCCCGCCACGGGCCCGCGCCCGGTCCGCCGAGCGCTCCAGCTCCGCGGCGGCTTCCTCGTCGGTGCCCAGGACCGCTTGTGCGCGGTGCCAGGCGCGCCGGTCCGGGTTGGTCTGCGGGTCGATGGCGGCGGCCAGGGCACCGTGGGCGCGGCGGTGGTCGGGCGGCGTGGTGGCTCGGTAGATCGCCGAACGCGCCAACGGATGACAAAACCGCACCCTGGTATCGATCTCGAGCAGTCCGGCGGCTTCTGCGGGTGCGGCCGCCTCGCGGGCGATCCTCAGCTCGGCGGCGGCGCGCCACAGCAGCGTCACGTCGCCGGTCGGCTCGGCGGCGGCGACCAGCAGTAGCAGTTGGGTGTCGGGGGGCAGATCGTCGGAGCGGCGCCGGAATTCGTCCTCGACGCGATACGGGACGCTGAGGGTGTCGGGCAGCTCGAACCCGCCGGCCAGCTGGGTGGGCCGCGTACTGCGGGGGAGTTCCAGCAGCGCCAGCGGGTTGCCGCGCGCTTCGGCGACGATCCGATCGCGTACCCGGCCGTCCAGCGGTGCGCGGACCGCGGCCGTCAGCAGCATCCGGGCGTCGGGCTCACCGAGTCCGCCCAGGCTCAGCTCAGGCAATCCGGAGAACGGGTGACTGGTGCTGGCGTCGCGTAGCGCGAACACCAGCGCCACCTGCTCGGCTGCCAACCGACGTGCCACGAACGCCAGCACCTGCCCGGAAGCCTCGTCCAGCCATTGCGCATCGTCGACGAGGCACAACAGCGGCCCGTCCTCGGCGACCTCGGCCAGCAGGTTGAGGGTGGCCAGCCCGACCAGGAACCGGTCCGGCGCAGGCCCGTCGCGTAGGCCGAACGCCACGCCGAGGGCGGCCTGCTGCGGCTCGGGCAGCGGAGCCGCGCGGTCCAGCAGCGGCCTGCACAGCTGATGCAGACCGGCGAACGCGAACAGCTCCTCGGACTCCGCTCCGACCGAGTGCTCCACCCGGAACCCCGATCCGACCGCGACGCCACGGGTGTACTCCAGGATCGCGGTCTTCCCGATGCCCGCTTCCCCGCACACCACCAGCTTCCCGCTGCGTCCGGCTTGAACCTGGGCGAGCAGGTGCTCGATGGCGATGCGCTCCGCGCGCCGGCCGAGAAGGTCGGTCATTTCGTTCCATCCGAGGCTGGTTGAGGTCCGTCGGGCCAGAGTTAGGTAGTTCTCACCGACGCGAACCGCAATTATTTCTGATCTTGATCGCCGCAGCAAGCCCGTGACCTCCACACGAAGCGGCTGACGAAGCGGATGCCGCAGGTCGAGGCGGGCCCCAGGCCCACGGCTTTCATCGCTGGTCAACCGCGTACCGGCCGCCCCTCGCCTGCTACTCGCACCGCCAGCGACCAGCTCGCACCCGACACGGTGAGCTGACGGTGCGAGCTAAGGCGTTCACACCGATGCGATGGCGCCGCCAGTGACGGAAGTCTTGTGCCGAAGACGAAAGGATCCGAGATGCCCGTCAACCCAGTCATCGAAGTCGACCAACTGAATGTCACCTACGGCGAGTTCCACGCCGTCAAGGACCTCTCGTTCCAGGTCGCCCGCGGGGAGCTCTACGCACTCCTCGGCACCAACGGAGCCGGCAAGACCTCGACCCTCGAGGTCATCGAGGGCCACCGGACGGTGTCGGCGGGCACGGTGCGTGTCTTCGGCAGGAGTCCCACCGACCGGCGCGCGGTACGTCCCAGGATGGGGATCATGCTGCAGGAGAGCGGCTTCGCCGCCGACCTCACCGTTGCCGAGTCGGTCCGGCTGATCGGCCGGCTCTCCGAACGTCAGGACACCGTGGCGAGGGTGCTCGATCTGGTCGATCTCGCCCACCGGGCCGACACCCGGGTGGCGCAGCTTTCCGGCGGAGAGAAGCGGCGATTGGACTTCGCCACCGCCGTGTACGGGCGGCCGGAGCTGATCATCCTGGACGAACCCACCACCGGGCTGGACATCCAGTCACGGGACGCCCTGTGGGAGACCGTTCGGCAGTTACGCGAGGACGGCGCCACGGTCGTGCTCACCACGCACTACCTGGAGGAGGCGCAGCAGCGGGCCGACCGCATCGGCCTGATGCACCAGGGCGTCTTCCGCCGCCAGGGCACGCTGCCCGAGCTGACTCAGACCCTGCCGGCATCCATCCGGTTCTCGCTGCCACCCGGTGCCCCGGCGCTGCCGCTGCGACCCGCTCCGACGGCCGACGGTTCCTACACGATCGACACGTTCGACCTTCAGCGGGACCTCAAGACGCTGCTCGACTGGGCGGACGCTCACATGGTCGAGCTGGCGGGACTGTCCGCCGCACCGACCCGGCTGGACGATGTCTTCCGCGCCGTCGGCACCGAGTCCGTACCCTCCTGACCTCGAAGGATTGCCCATGTTCCCCATCGCGCAGGGCGAGCTCATCCAGCTCCTCCGAAACCGTGCCGTGCTGATCAATAGCTTGATCGTGCCCGTGGCGGTGAGCATCTTCTTCATCAGTTACCGCGACACGTTCAGCCGGATCGGCAGCCTCGGCTACGTCGCGGCAGTGCTCATCTTCACCATCGCCGCGTTCGGTCTCTACGCCACCACGGTGACCACCCTGGCAGCTCGCCGGCAGAACCTCTTCCTCAAGCGGCTCAGGTCCACCGCCGCCAGTGACGCGACGATCCTGACCGGTCTGGTGCTCCCGATCAGCGTCATCGCGACCGTCCAGGTGACGGTGATCCTCGTCGTGTTCGCCGGCGTGGGCCGAACCCCCGCCAACCCCGCACTGGTGGCGGCGGCCCTGGCCGCGACGTTGGTGATGATGCTCGCGTTCGCGATCGCCACTGCCGGGGTCACGAACTCCCCGGAGCACGCGCAGGTCACCACGCTTCCGCTCAGTCTGGCTGTGGTCGCCGTGGCCAGTTGGGTCGGGATCACCGGCACCGAGAGCCTTGCGCTGCTGAAACGGATACTGCCCGGCGGCTCGGCCACCGAGCTGGTCGTCAACGCCTGGAACGGCGGGGTCCCACTCGCCGACTCCATCCTCCTGCTGGCGCCGACCCTGGGCTGGATGGTGGTGGCGATCGTATTGGCCGCGCGGATGTTCCGCTGGGAGCCCCGTCGATAGGCGTCGGGCCACGACAACGACGTCCAACACCGACACCAACAGCCGGTATGCGACAACAGGAGGGAAACGATCATGGGATTCATCGCCGTCGGGACCGAGAACAGCACCCCGATCGAGCTGTACTACGAGGATCAGGGCGCAGGTCAGCCGATTGTCCTCATCCACGGGTATCCGCTGAACGGCCACAGCTGGGAGCTTCAGACGCGTGAACTGCTTGCTGCCGGATACCGGGTGATCACCTACGACCGTCGTGGCTTCGGGCGCTCGTCGAAGGTAGGTTCCGGCTACGACTACGACACGTTCGCGGCCGACCTGAACACCGTGCTGGAGACGCTCGACCTGCGCGACGTCGTCCTGGTCGGGTTCTCGATGGGCACCGGTGAACTGGCCCGCTATGTCTCGCGGTACGGCCATCAGCGGGTGGCGAAGTTGGCATTCCTCGCCTCACTCGAACCGTTCCTGGTCGAGCAGGATGACAACCCCGACGGCCTGCCGCGGAAGGTGTTCGACGGGATCGAGGCCGCGGCGAAGGGTGACCGCTACGCCTGGTACACGCAGTTCTTCTCGGACTTCTACAACCTCGACGAGAACCTTGGCAGCCGGATCAGCCAGGAGGCTGTCACCGGCAGTTGGAACGTCGCCGTCTCCAGCGCGCCGGTGGCGGCCTACGCCGTCGTGTCTTCTTGGATCGAGGACTTCCGCGCCGACGTCGAGGCGGTCCGTGCCAGCGGCAAGCCGGCCCTGATCCTGCACGGCACCGCCGACACCATCCTCCCGATCGACGCTACCGCCCGGCGCTTTCGCCAGGGCCTGCCCGACGCCGAGTACGTCGAGATCGAAGGCGCCCCACACGGGTTGCTCTGGACCCACGCCGACGAGGTCAACGCCGCCCTGCGCACCTTCCTCGCCTGAGCTGACGGAAGGGACACCGCGCGGAGAGAACTACGAGAAAGGAACGAGATATGGGCGAGAAGCTGACGTTGGTACGGGACGACCTGCTCATCGTCGACGACCTCATGCTGCTCTTGATGGACGACGACGGCGTTGCCATCCAGACAGCGGGCGCCCTGCACGACGCGCTTGGCGGCGCGGTGCTCACCGAGCTTGCCCTGCTCGGTCGGATCCAGATCGACAACTCCGGGGTGCTGGACGGCCCGCGGGTCACCCAGTCGGGCGAGGGTCCGCTGCCCGACCCGCTGCTGCAGTCGGCCTACGACACCGTCGCCGAGAAGCCCCAGCGGGTGCGGCCGTTGCTCGTCGCGCTCGGCACCGATCTGTGGTGGGTGGTGCTCGACCGGCTCGTGGACCGCGGCCTGCTACATCGTGAGGCGGCGCAGCTGCGAGCGCGGATCCGCCGGGTCCTGGCGGACGGCGAAGCCCCGGATCCCCGCACTGCGGCGATCATCGGGCTGCTCTTCGCCAGCGGCGCCGTGCCTTCGCTGCGGCCGCCGCTGCCTTGGACATCGGCAACGGTGAGCCGAGCCAGCGAGATCGGACGCGGCCATTGGGGATCAGAGGCCGTCTTCTCCGCGGTGACTCGCACCGCGGCGGCGATCGTTGCCGTCAGTGCCGCCAGCGTGGCGACTACCACCAGGCGAGCGCCGACCGGCGAAAGGAACGCTGCATGACCGCCCTGGACCAGGCGCTCGAGGTCCGAGCGACCGCGGTCGGACCGGCCTCGCCGGCGGCGGCAAGGGCCCTGGATCGCCTCCGGCGTCCTGCTGGTACTCGTGGTCGCGGTCGGTCCCGGTGCTGCAGTTCACGGGTGCGGGATGTCCGGCCACGGGGAGTTCCATGACGTTCACTACGCAGTTCAACGGTCTGGCCGACCCATGACCTGCCACACCTCACCCGTGGGCACGGATCTATTGAATAGGAGCTAAATGCATGGCAACGATCGCAATCGTGGGATTCGGCGACATGGGCGAGCAGTTGGCGCCTCATCTCCTCGCTGCCGGACATCAAGTGCGAGTATCTGATATCTCGGACCCCCGGCTCGAAGCAGCTAGGCGCATGGGGACGACCGCGGTCGCGTCGGCCGCAGAAGCGGCGCGGGGCGCTGATGTGATCTTCGGCCTCGTGATGTCGAATGACATCCCGACCGCCTACCTGGGTGACGATGGAATACTCGCCGGCGCCCAGCCTGGTGCATCAGTGCTGATCTGCTCGACCACCACCCGAGCAATCGTCGACCAGGTCCGCGCGGCGGCGCCCAGCGGAGTGGCCGTGCTCGACTCGCCCATCGTTGGCGGTGTGAAGTACGCGCGCGAGCGGGCGATCACGTTCCTGGTCGGCGGATCGGCCGACGATTTCGAGCGGGTGAAGTCGGTACTCGATGGTCTCGGCAGATCCCGGCACGTGGGTGAGTTCGGTGCGGGCGTGGACTACAAACTGATCACCAACGTAGCCATCATGGCCGCGGAGGCGGGACTACGCGAGGCGCTGGACCTCGCGGACATCCTCGGACGCGACTATGAGACCTCGTTGGAGTTGATGGCGGCTGGGCCTATGAGAGCGGTCGTGGAGCGTGCTCTGGACGTCGCCAACCCTCGTCCGCTACGTCGCTCTGCGGAGGACGACGACACGCTGGTGTCTGTCGTCGAGGACCCGGCCAGGTTGCTGCCGATCTCCACCGCGGGCCGACAGCGACTGTGGGAAGCGGTCAACGTCGATCCGAATTTCGAACCCGACTTCGTGGACCTGACGCGCAAGACCACCTCGCGCGCCGCCAGCATCCGGTCTTAGGCCAGCAGACCCACCAGAGGAGATGACGTATGACTACTATCCCGACAAGCAAGAAGATCAATCCTGAACCGATTCGCGATCCCGGTTCCGACCACCTCTTGACACCGCAAAACTGCGCCATTGCGTTCATCGACTACCAGGAAGGCCAGTACGCCACAGTCGGTTCCGCCAGCCGGGAGGAGATCAACCTCGGTGTGGTGACGCTGGCGCAACTGGCGCGAGCTTATGAGATTCCGACGGTCGTGACCACCGTGGCGGTGGGAATGGGCGTGCACAAGCCGACGGTCGACGAGATCACCCGTGAACTACCCGGCATCACTGAAATCGACCGGACAGGTGTCAATTCCTGGGAGGATGCGGACTTTCGGGCTGCGATCGTGGCCACTGGACGCAAGAAGATCGTGATGGCCGGCCTGTGGACAGAGGTCTGCCTCGCGTTCCCAACCCTGGACATGCTCTTGGAGGGCTATGAGATCTACCCCGTGATCGATGCCGTTGGAGGCGTTTCAGCGGTCACCCACCACGCAGCCATCGACCGCATGCTTCAGGCCGGGGCGCAGCCGATCACCTCGCTGGCGTTCGGTTGTGAACTCATGCGGAACTGGGCCCGCTCGGACGCTGACCGGTACCGGACCATCATCAACGACTACTTCCGCCGCAAGCGTGAAGCAGGGCAATCCGCAGGTGACCTGTTCTCCTAGTCCCGTCTTTCATCAAGCCTGGTGGTTGGTGCGTTGTGGCGTTCCGGGCGTGGTGGTGGTCGCTGGGTAAGGCTCAGTAAAGATCGCCCGGTCGGCACCTACACCGTTCACCTCGCTGAGGGATGACCCGCCGGCCGGGTGGACTTCGTCGACTCCCCCAAGGTGGATGGCGAGCGAATCGTCTTCCACATCGAAGTAGGCCGGAAGTTCGGTGGACGGTGCCTGGCTGGGCTGCTGGTCCGCGAAGTGCTCGCGGACAGCATTCGCACGGATGTCGCCATCGTTCCGGTCTGCCCGCTGTTTGCGGGCCATTTGAGAAGGTATGGCGATGAGCTCGTCGCCGCGTGCCGACGTGGTGGACCTGGTGCCGCATCCACCCGTACGACTGAGAACGACGCCCGCTCGGCGCGTGACGGAAGCTACGGCCGTCACGCGCCGAGCGACAGCCATCCGCGCCGCCGCGGGCCGGTCAGCGGATGTTCGTCTGAACCGCTGTGGCAATCGGCGTCGAGCCCTGAGTGAGCTCGAGGATCCGCCGGCGGATCCGGGGCTCATGGAGCAGTTCCGCCAGGGTGGCGGCGACGTCCTCGCGGGAGATCTCGTCGTGCGGCTGCGCCGGACCGAGGGCTATCGCCCCGATTCCGGCGTGGTCGACAAGCGCCGACGGCCTGAGGATCAGCCAGTCGAGACCACTTTCAGACACGGCGACGTCGATGAGCTTCTTCACCGCGAAGTAGAACTCCACGCCCTCGTCGACTCCCTGGCCCCGCCCGGCCTCGGGAAGCACCGATACCAACGTGAAGCGCTTCACTCGGGCGATACGCGTCGCTTCGAGGGCCTTCACCACGCCGTCACCATCGATGGCCGCCGTGACCTCCCTGGCGCCTCCGTTCGACCCGGCGGTGTACACGACGGCGTCGATCCCTCTGAGCATGGATGCCAGGGAGCCAGAGGTGATGTCCGCGAGGTCGGCAACTCGCGCATCGATGCCCCGCGCGGCGAGATCGGCTCTCTGCTCATCACGACGTACCAGGCCGGAGACCTTATCGCCGCGATCGATCAGGTTCCGCGCGAGCAGCCCTCCGATGGATCCGCTGACTCCGATGATGAATACCTTCATTGCGTGCCCCAGTCCTTCTGATCGGCTCGGTCAGTGTGCCGCCGGGCGTCGCTCGTCCCAGCCTTCCTGCGGGTGGCGCAGGTGCCGCGGAAGACGTACTGCGAGGGGAGCTTGCGCTGACCGCCGGTCCAGGCGATCGGCGGTCGTCGCAAAAGATGAACTGGATGCCCATACCGCGCTCGACCGTGGTGAGCCAGGCGTGAAACTCGTGGCGCTGGCTGAGATCGGAAACGCCCAGGAAAGTACTTGAGCACCCTGCGGGGCAAGGCTTGATGCTCCTTGGAGCGTCGCGGATCCCAGGTCGGTTCAGACCACGACCCCGCCGAGGGCGCGGAACACCTCGTGTTCCGCGCCCTCGGGTCACTCCTGATCCGGGTCAGTCGCCCCGACAGGTCGTGTCCCTGGCCGGCATCGTTCCCTCCACGAGGTACGACGTGGTGAGGTTCAGCGCGCAGGCGTTGCCGCTCAGCACGTAGACGCCGTGCCCGCTCTGGTTGGCGGTCACCAGCCGGGCGCGCTGCCCGAACTTCTCGCGCAGCAGCTTGCCCCCCGCCAACGGGGTGACCGGGTCCTGCCGGTTCTGCAGGACCAGCACGTTGCGCGCCCCCTTGTCACTGATCGCGACGGGCGGCTCGGACGGCTCGTACTTCCAGTAGGCGCACGGGGTGATGTTGGCGCTGGCCGCACCGAAGAGCGGGTACCGCTTGCGGTCCTCTGCGACGGCCCGCCGATAGGTCGCGACGTCCTTGGGCCACTGGACGTCATTGCAGGTCACGGCGAGGAACACGGTGAAGGCGTTGTCGTTCGGGCTGGGCGCCGCCGCCGTCTGCGCCTGCGACGGTGCCTGGCCGGGATCCAGGTACGACTGCCAGGTCCGCGCGAGGTTCCCGTACTGCCTCTCGTTGTAGAGGTAGGCGAACGTGATGCCCCGGAAGAAGGCGCCGGTGAGCCCGTCGGGCGCCGGTGTCCGGTCGAACCGTTCGGCGAGGGTCAGGTAGGTCCTGCGCACCTGCTGTGGAGTGCGACCCAGGCCGTAGGAGTCGTGTCGCGCCGCCGCCCAGGTCGCGAAGTCGGGGAACGTCTGCTCCATGCCGAGCGCGTACCGCCGCAGGCCGTCCCGGTCGAGGTGGGTATCGCCGATGTTGCTGTCCAACACGATCCGATCGGTGCTCCTGGGGAACATCGAGGCGTACGCCGCACCCAACGCAGAGCCGTAGGACGCCCCGTAGAAGCTGGCCTTCTCTTCACCGAGCGCGGCCCGGATCCGGTCCAGGTCACGGGCCATGTTGGCGGTCGTCAAATGCCGCAGCCGCCCGTCGGTGTCGTTCTCCGCGCACCGGGCGGCGACCTCCTCGGCGATCTCCGCCTGCCGGGTCACGTCCGCGTCGTCGACCGCGTACGGCGGAATGTTGGCCCAATAGGCGTCGCCGAGGACGAAGCCGCAGCTCACCGGCGCCGAGTGCCCGACGCCCCGGGTGTCCATGCCGATCAGATCGTAGGCATCCATGACGCTGGCCGGCAGCCCTTGGCCGACCAGGAAACCCGGCTGATCCAGCCCGGTGCCGCCCGGCCCGCCGGGGTTGAACATCAGCACACCGCGCCGCTTCTCCGGCTTCGTGCTCGCGATCCGCGACACCATGATCTCGATCTGGGTGCCGTCGGGGTCGCGGTAGTCCAGCGGAACCGGCACCTTCGCGCACTGCACCTGCCCCTGTACCGCAGGCGGCACCACCACGTCCTGCGGGCACGCCGCCCACTGCAACCCCACCGTCGGTCTCCCGGCCGTCGACTCCCCGGCCGTCGCCGGGATGACCGCGGCCAAGGCACCGATCATGCCGAGTATCCCGATCAGGGCGATGCCATGCCTTCGATACACGTCCAGGTCTCCTGTTCTTCGATTTGGTGGCCTACCGGGATGCGACGCCGCGCCTTTTGGCTCAACCAGGTCACACACCATGTCGGGCCTCCATCCGCCGCCGGGGCGGACATGCCTCAATGACAGCGGCCCTCGCGGTCGCGCGTCAGTGCTGCCACGTCATCGCCACGTGTGACGTGGCGGCACTGGCCGCGTTCCGACACGTCAGTAGGCTGGCTCTCCCGTGGACGTCAGCTAGGAACGGGGAGGCGGCGATGACCGCCACCCGTCCGGATCGGTGCACTCGCCGCTCGCACCGGAATCAGCGTGCGGTTCCTGCGCTGCTACGAGGAGCAGGGCCTGCTCACCGGCCTGCGCGGCCCGAGGTCGGCCTGCGCCTTCGTCGACCTGCTGCACGCCCTCTGGCTGCCGTCGGGATCCACGAGATCACCGCCGCCCGGGTGCGCGCCCTGATGGGGCGACAACGTGCTCCGGTTGCGGCTCGCCCCCGGCTTCATCTGCGAGGCGTCCCGCTGGTAGCCCAAGGCCGGCACCCTGCTGCATCTGCACGAGGTGGGTGTAGCGGACCCCGCCGGCCGGGCGGCCGTCACCCGTTCACCATCCGGCGATCAACGTTGCGGGTGGTGGCGCCGTGCAGGCCGAGCGCGCCGCGTACCAGATCCCGCGGCGGTCGGCGTGATGGTAGGTGGGCCGGAGGCCGCTCTCACAGCCAGTCGTGTCCGCGGGCGTAGCGGGCCGCTTCGTGGCGGGTCCGGGTCTGGGTCTTGCGCATGGCGTTGGAGAGGTAGTTGCGGACGGTGCCCGGGGCGAGGTGGAGCCGGGCGGCGATGTCGGCGACCGAGTAGCCCTCGCCGGTGACCCGCAGCACGTCGGCTTCACGGTCGGTGAGGGGGTTGTCCTCGGTGACGGCCAGCGCGGAGACATCCGGGTCGATCCAGCGTTTACCCGCGTGCAGGGTGGCGATGACAAAGGTGATGTGGGCCGGCTCGGCGGACTTGCTGACGAAGCCTTGGACGCCGAGCCGCAACGCCTTGCGCAGCACGCCGGGGCGGGCGTGCCGGGTCAGCATGAGGATCACCTGCTCCGGTCGCGCTTGACGGATCTGCGCGACCGCGTCGAGACCGTCCATGCCAGGCATCTCCAGGTCGATGACCAGCACCTCGGGCCGGTGCCGCAGGGTGGCCTCGACGGCCTTCTCTCCGTTCTCGGCCTCAGCGAGAACGGTGATGTCGCCTTCCATCGGCAGTAGCGCGGCCAGGGCCGTACGCAGCAGGACCTCGTCGTCAGCCAGCACGATCGTCGTCATCGGTCGTCCTCCCCCGCGGTCGGTGGGGCCACACCAGCACGAGCGGGTCGGAAGACCGCCGCCGTCAGGAACCGCTCGTCCGTCTGGTCCACGGTCAACTCGCCTCCGTCGCCCGCCACCCGCTGCCTGAGTGTCGCCAGTCCCCTGAGCTCGGGGGGCGTGGTGGTGGTCACCCCGTCGTTGACGATGGAGATGCCCGACTCGGCGAGGATGATCTGGACCTGGGTGGCCTGCGCGTGGCGGAGGATGTTGGTGGTCGTCTCGCGCAGCACCTGCCCGAGCAGTTCACTGGCGCGGGCGTCGACCTCGGCCTCCCGGGTCACCCGGACCCGGATACCGGCGGCCTCGAACAGGTTCTTCGCGTTCTCGATCTCCGCGGTGAGGTTGAGCCGCCGCTGGGCGTACGCGAGTTCCTTGGTCTGCGCGATGGTGTCACTGACCAGCGCATACGTCTCCTGCAACTCCTTCTCCGCCCGCTCGGCGTCGCGGAGCAGCAGTCGCTGCGTCAGCGCGATCTTCAGCTTGACCACGTGCAGGGTATGGCCCTGGATGTCGTGCAGGTCGCTCGCGAACCGCACGCGCTCCCGCACCACCGCCAGCTCCGCCTCCCGATCCCGAGTTTGCTCGAGCTCCCGGATGAGGTCGTAGAACCGCTCGCCCACCAACGTCAGGACCGTCAACCCGACGGTGAAGAAGGTCGGCACGAGGACATAGGCACCCAGTACGTCGCCGATGTCGTCCCGCTCCACCAACAGCCGCGCCGCACCGACCACGGCGACGTAGGAGAACAGCCCGGCCACCGCCAGCCCTCGACGCCGCCGGACCTCGTGCAGTGCGAGGGAGCCCACGGCGCCGATACCCCAGAACGCGTTCGGAGTATCGGTGACAAGAACCCCAACCGGCCACACCGCGCCCGCCACGATCACGCAGGGCAGCACGAACCGGGACAGGTCGCGGGCCGTCCACCGTTCGAAGGCCACAAGGGCTGCCACCGCCCCCGGCAGCAGGACGACGACGTGCCACCAGGTACGCGTGTCGATGTAGAGCAGGACCACCGAGGCGAACACCACGGGCGGCAGCGACGTGGCTAGGTTGAGCCGGCGCAGCCTCCCCTGCGTCGACTGGGTGAAGCCCGTCGTTCGTGCGGTCACCCTCCCATTATCCGGCGGCCAGCGGCCACGACCAGTGACACCACGTCACAAGCGGCCGTGACACCACGCCACTGACGGGCCGGCTGCGTCCGCGCTGTCATGGGTACATGTCCACCACATCTGTCATCGAGGTCGACCGGCTGAACCTCACCTACGGCGACTTCCACGCTGTCAAAGACCTCTCCTTCCAGGTGCGTGCCGGGGAGCCTGCGCTGCTGGCCGGTGTCGCCCGGCAGGTGGTCGAGAGATACCGCGCGGATCCCGCGCGGGTACACGTGGCCGGCGCCTCGTCGGGCGCGGGGACCGCGATCATCCTTGCCGTGACCTACCCCGACGTCTTCGCCACCGCGACCTCGGTCGCCGGCGGCGAATACGGCCTCGATCAGGTGGACCCCGACGACCCGGACTCGATACCGCCGCTGGACACGGCACGTCAGGCGCGGGCCCAGATGGGCGAACACGCCCGGCGGGTGCCACTGCTGGTCATTCAGGGCGAGCGCGACGAGGTCGTGCCGCCCCTGGTCGCCACCCGACTCGTTGAACACTGGACCATCGTGAGCGACCTCGTCGACGACGGGCCGCCCAACAACAGCCTCGACCTGACCGAGGAGACCGTCTCGGTGCCCGCCACTGCGGGTCGGCACGCGTACACGCACACGACGATCACCGCGCCGGACGGCTTGTCGGTCGTCGAGTCGTACCGCGTCGAGGACATGGGGCACGCCTGGCCGGGCCCTGACGGCGACGGCCGCTACACCGATCACGCGGGCCCCGACGCCAGTGAGATCGTCTGGAGGTTCGCCGAGCGACTCCCCATGGTCTGAGGACCACGAGGGAACTGGCGGCACGCCGCCAGCAGCGCACGACCGCGCCCGCAACCGGCACCGCAGCGGCATCGCCTGGTCCAAAAGCGCCGTCCGGGTCATGCTGCTCGACGTCGACGACTGGCAATGGGCCACACCGGCGTCATGCGCTGGAACGCCAGCGGCAGGTGGGTGGTCTCCCAAGGAGATCTAAGGTAGGCGGCGCAGCAACCCACTCGGTTGGGGGTCGACATCCGGTCGGCCCGCACCCCGGCGCACTGCGGGCATCGACGAATCGATGCACTGCCTGAGGCCGGGGGACGCAAAGCTCCAGACTCAGATCGAGCCCGAAGACGTATGGAGGACACGTGATGGTGGAAGTGAAGGACGTTCCCGAGGCCAAGCAGTACGAGGCCCGGGTCGACGGGGAGTCCAGGGTCGCGGGCGTCGCGCAGTACATCCGTACCGCGGAACTCGTCGCGTTCGTGCACACCGAGGTCTCGCCGGAGTACGAGGGCAAGGGGGTCGGGTCAGCACTGGCCCGCACCGCCCTCGACGAGGCGCGTGCCGCGAACCTGCGCGTCCTGGCCACCTGCCCGTTCTTCGCGGGATGGATCGCCCGGCATCCCGAGTACGAGGATCTTGTGTACCAGTCCCGCAGCAGAGTCAGTGACTGAACAGTTGGGCACGGCAGCGACGGAGGTCGGTATGAGCAGTGGGACCGAGAGGAAGTCGTACGACGGAAGGTCGATCACCGTGACCTTCGAGGGCAGGCGCTGCTTGCACGCCGCCGAATGCGTCCAGGGCTTACCGGAGGTCTTCGACACAGGCCGGCGCCCGTGGATCCGGCCCGACGGCGCCGAGGCCGATCGTCTGGCCGAAGTGGTACGGCGCTGCCCCTCGGGTGCGCTGCAATACGAACTTGTCGACGGCGGGGCGGAGATCCCGGATGAACCCTCGCGGATCACACGCAACTCCGTGGGACAGTTGGTCGTTCGGGGCAAGTTGAGCGTGGACACGCCGGAAGGCCCACGCGCCGAGACGAGGACCGTCCTGTGTGGGTGCGGGCAGAGCGGTCTGCAGCCGTACTGCGACCACGCGGGGCCCTGCGGTCAGACGCCACGATTCTGACCCGACGCCCCCCCCTAAGCCAAAAGAGCGAGGAAGTCATCGTTGACACCTTCCGGCTCGACAATGGTCATAGCGTCGAGCACTGGGATGTCGTCCAGAACCTCACCTCCCCCTGCGGCGACCGTCGGCGGCAACCCGATGGTCTGACACCCGGCAGGTGGGGAGGCGCGGCGCATCGCACCGGCGCCGTTGCAGGGGTCGGCCATGATGTGCAGCGTCCGGTTGCCGGCGCGGGAGAGGCCGGTGACGTTTCTGGTCGCCGGAGGACGCGTCCAGCAGGGCGGTGCCGTTCCAGGACGCGAACCGGTCGCGGTCGGCGAACCGGCGGACGTCGCCGACGTCTGCCAACAGCCGAGCCGCACCTGAGGGGCCGATCCCGTGCAGGTCCGTCAATGTGCGGCCGCGGGCGACCACCAGTTCCTTGAGGTCCTTCTCCGCAGTCTTGATCTTTTTGTCGACGCCCTCAACCTTGCCCACGATGTCACGGGGTCTGATGGTCGCGATCAGCACACGTGCCTGCCGTGCGGACAGGAACTGCTTTGCCCCGCCGGGGAAAGCTCCAGCAGCAACCGGTGCAGCCGGTTGATGGCCCGCAGCCCAGCTCGTCGCGACGGCCAGCCAGCATCACCATAAGCCCCGGAGGCCGAGTTTGAACAACAAGCTCAAGGGAGTCGCGGTGGTTGTTTTCGTAGGTCCCCACCGGGGTCGCCGGGCAGCACCGACGCGCCCGCGCCCTTCCCCGACCCGGGCGCCGTCACGTCAGCTGACTCCGGTCGGGTACGGGAAGTTGTCGAACTCGGTATCCATCTCCTCCGGGCTACGGCGCAACCACGCGGCGGTCTGCCGGGCGAGCACAACCCGCGGCAGCGGCTGGTTGTCGGTGGCATCGGTGACCGGCTTCGCGATGGATTGCGCCGCCCAGGCGAGACCGACGAGGCGGTCGACGGCGTTCCACCGCTTCGGGGCGATGCCCAACAGGGTCTGGGCCCGGATGATGGAGTGCCAGACGTGGTAGGCGCCCGGCGGCTCGGTGCCGCCCGGGTAGTCCATCATGTGTACGCGCTGGCCGGGATAACGGCGCGGATCGTAGAGCACGCCCTGGCCGAAGTCGGCGAACGCCGACCGCAGCTTCGCGGCGTTCCGGCCGAAAAACCGGTGCATCACATCGAACTGGGCGTCCGCGACGACCGTCAACGGCTCTTTGACCGGCAGGAACTCCGCCACAAACCCGTCCGGGAAGGTGCCGTTCGCGCGGTGCTCCTGCCAGGCCAACGCGAACGCGGCCTGCACCGAGCCCAGTTCCTCGGTTATCGCCGTCAGCGCCGCCTTGACGGTCACTGACGGGTGGTAGAGGAACGCTTCGTCGTACTGGTACCAGAATTCGTTGTTAAACGGGTCACCATGCATACCCGGCACGTCTGGGATCTCCGGCGGCCCGGGATGGCGCTCGCCGGCGGAGGCGGACGCGGCACCGACGGCCAGCCCTGCGCCCACTGCTGTGGCGGACACCAGGGAAGCGCGCAGCAGGCCGCGCCGAGTCAAGTGTTGTCCCATTACCGTGCTCCTTCTCTCCTTGTATTTGCAGTGTCGATTGCACTACGGCGTCCGCGAAAACCTCGGCCAGGACGGCGCTCTCCACCGCCGATACCGACAGCCGGTGGAAGATTCGCAGCTCACGGGGTGCCGCCGACGCCCGCGACGCCGTCCACCCAGCCGGGCAGGGCCAGATGGTGCGGCGCACCCCGGAGCCGCAAGTTCGGCCTCCCCCGCACGCTCAGGATGCCGGAAGCTCGCACGTGGTTTCGCGTCCTCATTGGATCCAACCGACTCGTAGGGATTGATCTCGTACGCCGCGCGGAAATGAGTCGGCTCGCACAGGACGACGTCGCGCACGTGCCGGGCGCCGCAGCGCTGCAGGGTGGTCACGCCGCCGACTCAAGGATCTTGGCGAGATCGTCCACGGCGGGTCTGCGCAGCAGCGTGAAATGCTCGCCGGGCAACTCGTGGACGACCACCGGGCCGGTGCAGATTCGCCGCCAGACAGCCAGGGCGTCGCGCCGCAGTTCGGGGGTGGTGTGGCTCGCCTGTACCAGGGTCACCGGTCCGTCGTAGGGACCGGGGCGGTAGCCGGCCGCTGCCCGTACGTGCAAGTGGTTGAGACGCACACGCCGTTCGAGGTCTGCGTGCTCTCGGTCGGAGGAGACCAGACCAGCGGTGGAGGCGGTCGCGAGCACTTGTTCGGTTGCCTCGTCGCCCGGGAGCAGCACGCCGAGCTCGTCGAGGTTCAGTGGCAGCCGGCCCAGTTCCCCGGCGAGGTGACGCGCGGCCTCCCCGGAGACGTCGTCGGGGAGCACCTCACCGGGGTACGTCTCGACCATGGCAAGCATTGCGACCTGCTCCCCCGCCGCGGTCAGCCGCCGGGCCAACTCGTAGGCCACCAGCCCGCCCATCGACCAGCCCATCAACAGATAGGGGCCGGTAGGCTGTGTCTCGCGTAACGCGGACAGGTAGTGCCCGGCCAGGAAGTCGACGCTCTGATCGGCCTGCTGCTCCGGTGGTGGGGCCTGCATTCCGTAGAGCGGGCGCCGCAAGACACCGCTGAGCGACAGATCGCGGAAGCCGACGATATCGCCGCCGGCCGGGTGTACGCAGAACAGAGGCGTGCCCGTGCCGTCGCGCAGCATCACCATCGGCTGCTCCCCCGTCATCCCCCCGGAGCGGACGGCACGGGCCAGGTGAGCGGCGGTCGCCGGTCGCTCGGCGGACTGGTCGAAGAACACCGCGACCGGCAGGTCGGTGTGGCAGGCGGCGTTGATCCGCGCGATGAGACGCACGGCGAGCAGCGAGTGACCGCCGAGCTCGAAGAAGTCCTCGTCCATCCCGACCGGCGCCCGGTCCAGCAGCTCCTCGATCAGTCGGACCACGGTCAGTTCGACGGCGTCGGTGGGCACCGAGATTGGCTTGCGGGCCGGAGTCGGCCGGCCGGTCAGCCGGCCGCGGTCGAGCTTGCCGTTGGCGGTCAGCGGGATCGAGTCGATCCACAAGAAGCTGTCCGGGACCATGAAGGCGGGCAGCCGGTCGGTGACGAAGGCCCTCAGGTCCAGGTCGGCGCTGTCCGGGTCGGCCGACACCAAATAGGCGGTCAGCCGGCCGTCCGGGCCGCCGACCACCGCGGCGTCGGCGACGGCGGGGTGGCTGTGCAGAACCGCCCGGATCTCGGCGGGCTCAACCCGAGAGCCGCGGATCTTCAGCTGCTCGTCGTCCCGGTTGAGGAAGCGCACCTCGCCGTCGGGGCCGTGGCAGGCGAGGTCGCCGGTACGGTAGAGCCGCTGCCCGCGCACCGGGGAGAACGGGTCCGGCACGAACCGGTCCGCGGTCAAGTCCGGCTGGCCCAGGTAGCCGCGGGCCAGCGAACGGCCACCGAGGTAGATCTCGCCGACGACACCGATCGCGACCGGCTCCAGTTCGGCGTCGAGCACGTACAGCTGAGTGTTGGCGATGGGCCGGCCGATGGGCAGCACGGCGCCTGCGGCGGGCTCACCGACGACCTCGTGGACGCAGCAGCCGACAGCCGCCTCGGTCGGGCCGTACTCGTTGAACACGCGGGTCGCCGGGGCGTCCCGGCGCCAGGGTCGCACGGCCTCACCGGTGAGCTGCTCGCCGCCGAGGACGAGACAGTCGGCGGTGCCGGCCAAATCCCCGGGCGCGAGTACCCGGCTGGCCACGGCCAGGTGCGATGGAGTGAGTTTGAGCAGGTGGATGCCGGTGCGGGTGGTCAGCTCGCGGAACAGCGCCAGGACGTCGCGCCGGCCGTCGTCGAGGTCGGCCGACCGGCCGGTGATCAGGGGCAGGAAGAGGCTGGTAACCGTCAGATCGAAGGCTATCGACGAGTGCACGAGCGCGCCGGAGCCGCCGCCGGTGTAGGTCGCGGCGGCCCAGGCGAGGTAGTTCACGACCGCCCGATGCGGGACCAGGACGCCCTTGGGGCTGCCGGTCGAGCCCGAGGTGAACATGACGTAGGCGAGTTGTTCCGGCCACACCCGGCGGCGTTTTCCCTGGCCGTGGGCGGCGAGCTGTTCCGTGGTGCGGCGCTCAGCCGTGCCGTCCTGCTCGATCGCGGGTGACGGGTCACCGGTGACCACGATACGGCACTGTGCCTCCCTCACCAGGGCCTGGATCCGCCGCCATGGCTGCGCCGGGTCAAGGGGGACGTAGGCAGCGCCGGCCTTCAGCACGCCAAGGATGACCGCCACCAGCTCCACGGAGTGCGGCAGGCACACGCCGACGCGGTCCTCAGGGCCGACGCCGTCGGTGCGCAGCCCGTGCGCGATCCGGTCCGCGAGTTCGTCGAGCTGCCGGTAGGTCAGTGTCCTGGCCGGGTCGAGGACCGCGACGGCGTCCGGGGTGCGCCCTGCCTGGGCTTCGACGAGTTCGTGGAGACAGGCGACGGGCAGATCCCGGCCGGTGTCGTTGAAGCTGTGGAGCAGTTCGTCGCGGGTGCCGGGGTCGAGGCAGGTCACGGTGCTGACCGGAGCTGCCGGGTCGGCCAGCAGACCGGCCAGCAGGGTGTCGTACTGCTCCGCAAGACTACGGATGTAGCCGGGGTCGAACCGGTCGGCGCGGTAGTGCCACACCGTGCGGACGGTGTCGCCGCTGAGCAGGCATTCCAGCTTCACGCCGTACGGCTCGGCCGACACGTCGGACCAGGTGACGACGAACGTGACGGCGCCGGCCGTCAAGGGTTTGGGCTCGGGACGGCAGTCGAATGCGGTGGCCCAGCCGGTGGCGCCGGCCGCGTAGGAGGCCAGTAGGTTCTCCTCAAGGTCGTCGGCGCGGGTCAGCTGCCGGTCGAGCTCGGTGGTGAGGGTGGACAGGCTGACGCCGGGCCGAACGTGACCGACGATCGGCACCCACTTGGCGAAGTGGCCGAGGCACTCCGCCAGCTCCTCGTAGCCGCGTCCGCCGAGGCTGGCGCCGACCACGACGTCGCTCGCCGCGGTGACCCGGGCGAGCAACGCCTGCCAGACCGCCAGTAGCACGCTGCGCGGGGCGATCCCACGCGATCGGGCGTAGGCGTGCAGTGCCGTCCCGGCCAGTTCCTGCCCGATCCGCCTGCTGCCCGCCGACCGGTCGCCGCCGGCGCGTTGCAGCGGCAAGGACCGGGTGGCCGCCGGCTCGTTTGCGGCGGCCAGCAGCGCATCGGCCTCCGGCACTGGGCCGTCCAGACCGGCCTGGTGCTGCCACTCGACGACCTCGGCGTATGCGACCGGCTCTTCGTCCGGCTTCTCGCTGCGGTAGGCGCCGGCGAGGGCTGCCACCAGCAGTCGCATCGTCTCCGCATCCGCGCTCAGTGGACTGACCGTCAGCAGCAGCGCGTGCCGGCCGGGGGCCAGCGCGAAGAGCACGCTTGCCAGCACAACGTCGGCGTTGCCCCGTTCCTGCTCGGCGACGGCGAGCAGGCGCTCCTGGCGTTCGGCTTCGCCCAGGTGGGCAAGGTCCTCGAACCGGTGCTCTGGCGGTGCGGCTCCCGGCTCGGCGACGACCTGGACGGCCGAGCGCACCCCCGGCACGCGGCGGTACGAGGTGCGCAGGATCGCGTGACGGTTGGTCACCTCGGCCAGGGCTGCGCTCAGCCGGCCGGTGTCCAGCGGACCGGTCACCAGCAGCAGGGTCTGGGCCCAGGTTGCCTCGCCGTCTTCGCGTAGCTGCCAGATGTGTTGTTGTTGCACCGACAGCCGGAATCCCCGCACCTGGTTCATCGGACCCCCACCATGTCACCCATCGCCACCAGCAGCGCACGGTCGCCCCGGAACGCGTTGCGGGCGTGCGCGACCAGGAAGTTATCGACCATCAGCACGTCGCCGCGCTGCCACCCGAAGGTGACCTCGAGCTCCCGATAGACGCGGCAGATCTCGACCATCGCGGCGTCCGGGATCGGGCTGCCGTCGCCGAACTCGCAGCTGCGGGGCAGTTCGTCCGGCCCCATGGTGGCTAGCAGCGAGGTACGGGCGGCGGCCGGCAGGCAGGCCAGATGCCAGTGCTGCACCTGGTTGAACCAGGACCACTCTCCGGTGACGGGGTGCCGAACGGCTGCCGGGCGGGTCGCCGTGGTCCGCAGCCGGTCACCGCGCCACTCGTACTCCAATCCCTGCGTCGCGCACCGGGCGGCGACCTCGTCGCGGCTGTCGGTGCGGAACACGGTGCGCCAGTCCAGCCCGAGGCCCGTGCCGTAGCTGCGTACATAGCGCACCCCCTTGCGGAGGAACTCCTCGCGCAGGTCGGCGTCGAGGCGCCGGTAGACCGCGCGGCTGTCGACGATCGGGGTCTCCCCGCCGGTCTCGGCGGGTTGCTGACAGCAAAACCAAATTTTGGCCGGGGCTTCGTCGTTGAAAGAGTTCTCGTTGTGCCACAGCAGCTTCTCCTCCGGCGGGAAGAAGACCGGCGTGTACACGTTGCCGCTCAGCGCGGCCCGGGGATGTTCGCCGTTGTCGCCGAACAGCTCGTCGACGAAGACCATCGCGAAGCGTTCCAGCTGAGGTGGCCGCACGATGTCGAAGCCGCGGAACAGCAACGCTCCCGCCTCGCGCAGCGTCGACTCCAGCGAGTCACGGTGGGCGGCCGCCCAGTCGGCCAGGTCGACGTCGTCGCGCGTCGGGCTCAGCACGAGCGGCAGCGCAGACCCGTCGCCGATCGGGCAGCGCGTGACGGCCTCTGCGGAGGCGAGGGTGATCGCGGTCGGTGCGAGCCGCTTGAATCCCTTGCGCCGCCGGGGTGCCGGGTTGTCCCCGACCGGCTCGTCGGCGCGCTCGATCAGGGCGGTGAGCAGCGCCAGATATTCGTCGCGTAGCGCCTCGACCGTGCCGGGGTTGAACAGTTCCGCGTCGTAGTCCCAGGTGCCCTCGATGCCCTCGGCGTCGGCCTTGAGCAGCAGCACGAGGTCGAACCGGCTGGTGTCGATCACATCCAGGCCGGCCGGCTCGACCTCCAGTCCGGGCAGGGTGGCCGCCGACTCCGCCGTGCTATCCAGCACGATCTTGATCTGGAACAGCGGGTTGGGGTTGCCGCTGCGCCGCGGGTTGAGCAGCTTGACGACTTCCTCGTACGGCAGGTCCTGATGGGCGTAGGCGTCGAGCGTACTGCTCCTGGTGCGGCGCAGCAGCTCGCGCCAGGTCGGCCGGCCGCTGAGATCGCCGCGCAGCACGATCTGGTTGACGAAGAAACCGATCAGCCGCTCGGTGGCGGTGTCCGAGCGGCTGGCGACATCCGAGCCGACGGCGACGTCCTGCCGGCCGGTGCGGTGGGCTACCAGCACGTGCAGCACGCTCAGCAGCCCCATGAACAGGGTGGCCTCCTCCTGGCCGCACAGCTTGCGGAGCGCCTCGGTGGTGTTGGCCGGGATCCGGAACGGCAGCAGGCCCCCGGCGTGGGCGGCATGCGCGGGCCTGGGTTGGTCGGTGGGCAGGCCGGGCAGCTCCAGGATGCCGTCGAGGCGCTCCCGCCAGTAGTCGCGCTGGCTGTCCCACTGGCCCTCCGCAGCGCAGCGGCGCTGCCAGACCGCGTAGTCGGCGTACTGGACCGGCAGTTCGGGCAGGCGCGACGGCCGGCCGTCGAGGGCGGCGGCGTATGCCTCGGCCAGTTCGTCGAGCAACAGCCCTGCCGACCAACCGTCGACCGCGATGTGGTGCATGGTCAGGAGCAGGACGTGCTCGGCCGGGCCGACCCGGGCCAGGGCGGTTCGGACCACCGGTGGGCGCGCGAGGTCGAACGGCTGGGCGTACTGGTCGCGCCCGAGCCGTCGGGTTTCGGCGGCGCACTCGGTCGGCGGCAGGCCGGAGAGGTCAACCACGGGCAGATCGTCGTGGCGGTGCGGCAGGATCACTTGGCGGGGGCCGCCGTCCTCGGAGACCAGCACGGTGCGCAGCACCTCGTGGCGGCCGGTGACCTCGTCGAGGGCGGCTGTCAGGGCGGCCACATCGAGCTTGCCGCGCAGCCGCAGGAAGACCGGGAAATTGTATTGAACGCTGCCGTGATGGAGTTGATGCACGAACCAGAGCCTTTCCTGGGCAAAGGATGCGGGCATCGACCCGGTGCGGGCAACGCGTTCCAGGGCCGGGGGCCTGGGTTCCGCCTCCTGCTGGATGAGCTCGTCGACTAGCCGGGCGAGGGCGGCGAGCGTGGAGAATTCGAACGGTGCCCGGATCGGGACCTCGACGGTGAACTCTCGGCGCAGCCGGAACACGAGCTTGAAGGTCAGCAGGGAGTGGCCGCCGAGGTCGAAAAAGTCGTCGTCTGGGCGGATCGCCTCGCGAGCCAGTAGTTCGGTCCAGATCTCCGCGATCCGGCGTTCCGTGTCGCTCATCGGCCTGCGCCCCGCGGCCTGCGGGCTACCGGCTGCGCCGTCGGTACCGGCCTCGACCAGATGACGCAGGGCCGTGTGGTCGAGCTTGCCGCCCTGGGTCAGCGGCAGCTCGGCGAGCGGGACGTAGCGTGACGGAACCAGCGGAGCGGGCAGGTGGGCGCGCAGGTGCGCTTCGATCGCCGGCAACGCGGCGACGGCTGCGGCATGCCACAGCGGATCGTTCGCTAGGCGCTGCGGCGTCGGTGCGGAAAACTCGGGGCTTGTGGGGCCGAGCTGGTCGACTCGGGTCAGCAGCACGTCGAAGGCGCCGTCGGTCCGGCCCCGGGCCCAGCTCAGCTCGACCTGGTAGGGCACCCGGCCGGCGAGCTGCCACAGCTGTTCCGGATCATGACCGGGCTGCCCCGGATCGCCGAAGGTGAGGTTGGTGAGCGGTGTGTCACCGGAGGCGCCGGCGAGCGCGTCCAGCAGTGCCAGGTCGCCGTCCAACCGGGCGTTGGGCACGCCGGCGACAACCAGCCGGGCGGGCCGTTCGCCGGTCAGGCGGGACTCGAGAGCGGTCAGGCTAAGGCCGTCGGCGCTCCAGTCGAGAACCTCGCTCGGCGCCGGCGCCGGTCCGTCGATCTCGAGGACGACGTCGTAGCGGTAGCGGATGAGCTCGTTGCTGGTCCCGCCGCGTTTGGGCATGACGCGCACGGCGCTGATCCGAGGCAGGATGGTCGGCAGGCCGGTGAAGAAGCGGGGGTCGAGGCACAGTTCCTCCTCGGCGTCGAGCTGGCGCTGCACGTCGGCTCGCAGCCGGCCGACGGTCGTGCCGGCCAGGGCGCGCCGGGCAGCGACCGAGGTGCGGAACGCGCGCAGCAGGGCCAGGTTGCGCACGTCGCCGACGAAGACGTGGCCGCCCGGGGCCACCGCAGAGACCGCCTGCTCGAGGATCTCGGCGAGATACCGCTCGGACGGGAAGTACTGGACGACGGAGTTGAGAACGACCGTGTCGAAACTCTGCCCGGCAGGGACGCCGAGGTGGGCGGGTGCGGCGGACAGCTCGACGTGGGCGTCCCCCGCTCCCGGGACAGACCGGCGGACGTAGTCGACTGCGGCGGCTGAGAGGTCGACGCCTCGGTAGTGCTCGGATCCGGGGGCCAGTCGAGCCAACAGCATGCCGGTACCGAAGCCGATCTCGAGGATCCGGCGCGGACGTAACGCCGCGAGCCGGGCGACCGTCTCGTCGAGCCAGGCCGCCATCTCGGCCGGGTCGATCGGCTCGCCCGTGTAGCTGCTGATCCAGCCGGCAAGGTGGAATGCGGGGTCCGCGCCGGCGGACAGATCGGCGTAGACGTCCTCGTCATAGAGGCTGCGCCATTGCGCGAGCCGTTCGTCGCGGTGCCCGGCGTCTGCGACGTTGCCGTCGACGGCAACGATAGCGACGAGTTGTGCCGTACCAGAGACGGCGCGGTCCACCTCGATCACGCATCGCCGCACGGCCGGGTGTTCCTCGGCGAGCCGGGCGATCTCCCCTGGTTCGACCCGGTGGCCGCGGATCTTCACCTGGTCGTCCGCGCGGCCGAGGTATTCCAGGTTGCCATCGCTGCGGCGGCGCACGAGGTCGCCGGTGCGATAGAGGCGGCTGCCGGGTAGGCCGCCGTACGGGTCGGGCCGGAACCGATCGGCGGTCAGAGCGGCGCGGTTCCAGTAGCCGTAGGAGACTCCGGCGCCGCCGACGTAGAGCTCGCCCGTGGCGCCGACCGGTACCGGCTGCAGGCTCTCGTCCAGCACGTAGAGCCTGGTATTGGCGATCGGGGTACCGATCGGCACCCGGCCCGAGGGCGCTGGGGCCGGGCCCACCTCGTACGCGGCGCAGGCGACCGCGGTCTCGGTCGGGCCGTACTCGTTGATCAGCCGTAGCCCGGCGGCGTCCGGATGCCAGCCGGCCAGCTGGCCTTCGCGCAGTTCCTCGCCGCCTATGACCAACGCGCGGGTCCACTGCTCTCGGCGGTTCTGGGCGCCAGGGACGTCTTCGAGTAGGCGCAGGTGGGCCGGAGTCAGCTTGACGAAGGTCAGGTCGCGGTCAGTACGCGCGGAGTCGGCCAGCGCTGCACCGGGCGCCTCTCCGGCGTGCGGCACGATGATCCGCTGCCCGGCCAGCAGGGGGGCGAAGAGGCTGGTGACGGTCAGGTCGACAGCGACCGAGGAGTGCAGCAGGGTGCCGCCGCCGTGACCCGCTGCCGCGAACGTCTCCACCGTCCAGAGCAGATAGTTGGCGACGCTGCGGTGCGACACCAGCGTTCCCTTCGGGCCGCCCGTCGACCCGGATGTGTAGATGAGGTACATCGGATCGTCCGCGTGGCCGTCCACCCGGGGCGGGTCGGCGGTGGTGCCGGTCAGGCTTTCCACGTACAGGACGGGGATGTCGGTGATCTGCTGCCGGACGGCCTCGGTGATCAGCAGGGTCGCGGCGCTGTCCCCCAGCAGGTGGATCAGCCGGGCCGTGGGGTCGGCTGGGTTCATCGGCAGGTAGGCGGCGCCGGCCTTGAGCACGCCGAGCAGGGTGGCGACCAGTTCCGTCGACGGAGTGAGCAGGACGGCGACGATGTGACCACGGCGCACCCCCTGCTCTCGCAACGAGTGAGCGATGCGATTCGCGCGGCCGTCCAGCTCGGCGTAGGTCATCCGGCCGCAGGGATCGGAGACGGCGACCGCCTCGGGACACAGCCGCTTCTGCTCCTCGAACAGCCGGTGCACGCGCGGGTCGGCGGGCCGTTCCCGAAGGCTCGCGTTTTCGTCGCGCAGCAGTCTGTCGCGCTCCGCGCCGTCCAGCAACGGAAGGTCGCCGACACGGGTGGTGGGGTCCGCGCCGACCGCATCGAGGACCAGCAGCAGGGAGCGGGTGAGGCGCTCGGCGGTCGCCGCGTCGAAAAGGTCGGTGGCGTAGATGAGCAGGCAGCGTAGGCCGTCCGGCTCCTCGACGACGTTGAGGTCCAGGTCGAAGCGGGCGGCGTGGTCGTCGATGTCGAGCATGACGACCTGCAGGCCGGCCATCGTACGTACGGGATCGGGGGTGTTATGCATGGTGCAGTTGACCTGATAGATCGGGTTGCGGCTCAGGTCCCGCTCCGGGTGCAGCCGGCGGGCGACCAGGTCGAGCGGCACGTCCTGGTGCTCGTAGGCGTCGAGGCAGGTCTGGCGCACCCGCTCGAGAAGGTCCTTGAACGGCTCGTCGGCACGGATCCGGGTGCGCAGCGCGACAGAGTTTGCGAAGAAGCCGATCAGCTCGTGCAGGGCGCGGTGGCGCCGGTTGGCGACCGGCGTGCCGACCACGACGTCGTTCTGGCCGCTGTACCGGGCGAGCACCACCTGCAATGCGGCGAGCAGCACCATGAACAGCGTGCCGCCGGACCGTCCGGCCAGGGCGACCAGCCGGTCGCGGACCGTCGACGGCACGGTGCCGGTCACGCTTGCGCCCTGATGTCCCGCGACCGCCGGACGTGGCCGGTCGGTGGGCAGTGTCAGGGCCTCCGGGGCATCCGCGAGCTGCTGCTGCCAGTAGTCGAGCTGACGCGTCGCATCGTCACCGGCCGCCCAGTCCTCCTGCCAGCAGGCGTATTCGCGGTAGGTCACCGGCAGCAGCGGCAGGTCGGCCTTCGTGCCGGTCACCCGCGCCTCGTAGCAGCGGGCGAGATCCCTGGTGAAGACGCTGATCGACCAGCCGTCGAACACGGCGTGGTGGAAGGTGACGAGCAGCAGTGCCTCCCGCGGTGCGAGGCGCAGTAACCGATAGCGCAGCAGCGGTCCCGCAGCCAGGTCGAACGGATCGCCCGGCTCGGTCTGCGCGAGCCGCTCGGCCTCGTCGTACCGCAGTTCGACGGGCAGGCCGCTGAGATCGAGGACGGGCAGCGGCCGGGGGCCGGGCAGAGCGACCCGCTGGACGGGTCGGCCCTCGTGCACCGGCAGGGCGACCCGCAGGACCTCGTGCCGGGCCTGGACGTCGTCGAGCGTCAGCGCGAGCGCGGCCACTTCGAGGTCGCCGGTGATCCGGTAGGCCGTGGGGCTGTGGTAGGCGTGGCTGGCCGGGTCGAGGTGGTGCAGGAACAGCATGCGGCGTTGGGTGAACGATGCCGGGGCGTCCCCATCGTCCGCGCCGAGGCCGATGGGCGGCAGGCCCCGCTCCCACAGCCGCTGCCGCAGCTGTGCCCGCTGTCCGGGAGGCAGGTCGCGGATCTGGTCGGACACAGCGCTCACAACACGGTCCCTTCCTGCCGGGAGATTCGCTCGATGCGCTGGACAAGGTCGTCGACCTCGTCGGGCGGACTGCCGGGACGCTCACGGCGGCGCTGCTCGATTTCGGCCGCGAGCCCGGCGACGGTCCGGGTCTCGAAGATCACCCGGGCCGGTACGTCGACACCGAACTGACTGCCGATCTCGGTGACCACCACGATCGCGAGCAACGAGTGGCCGCCGAGGAGGAAGAAGTTGTCGTGCACCCCGAACTCGCGCACTCCGAGAAGTTCGGCCCAGATCTCCCATACCTGGCGCTCGAGCGGGTTGCGGGGCGCGACTCTGCCCACCGGCGACACTTGGAGGCTGGCGGGCACGCCGGGCAGCGCCCGGACGTCGAGCTTGCCGCTGACGGTGGTGGGCAGCCGGTCGAGGGCGATGAAGTGGTTGGGGAGCATGAAGGCGGGCAGCCGCCGGCGCAGCTGGGCCAACAGGTCGTCAACACTGATCTGCTGCCCTTCCCGGCCGACCAGGTAGGCGACCAGCCGGTTGTCGCCGCTCACCTGGACCAGCCGGACGACGCACTCGCGGAAGGTGCCGGTGGCGAGCAGGGCGGCCTCGATCTCGCCCGTCTCGATCCGGTATCCGCGCACCTTCACCTGCTGGTCGATCCGCCCGAGGAATTCCATGGCCCCGTCCGCGCGCCACCGGACGAGGTCTCCGGTGCGATAGAGCCGCAGGCCGGGCACAGCGCCGAAGGGATCAGGGACGAAGCGTTCCGCGGTCAGCGCGGGCCGGTCGAGATAGCCGCGGGCCAGGCCGGCGCCGCCGACATAAAGCTCGCCGGGGAATCCGATCGGCACCAGGCGCAGTTGCTGGTCCACCACGTGCAGGGTGGTGTTGGCAATGGGCCGGCCGATTGGCACGCCGCCGCGCTCGGGCAGGTCGGTGATCCGATGGCAGGTCGAGAAGGTGGTGTTCTCGGTCGGCCCGTAGCCGTTGATCAGGTGGCCGGGCGGCCCGTCCCGCAGGACCTGCCGGCTGCGGCCCGGATCCATCACTTCGCCGACCACGAACAGATAACGCAGGCCACCGAAGGCTCCGGCATCGAGGTCGACGACGCGGTTGAACAGCGTGCTGGTCAGTGCCAGGACGGTCGGGCGCAGCCTGCCGAGCAGCGCGAGTACCTCCTCGGGCCCGAGTTGCTCGCCGCCGGGGAGCACCTCGACCCGGGCACCGTTGCAGAGCGCGCCCCAGACTTCGAAGAGCGTGATGTCGAACGACGGATCGCCCAGGTGGACCAGGAGGTCGTCCGGTCCGATCGTCACGTAGTCGGTCTCGGTGATGAGCCGAACTATTCCCCGGTGTTCGACGCCAACGCCTTTGGGCCGCCCGGTCGACCCGGAGGTGTACATGACCGCCGCGAGCGCGCCGGGCAGCGAGCGCGGCTCCGCCGCGGAGGTGACGGACCGGCGGGCAGTCGACGCGAGAGCAATCGCGGGCACGCCGGTGGCCGGCAGCCAGGGCGGGACGTCCGTTCCGGTCAGTACGGCGGTGACCCGGCAGTCGCGCACCATGAAGTCGAGACGCTCGGCGGGGTGCGAGGGGTCGAGCACGAGATAAGATCCGCCCGCCTTGAGCACGCCGAGCATGCCGACCACCAGATCCGCGCCGCGTGGCAGGTGCAGGCCGACTTGGCTGTCCGGGCCGACGCCCACCCCGATCAGGGTTTGGGCCACCTGGGCGGCCTGCCCGACGAGCTCGGCGTAGGTCAGACCAGTGGTGCCCTCCGTGAGGGCGACCCGGTCGGGGGTCCGCAACGCCCAGCGCTGGACCAGGCCGTCGACGGTGCACGTGCCCGGAAGCGGCCGCGCTGTGTCGTTCCATCGGTTGAGGCGGGCAAGTTCGGCCGGGGTGACCAGGCCGAGGTCGTCAAGGGGCCCGTCCGGGTTCATGGCCATCGCGTGCAGCACCTGCAGCCATGCCTGGGCGAGTCGCTCGACGGTGGCCGGCAGCCACAGGTCGGTGGCGTACTGAACGGCGCACGGCAGGTCGCGCGTGTCGTCGTGGATGGTCCATTTGAGGTCGAAGATGGCGACCGGGTCGTTCTGGACCGGGCCGGGCACAGCTTCGAAACCGACCTGGCAGATCGGATGCCGGCTCGGGTCGTCGGCGCCGGCCAGCAGGTCCACCAGGTCCTCGAAAGGCACTTCATGGGTACGCGCGGCGGCAGTGCCGGCGGCTACCCGGGCGACCAACTCGCGCGGGCGGAGAGGGCCGGCAAGCCCGGCGCGGAGCACGACCGTGTTCGCACCGCCGGTCGTGAGTCCCACCAGTGCGTCGGTCCGGCCCTGGTAGCGGCCGAGTAGGACGAGCAGCCCGGCGAGCAGGACCGCCGGCAGGTCGGCCTCCACCTGCTGGCCGAGGCTGCGCAACCGCTGCGCCAGGTCGGCGCCGAGGCGCAAGTGGTGGGTGGCGCCCCGGTGGGACTGCACGGGCGGGTGCGGCACGTCCGTCCACAGGTCGACTGCGGTTGCGTCGCCGAGCGTCTCCCGCCAGTAGGCCGCGGATGCCGGCCGGATCTGCTCTTTCGGCACTGTGCCCTCCATGGTCTGCCGCAGCTGTCAGTCGCGCGTTGGTCGCAGGTCCGCCGGCCGGTCGAAGCGCAGCCGGGTGATGCAGAAGTCCTGCCATCGCGGGTCCGCCGAGTCCCAGATCAGCTGCGGGTCGGTCAGAACCGGTGTGCGTACGACGGTGAGGTCGTCGCGCAGGTAGACGACGTCGTCGTCGGTAAGCCCGGTGCCGGCCGGCTCGGCCCAGCCGTCGAAGGCGCGCAGCTCGCCGAGCCGGTAGGCCCGGCTGTACGGGCTCATCGGGACGCCTCTGCGGCCTCGTCCTGCTCCATCCGTCGGCGGAGGCTCAGCGGGCGCAGGTCCGTCCAGACCTCGCCGATGTGCCGGAGGCACTCGGCGCGCGATCCGGTCTTGCCCGTGCCCGTCCAGCCGGCCGGGCTCTCCCGGTCGACCGGCCAGATCGAGAACTGCTCCTCGTCGTTGACCACCACCCGGTAGGATCGGCTGTCGGTGTCGTCTGCCGCGTCCATCGATCGCTCCTTCTTAATAGGGATCTGCTCGGCTCATCCGGCGGTGACCGGCACGCGTTCGGGGTAGGCCTGGGAGATCGGAGTGCGCAGCCCTGCCACCACCAGGACGAGGAAGATCGCGCCGACCACGAGCAGCGGGGTGCGCACCCCGACGTGACTCACCGCCAGCGTGAGAACGGCGGCGCCGAGCGGGGCCAGGGCACTGTGCAGGGTCCAGAAGGCCGAGGTGACGCGGCCGAGGATTTCCGGCGGGGTGACTTGCTGGCGCAGCGACACCGAGCAGACCCCGGCGAGCGCCATGCCGAACGAGTACCCGAACGCCAGCGCCGCCGCAGCGACGACGCCGGTCGACATGCCGAGCGCGGCGACCGTGAGGCCGCAGAGCGCGTAGGAGCCGAGCCAGCACCAGCCGAAGCCGACCCGACGGCGCAGCCAGGCGCTCAGCCCGGCGCCCGCGATCGTGCCGATGCCGGTCACGCCGAGCACGTATCCGACGAGACGTTCGCTGCCGCCGAGGTCGTGGCTGACGTGATAGATGAGCACGTCGACCATGCCGAGGCTCATGAAGGTGATGATCGTCAGCAGCAGGGTCAGCGGTCGCAGCACCGGGTGTCGGGCGAGGAACCGGGCGCCGGAGAGGAAGCCGTCGCGCATGTCGCGCCAGCCGATCGCTGTGGCTGGGCTGGCCGGTTTCGGCTGCAGCCTGATCAGCGCGAGCCCGAACCAGGAGACGCCGAAGGTGGCCGCGTTCACCGCGATAGCCGTGGTCGGCCCGAAGAGCCCGGTCACCGCGCCGGCCAGCATCGGGCCGACGATGTACGCGGTCGCGTTCGTGGTCTCCAGCCGACTGTTGGCCGTGGTGATCTGCTCCCGGTCGACGAGCGCGGGGATCGCCGTGACGTAGGCGGTCTGGAAGATAAGGTTGAACGCGGCGGTCGCGGCCATCACGACATAGAGCAGCCAGAGCTGGGGGCTGACCAGCCAGACGACCGGGATGAGCCCGTAGAGCACCAGCCGGGCGGCCTCGCAGAGCATCATCATCCGGCGCCGATCGAGATGGTCGACCAGGGCGCCGGCGATCAGGCCGGTGCCCAGCGAGGCGAGACCCGCCGTGGCGGTCAGCAGGCCCATCTGGACGACCGAGCCGGTCAGCTTGAGCACCAGCAGCGGGAGGGCGACCAGCGCGAATCCGTTGCCGAGCTCGGACAGGCCCTGCACCGACCAGAAGACTGCGAAGTCCCGGGTGATCCGGGCCGGCCGGATGGCGCTCTCGGCCTCACCATTCACGCGGGTCACCGTCCTCGCAGGACGGCTCCGCCATCGCCACGGCTATCCGCCGAGGGCCCGTGTATGGCTCACGGCCGTGCGAAGCCAGCATGTTGTCGACCATCAGTACATCGTCACGCCAGTAGTCGAAACGCACCGACGCGCCGCGGTAGCAGGACCGCAGGTGGTCCAGGACGTCCTGCGGGATGGGAGCGCCGTCGCCGTAGTAGGTGTTCGCTGGCAGGTTGTCGGCACCGAACATCTCCAGCAGCGCCAGCCGGGCCTCCTCGGGCAGCGTGCTGACGTGGAACGCCACACAGTGGTTGAACCAGATCTCCTCGCCGGTGACGGGATGTCGGTGGACGGCGTCGCGCACGGCCGTTGTGCGCAGGTGGTCATCGCCCAACCACTGCGCCTCGATGCCGTTGCGCTTGCAGTAGTCCAGGACCTCGTCACGGTTGCCATTGTTGAAGACGGTCTGCCAGGGCAGGCCGATCTCCGCAGCGAAGTTTCGGACCACCATCCACCGACGCCGGCGGAACTCGTCGAGCACCGCCGGATTGATCGACGCGAGGATCCGGCGGGTGTCGGCCAGCGGGGTGGCGCCTTGGGACAGGGGCGGCTCGACGCAGTGGAAGTAGAGCGTGAGCGGCCATACCGCCTGATACGAGTTCTCGTTGTGCAGGAAGATCTCTTCCTGCGGCGGGTAGTCGGTCGAGGTGTAGATGTTGCCATGGATGACGCTGCGCGGTGACGACCGCTCCACGTAGGTCAGGGGTTCCCCGGAGAGCGTGCGGACCAACGACTCAAGGCCCTCGGCCCCCCCGACGTCAAATCCACGGAAGAGGACAGCACCGTGTTTGTGGAGCAGCTTCCGGACCTCGGACGCGTCGCCGTGGGCGTGGCTGACGAGATCCCCGGATCCTTCGATCAGGGCGGGCAGCGTCTGCTGGGCCATCATGCGCCTCCTCGTGACACGCCCACCGTCGTGTTCAGGACGGGGAGCAATGGCCGGGCGATGTCTGTGGCGGTCTCGTCCGCGGTCTCGGCCTCCACGTCCTCACCTTCGGTGAGCACGAGGCTCAGCAGGCGCCCGCTCTCCTCGAAGAGCATCTGACGCTCGTCGAGCCAGGTCACCATCCGGTCGAGCGCGGCCTGCCCACCGAAGTCGTCGACGAGTTGGTCGGGCCGGGCCGGCGAGCCCAGCCGGCGCAACAGCCGGCAGGTCTCCTGGTCGATGCTCTCGACCTTGGCCGAGCCCCAGCGGGAGTCCAGGATCCGCCAGCCGTCCCGGGCCGAGCCGAGCAGACGCAACTCCGGGGACCCGGCCCCCTCCGGCCACGCGCCGCGCCAGGCGGCGACCCGGGCGCGCAGCCGGTCGTGCCACTCCAGCGCGTTGAGCATGTACGTGCCCAGGCTGTGGTCGGCGAAGAAGTAGGCCAGGTCGGCGAGCGCCTCAGGCGGGAACGGATAAATCAGCGGGTAGTAGTCCATCGGGTGCAGGTCGAGGCCGAGGGCCTCACGCTTGACGTAGTACGGGCTGAACCGGTCGAAGCGCACCATGAAGACGTCGTAGGGCGGCCGGAGGTGCACCAGCTTCGGGATGTCCTTCTCGTACTGTTCGAGGGTGGCGGGGTCCTCGTTTGGGAATCCGATCAGCAGGTTCCACTGCGGGTCGATGCCGAGATCGAGGCACGTCTTGAGAAACTGCAGGTTCTGGAACGAGGTAGTGCCCTTGCCCATCAGTTTCAGAGTGCTGGTGGCCAGCGCCTCGATGCCGGGCTGCACCACCGTCACCCCGCCCTGCGCCAGACACGTCAGGTCACGGCGGCTCACCGGCAGCTTCACCTCGTAGAAGATGGAGACACCGGCCGGCGGCGTCAGCTGCGGGAAGACGTCTTTCGCGTAGCTGCGCGGGAGGATGTTGTCGGTGCAGGACAGCGAGGTGAACCGGGGAGCGAACTCGAACAGCCAGTTGAATTGTTCGATCGCGAGATCGGCCCGCATTGAGCGGTAGGACATGCTCTGGCCGTTCAGCCCGCAGAAGGTGCAGTGCGAGCGCTCCCCCCACCAGCAGCCGCGGGAGGTCTCGAAGTAGAGCGTCGGCGTGGCGTTGCCGGTGCGGGCGAGTTCGGGGTGCTCGTCCAGCGCGCTGAGGAAGTCGTCGTACTCGGGACGCAGCACCTCGTCGATGTCGCGGTTGCGGCCGACCGCCTTGCGATATTGCGGTTGATCGCAGTTGCGGCGCGAAACGATCCCCGGGAGGGCGTCGGCGGCTTCGAGCTTGTCCTCAAGCACGCAGCGTACGAAATCGGGAAAGGTCTCGAGCGCCGGGCCGGAGAAGACGTAGTCGATCTGCGGCACGCGCTCGGCGATCACGGCGCCCATCGGCGCCTCGCAGTTGGCGCCGCCCAGCAGGGTGATCGTGCCGGGGTTGCGGTCCTTGACCAGTTGGGCCAGCGCCATGCTCGACACGTGCTGGGCGAACATCGAGCTGAAACCGACGATGTCCGCGTCGGGCAGCCGGTAGCGATCCACCAGACCGGAAAGGAAGCTCGGCAGCGTGTCGCGGTATCGCCGGATCCGATCGCGGAATTCGGCCCACCGACCACCTTTGTAATAGCGACTGAAATATTCGTCAATGTTGTCCGGGGCGCCAGGAAAGGCGATCGACCGGAACAGCCAGTCGCCGAGACCGGTGTCGACGTGATCATGGGTGAGCGAGATCGCCTCGTAGGTCAGGGCACCCAGCTCTGTCGCGACGTCCTGATTCAGATAATGCACGTCGACGACCACGTGTTCGCCGAATTCCCGCTGGAGCAGGCCGGCCAGCTGGCTCAGCGCAAACGACGGCCGATCCCAGCTCGCGAATGGAACGTTCACCAATGCGATGCGCAGCACAAACCCACTCCTGTCATCGCTTTCTGATTAGCGGCGGAGGTCACGCGACGATCGGCGTGGACATATCTCTCTTAAAAAGATCCTGCCACGCCGCTCGCGGCGCCGGCAAGGAAATTCTGCCGGGCTTATAGAGGCATGTATTAACCACAAAAAACCTGAGCCCCGCCCGCGTCGGGTGCGTCCCGCCGGCGGGACGCACCCGACGCGGGCGGGGCTCAGCGGCTACTCCCGAGCGAGCGACCGAACGATCGGCAGGCGGGCCGCGCGGCGGGCCGGGACCAGCGTGGCGCCCAGGCCCACGACGATGGCCAGCACGGCGAACATCGCGATCTGCAGACCCGGGAAGGAGAAGACCGCCGCGGCGCTCCAGCCCATCGCCGCAGCCACCGCCCAGCCGAAGCCGACACCGAGCGTAATGCCCGCGGCGGCACCCAGAGCGACGACGAAGACTCCCTCCGCCATCAGCGTACGGCTGAGCTGCCGTCGGGTCAGACCGAGCGCCCGCAGCAGCGCGGACTCCCGGGTGCGTTCTACGATCGACAGCGACAGGGCGTTGGCCACGCTGAAGAAGGAGATCAGCACCGACAAGCCGAGCAGGGACATGAGCAGGCTGCGCAGCGTCCCCACCGCGTCGCTCCACTGCTTGACGCTCTGGGCGCTACTGACCGGTGTCACCTCGGGGTGACCGGCGACCGCGTCGGTAACCGCCTGTTGCAGAGCGGCGTCGGTGACGCCCTTTGCCCTGGTCAGCTGTACCGCTGAGACCGGCACCTGCGGCGCGACGCGGGCAAGATCCCCGGCCGCCACGGCGAATGGGCCCAGCGGGGACATGTTGTCCAACAACGCCACCACGGTCAGCTGCAGGTCTGCCTGCCCGCCGGCTGCCTTGGCGTCAAGCCGGTCCCCCACCGTCACCTTGAGCTGATCGGCGAGGGCCTCGTCGAGCGCCACCTTGCCGACGCCGAAGCCGCGCAGCGTGCCTTTCGCCACCGCGTCGGGCGCGGCGAGCCCAATGGTGTCGTCGACGCCTTTCATCCGCAGCTCCCGACCCTTGACGGTCACCTCGGTGGCGGCGCTCGGGCCACGCACGCCGACGACGGCGCCGACCTCGGAGCGGCCCTGCAGATCGGTCATGACCTGGGCAGCGCCCGTATTCGCGCCGTCCAACCGCAAGGTGTAGGCGAACGGAAAGTTGCGCGCGAAGCTGCTTTCGACGGAGGTGGTGGCGGCCGCGGCGATCGTGCTGACCACTGTGACGAGGGTCAGGCCGATGCAGAGCGCTGCCGCCGTGGTCGCCGTCCGCTCCGGGTTGCGCCGGGCGTTCTCCGCCGCCAGCCGGCCGGGGTGACCGGCGAGCGGGCCCAGGATCCGGGTGGCGAGCACACCCAGCCGGGGAATCGCCAGCGGTGCGGCGATCAGCACCGCCGCGGTGAGCAACAGCGCGCCGGCCAGGACGGCATAGAGCGGCGGTCGCCCCGGCTCGTCGGCGACGCGGGCCGCGACGACCCCACCGGCGAGCAGCACGAGGGCGAGCGTGGCGAACACGCTGGCGACCAGGCGCCGCCGCCCGGCGCCCCGGACCGGCCCGGTCGCGGCGTCCCGCAACGCGGAGATCGGGCGAGCCCTGGCCGCTCGTACCGTTGGGACCAGGGCCGCCAGCGTCGCGACCAGCGGGCCGACCAGCAGGGCGACCACCGCGGTGCGCGGCTCGAACTGGATCGGCGCGCCGCCGGTGTCGATGCCGTCGTTACCGCCGAAGAACCGCAGCATCAGCAGCGCCGCGCCGAAGCCGAAGATCAGGCCGACCACGGAGGCGAGCAGTCCGAGCACCGAGGACTCGGTCAGGTTGCCGGCGAAGACCTGCCGCCGGGTCGCTCCGACGCAGCGCAGCAGAGCCGTCTCCCGCAGACGCTGGGCCACGACGACGGAGAAGGTGTTGTAGGCGACGATGCCGGCGATGAGCAGCGAGACCCCGGCAAACAACATCAGCGCGTTGGTGAAGGAGTCAAGATCCCGCGCGGCGTCGCTGGCCTCCTGCGCGCGCACGGCCTCGCCGGTACGCACCGAATACTGGTCGCCGACCTGCTGGGCCACACGGTTGCGCAGTTGCTCCTGACTCAATCCCGCGACGGCGAGGGCTTCGATGCGTCCGTACGCGGTCGCTCTGAGCACGGCGGCGGCTGCGCTGTCCAGCAGACCCACCACCGCGGAGTCGCCAAACTCGGCGCGGCGGTCGCTCACGTCGATGAGCCCGGTGACCGTGTACGTGCGTTCCTCGCCCCCGCCGGATCCGCCGACCTTGAGCTGCTGACCCACGTCGATCCGCTGTGCGACGGCGGTGTCGGAGTCGAGCGCGATGTCGGTGGGGCCGCTCGGCGCCTGTCCCGAGACGAAGGTGACGTCCCGCAGCCGAGGCTCGTCGGCGATGCCGATGACTATGGAGCGATTCGGGGAAGCGGCCAGGCGCCGCCCGTCCGGGCCGTTCGCGGCGACGGGTCCCCAGAGTTGCCCGCGCGCCGCCGCGACCCCGTCGATCCTGCCGACCTGCTCGAGCAACGCCGCCGGCACCGTCTTGGCGCTGCCGGCCAGGTCGTCCGTCTTGCGCTCGACCACAACGCTCAGCGTGGCCGGAGTGCTGCTGAGCTGGTCGAGCAACACCTGCCGCATGGTGTCGGTGACCATCAGGGTGCCGGACACGAAGCCGACGCCGAGCGCCACGGCGAGGCCGGGCAGCAGCAGCCGCGACACCCGGTAGGTGACATTGGCCCATGCAAGCCCGAACATCAGCGCTGCTCCAGCTTCTTCAGGGTGTCCGACATCAGCTCGGCGGTGGGCTGCGTCAGCTCGACGACGACGGCGCCGTCGACCAGGAAAAACACCCGGTCGGCGTAGCTGGCCGCGACCGGATCGTGGGTGACCATGATGACGGTTTGCCCGAGCTCACGGACCGACGTCCGCAGGAAGCCCAGGACCTCGGCGCCCGACCTGGTGTCGAGGCTGCCGGTGGGCTCGTCGGCGAAGACGACCGCCGGCCGGGTCACCAAGGCCCGCGCGGTGGCCACCCGGACCTGCTGGCCGCCGGAAAGCTGGGCCGGCCGGTGCCCGAGCCGGTCGGCGAGCCCCAACACGCCGACCACCCGGTCGAACCACTCCTGGTCCGCCTTGCGCCCTGCCAGGCCGAGCGGCAGCAGGATGTTCTGCCGCGCGGTCAGGGCCGGTAGCAGGTTGAACGACTGGAAGATGAAGCCCACCTTGTCGCGGCGCAGCTTGGTCAACTCGGTGTCACCGAGACCGGTGATGTCGATATCCGCGATCCGGACCGAGCCGGAGGTCAGGCTGTCGAGCCCGGCGAGACAATGCAGCAGGGTGGACTTCCCGGAGCCGGACGGTCCCATCACCGCGGTGAAGACGCCCGAGGGGAAATCGACATTCACCTCCCGTAATGCGTGGACTGTGGATTCGCCTGATCCAAAGCGCTTGCACATGTCCGTGCCGACAAGGGCGGAAGGGACGACGGTCTGCACTGATCTTCCTCCAAGGCTACGCCGATTTAGGCCACACCTTATACCGTCCGAAACAGTGCAAAAGCGGTGTCGGGTCGTCATCAACGGTCGTGACCGCCTCGACGGAGCCGACCACAATGGTGTGATCGCCCGCTTCGACCATCCGAACGACGCGGCATTCACTAACCGCGTGCGCGGCCTCCACCAGCCACGGCAGCGCCAATGTGGCGGTCGGGCGCCAGGCGGTGCCGGCAAATCGATCATGGCCGGGTGCGGAGAACTGATCAGCGGCGGACCGGCCCCGTTGACTCAGCAGATTTACGGCAAAGATTCCACCCACGCGGATCTGCGCGAGAGTGGTGCTCACATTGCTGATGCAGACGAGGAGCATCGGCGGCTCGAGCGACAGCCCGCTCAGCGACGAACACGTGAAGCCGACCGGCTGTCTTCGGCCGTCCAGCGCGGTCACGACGGCGACCCCGGTCGGGAAGCCGCGCATGAAGTTGCGGTAGGTCTGGGCGCTGCCCGTCGCAGTCACCGGGGTCGTGGTCACTGCTGCGCTCCCGCCGTGTCAACGGATCGGGCCCGGCGTTCCAGCACCTTGCGGTCGGCGAGGTCGTAGGCGAGGAATTCGAGGCGCCGGCCATCCACCATGAACAAGCGGTTGCAGTGCATGTGCAGCACGGAGGCGGCAATGGGCATCGGCAGCGACCCGCCACTGGTGGCGATCAGGTCGGTCAGCCGCAGTAACGTCACCCCGTCTACGGTGGCCGAGGCGAGGTAGGCATCCAGGTCGGCCCGATGTCTCCGGAAGAATCTGCCGCGCACGTTGCGGGTGCCGCCGTATTCCAGGCCGAGACCGTCGCGGCAGCGGCACAGGAAGTCGTGCTGCTGATCGAGGGTGCTGGTAAGCCTGCCGGTCCAGGCGAGGATGTCGGCGACGCTCTGGTAGAGGCGGAGCTGTTCGGGCGTACCCGAAGCCACCAGCCGGGCCACCGCTGCGCTGTCGGCGGTGAACAGCGCCTCGGCCTTGCGCAGCGAGGAGTGTCCGCCGTAGCGGGCCACCTCGGGGATGTACTCGTCCATCACGGCTCGGGTGATCAGTCCTTCGGCGCGCAGCGCGGTGGCGAAGGCGTCCATCGCGGTCAACACGCCCGGCCGGTGCTCCGGCCCGGCCGGGCGCATCCGGACCCGCAGGTGAAAGCCTTCGTCGAGGTAGCGCAGGAAGAACCAGTCGTCGATCAGGCCGGCCTCGCCGAGCCGCTCGACGTGCCTGGCGATCCGGGCGAGCACCGCGTCGGCAGCCGACGATCCGCAGTAGAGCTTGAAGTACACCCAGGCGAGCCCGGCCCGCGGGTCGAAAGGTGCCACCGGCAGCCGGCGTCGCGGCAGCTTCTCCTCCCGGCGCAGCGGGATGGTCACCTCGCACACGTGCCGCCCGGTCGGTCCGACGGCCGTCGGGCTCTCGATGTGCGGCAGCTCGGTCAGCTCCACGCGTTCGTTCTTTGCCGGCCGGGTCAGCGCCAGCGCGATCGATCGGGCCGAGTCGACGTCGACGGGCAGCAGGCGGTCGTCCTCCCCGACACCGACGAAGCGCCGCTTCCCCAGACCGGGCAACCGGCGGCGCAGCTCCGCGGACGGGTCGTCCGAGACCAGCACCTCCTTGACGGCCGCACCGGTCAGCGCCCAGATCTCCGGTGCGACGATCACCCGGCCGCAGACGACCCGGGGTAGGTGCGGCTGAGGGCTCAGCGCGCCCCAGGACCAGCCCACGGCGCCCGGTGACACCATCATGCCGAGGAAACTGTAGATCGGATCGAGGCCCGGCGCGGTCACGTTGTGGGCGGCGTTCATCTCAAGGATGACGTCCCGCCCGGTGACGCTGTCGCGCAGCCGCAGCGTTTCGCCATCCAGGCGAAGCCGCAGCCGGTCCAGCGAAAGTGATCCGTCGCCGCCGCCGCCGAGGGCGACGTCGTGCCGGAAGACCCGCGGCCGCACCAGGGCGTTGCTCACCCGACCGCCCGGCGAGTAGACCAGCTCGGCATGCAGTGGCGCATCTGGATCGTCGGCATCCTCGGCAGTCGCCTCGGACCAGGCGCGCACCGCCTCGGTCGTCTCCTCGCGCCCGACCACGAACCGGGCGATCAGCGCCAGCGACGTCCGCTGGTAGCCGGCCGTGAGCATGCTGTCGAAGCGGCCCTCGTGGTTGTCGAGCAAGGACGCGAGCAGCCCGCGGCTGGTCGTCCGAGGCACACCCGGCAGCTGGGAGATGTCGATCTCGCCGCCGTGCTGGGCCCACTCGCCGAACAACCGGAGCAGTTCCCGGGGCACCTCGACCAGAGGACGGGAATGCTGCATCGTCACTTCGGCCTGCTGCGCCAGCGGCGAGACGTTGCGGTCGCCGGGCTGCAGCACGCCGTTCTCGAGGTCCAGCGCTTCGAGCAGTGGCACCTCGGCGTCCTCGTAGCGGCGCCGGAACGCCTTGCGGAACTCGGTCAGCAGCACCTGCCTGCCGAATAGCTTCTCGACCCGCCGGACCACGTCGGTCAGGTCCTGCACCGTGCGCCGATCGAGCGTCGCGGCCGCGAGGTCCATCTCCAGGTCGAGATGGAAACGCCGGTTCGGTGGCACGTCCGCCAGCGACGGGACCTCCTCGACGAAGCGCCGGAAGGCGGCCTCCAGACGGCCTCCGAGTGCGGGCTCGATCCGGCGCAGGGTGCGCACCTCAGCACCGAGCCCTGCCAGGGCACCGGCGCGGAGCTGGTCACCGATCCGATCCAGGGTCGACAGGGCGAGGTCGAATGGTTCGTCACCCGGGCGCACAAGATCGATGGCAGTGGTGAGCAGTTCGCTCTGCACCGCACGATCGACGAAGGATCGCAGCGCGGCGCGCGACGTCCCGGGGAAGCGACCCTCGAGTGCATCCAGCAGTTCGCCGGCCAGCAGAGTCTTCTCGCCGACGATGTCGAGCACGGTGTCGATGGCCGCGGTGCCCCGCACGCTCATCATGTCGGCGGTCGCGTCCCCTGCCTTCATGTAGCGCAAGCCACCGGCCTGCCGCCGCAGGGTGCGGTTGCGGCGTAACGGCCGACGGTCGGGGTCCGCCACGGCGATCGCCTCGGCGACCAAGCGTTCGAGCAGCTCGAAATCCACCCGGATCCCCGCCCGGTGCCGCTCCCGCGGGCCGAGCTCTATGCGCCGGTCCGCGCCGACCTTGACGTGCCGCGTGCCGGCGAGCAGCCCGAACGGGGTGGCGCGGCCGCCCATCCTGGCGATGTAGCGCATCGTGGTCTCGTGCGGCCGGGGCGGTTGCTCGCCCGGTATGCCCTCCGGCGAACTCCACGCCAGGTCGACGACGGACCGGACCAGGTCACCGCCAGTGTCGTCACGGGCGAGCAGGTCAGCGGCCTCCTCGACGCTGAGCAGGGGGATCCGCGCCATGGCGAAATCGGTGGTCATCGTCGCGGGCTCCGTTCCGTGGTTTCGGGCCTGGCGGAAACCAGGTCGTAGATCTCACGAAGCGCCCGCAGGTGGTCGTCCCGCCGGCTCGACGTCTCGATCAGGATCACTTCGTCCGCGCCGGTCAGCCGCAGAACGTTGGCGATGGTCTCGGCGCAGTCCGCCGCCGTGCCGGTGGTCACCGCATACGGCTGCCGGTCCGCGTCGACGAGGGCTCGCCGGGGATCAGCATTCGCGGCCACCGCGACGGCGACCGCCGTGCTTCCGGAGGAACCTCTGGCCCGGTACTTCTCCAGCGCGCGCATGCAGGTATCGAGATCGGGGTTGAGGAACAGGCCGTGGCAGTAGTTGGCCCCGGCGTCGGCAGCCGTACCGGCCGAACCTCCGCCCGCGCCATGCATCCACAGTTCGTACGGCTCGGTCAGCGGCCCGGTGACCTCGCTGCCCGTCGCTAGCGTGCTGAGCAGGTCCTCGACCGCGCGGTCAAGCTGCTGGTCGTCCTTGGCTAGCCGACTGAGGAACTCCGCGCTCGCCCCGCGCCCGATGCCGACGTCGAGCCGGGGGCCGCAGAACGCGGCGGCGGTCACAAAGTCCTCGGCTGTCAACGACGGGTCCCGGAGCCGCAGCAGGCTGACCGCGGTGCCGACCCGAGCCCGGGTGGTGTGGCTGCCCAGCACCGCGACGATCGGCAGGGGATTGGTGCTGGCCGAGCCGGGGCCGTGGTGCTCCGGCACCCAGATCCGCCGGTATCCGATCGCTTCGGCCGCCATTGCCCCGGCGAAGGCGGTGCGGTGCTTGTCCGCCACGGCCGTGCCGCAGGACAGGTCCAGATATTCCAGGACTCCCAACGGGGCTTTTGTCATGTCACGACACCGTTCCCGCCGTCGGCGTCACCTGGTAGGCGCTGGCCTGCAGCGTGTACATCTCCGCGTAGAGACCGCCCGCCGCCATCAGGCTGTCGTGCGTGCCGCGTTCGACGATCCGGCCGGCGTCGAAAACGAAGATCTGGTCGGCGTCGCGGACGTTCGAGAAGCGGTGCGACACCAGGATGCTGGTCTTGCCACGCAGCACCTCGCGGAGACCTCTCAGCAACGCGTGGTCGGCGTGCGCGTCGAGCGCGGAGGTCGGCTCGTCCATGATCACCAGTTCGCGGTCGCGGTAGACGGCGCGGGCGATGGCCAGGCGCTGAAGCTCGCCGCCGGACAGTGACGTGCCGTCGCCGAACTCGGGCCCGAGCGCGGTGTCAATGCCTTGTCGAAGACTGCCGACGAGGTCGTCTGCTCCGGCGGCGGCCAGCGATTCGCGCAGCCGGCCGTTGTCGCGGTCGCGTCCGATGTCGCCGAGCCCGACATTGTCGGCGATCGAGAAGTGATACGTCATGTGGTCCTGGAACACAGCGGTGACCCGGTCGCGCAGACCCTCACGGTCCAGGTCGCCGGTGTCGACGTCGTTCCAGCGCACCGTGCCGTCCGCCGGCTCGTACAGGAAGGCCAGGATCTTGGCCAGGGTCGTCTTGCCGGAACCGTTCGGCCCGACGAAAGCGATGAGCTCTCCCGCACGGATCGTGAGGGAGACGCCGTCCAGGGCGGTCCGGTCGCCACCGGGATAGGCGAACGTCACGTCACGGACCTCAAGCCGGCGCAGGGGCTCCGGGCGCTGCTCGCTGTTCCGGCTGGTCTTCGCCTGCTCGACCTGGTCGTAGAAGGCCTGCTGATCGCCGAGGAAGAGACCAGCCTCGGACAGTTCGGCGATCGGGCCGCCCAACCCGCCGACGGCGGCAGCCAGCCGGCTCAAGGCGAAGATCGTGGTCAGCAGGGTGGCCGTGTCCATCGAACGGGTGGTGTAAAACCAGGCGAGAGTCGCGATCGCGACGGACAGCACGAGTCCGACGGTGATCTGACTGAGCGCGTGCTTGCGCCACTGCCGGGCCATCATCTGCCGAAGCTCGGCATAGCGCTCGACCGACAACTGCCGGTATTGCTCCGCGAAGTGGCCGGTCAGCCGGAACGATCGGCCCTCAGCGGCGGGCTGACGGCCGATGATGAGCTGGCCCAGATACCGGCGGCGCCGCTCCAACGGGGTGATGTTCTGGAAGTAACTGAATCTGTCGCCGGCCAGCGCAGACGAGATCAACATGATGGGCGCGGCCGCGATCAGCATAATCGGTAGTAGCAGCGGCTCCAGCACCACCAGCAGCGCGGCGACGGCGAGGATCTGGAAGATGGAGGCGACCAGGCCGGTCACCCCGCGTACGACTTGGCGCGGCTTGTAGTCGGCTGTCGTCTCGGCGCGGCTGATCCGGTCGTGCACGATCGGGTCATCGAAGTCGGCCAGTTCGAGCGAGCCGATGGCCTGATGCATGCGAACGGCGCTGAACTGCCGGACCCGCTCCAGCAGCAGCTCTTCCAAGGTGTATCTCAGGTTGTTGAGGAACTGCACCAGCACAGTGACCAACACTGCGCCAACCAGCCAGGGCAGCAGCGGCCCCAATGACGGCCGGGCCATGCTGGTGCTGGTCAGGAAAACGCCGGCCCCGCCCCGGAAGATCAGCAGCAGTCCGACCCCGAGCAGACCCTCCAGCACCGGCAGGACAATGAGGACGAAGCTGAACAGCGACCGGCTGGCCAGCCAGCTGAGCTGCAATGCGCCGGCAATGTTCGCCGGCATCGAGCGCCGCGAACCCGGGTCACGAAGTGCCATGCGTGTCCTTCCCAACGTGCACTGATGGTTGCGATGCCGCTGCCGGCAAATCCATGATGGGCGGGCGGCGCATCGTGTGATGCGCCGCCCGCCCAGCCGAATCCCTTACGAGACCGTCTCAGCGGCCCGTACGCGGGTATTCGATCAGCAGGAACACGTCGAGGCGTCACACACTGAACCGCAGGTCGCGGTGCAGCTCCAGCACGTGGTCGTGGTGGTCCAGCCACCGGCCTCCGGCGACTGGATCGTCAGCGGAGCCTGCTTGGTGCTGTTCGGAGCGGAGAAAACCTCCACGTCGACCGCAAGGTCGATTGCCTCAACAACATTTTTAGCCATTCTTTCACCTCCTCCCAATGTCGATGCCGCCGCCCTTTAGGAAGCGACAGCGGAACCATACGAAACGACTCAGGCCAAAGGCAATACCCGGCCACCGAAAAGCGTTCATGTACGTGCAACAACGGTTTCGACGAGGATTCCGAGGCAACCGGGCCGGGCAACTCGCCGTCCCGCCGGCGAGACGAACCCGGCTACGAGGACAGCCTTGAGCAGGCACTGCGTCTAACCGACAGTGAGTGGGGTCGCGCATTTACTTGACAATTCATGGCGTACGTAGCACATTTCATCAAGCGTTCCCGTGGCGATTTGCTACGTCGTCTCAATGCCGACGTTTCCCTTTACCGAGCCTGCCCGACCGACGGCTGGGAGGATTATCGTGCCCGAAAATCATCGCACGTCCGAGACCTTCGACCTGGCCCGCCTCATCTATGACGACGCGCGCTCGATGATCCAGGACGGGCCCAATTTCGCAGACATGCTGGACCTGTCCTTCGCCGGGCTGGAGTTCGAGCGCGCGACCGGCGACGGGTTCGCTGCCCGGGACACCTTCTTCGAGGCCATCGACCTGCTTCGGCACTACCGTGACCTGCCGCCGTGGCTCTATGGTGGTGCCGCCCACGCGGCGTGGACAGCGGTGCAGGTATCCCACAGCACAGGGCTGCCGATCCGGGGCCTCGACGGGCTCGATGACATGATCCTCGGCTGGATCGTTGACTTCCCAGCCAGGGAGGCCGTCGACCTGCCCAGCGGCCTACTCGGCCTGGGCGTCTACGCGCTGGGCCACCCGAACGCCGACGTCGCGGAGAAGATGACGGCCGAGACGGTGCGGGCGATCGAGCGGCGGGTCGAGCACGACGACGATGGGATCTTCATCCGGGTCGCGGCCACAGATTTCCGTGAGATTATGAAGCCGCACTCGATCGGCCAGCGCGATCTCGGCATGGCGCACGGCAACGCCGGCCTGGTCGCCTATCTCAGCCGGGTGACGGTCAGCGGGCTGGATAGCGCCGGTGAGGCGGCCCGGTTGCTGCGGCCCGCGTTGAGCTGGCTGATGCGACAGCGCAGCGAGCTCGGCGACGCGCTGTTCCCGCACACCGTCGAGAGCCGCTACGAACCGTCGCGGTCCGCCTGGTGTTACGGCGATCCCGGCGTCTCTTTGGCGCTGGCGGCCGCGGCGACGGCGACCGGCTCCGGTGAGGCGGACGCGATGGCCCGCGAGGCGGCCGCCGTAGTCATCGCCCGGCCGAGCAACCGCGCCAAGGTCGTTGACTCCGGACTGTGCCACGGCGCCGCAGGCCTCTGCTGGTACGGGCGCCGAGCCGCCCAGCAGTGGGACCTGCCGGGCGCCGACCGCCTGAGCGCCTACTGGGTCGACTACGTCCGCTACGAGCGCGCCCAGGGGCCGCTGCACTATCTCACCGCCGAAGGTGTGACCCGCCGTCCCTCCTTCCTGGACGGAGACCTCGGGGTGGCGCTGGCCCTGTTGCAGGAGAGCACCGGACAGCCGGCTGCCTGGGAGGATCGGCTCCTGGGCGGGCCCGTGACCCGGGCCTCGCGATGACCGATCCCGTGGCCGGACTGCCCGCCGTGGTTCGCGCGGCGCTCGCCCGCCTGCTGATCGATCCCGGCCTGGCCCGCGAACTGGCCGACCCCGAGCGGCGGGGCCCACTGATCGCCGAGCTGGGCCTGGCCGGAGTGCCGGAGGCCGAGCTACGTGGGCTGATCGTCGCGCGTGGCGGCGCGGATCCCGGCACGCCCGAGGAGGCCGGAGCGTGACCACACTCTCCGAGCTGCTCGACGCGGGACAAACTCCCCAAGGTCACGGGCCCGGCGGGCAGCGTAGTGTGCCGGTGGACGTGACGCTGGAGCGGATCAGGCCGGTGCTGCCCCGTATGGGAGTGACACGGCTGGCGAACATCACGGGGCTGGACCGGATCGGCATCCCGGTGACCCTCTCGATCAGGCCCAACGGACGGGTGCTCAGCCTCGGCTCCGGCAAAGGGCTCACCCTGCCCGCGGCACTGGTATCAGGGGCGATGGAGGCCCTCGAGCTGCACCACGCCGAGGTGCTGTGGCAGCCGGCGACCGTGCGCCGCACGTACGAGGAGATCCGCGGCGAGATGCCGGTGCCCGAGCCGGCCGACCTGCCGCTCGCCCGCTCGGCGCCGTTTCCCCACGACTGGCCCTACCAGTGGGTGTGCGGCTGGGATATCGTCGCTGGCGAGAAGGTGGCCCTGCCGCTGTCGATGATTCACATGGGTAACCGGCAGAGCCGGATCTTCGACCTCTTCTCGTTCCAGATCACCTCGAATGGGCTGGCCTCCGGCAACACCCTGAGCGAAGCCATCCATTCCGGCCTGCTGGAAGTCATCGAACGCGACGCCACCACATGTCATGCCGAGCGCTGGGAGCGGGGCGTGCCCCCGCCGCCGGCCCACCCGGACGTGCTGGCCCACCGCACGGTCCAGGAGCTGCTAGAGCGGATCAAGAAGACCGGCATGGACATCGTGGTCACCGACTGCACCGTCGACACCCGCGTGCCGGTGTTCCGGGCGACCGTCGTCGACGACGAGGAGCAGACCGCCGGGCGCTTCACCGGCTACGGCGCCCATCTCGACCCCGAGGTTGCCGTGATCCGCGCGATCACCGAGGCCGTGCAGGCGCATACCGTCACCATCGCGGGCTCCCGAGACGATCTCTACCGGCACCGCGAGCTGACTCGGCGGGCCGGTGCCAAGCAGGCCGGTTTCCTGCGGGCCGCCGCGCAACGCCCGGCCGCCGCAGCACCGCAGTCGCGGGCCGCACACACATTCGAGGAAGACGTGCGTCGGCTGATCGCCCTGCTGGGCGACGCCGGCCTGCGGAGGGTGGTCGTCGTCGACCTGAGCGTCCCGTGGTGCCCGGTGAACGTCGTCAAGGTCGTGGTGCCGGGCCTGGAGGGCTACCGCTTCGAGAATTTCGCGCCGGGCCACCGCGCCGTGGCGTTCGCACGGACAGCGGGCGGCGCGGCATGACAGTCGTCGTCTTCCTCGGCCCCAGCCTGCCGTTGAACGAAGCCCGCCGGATCCTGCCGGCCGCCACCTTCCTGCCGCCGGCCCGGCAGGGTGACATGGCGTCCTGGCTGGCGGAGCCGCCCGCCGCGATCGGGCTCATCGACGGTGAGTTCCACCAGTCGCGTTCGGTCTGGCACAAGGAGATCCTGCTGGTACTCGACCGGGGCGTGCACGTCTTCGGGTCCTCCAGCATGGGTGCGCTGCGGGCCGCCGAACTCGAGCAGTTCGGCATGGCCGGCGTCGGTCAAGTCTTCGACCAGTTCGCCTCGGGCGAGCTCATCGACGATGACGAGGTGGCCTTGGTCTACCACCAGGACGACGGCGACTACGTTCACCTCTCCGAACCAATGGTCAATGTCCGCGCGACACTTGCGGCGGCGGAGCTGGCGGGCGTCATTTCAGCTCCGGTACGCGACCTCGCCGAGAAACACGCGAAGGATCTGCCGTACCCACACCGTTCCCGACCCGCTGTGCTACGCCGGTTGCAGGGCGAGGACGTACCGCAGGATCAGCTGGCAGGCCTGGCCGACTTCTGGCGAGACTCCGCCGTGGATGTCAAAGCCGACGATGCCCGTCTGCTGCTGAGCCTGCTGTGCAGCTTCGCCGCCGCGCCTCCTCCACCGCGGCTACCCACGTTCGAACTGGCCCGCAGCAGCAGCCTTGATGCCCTCTACGACCGCGAGCGCCGGGTTCCCGTGTCCGGGCATGGCATCGCCCTCGACACGATCGCGGAGTTCGTGCAGGTGCACCATCCGAATGCCGCGGCCTTGAACGAAGCGGTCCTCGACCGGGCACTGGCCGCGACCCTCGACCAACTCCTGCACATTGAGCCGACCCCCGCCGAGGTCGATCTCGAGATCACCCGGTGGCGGATTCGGCACCACCAAACCGGGGACGCCGACTTTGCCGCCTGGCTGAGCCGCAACCATCAGAGCGCCGAGGAGTTCCGACTACTGGCCCGCGACGCGGCCGGGCGGCGGGCGCTGCGGCGCTGGCTGGTCTACTCCCGGCACGTTGAACGCACAACCCGGCTCACCTTGGACCACCTGCGCTGGAACGACGAATACGAGCGATGGTCACGCGCTGCGGCCGGTCACAACGCGGAGCCCGACGCGGACGACCTGGCCCCGTTGACCGATGACGAGATCACCAAGTTGGTCGGCGAACACGCCTGGTGGGGCGGGCAACCGGTCGATACCGAGCTTGGCAACCTGGCCGAGGAGGCCGGCTTCAACTCCGGTCTGCACCTGTTGTCCGCGCTTGTCGTCGCGAAGCGGCTGCGCGGCCGTCTGCTCGCCAGCCTCCTGGCTGCCGTCGCAGCCGAGCACTCCACGCCGACCCCGGCACCGAGAAAGGATCCGGCGACATGACCGATGGTCAGCTCGACCTACTCATCTCCATGATGGACGCCGACGGGGCGACCCGAGTGCGTGGCTGGCTCAGCGACTCACGCGGCCTCAACGTGCGGCGGTTGTCCGCCGGCAGCGAGCGCACGGCCGACACGATGCCCCGCCCTCGTGCCGACGACCCGCAGGCAGTTCGCCACATCGGCATCATCGGCGGTGGCACCGCAGGTTATCTCACCGCCCTGGCGCTGCGCGCGAAGCGACCCTGGCTCGAGGTGACCCTGGTGGAGTCGACGTCGATACCGATCATCGGCGTCGGCGAGTCCACCACCCCGGCGATGGTGTCCTTCCTGCACCACTATCTCGGCATCGACCCGCACGAGCTCTACCAGAAGGTGCGGCCCACCTGGAAGCAGGGAATCCGCTTCGAGTGGGGTCCGGATCCGGACGGCTTTCAGGCGCCCTTCGACTGGGACACCAACTCGATCGGCATCCGCGGCTCGCTAGCGGCGCAGGGCGACATCAATGCCTCGTCGGTGCAGGCGCTGCTGATGAAGGCGGGCCGAACCCCGGTCTTCGATCTCGGCGACGGCGAGTACCTCTCCTTGATGAAGTATCTGCCCTTCGCATACCACCTGGACAACGCGCGCTTCGTGGCCTACCTCACCGAGCTGGCCCTGGCCAACGGGGTCCGGCACATCGACTCCCGGATCGCCGAGGTGGTCCGCTCCGCCGACGACTGGGTGGATCACCTGCGGATGGCCGACGGGCGGACGCTCAACTTCGACATGTACGTGGACTGCACCGGCTTTCCGTCGGTTCTGCTCGGTAAGGGGCTCGGCACGCCGTATCGCAGCTTTGCCGACAGCCTCTTCACCGACTCGGCGGTCACCGGCAACGTCGACCACGGCGGGCATCTCAACCCGTTCACCACGGCGAAGACCATGGATGCCGGGTGGTGCTGGAGCATCCCGACCAGGGAGAGCAATCACCTCGGGTACGTGTACTCCTCAGCCGCACTGTCCGACGAGACGGCCGCCGACGAGCTGGCCCGACGGTTCCCCGGGGTGAGCGAGCCCCGGCAGGTGCGCTTCCGGACCGGACGGCACGAGCAGATCTGGCGCGGCAACGTGATGGGTGTCGGCAACTCCTACGCCTTCGTCGAGCCCCTCGAGTCCAGCGGCCTGCTGATGATCACTTGGGCGATCATGGCGCTGGTCTCCACGCTGCCAGCCTCCTGGGCTGATCCGCAGCCGCAGGCCCTGGTCAACACGGCGATGGCCGACCGATGGGACGCGATCCGCTGGTTCCTGGCAGTGCACTACCGCTTCAACACCCGCCTGGATACACCGTTCTGGAAGGACGTCCGGGAACGGACCGACATCTCCGGCCTGCAACCGCTGCTGGACGTATACGCGGCCGGTGCGCCGCTGCGGTTCCGGGACAAGCTGACGCTCAGCTTCGCCAACGGGTCCGCACCGACCTTCTACGGCATCGCCGGCATCGATACCATCCTGCTGGGCCAGAAGGTCCCCGCCCGGCTGGTCCCGCCAGCCGAGCCGCTGGAGCACTGGCGGCGCCGCAAGGCCGGCGCCGAGGCCCTGGTACGTCACGCACTGCCGCACGCCGACGCGCTCGCGGCCTTCGACACCGAGCCCCGCCTGCTGAACGAACTCCTCGAGGACTCCGACAGCTGGGCCCGGCCCGGTCTCGCGTTCGGCTGATCACAACCATCTCTCACGATCGGAGACAACGATGTTCTTTGTGGACCGACGGCAGCTACTCAGGATGGCGGCCGGCACCGTGGCGGCGGCCGGGCTAGTCGGCGTCGACGCCGGGCCCGCTTCGGCCACCGCCCGGCCACGACCCCTGCCCCCGGTGCCGGGAATGCACGGAGACCGGGTCATGAACGAGCTGTGGTACGAGTACGAGATGGTCTTCTATTACGATCCGAGCCAGGAGATCCAGGATGCTTATGCAGCCGTCGGCGACGCGTTCGGTGGCTCGGCGGAAGGGCTCTACAACGTCTTCCTGCTGACCCGGCAGGCCGGCACCTACCCCGACAAGTTCTACACCCGGGTCGCGCCGGCGAAGGCCGCCTATCAGGTGTTGTCGAGGGCACAGCTCGAGATCCTGACCAGATGGTGCCGCACGGACCGGGACCTTGCCCGCGCTTTCAGGCTGCTCGGCGAGGGCACTCTCTACGACCCTCGGATGGCGGACGGCTATCACGTGCACATGATGAACACCGGGCCCAACGGTGAGCCGCCGATGAACTGGCACACCTGGCACGCCTACAACCGCGCAATGATCATGCTTGAGATTAGCCCGGAACGTTGGGGCAGGATCGACGAGCTCACCGGCATGGCGTGGGCGGTCCAGAGCATCGCGAAGCCGCAACCGGAGACCCTTAACGCTCCCCTGGACCGGCAGGTCGCCCGCAAGCTGGAGCGGCACTGGTCGCGGCTGACCCCGGACGAGCTGGACGTGGCCTTCGACGCCTTTCCCTACCCACCCGACCTGGGTTGACCGTCGGATGCCGAACGGGCCACCGGATCTCCGGTGGCCCTTTCGGCCGAGTCAAGCGTCCTGTAGTACAGCCCGCCGTTGCTCCTCAGGGGTCTCCTCAATGCGGCGCATGGCGATCCGCAGCAGCGGCGGCGCCATGATCGAGGTCACCACCGCGACCAGCACGATGATCGTGTAGAAGCGGATGTCGAGAATACCGAGCCGCAGTCCGACCGTGGCGATCACGATCTCCACCACCCCGCGGGCGTTCATCGCGGCACCGAGTGCGGTGCCCTCCCACAGCCCGAGCCGGCTCAGCCGGGCGCCGAGATAGGCACCCGCGAACTTCCCTACGATCGCGACGACGAGCGCTGCCGCCGCGACGGCGATCATCTTTCCGCCGGCTAGGGTCGTGAAGTCGACCCGCAGCCCTGCTGTCGCGAGGAACAGCGGCGCGAGGACCGTGAGGACGACGGTGCGCAGCGCACCGAGCCCCCCGGAACCACCTGCCCGGCCCACAAGCGCACCGGCGAGGAACGCTCCGAACACGGCCTCGAGCCCCAGCGCGTGCGAGACCGTCGCACCCACGATGATTACCACGACGATGGCCGGAATTCGTAGCCGAGGCTCGTCGGACGCGTGGATCCGCACCAACAGTCGGCGCAGCAGCGGCAGGCCCACCACCACAGCGACAGCGACGAACGCGACGAGCACCAGGACCGATGTCGCCACCGCCCCGGCTGTCAGCGCGGACGCGGCCATCGCCGCCACGACGGAGAGCATGAACCAGGCCATCACGTCGTCGAGCGTTCCCGCCATCAGCGCCAGCTGGGCGACATCGCGATGCAGCAACCGCATGTCGGTCAGCGTCTTGGCGATGACCGGGATGGCACTGACACACATCGCCACGCTCAGGAAGAGCGCGAAGACGGTGCGGTCCACCCCGGCGGGCAGCAGTTCGCCCGGCAATGCGTGACCGAGCGCCAGGCCCAGCACGAACGGCACCACCAGACCCGCCCCGCTGACCCACACCGCAGCCGACCGGCGGCGCCGGAGCACGGTGAAGTCGAGCTGTGTCGCGGCGAGCCCGACCAGCAGTAGCACGCCGATCTGACTGACCGCGTCAACGAGATGTGCCGCCTCGGCACCCCGCGGCAGCAGCCGCTCCGCGACGCCCGGAGCCACGCTGCCCAGCAGGGACGGGCCGAGCAGCACCCCCGTGCACAGCTCACCGACGATCGGGGGCATCCCGCAACGCATGGCGAGCCGGCCGAGCAGCGTCGCCACCGCCAACAGCAGCGCGATCTGCACGAGAAACCACAGCAGTTGGTCGCCGCCAAGGGGCGGCGCCAGCGGCGTCACCCGTGTGCCTCGATCGCCTCACCTGCCGCAACGCCGCGCTGAGCCGAGTCGACTGCGGCGTTCCGCTGGGCTTCCTCAGTCAGCACGCTGGCGATCCACTGAGGCAGCTCCTGCTGGGCACGTTTCGCCGCCTCCTGCCAGGCCTGCGCCTGTTCCTGCGGGATGTTGACCGACACCCGGACCGCCGAGGCGCGGCTTGTCCCGGCCTCGCTGGCCCGGGCCTCGCGCAGGTTGTTGCGCAGCTGGTTTCTCGACCACTTGAGGCGCTCCGCCTTGTCGAGCCACTTGTCCTGGTCGGGCGGCGGCAGCGCGGCGACCTCGGCGTGGTGCTGGAACGACAGGGTGTGCCGGCGCCGGCCGGCCTGGAATCGGCCCGCCACCCAGGCGTAGTTGCGCAGGGTTTGATAGTCGAGCTCGGTTTCCTTGATCGCGCGCTGATAGCGGTCCGGATAGGTGCGTTGGCCGTAGACGAGCCAGTCACCGAGCCACCAGACTGACGATTCTGAGATCGCCCCGATCCGCAGGCCGATGCGCTTCCACTCCTCCACCGGCAGGTTCGCCCGTATGTGCAGAGAGGTCCGGCGCATGACGGCGAGATCGGGGTTAACAGCATGGGTAGCACCTTGCCTGGAAACGGAACTCCGGCGGGCTGCTGTCGGCATTACTCCTCCGTGTCATCGATGTGCACGACGCAGCCGGAAACCCGGTAATAAAGGTAAGGCGACCTGGCTACGGCGCCACTGCACTCCGGGGCTCCGTGCAGCACGGCACGGCCGGAGTACATGGTGGGCAGCCTGTCGACCGAAAGAACTACCGGCTCGCTGTCGTACAGAGGTCATTGGCACACAGCGGTTTACGAGCGCACCAGGGAAAGGGGCGCCGCGCCGGCAGCAATCATTGCAGCGAAGAGTTGACCATAGCTCCATCCCCCCGTAGATGAGCGTGTGGACATGTGATATTCAAGCAACTCTCAGAATCGCCGCTTGCCCAATGCGTTTAGCTGCGGCCGAGATGATCACGAGTTGCACACCTGTCCACCATAGACCGTCGATACGATGTCGAGCAAGATGCGCATCGATGGATTTCCTGAGTTCAGCTGGTCGCCGCAGGTGGCCCGCCAAATTCGTACGTGCGCAAGCCTTCCACCGACACCGCCGCCCCCGGGCGCAGTCATCGAGACGACAGAAGACCCTCTACATCCGAGAGGACCATCTCCTGGACAGGATTCGACACGACAGCTGCCTGCGTCGGCACCACCCGGCGATGCGCGACCAGGATCCAGACAGCGTCGCAGGCTACCTGCGGCTCAACAACATGATCATCGTGTGTGACCACGACGCCTGGACCATCGAAACCGACACGGCGGTCCTCCCGCTCACCGCCCCGACGAACGCCCTGACCCGCACAGCAAATATCCCCGCCCAACGGGACGGGGATCGCTCGAAACGCGAAGAGAAATCACGCTTCGTGGGGAAATAATGTGTCCGAGACACGAACCATTGCCCCACCGCCGATTACGCTCGGCACGACTCTCAAGCTCGCGCAAGTCTAGCGACACCGTGGACATCAACTGGAGCGACGGCACGGTTGTCAAGGCCGGGGCAGAAACCGCTCATGACCGGGAGTTGTATCTGCCCCGCGGCTGGTGCGACGACTTCCTCGAGAAGCTCACCGAGGTCGTTCAGCAGGAACCCGTTGACTTCGGCCGAAAACGTCTGATCTGGATCTTCTTCGCTGGTACCTCAAAAGTAGGTTCCGAAGTTAAGCCTTGCCCGCAGTCGGCCTCAACAGGACGACCGGCGAATGCTCGCGGTGGCTCCCTCCATCCGCGGACATGCAGCTCGGCGATGCCGCCGGCAGCCGCACCGTCCCCATCCATAGTGGTCGCCCGCTCGGCGGATGTGATACGCGGTCCGGACGGGCGACAATGGCGAAATGTCAGCGAGGGGACACTGACCGTGATCGCATCCTCGATAGCCGTTTAGAGGGCCCGGCCTGGGGCGAGCCGGGGCTGACGGCGCGTGCCGGCCGATACCCGTTGGCCGTGGAGGCGCCAGTCATGGCGGGCGTCGACATCCTGGTCCCCGGCGTCTCGACGCTGAGCCACTACGCCCGCTACTACGCCCTCTACTGGGCGCTGGCCGCCCACGCGGAGGCCACCGGCCTGGACGAACAGCGGTGCCGGCGGACCGAGGTGGCGCTCGCGGTGATCTCCCGGGCCGCCGGCACGGACGGCCCGGATCCAGCGCTGGCGCACGGCGTGGACGCCCTGGTCCGGGTCGCCCCGGAGCCGGGCCGCGAGTTCAGCGTCGCCGACCGTGAGGGCC